>NZ_JPOC01000067.1 GCF_000738775.1 Prescottella defluvii
GCGCAGCAGGCGCCGTGCCCAGCTGCGGCCCGCCCTGCGGTGGCCGGCCCGGTGTGCCCGGTCGGGGGCCGCGTTCCCACGGCGCCTGCTGCGCCGACGACCGATAGCCCTCGTCGCGAGAGTCCTCGGTCATGGACGTTCATACCCTTCGTCGGCTCGATCCGGCTGGCCCCGGTACCGGTGCCAGAGGCGTCGCCCGGCAAGGAACAGCAGGAGTGCACCAGCACCCGCGGTAATTATCGCCAATGCTTGACCGTACGCGTTCGACCGCACCGTGACGGAAGTCTGTTCGCCCAGGTTCTGGCCGCTTTCGGTGGTGAGTGAGAAATCGACCACCATGGTGCGGGAGTCGGAGACCTCGGCGGGGACCTGCAACGATCGGCTGCCCCGCGGCGGCAACTGCTGCGGCCCGATGTCGGTGACGTGCATCTCGTCGGGGGCGTCGACGCGCAGTTTCACGGTGATCGCGACGGGGAGATCGTTGCGGGCGACCAGCAGCAGGGGGCTCTGTTCGGAGGCCAGCGAGTACACCCCGCCCGGGGCGAGGATCGTGACCGCGGCGTACATGGAGTCGATCGCGATCGCCACGTTGCCGACCCGGACGTGGGCGGCCGCGTCGGCGGCGTTCGCGGTCGCGGTGTCCTGGTCGCGTCGGCCGGACAGGCTCATCGCGCGGACCAGGTCCTCGCGTAGTGGTGCCATGAACTGGTTCGGTGTGAGCGGGACCTGCGGGTCGTCGACCAGGGTCTGCATCAGTTCGTCGATGCGCGGCGCCTGCGCGGCCACCCCCGACTCGACGGATTCGGGGGTGCCGTCGACGATCGCGCGCTGCGGGTAGACGAGTGAGGCGACCTCGGGTGTCGCGGGCCGCTGCTCGGCGACCTTCGCGAGCGGTCGGGGGGTCGCGAGTCCGGTGCGCAGCAGGGTCGACACCGTCGACAGCACGGTCGTGGCCTCGTCGCCGTCGGCGGACCACAGTTGCGGCGGGGCGATCAACATCGAACGGTCGACCGTTCGGCTCGGGGTGTCGGTGTCCGGTTCCTGCAACGACGACCAGGTCACCGCGCCCAACGCGTCCTGCAGGCGGGCCGTGCGCGAGTCCCGGTCCAGGTTGTAGCGCGCCCGCTCGGGAACGTACGACGGCGTCTGCGGGCTGGAGCCGACCGCCGCCAGTGCGGCGCCCGCGGACACGTCGAACAGTGCGGCGGTCACCGCGTCCGCTCCCCCACCGGCGATCGTCACCGTCTTGCCCGACGACGAGGTCGACTCCACGGCGTTGGCGGCCAGCAGGGTCGTCGTCGGGCCGAGGCCGTGCAGCATCTGCGCCGACGTGTCGTCGAGGACGCCGGAGTCCGGCCAGGTGACGTTGCGCAGTGACGTCACCCCCAGGATCGAGTCGACGATGTCGGACGGCGACTGCAGTGCGCTCGCGATGAGCGAGGGGTCGCCGACCCGGCTCAGCGCCTCGAGGTCCACCTGAGCGAACGGCACGGCGGTGATGCACATGGTGCGGGCGAGCACTTCCAGTCGATCGAGCCAGGCGGCTGCGGCGTCGCGTCCGGTGCCCTCGTGTGCGGGCCCGGACGGATTCGCCGGGTCGTCCACCACGAGGTATCCGCCGGACATGTTGTTGACGGTGATGAGCAGGTCCGGGTCGACGGCCAGGCACAGGCTGTCGGTCAACCGTTTGTCCCGGTCGACGTCGGGCCCGGTGGCGTGTTCGGCGGCGGCGAGGAGTTGCTCGAGTCGTCCGCCCTGGGACAGGGACTCCGCGAGGGTGTCGTCGACGAGGCGGACCTTGTCGTTGACGGAGCCGGGGATCCCGGCCGCCAGTCGCGGTCGGTCGGCGAGCGGCCACAGCATCGTGACCGCGAGCGGGTCGGAGGTGTCGGGCGGAACGGGGGCGCTCACCGATCCGGAGTCGGTGCCCTGCGGTGCGTTGCCGGTGGTGCCCGCCGCCCGGGGCAGCCCCAGCACGGGCAGCAGGAACCGGGCGTCGTCGAGGCGGGCCTGCCCGCCGTACGCGGGGGTGCCGTTGACGTTGACCAGCAGCGGGTAGACGCCGGGTTCGGTGATGTCGAGCGACCACCCCGACACCGAGCGCAGCGGCAGGGTCAGCGTGAACTGCTTCCGCTCACCCTCGTCGAGACTGGACGCGACCTCCACGAACGGTCCGACGACGTCGAACTCGCCCTGGTCGAGGTCCAGGGAGGTGCGCAGTTCCTCGCTCGAGCTCACCGCGGGTGCGCGCTGCAACCGGACGCCGACGTCGGTGACCGGCCGGTCGCCGACGTTCGCGACGGTTCCGCGGACGGTCACCACGGGGTCGGTCGTGGTGGTCACCGCGGTGGGGGTGACGTCGTCGATGTGCAGTTCGAGGAACGTCGGCTGCGTGCGCGATTTCGTCGCCGGCACCCCGGTGGTCGATGCGGCCGGGTTCTGCGTCGTGGGTTGCGCGGCCGCGGCCCCGGCGCCGACGACGGCGCCGATCATCATCAGGACGAGCGTCAGCGCCGAGAGAACCCTGGCACCGGATCGTCGCCATGCCGGACGCGATGCCACTGTCATTCCGCGTCGGTCCTCCTGACGCGCGAGGGTTCCATCTCGGCGATGAGCTGACCGGCGATCTCCGCCAGTTTGCGTTCGTCGGCGTAGGCGAGGCGGGAGTCCAGCTCGGACAGCGGCACCCAGGCCACCTCGGTGACCTCGATGTCGGCGTCGGACAGTTCGCCGCCCAGCGATCGCATGAGGTAGTGGTGCACGGTCTTGTGGACGCGCCGGCCCTCGGTGACGAACCAGTAGTCGATGCTGCCGAGGGAGGCGACGACGGATCCGCGGATGCCGGTCTCCTCGGCGACCTCACGCATCGCGGTCTGTTCGGCGGTCTCGCCCTGTTCGATGTGCCCCTTCGGCAGGGACCACAGCAGCCGGCCGCGTCGGTCGGTGCGCCCGATGAGGGCCGCGCACAGCTTGTCCGGGGGGCCGCCGAGACCGTCGACGACCAGTCCGCCCGCGGAGGTTTCACGGACGGTCCGCATGTGCGGGGTCGTGGATTCCGAGCCGCCGCCGCGACGCCGCGAGGAGCGGCGGTTGCGGTTGGAACGTTCGGCGGCGGACACCTCATCGATCGTAGTTGACAGTGTCCGTTCGGCCGGACTCCCACGCCAGCGCGGGTGCGAGGGCACCGATGCGCGTCCGGCTATTTGTCGACCTCGGTAAGGTTTGCTCACGTGAATGCCCCCACTCCCGATGCCGAGCGGCGCGCCCGACTCCTCGACGGTGCGCACCGAACCCTGAGCAGCCTGTCGGATGTGCTGACCCCGCTCGGCGCGCGTTTCGCCGAGGCCGGGCACGAGCTGTACCTGGTGGGCGGCAGTGTGCGCGACGCGGTCCTGGGACGTCTCGGCACCGATCTCGACTTCACCACCGATGCGCACCCGGCGCAGGTGCAGGAGCTCCTGCGCGGCTGGGCCGACAACCAGTGGGACACCGGCATCGCGTTCGGGACGATCAGTGCGGCCAAGGGCGCCGACCAGATCGAGATCACCACCTACCGCACCGACACCTACGACGGGGTCACCCGGAACCCGGAGGTGCAGTACGGCACGACGCTGGACGAGGACCTGGTCCGCCGTGACTTCACGGTCAACGCGATGGCGGTGCGGGTCGACGCGTCGGGCACGTTCGAGTTCGTCGACCCGCTGAACGGCATGGATGCGCTCATCGCGGGCGTCCTCGACACCCCCGCCGCCCCGGAGATCTCGTTCAACGACGACCCGCTGCGGATGCTGCGCGCGTGCCGCTTCGTGTCGCAGCTCGGGTTCACGCTCGCGCCCCGGGTGCAGCAGGCGATCGTCGACATGGCCGGCCAGATCGACCGGATCACCGCGGAGCGCGTGCACACCGAACTCGACAAGCTGATCCTCGGCGAGTACCCGATCGACGGCATCAACGTCATGTGCGAGACGGGTCTGGCGGACCACGTGCTGCCCGAGCTGCCGCAGATGAAGCTCGAGATCGACGAGCACCACCAGCACAAGGACGTGTACTGGCATTCGCTGACGGTGCTCAAGCAGGCCATCGACCTCGAGGACGGCGACCCGGACCTGGTGCTGCGCTGGGCGGCGCTGCTGCACGACATCGGCAAGCCGGACACCAAGCGCAACGAGCCGGGCGGCGGTGTCAGCTTCCACCATCACGAGGTGGTGGGCGCCAAGCTGGTCCGCAAGCGGATGCGGGCGCTGAAGTACTCCAAGCAGATGGTCGACGAGGTGGGCCAGCTGGTGTTCCTGCACCTGCGGTTCCACGGCTACGGCAAGGGGCAGTGGACGGATTCGGCGGTCCGCCGCTACGTCACCGACGCCGGGGATCTGTTGCCGCGGCTGCACAAGCTGGTCCGTGCCGACTGCACCACCCGCAACAAGCGCCGGGCTGCGGCGCTGCAGGCCACGTACGACGACCTCGAGCAGCGGATCGCCCGGATCGCCGAGCAGGAGGATCTGGCGCGGGTGCGTCCGGACCTCGACGGCAACGCGATCATGGAGCTTCTCGGCATCCCGGCCGGCCCGCAGGTGGGCAAGGCGTGGAAGTTCCTCAAGGAACTGCGCCTGGACCGCGGACCGCTCGACCGCGATGAGGCCGAGGCGGAGTTGCTGAAGTGGTGGGCGGGGCAGCCGGAGAATCCCCAGCCGAAGGGGTAGTCGTCGTCGAGTCCGACCTTGGGGCTCAGTGTCACGCAGGCGCGGAACGATTCGATTGATCGTTCCGCGTCTGCGGATCTAGACTCCCGGAATGCCAGACATCCGGATACGCGACGCGGCCCAGCTACTCGGTGTCAGCGACGACACCGTCCGACGGTGGGTCGACGCCGGCACCATCGCCTCGCGCAAGGACGATTCCGGCCGCATGGTGGTCGACGGGAAGGAACTCGCCGAGTTCGCGCGGGCCAACGCGGCACCGACCCCGGACAATCCGCTCGGCGTGGGCAGTTCGGCTCGCAACCGGTTCACCGGTCTGGTGACCCGGGTGGTGGCCGACGGCGTGATGGCGCAGGTGGAGATGCAGTGCGGGCCGTTCTCCGTCGTCTCGCTGATGAGTGCCGAGTCGGCAACGGCGCTGAAGCTCGAGCCCGGCAGCATTGCGGTGGCCGTCGTGAAGGCGACCACCGTGATCGTCGAGACGCCGGGGGCCCGGTCGTGAGGGGGTTGCGGGGTGCGGTGGTCGCTGTCGCCGCGGTGCTGACGGCGGCCCTCGCCGGGTGCGCCGGCGCCACCGACGCGGGAACCGACGGCGACGAGTCGATCACGGTGTTCGCCGCGGCGTCGTTGAAGTCGACGTTCACCGAGTTGGGGCAGCGCTTCGAGGCGCAGCATCCCGGAACTCGGGTGGTTTTCAACTTCGCCGGGTCGTCGGACCTGGTCGCCCAGCTCGACCAGGGCGCCCCGGGCGACGTCTTCGCCTCCGCCGACACCGCCAACATGACGAAGGCGGGCCGGGCCGGGCTGATCGCGTCGGATCCGGTGAACTTCGCGACCAATGTGCTGACCATCGTTGTGCCGCCGGGTAATCCGGCGAACGTCGCATCGTTCGCGGACCTGGCGCGACCGGACGTGACGGTGGTGGTCTGCGCGCCGCAGGTGCCGTGCGGCACGGCGACGCAGAAGATCGAGGATGCCACCGGGGTCCGTCTCACTCCCGTCAGCGAGGAATCGTCGGTGACCGACGTGCTCGGCAAGGTCGTCACCGGTCAGGCCGATGCCGGGCTGGTGTACGTCACCGACGCCGCCGGTGCGGGTGACAAGGTCGTCGAGGTCCGGTTCCCGGAGGCGGCCCGGGTGGTCAACACCTACCCGATCGCGGTCCTGAACAAGTCCGGAAACCCTGAAACGGCCACCGATTTCGTGGGGTTCGTGGCCGGGATGGAGGGTCGCGCGGTTCTGTCCGACGCCGGGTTCGGCGCCCCGTGACGGTACGGCCGCGGGTTCGGGTTCCGGCCGGTCTGCCGGTCTGGATCTACGTTCCCGCGGCCGTCGGCGCGCTGCTGGTGGTGCTGCCGCTGGTCGCGATGCTCGCCGGGGTCGACTGGCCCAACTTCTGGCAGCTCGTCACCTCCGAATCATCCCTGGACGCTTTGGCTCTGAGCCTGCGGACGGCATCGATCAGCACCCTGCTGTGTGTGCTGCTGGGGGTGCCGATGGCGCTGGTGTCGGCCCGCTGTTCGTTTCCCGGGCTCGCGGCGCTGCGGGCCTTGGTGCTGCTCCCGTTGGTGCTGCCGCCCGTCGTCGGGGGTCTCGCGCTGCTCTACACGTTCGGTCGACGCGGGCTGATCGGGCAGCACCTCGAGGTGGCGGGCATCCAGATCGCGTTCTCCACCACCGCGGTCGTGCTGGCGCAGACCTTCGTCGCGCTGCCGTTCCTGGTGATCAGCCTCGAGGGCGCGCTGCGGACCGCGGGACGGCGCTACGAGGCGGTGGCCGCCACGCTCGGTGCCCCACCCACGACGGTGCTGCGCCGGGTCACGCTGCCACTGGTGCTGCCCGGACTGATCTCCGGTGCGGTGCTGGCCTTCGCCCGCGCCCTCGGCGAATTCGGCGCCACCCTGACCTTCGCCGGGAGCCTGCAGGGTGTCACCAGGACACTGCCGCTGGAGATCTATCTGCAGCGCGAGACCGACCCGGAGGCCGCGGTCGCGCTGTCGCTGGTGCTGGTGGTGGTGGCCGCCGCGATCGTCCTCGGTGCCCGCTCCCACCGCGCGGCCGGTGCCCTGTGAACGGGCTGCGCGTGCAGGCCCGCGTCGACGCCCGCGGGTTCGACGTCGAACTCGATGTCGCTCCGGGTGAGGTGCTCGCGGTGCTCGGCCCCAACGGGGCCGGCAAGTCGACGCTGCTGGACGTCGTGGCCGGGCTGTTGCGGCCCGACGCCGGCCGCGTCGCTCTCGGCACCCGGGTGCTCACAGACGTCGCGAACGATGTTGCGGTGCAACCGCACCAGCGCTCCGTGGCGCTGCTCGCGCAGGAGGCCCTGCTGTTCCCGCACCTCACGGTCCGGGAGAACGTCGCGTTCGCGCCGCGCAGTGCGGGGCGGGGGCGGCGGGAGGCGTACGCGACGGCGCAGCGGTGGCTCGACGAGGTGGACGCGGCGGCCCTCGCGACCCGACGGCCCCGGGAACTGTCCGGCGGTCAGGCCCAGCGGGTCGCGGTGGCACGGGCCCTGGCCGCCGACCCGCAGGTGCTGCTGCTCGACGAGCCGATGGCGGCACTGGACGTCGCGGCCGCCCCGGCGTTGCGGACCCTGCTGCGCCGGGTGCTGCGCACGGGGAACCGGACCGCGCTCCTGGTGACCCACGATGTGCTGGATGCGCTTTCGCTGGCCGACCGAGCCGTCGTGCTCGACGGTGGACGCATCGTCGAGCAGGGATCCGTGGACCGGGTGCTGACCCGGCCGCGCAGCGCCTTCGCGGCCCGGATCGCGGGCATCAACCTGCTGTCGGGCACGGTCCGTGCCGGCGTCCTGGACACGGTGGCGGGGGCGGTCAGCGGCATCGGCGAGGACGGGAGCGACGACGGTGACCACGCCGTTGCGGTGTTCGCGCCCACCGCTGTCGCGGTCCACCGGAAGCCACCGGAAGGTAGCCCCCGCAACATCTTCCGGGTGCGGATCACCGAGATCGAGGGCCGCGGGCACGCCGTTCGTGTCCGCGCCGACGACAATCCGGACGGTTCGGCCGGTCTGGTCGCCGACGTCACCGCCACCGCGGTCGCCGAACTGGACCTGTCCGGCGGCGATCTACCCGGCGCGCTGACCTCGCGTCCCCGATTCGCCGGTTGTGGATAAGTCCGTCCGCGGCGGCTTTCGCCGCGAGGGAACCGTTCGCGTTCGTGGCTCGCGATCCGCGGGCCGTTGCTTCGGGAAGAGGTCAATCATGTTGTCCCGCTGAGCGTCCCGTCGGGACTTGCGGGTGCCGTGGCGTTCGACGGCTCATCCCGGCTTCCCCCGCGACCGTCCTCGGTGGCCGGCGCCGAGGGTCGCAGACCCGCGTCGGCGCTGCAGTATCGTCCGGATCGGATCCGGGGACCGAGGGTGGGGGGATGGCATGGCGGAGATGTGGGTCGATCCGGGCGGACTCGGCGAGACGGCGCGGACCGTGTCGGCGATCGCGGATCGGATCGCGGCCGCGGGCGCCGGTGCGGACTCGTCGGCGACGGGTGTGGCGTTGCCCGGGGCGCGGGGGGGCCGCGGCGGCGGGGGGGGG
>NZ_JPOC01000068.1 GCF_000738775.1 Prescottella defluvii
GTCGGGTGCGAGGGGTCCGGGGCGGGACGAGACGACGGCGGCGCGACTCGGCGCGAGCAGCACCACGAGTACGAACGCGAACGGGATGATCGTGATGTAGAACCGCAGGAACGGGAAGGTCGAATCCATCAGGTACAGAAGCGATTGCGTGCCGAGTACGGCGCCGAACACCGCCACCGGTACCAGGATCTCGGCTTCGCGCCGGCGGACCGCGAGCACACCCGCGGCCACCAGCAGCAGCGGCAGCGCCGGCGCCAGCACGGCCATTTCGGTCAGCGAGAACAGCACCCGCTCCAGCGCCGTGGTGCCGCCGCCGCCGGACTGTTCGAGGATCGCACTGTTGCCGTACACCGACGAGAACTGTTGGAACGCAGTGCCGGTGATGAGCCAACTGGTGAGCGACCACGCGGCGAAGGCGGCCAAGCCCGGGCCCAGCACGAGGGCGGCATCGACGGCCGCCGCCCACCAGCGGTCACCCCGGTTCGACTGCGGCGTCGGCCGGTACCGCAGCAGGCTGATCAGTCCGACCAGCGCCCCGGCGACGACCATGGGGGCGATCGCGTCGTACCGGGTGAGGTAGGCGAGCGCGAGCGCGAGTCCCGCGGTGATGAGGTCGTGCACGCCGTCGCTGCGGATCCAGCGGATCAGCCGTCGTACCGCCCAGCACGCGAAGAACAGGAACGGTGCCTCGCTCATGCCGTTGGCCGCGTACATCACGATCATCGGGTTCAGCGCGAACAGCGCCGTCAGGGTCACGACCAGCACCGTCCCGCAGCCGCGGTCGCGGGCGATGCCGCGGATCTGGATCACCGCGCCGGCCATGAACGGCGCCGACATCGCCACCGCGGTCAGGTTCCAGCGCAACAGTTCCGGCCACCAGTTGCCGAGCACGGCGAACGGCAGCTGCGCGAATGCGGTCAGCGGGGTGAACACGAAGCCGATCGCGGCCAGGTGCGGGTCACGGCTGAGCAGCACCCCGGACACCGCGGCGACCCGGGAGAGCGAGTCCGTGAAGATGAAGCCGATCCCGAGGTTCATCCACACGCCCACCGCGAGGTAGGCGGCCGTGATCGCCGTGAACAGTGCCCACGGCTTGCGCGGCGCCCGCGCCTCCGACGCGTTCCCGGGCCCGGCGGGCGGAATCCCCGCCGGGCGATCGAGGGTCGCGGTGGTCATGACCGGCGTCGGCGGAGCCACACCGTCGCACCGACCACGATCACGGCCAGCACCGCCGTGCCCGCGGCGATCGCGGCGACGGCACCGGCGCCGATGCCCGAGTCCCCGTCGGCGTCGGCCTGCGCCGTGATGTCGGTGACCCGCACCCCGATCACGAAGGGTGCCGCGTCACGCGGTCCGATCAGCACGTCACCGGTCAGCTTCGGGGCCCGCGCGGGGTCGGCGTCGAGCCAGCCGAGCAGCGCGTCCAGGTCGCCGGGGGCGCCGTTCGACGACGCCAGCACCACCGTGCGGTTCCCCGGCTCGAGCACCTGGATCGCGCCGTACGGCGTGGTGCCGGTGACGCCCTGCAGGGCCAGCAGTGCCGGGTCCGCGGAACGCAGCGGCTGGTCCACCGACTGCGGGACATTGCCGTCGGCGGCGATCAGGATCGCCGGCAGGGTGCCCGTCGCAGCCTCCGTGAACGGCCGCACCCGCGGCTGCAGCGGTAGGTAACTCGAGCGCTGCATCTGCACCAGCAGTCGGTTGGCACGGACCAGATCGGCGAGATCGTTGCCGCCGAGACCGACGTCGACCGTCGGCAGCATGGTCTGCGGGAGCGACGCGAACCCGCCGGGCAGCGGCGGCACCGCAAGCTGCGACGACACGGTGCTGCGCGGGTCGACCGTCAGCGACGACGCGTCACTGGTGCCGCACTGGAAGTCGCCGGTGATGTCGAGCGCGACGGTGAGGGTCATGTAGCGCGTGAGCAGATTGTCCGGGACGTTCACGCGGACATCGAACTGGCCGGACGAATCGAGCGGGGCGCTCTCGAGCTGAACGCCGCCGAGGCTCACCGTCAGGATGCCGCTACGCGAGGCCGGCAGCGGAACGTAGGTGCCGAACAGGTGCGCGGACAGGTCGCGGACGGGGCGGCCCAGCTGCGTCTGGTTGACCTCGATCGGAACCTCGATGCGATTGAGCCCCGACGCCGTGAGCGCACCGATGTTCAGTTGACCGAGCGTCACGACGTCCTGCGCCACCTCGGGCACCTTCTTGTCCGGTGTCGCGATCGCGCGGCTCGCGGCGGCGTAGCCGTCGAGGTTCGCGACGAACAGGTCCACCTGGGAGGACAGCGCGGCGTCGTCGCCGGTGATGCGCAACAGGGGCACCCCCGACGGTGCGTTCTGCAGGCCGATCCCGGCCTGGGACGACCCGCCGACCACGATGCTGCGTTCGAACAGCGCGGGGGCGACGGCGGGCAGTGTGCCGTCGGCCGGCATCGCGGCGAGTTCGACGAGGGTGGGCTGCGAGCCGTACTGGTTGACGATCGCCGTGCTCAGTGTGAGCGCGGCGTTCTGCTGCGCCTGGGAGGTGTCGTCGGCGACGTGGATGGTGAGCTTGCGCAGGATCGGGGGCAGGAACTCCGCCGGGGACGAGGGTTGCTTCTCGACGCCGTCGTAGACCACGGCCGCGTCACGCAGGGTCATCGGCGCGAACCGGCTGCGGTCGTAGCAGCGTTGGTCGATCGGGATGTAGTGACTCGCGATCGACAGTGTCACCGTGCGATCGACCACGTCGAGGCCGTCGAGCGGCACCCGGATCGGAATGCCGGACTCGTTCGCGGCGGGAATCTCGAGGCGTTGCACGGTACGTCCGTCGGAGCGGATCTCGAGCCAGCCCTCACGGAAGTCCATTGGGGTGGTGAGGCTTCCGGTGAGCTGCCTCGCATTCAGTCCGTCCGGTACGGGGAGCGTCACGGTGACCGGGGCGGAATCCGAGGTGAAGCTGACGTCGGGAGCGCGACCCAGCTCGGGGAACGTAACTGACTGTCCGGTAACAACTGTCGTGTCGTCGGCAGCCTGCGCGGAGGCCGCGCCGGCAGCGGGAACCAGCGATGCGATCGCGATCAGCATGCCCGTCGCAAGCGTTGCGAGTGACCGTGGCCGCGGTGCGCGGCTGAAGATCGCCATGAAGTCTCCCCGTGTCGTCGGTCCCCGATTGCTGTCGCCGCCCGGGCGTCGCACGAACTCGACGAGGGTCGGCCGAACGAGGTGAGTCGGGTGCGGTCCCGTGAATCACCTTGCGCGCCGACGTGGTCCGTTGCGGTCCGATCGGTGGCAATCTTCGTTCGCCGGTCATTCAATCACGACGACTTACCAAACGGGCATTCATTAGTTGAAACTTCATCGATGTGATTCGGAGAGGTTGGTCACCTCGGGGCATCCGTCACAACGGGTAACGCGACGGACTCACGTGCGATGAGTCAAGATGGTGACGGAAACAAGTCGGAGCCGACGAAATCGCGCGGGTGTCGCGAAAACGTAACGACCACACATCTGTTCGAGTGCAGCCGGGAGGGATCGGAAATGTCGGGCGCCACCCCGGACGTCGAAGCCCCCTTCGCGGACGAATTGACAGAATCGGCCGAAACGTCGAATGGCGTCGAGGCCGCGTCGGGGACCGAGAGCGATTCGGCTCCAGCCTCGTTCGCGCGCTCCACGGCTTTCTCGATCACCGTCCGATGGGCGCTGATCGGGGTCTGCTCGCTCGGCGCGTTCTGGCCGTCGGTGGTGCGCACCGTCGACGACCTCCGCGGCGGTGACCTGCTGGGCTACATCTTCGTGATGCCCTTCCTCGCGGCCGTCGGCGCCATCGGCATCGCCCGCCGCCGCGGCGGCGAACTCCCCATCCACGACCGCCAGATCGACAGCATCGTCGGCGGCATGGGACTCGTCGTCTCGGTCGCCGTCCAGTGGTTGCTCCTCCCCCGCTACGAGGAGCAGTTCGGCCTCCTGCGGATCGACCTGTTGGCCTGGCTGCTCTTCGTCGTCAGCTCGGCAGTCCTGCTGTTCGGACTGCGCCCCGTCGGCCGCTTCTGGCCGGTATGGCTGATGCTGGTCGTCATCGCGCCGCTCCCCTATCGGATGGTCGTCGTGATGCTCGGCGGCCAGTCACAGCACGTGAGTGTCGTGCTGACCTTCCTCGCCGCCGCGGCGGTCGCGATCGCGGTCGGGCGGACGCGTCGCCGCGGCGTGATCGGAGCCGTCGCGACCGTCGTCGTGGGGCTCGTGGGACTCGCGTTCATCTGGTTCGTCTTTCCCGACGCGCCGCGGCCAGTGCTGCAGTTCGTGCCGGCCGGTGTGGCCGCGGTGGGCGTCGGCATCGGCATGTACCTGCAGTACGGGTACCTGTTCACCGACCGCCGTGCCGCCTACTCCGTCGCGCCGCAGAAGCCGACCGCGGTCGGTACGGGCCTGCTCCGCTCCGGTCTGGTCGTCGTGGCCGTCGCCGTCCTGCTCTCGTTCCTCCCCCTGCCCGACCCGCCGTCGACCGTGGTCGCGCAGGGGCCTGCCGCGAACGGCCCCCAGCTCACCGTTCCGTCCGGGTGGACGCAGGAGAAGGTCGAGGACTTCGACTGGGCGGACCGGTTCTTCGGACGGTGGGCGACGCTGACCCGGCAGACGATCGTCGCGGACGAGGGCAACCCCGAGTGGGATGCGCAGTCTCGGCCGCGGCGCGTCGTCATCGACACCCTCGACACCCGACGGCCCGCCACCCTCGCGGTGTACCCCACCGACACGCTGTACCGCCTTACCGCTGCTCGCCGCAGCCCGGTCGTCCCCGTCGACCTCGGGCACGGTGTGCAGGGCGAACTCTCTACGATCGTCGACGAGAAGGCACTTCTGACGTGGAGTCTGCTGTCCTTCACGTGGACCCGCGATGAGTGGAGTCAGCGCGTCAATCTCATTACCGTCGACGACCACCGACCGGACGCGCTGTTCCCGCAGCCGACGCCGTCGATGGCCTCCGACGTCACGAACACGCTCAACGTGCTCGTGCGGGGCAACTCGGTGACCGTCGACGACAACCCGCAGTACAAGGACCGCGACATGCTCACAGTCCTGGGGGCACAACTCGTGGACACGCAGTGGAACGCGGGTGCGGAATGACCACCGACGCCACCGATTCGTTCAAGGCCGCGGCGCTCGACGACGCCGTCGACGGCCTGCGTCGCCGGCACCCGCTGGCGTCGGCGGCCGTCGCGTTCGTGCCGTGGCAGCGCAATCTCGGGATCGCCTCGGCTGCGGTGATCGTGCTGTGCGCGGTGTTCTTCCCGATCGCCACGCTCACGGTGCTCATGGCGGTCTGCACCGTCGCCTACGTCGCCACGATGGTCGACCGTCTGGCCATTTTCGCCCGCGGGCTCGATCGGGACGCGATCGTCACCGTCACCGACGCCGACGCGCGGGCGATCCCGGACGACGAGTTGCCCGCGTACACGATCCTCGTGCCCGCCTACGACGAGACCGAGGTCATCTACGACCTCGTCGCGGGCATGACGGCACTCGAGTATCCGCGCGACAAGCTGCAGGTGCTGCTGCTGCTCGAGGAAGACGACCACGGGACGGTCGCGGCCGCGAAGGACGCGATCTCGGTGCCGGGCGGCGAGATCGTGACGGTGGTGCTGGTGCCGGCCGCGCAGCCGCGCACCAAACCCAAGGCGTGCAACTACGGACTGCACTTCGCGACCGGCGAGATCGTCACGATCTACGACGCCGAGGACAAACCGGATCCGCTGCAGCTGCGTCGGGTCGTGGCGGCGTTCGCGCGCCAGCCCGACGACGTCGCGTGCGTGCAGGCCAAGCTCGCGTACGACAACGGCCGCCAGAACCTGCTCACCGGATGGTTCACCGCCGAGTACGCGGTGTGGTTCAACTTCCTGCTCCCCGGCCTGATGAAGACCCGGTCACCCATCCCGTTGGGCGGCACGTCGAATCACCTGCACCGGTGGGTGCTCGACGAGATCGGCGCATGGGATCCACACAACGTCACCGAGGACGCCGATCTGGGTGTGCGGATCGCGGCGTCGGGCTATTCGACCGCGGTGCTGGACTCGACCACCATCGAGGAGGCCAACAGCGATCCGATCAACTGGATCCGCCAGCGGTCCCGTTGGTACAAGGGCTATCTGCAGTCGTGGCTGGTACACACCCGTCGGCCGGTCGAGGCGTGGAAGGCGCTGGGTGCCGTCAGCTTCATCCGCTTCACACTGTTGCTCGCGGGCACCCCGATCATTGCGTGCCTCAACCTGGTGTTCTGGTTCATCACGTTCACGTGGCTGCTCGGACAGCCGCTGATCGTCGCCGAGGTCTTCCCGCCGTACATCTACTACGGGGCGCTCGTCTCGCTGGTGTTCGGCAACGCGGCCGCGATCTACATGAACATCGTCGGTTGCCGGGAGACCGGCAACTCGCACCTGCTGCTCGCGTGTCTCACCGTCCCGATCTACTGGCTGATGATGAGCATCGCCGCGGCCAAGGGCTGCTGGCAGTTGCTACGCAATCCGTCCTACTGGGAGAAGACCTTCCACGGCCTGGGGACGCCGTCCCCTGCCGCCGACCCCCGCTCCCGC
>NZ_JPOC01000069.1 GCF_000738775.1 Prescottella defluvii
TGAGCAATCTGCCGAGATATGTGGTTCGGGCATTACGGTGGGACACGAGAACCTCCGAGCGGATGTGGGCCTTAGACAAGCCACACCCCACTCGGAGGTTCTCTTCACATCAAGCCGACACGCCCGCTACCAACGTCCTGACCGGGTACACCTAGAGCCAGCGTGGCGGCGTCAGGTCGCCCCCGGCGGTCAGCCCGGCCGACCCGCGCCCGCACGCCCACCGGACCACGGCCGCCAGTGGACCCGCGACCGTGTCGGTGACCGGCGGACCGTCCTCCACGACCACGAACCGGCGATCGTCCACCTCGAGGACCAGGCCCGCGCCGTCGCCCTTACGTCGCCACATCCCGACGACGTCGTCGAGCAGGGAGTCGAGCACCACGTCGGGGAACTCGTCGAAACGCCCGCCGTTCCCGAGATCGACCGCGTGGATCCACATCTCACGGCTGCGCATCCACGCGGTCTCCGACGCCGGAACCATCCGTCCCTGCGCCGTCCTCACCTCGACGCTCCACGCCTCCTGCCGAAGGTTGCGCCATCTCTCGTCGAGCCGGGCAGCTGTGTGGGTGAACAGGTTTCGCAACGACCCGGCACTGAGCGTCGAGCCCTCCTCGATCTCCCGGGCCCGCTGCTCCACCGACTCGTACATCGGTGTCTCGATACCGGTCGCAGCCCAGTCGAGGAGCCGGCACAACGCGGCGGCATTGTAGCCGACGTGCGCGACGAGATGCTTTCGCGTCCACCCGTCGAGCAGGCTCGGACCGGACAGGTCCGCATCGGACAGCACCGCGAGCCGCTGCGCGAAGTATGCGGTGCCCTCCCGCGCGATGTTCAGCCGCTCGGCCAGATCCAGATCGTCGAAACCCACGGACGCTCCTAGTTCACGATGGTCTTGTTGCGCACCGAGCCGAGCCCCTCGATGCTCACCTCGACCGTATCGCCGTCGCCGATGTAGCGTGCGGGCTTGCGCGCATGACCGACGCCGCCAGTGGTCCCGGTGATGATGACGTCGCCGGGCTGCAGGGTGACGATGTGCGAGATGTACTCCACGAGCTTCGCCGGGGTGAACACCAGGTCGTCGGTGGTGGCCGACTGCATGACCTCGCCCTCGAGACGGGTCTCGATCCTGGTACCCAGCCGGTAGTCGGTGACCAGGTGCGGGCCGAAGCCGCTGGTCTTCTCGAACGTCTTCCCCTGGTCCCACTGCAGTGTTCGGTACTGGTAGTCGCGCATCGTGTAGTCATTGATCACCGAGTAGCCGGCGATGTAGGACTCCGCGTCGGCCTCGGACACCTGGTAGGCCGGCTTGCCGATGACGACGGCCAGTTCGGCCTCCCAGTCCAACTGCGACGCCGCGTACGCGGGCACGATCACATCGTCGTACGGGCCGGTGAGCGCTTCCTTGAACTTCGAGAACAGCGTCGGGTACTCCGGCAGCTCGCGGCCCATCTCCTTGATGTGGGTTCCGTAGTTCAGGCCCACGCAGACGATCTTCCCCGGGCTCGGCACCACCGGCGCGTAGTCGGCGCCGGCCAGGTCGACGACCGCCCCGGACGCGTTCTCGGCGACGGTCTGCCAGTCCGGATCGTCAAGCAGCGCCGACAGGTCCGTATACCCGTCGACGACGGTGGCGGAGGTGTCGGAATCGACGCGGACGGCCGCGGTACCACCGTCGAGGCGGAGAGTAGCGAGACGCATGAGGATCAGGCTCCTTCGGAAATATGAGTGCGATGAAAATGAAGACGCTCCACGATCGGTGCGTCCGAGAAGGCGAACAGGTCTATCCCACCATCGGTTTCGAGGTCCCACGGCACCCACGACGGAACGACGATCATGTCGCCCTTCGCGACGTCGTGCGTCTGGTCGCCGAGCCGGAAACTGCCCTCGCCCTCGAAAACCTGGAACACCACCGAGCCGACGTCCCGGCGGGTGCGGGTGGTCGCGCCGGCGCGCAGTCGGTGGAACTCCGCGCGAATCGTCGGCATCACGTCCCCGCCCGTGGTCGGGTTCGTGTACCGCACGGCGGCGTGCCCGGGCTCGGACGTGGCCGGGTACCCCTCGTCCTCGAGCGCGAACTGCTCCCGCAGTGCCGCGTCGGTGTGCTCCCACCGGTAGCACGCGATCGGCGAGCTGGTCATGGCATCGACGCCGACCAGCGGACGCAGGCCCGGATGCGCCCAGAGTCGCTCCGAGCGTGAGACATCCGGCGTCGACATGTCGGTCACGCCGTCGGCCCCGAACTCGAAGAACCCGGTGTCGGTGTAGTTCACGAACGGGATGTCGAGACCGTCGATCCACGCCATCGGATGATCGGTCTCGTTGTGGTGGCCATGGAAGGCCCAGCCCGGCGTCAACAGGAAGTCGCCGCGGCGCATCGCCACCGGGTCACCGTTGACGACCGTCCACACCCCCTCGCCCTCGACGACGAATCGGAATGCGTTCTGCGAGTGGCGATGTTCCGGTGCGGTTTCACGTGGACCCAGGTACTGGATCGCCGCCCACAACGTCGGCGTCACATACGGCACACCACCCAGGCCGGGGTTCGCCAACGCGATCGCCCGACGCTCTCCTCCACGACCGACGGGCACGAGGTCACCCGCCCGCTGGGCCAGCGGGTACAGCGTGGACCACTTCCACACGAACGGAACGGCTTTCGACGTGGGTGCCATCGGCATCAGATCGCCGAGCTGCGTCCACAACGGATTGAGGTTCTCGGTCGCGAAATCGGCGTAGAGCTGATCCAGGGCGGGGTCGTGGGATTCTGCGGCAGTCATCGATTCTCCTCATGAGCACTCGCGTGCGACATCCGCCTCAACGTACGTAGCCGCTCCCGCGGAAACCCACTCAATTCTGCTGTGCGGAACTTGCGCCGAATGCTGCGCAAAGCGGCCTGCACCGTTGCGCTTCGCGCATAGTTCCGGCGCATTCCCCCTGCATACCGTGCCTGCACACACCCACCTACCTGCCGGCCGCCGAAACGGCCGGCACCCTGTCCCCCGCAGAGGAGAACGACATGTCGACCCCGACGATGAGTTACGACGACCTGCTCGAAGCCCGCCGCGCCAGCGGCGTCGCGATGTTCAACGACAACCGGATGAAGCTCGGCATCTTCGGTTCGAATGTCAGCCACGGACTCATGGCCACGCACGCGGAGACCACGTACGAGCTGACGTGGGAACACGGCAAGAAGATCGCGCAACTGGCCGACCGGCTCGGCTTCGAGGCGATGCTGCCGGTGGCCCGCTACCGCGGCATGGGTGGCGAGACCAACTTCAACGGCTCCAACTACGAGACCCACACGTGGGCCGCGGGCATCGCCGAGGCGACCGAGAACATCATGGTGTTCACCACGATTCACGTGCCGACCAAGCATCCGATCGTCGCCGCGAAGGAGTCCGTCACCGTCGACCACATCTCCGGTGGACGGCACGGACTGAACATGACCATGGGCTGGTACAAGGCCGAGATGGAGATGTTCGGCGGCACCCAGCGCGAACACGATGTCCGCTACCGCTTCGGCTCCGAATGGATCGAGATCGTAAAGCGCATGTGGACCGAGGGTGAGGGAGTGAACTTCACCGGCGAATTCTTCGAGGTCAAGGACGCGTTCTCGTCCCCCAAGCCGATCCAGCAGCCGTACCCGGTGCTGGTGAACGCCGGCAACTCTCCGGCAGGACTCGAATTCTGTGCTCGTGAATGCGATTTCAACTTCATCGCCTTCTCCGACCCCGCCGAGGCGAAGGACACTGCCACCCGGGTGCGCGGCATCGCCCAGCAGCAGGGCAGCGACCTCGGCATCCTCAGCTACGGCAACATCATCTGCCGCGACACTGAGAAGGAGACCAAGCAACTTCTCGACCACATCCTCGAGCAGGGCGACTGGGACGTCGCGCGCCAGGTGTCCGGCGGGCTGGGTTCCGAGAGTGGGTCCTTCGACAAGATCAAGGCCATGCAGGAGCGGTTCATCCTGGGCTACGGCGGATACCCCCTCATCGGCACGCCGGAGCAGATCGTCGACCAACTCCTCGAACTCGAGCAGGCCGGCGTCGGTGGCATGATGGTCGGATTCCTCGACTACGCCCAGGAACTCGAGTACTTCGGTGAGCGGGTGCTGCCGCTCATGCGCGAAGCCGGACTGCGTCAGTGACCCCGAAGTCAGTGACCCCGAAAGCTGTTGTGAAATGAAACTTCTCACCGTCTACGGGAGCCCGACACCTCCGGGAAAACTCGCTCGTGCACTCGGCCTGATCGAGGCTGACGTGCGGGCGCGGTATCCGGGTTGGATCGTCGACCGACTGTGTCCCGAACCCACTGCCGATCCCGTCGTCGCACTCTGGGGCGACGACGCCGTCGACCGCGTGCAGGCCGCAGACGCGGTGGTGCTCGCCTCCCCGGTGTTCCGCGGGTCGTTCACCGGCACGCTGAAACTGCTCGTCGACGCCCTGCCCAACGAGGCCCTGCGCAACAAGCCCGTCGGGATCCTCACCGTGGCGGCCGCCCCGCACCACTTCCTGTCCGCGGAACGGCACCTGCGCGACGTCCTGTCCTGGTTCGGTGCCCTCACCGCCCCCAACGGCGCGTTCTTCGTCGACCGCACCTTCGCGTCCGACGACGTTCCCGCCGACGCCCGCGCCGACCTGCGCGAGTTCGTCGAGCAGGTGACGGCGCTGGCCGAGCGCCTCCCCGGACACCACTTCGGTCCCGACCCCCTCCATGTGCGATTCACCCGGTCGCAGGCGTCCGGCGCCTCGACCCCGGCGACAAGGAAGACGACATGACCACGATCGAGTCGGCACTGCGAGCCGATACGGCGCGCAACTACATCGGCGGCCATTGGGTGCCGTCGGAGACGACGGGCACCTCGTACTCACCGGCGACCGGCGAACCGCTCGGCACCTACTACGAGGCCGACGCCGCTCAGGTGCACGACGCCATCCGGATCGCGAGGCACACGTTCGCCACCCATGCGTGGCGACGCGACCGGCAGCTGCGCGCCAGAGTGCTCGAGGAGATGGCGGACCGCATCGAGGCGGCGTCCGGCGAACTCGCGATGCTGCTCGCCCGCGAGAACGGAAAGATACTGCCGGAGGCGGACTTCGAGCTGAGCCTGACGCCGTCGAAGCTGCGGTACTACGCGGCACAGGCCCTTACCGATTCGGGCGGGGGCGGCCGGGTCCGCGACGGCGTGTACTCGATGCTGCTGTCCGAGCCGATCGGGGTCGCGGGCGTCATCGTGCCGTGGAACTCGCCGGTGGTGCTGGCGGTGCGGTCCTTCGCACCGGCACTCGCCGCCGGATGCACCGTGGTGATGAAGATGGCAGCGCAGACCGCACTCGTGAACGCGCGGCTGGCCGAACTGCTGGCCGACTGCCCGTCCCTGCCGGACGGCGTACTCAACATCTTCACCGAGTCCGGCAGCGACGGCGCGAAACTGCTGGTCTCCTCGCCGGACGTGAACGCCGTCAGCTACACCGGCAGCACTGCGGTGGGCCGGCAGATCATGGCGGCAGGCGGTGCCACCCTCAAGCGCTTGTCCCTCGAACTGGGTGGCAAGACGCCGATGATCGTGTTCGACGACGCCGATCTGGACGCGGCGGTCGGCACGATCGTCGCCGGAATCACCACGTTCACCGGGCAGTTCTGCATGACCGGCAGCCGGATCCTCGTGCAGCGATCCATCGCGGACCGGGTCCGGGAGGCACTCGTCCCCGCCCTCGCGCGGGTGCACGTGGGACCGGGCGACGACGACACGTCCCACATGGGTCCGATGATCGACGTCGCCTCACGCGACCGCCTCGAGGCGCTGCTTGCGGAGCACGCCGGCGACGCGGAGATCCTGGTCCGAGGCGGGCGCCCCGACGACCCCGCGCTCGACGACGGCGCCTACTTCCGGCCGGCGCTCCTCGCCGTCGACGACGTGAACTCCCCACTCGTGCAACGCGAACTGTTCGGACCGGTCGCCACGTTCGAGGTCTTCGACACCGAGGACGACGCCGTCAGGATGGCGAACGCCACCGAGTACGGACTCGCGGCCTCCGTGTGGACCCGTGACGGTGCGCGAGGACTGCGCATGGCAGACGCACTGGACGCCGGCACCGTCTGGACCAACGGCTGGGCCGTCGTCCTCGACCAGTTCGAGGAGGGCGGCTACAAGCAGAGCGGCCTCGGACGCCTCAACGGCCGACGGGCGCTCGAAGAGTTCCAGGAGTACAAGCACGTGGTTCAGGTGATCTGAGCCGCCGGGAGGGTGGGGCGCCGGAACACCGGCCGGCGCCCCACCCGCGTCACCGACATCGCGGCAGCATCACGAACGGCACCGCCGCAGCATCACGAACGGCACCGCCGCAGTGTCTCCGAGGGCGACTCCCCGTACATCTCCCGATACAGCAACGAGAACCGGCCCAGGTTGTAGAACCCCCACGACGCGGCAACGTCGGTGACGGTCACCTCGGGCGAGGACGGATGCAGCAGGTCGTCGCGCACACCGCGCAACCGCACGTCACGGATGTACTGGATCGGAGTGCGATCGAAGTGCCGCAGGAACTGATTCTGCAGCGTGCGGGCACTCGCGCCGGACA
The DNA here is from genome assembly GCF_000738775.1 of Prescottella defluvii. Taxonomy (GTDB): domain Bacteria; phylum Actinomycetota; class Actinomycetes; order Mycobacteriales; family Mycobacteriaceae; genus Prescottella; species Prescottella defluvii. The sequence continues at coordinate 6,579 of NZ_JPOC01000069.1, forward strand.
CCGCCGTCAGGTCCGCCAGCGTCGGCAGGGATCGCGCGTGATCGTGCACGTAGTCGACCGCGCGCTGCAGCGCCTCGGGCACCTCCGGCCCGAGCGGTCGATCCAGGAGCTCGCGATGCGGCCCACCCGCCGCCATCACGAGATTCGTCAATGTCAGCGATTCCAGATGCCGACGGGAATTGTCGTATCTCGTGAGAATTCCCCCGTCCTCCCATTCCGACCGAATGAACTCGATACAACGGAGCAGTCCGCGGCCCGCCGTCGAATTCAAATCGACCACGAGATCGAAATCGACGGGGTCCGAAATTCGTGTCCGAGTCAGATTCTCGAGATGACCCTCCAGGTCCACCCGCGGCACGCGAAGCGCGAACTGCGCAGTGTCGGAATCCCATTCGATGGTCTGCAGATGATGCGGCACCAGTATCGCCGCACCCGCCATCGCCGCGGTCTCGCCCCGCACCGCGTCACCGCGCGCGACCCGACTTCCACCCGAAAGGGTGATGTTCACGTGGTACCAGTGCTTACTGGGCGGCAGTGTAATTCCCGCTCCCACACCGTAAGTCAGATAACCTAGCGTCAGCGCCCCATTCTGGACCGCATTCAGTCTCGCGTCCAGCCGACCACCGCCGCGAGGTTCCAGCACATGCGGTTCGTACACTTCCGACACGACCGACTGTGCCAGGTCGACGTCGTCGGTGCGTAATCGCCCGTGCTGATGAAGCGGCTCGACCGCCTCGTGCGGCAGGGACATTCCGACCTCCACGAAAGTCGTTCCCGCCAATGGATTTCCGGCGAACCCTGGCGCTCCCGTCGATGATAGCCAGGGAAACGCTGGAGATCGAGCCCCTTTCCGAACAACAGGGGACAACCCTCCGCCCGATCGGCACGCCTCGGCTCAGCCGATGTGGACGATCTCGACTTCGATGTCCCGGACGGCACTGCGCAGTTGCGCGATCAGTTGCCCGCCGAGGTGCTGCCGGTACCGCGCGGTCGGTACCGCCGCGGTGAGCGCGGCGATCGCCTGCCGTCGGCCGTTGCGCAGCGCGAGACCGAAGGCTGCCACTCCCGCCTCCGTCTGCTCGACGTTCACCGCGAAGCCGACTGCGCGGGCGGCCTCCAGCTCCGCACGGAACGCCTCGAACTCGCGCGGTGCAAGTCGGCGGTCCATGTCGTGTCCGCTTGCCGACGTCGGTGCCGGATCGACGTCCGGCCCGTCCGGCGAACGCAGGTACAGCTGCTCCAGTGTCTGCGGCGGCAGCCCTGCCAGCAGGATCCGGCCGCCGGCAGTCCGTTCGGCGGGCAGCACCTGCCCCTGCCGGTCTCCCACCCGCAACGTGGAATCGGTCTCGGCCGAGTACAGGAATCGCACCTGCGAACCCACGCGGATCAGCAGATTGACGGTCTCACCGGTCGAGGTGGCAAGTGCGTCCATGTGCGGTCGGCACACGTCCGCGAGCTCACGGGTCCACCCGTGCTGCGCGGGCCCCACGCCCATTGCGGGCCCGGGGTGGTAGAGGCGCTTCTCGTCCTGGACCGCGAACCCCCGATAGACGAGCATCGCGAGCAGTCGATGCGCGGTGGACGGCGCCGTCCCCAGTTCCTCGGCGACGTCCTTGAGCCGGAGAGCCCCCACATCACGGAGCATCTGCAGCAGGCGCAGTGCATTGTCGACCGATTCGAGCGCATACGACGGCCGGGTGATCGTCGTCGACGCCTTGGTGGTCGGCGCTTTCTTCCGCATGACGGAACTCTAGAGCGGCGGGCCGGAAACGCCTCGGGCGCCGTGACCGAATCGGTCACGGCGCCCGAGAAGGGTTGCCTGGGATCAGGCGCTCTGGCCCTCGCGCTCCGCGACGAGGTTCAGTGCGATGTCGACGATCATGTCCTCCTGGCCACCGACCAGCTTGCGCTTGCCGGCCTCGAGCAGCAGGGTGCGGACGTCGATGCCGTAGCGGGCCGACGCGGTCTCGGCGTGGCGCAGGAAGCTCGAGTACACACCGGCGTAGCCGAGGGTGAGGGTCTCACGGTCGACGCGGACCGGACGGTCCTGCAGCGGGCGGACGATGTCGTCGGCAGCGTCCTGCAGCGCGAAGACGTCGCAGCCGTGCTTCCACTCGTGCAGGTCGGCGACGGCGATGAAGGGCTCGATGGGGCAGTTGCCCGCACCGGCGCCGTGGCCGGCCAGCGACGCGTCGACGCGGTAGACGCCCTCCTCGACGGCGACGACACTGTTCGCGACCGACAGCGACAGGTTCTCGTGCGCGTGGATGCCGATCTCGGTGCCCTCGTCGAGCACGTCCTTGTAGGCGCGGACGCGGTCACGGACACCGTTCATCGTCAGGCGTCCGCCCGAGTCGGTGACGTACACGCAGTGCGCGCCGTACGACTCCATCAGCTTGGCCTGCTTGGCCAGCTCCTCGGCGGGAGCCATGTGGCTCATCATCAGGAAGCCGGAGACGTCCATGCCGATCTCACGGGCCGTCTCGATGTGCTGCGCGGAGACGTCGGCCTCGGTGCAGTGCGTCGCGATGCGCACCGAGCGCACACCCAGCTTGTAGGCGTGCTTGAGCTCCTCGATGGTGCCGACACCCGGCAGCAGCAGGGTGGTCAGGCGGGCGCGCTCGAGCACGTCGGCCGCGGCCTCGATCCACTCCCAGTCGGTGTTGGAGCCGGGACCGTAGTTGACGGAACCACCGGCGAGGCCGTCACCGTGCGCAACCTCGATCGCGTCGACACCGGCGTCGTCGAGGGCCTTGACGATCCGACGGACGTCCTCCGGCGAGATGCGGTGGCGCACGGCGTGCATGCCGTCGCGCAGCGTGACGTCCTGGACGAAGATGGTGGGGTTGGTGCTCATCGGGTGGCTTCCTTCTTCTGGGCGATGCGCTCAGCGATCTGCAGGCCGGCAGAGGTCATGATGTCGAGGTTGCCTGCGTAGGCGGGCAGGTAGTGTCCGGCACCCTCGACCTCGAGGAAGATCGACACCTGGTGCGTCGGACGGTTGCTGTCGGCGAGCAGGGTCTCGACCGGCTGATCCGCGGGGATCTCCGAGATCTGGACCTGCTGCTTGAGGCGGTAGCCCGGGACGTAGGCGGAGACGTCGCCGACCATCTTCGCGACCGACTCACGGATCTGGTCGTGGGTGGCCGGGTCCGGCGCGTCCACGAGGCAGAAGACGGTGTCGCGCATGATCAGCGGCGGCTCGGCCGGGTTCAGGATGATGATCGCCTTGCCGCGCTTGGCGCCACCGACCGACACGATCGCACCGGAGGTGGTCTCGGTGAACTCGTCGATGTTGGCGCGGGTGCCGGGGCCGGCGGACTTCGACGCGATGGACGCGACGATCTCGGCGTACGCCACCGGGACGACCCGGGAGACGGCCGCAACCATCGGGATCGTGGCCTGGCCACCGCACGTCACCATGTTGACGTTCGTCGCGTCGAGGTGCTCGTCACCGTTGACGGCCGGCACCACGAACGGGCCGATCGCGGCGGGGGTGAGGTCGATCATGCGCTTGCCGAGCGGGCGCAGACGCGCGTCGTTGACGAGGTGAGCCTTCGCCGACGTCGCGTCGAAGACGATGTCGATCTCGTCGAAGTTGGGGAGACCCACGAGGCCCTCGACGCCCTCGGCGGTGATCGGCACGCCCATGGACGCGGCGCGCGCGAGACCGTCCGACGCGGGGTCGATACCGACCATCGCGCCCATCTCGAGGTGATCGGAGTGATTGAGCACCTTGATCATCAGATCGGTGCCGATGTTGCCGGATCCGATGATCGCGACCTTGACCTTGCTCATGCCTCGGTTCCTTCCTTGAAACGTGTGGTCACGACACCGAGTCCGGACACGGAGACGGTGACGACATTGCCGGCCTGGACCGGCGCCATGGGGCCGAGGGCACCGGACAGGATTACCTGACCGGCGCGCAGCGGCTGGCCCAGTTCGCGTGCCGTGCGGGCGAGCCACACGACGGCCTCGATCGGGTCGCCCAGGCAGGCCTCGCCGTTGCCGGAGGACACCTCCTGGCCGTCGACTGCCATCGACATGACGACGTCCTTGGGCTCGAACTCGTCGAGCGTGCGGCGCTGCGTGCCGAGGACGTAGACGCCGGACGACGCGTTGTCGGCGACGGTGTCGCCGAAGCGGATGTCCCAGTTCTCGATGCGGCTGTCACAGATCTCGAGCGCGGCGACGGCGTACTCGATCGCGCCGCGCACCTGCGCGGCGTCGAGCGGGCCGTCGATGAGGTCGGCGCCGAGCACGAAGCCGACCTCGCCCTCGATCTTCGGCTGGATCAGCACGCTCATCGGGACGTCTTCGCCGTCGGCGTACTGCATGTCGGCGAAGAGGACGCCGAGATCGGGCTGGTTCACGCCGAGCTGCTGCTGGACCGCGACGGACGTGAGTCCGATCTTGCGGCCGACGACGACGGCGCCCGCCTCGACGCGAAGCTCGTTGACGCGCTCCTGCACGGCGTACGCGGCCGCGAGGTCCTCGGCGCCGATCAGGTCACGGATCGGCGCGCAGGGCACACCGGCCGCGGCGGCCGACGCGAGTCGCTCCGCGGCAGCGGCGATAGCGGACTCGCTCACCGCGGTGGGGTTCGTGGACTGGGTCATGACGCTAACTGTGCTGGGCCGAAGCCCCGCAGGCCAACCTTTCGTCTCACTCAGCGATACGCTCGGCGCATGACCGGCGCCACCAACCTCGACACCGTCCTCGGCAAGGCGGTGACGATCCTGCGCGCCTTCCGCCCCGAGGACCAGGCCGTCCCCCTGGCCGAGTTGGTCCGCCGGACCGGACTGCACAAGGCGACCGTGCACCGTCTCGCCAAGGAACTGGTCGCGAACCGACTGCTCGACCGCGTCGACGACGGCTACCGCCTCAGCGGCGGCCTGTTCGAACTCGGGATGCTCGCCTCGCTCGAGCGCAGCCTGCTCGAGATGGCGATGCCGTTCCTGCAGGACCTGTACGAGCGCACCCACGAGACCGTGCATCTCGGAGTCCGTGACGGTCACGACGTCGTCTACGTCGCGAAGATCGGCGGCCACCGGCAGGCCAACTCCCCGTCCCGCACCGGTGGCCGGATCCCGCTGCACTGCTCGGCGATCGGTAAGGCACTGCTCGCGCACTCCGATCCGGAGTTGCGCCGCGAGGTCCTCGCCTCCCCGATGGTCCGGCGGACGCCGCACACCGTCGTCGCACCGGGGATCCTGCGCGGCCAACTCGACAAGGTCGTCGAGACCGGGGTGGCGTTCGAGCGCGAGGAGTCGGCACTGGGGATCGCGTGCGTCGCCGCGCCGGTGTTCGGGCCCGACGACCGCATCGTCGCGGCGATCAGCGTCACCGGGCCCACCAACCGCTATCGGCCCGAGAGTCAGGTCGACGCGGTCCGGGCGGCAGCCGAGGGGCTGCGCAGCACCATGGCCCGCCGCGAACGGCTCCGCTGACGTCAGCCGCGCGCCCCCGCCACCGGGTCCGACCAGATGTCCATCGGAACGCATTCGACGCTGCGTCCGGCACCGTCGAGGATGCGTCCCATCCGCTTGAAGAAGCGGAGAGTCACGGACCGGTCGACGATCTCGAGCGACGGCACCGTTCGCCGCAGCGACCGCTCCACCCGGTGCACGTCCTCGACCGAACGGACCCACACCGAGTAGAAGAAGTTGGCCGGCGCACCGGTGAGGACCAGGCACGCACGGGTCTCGGACCGCGCGACCAGATGCCGGGCCACGTCGTCGCACTCGTCGACCGGCACCCGCGCCCACAGCCACACCGAGACCGGCCATCCCGAGAGTGGTTGCGCGACATCGCACCGCAGCAGCAGGGCGTGCCGGTCCAGGAGCGCGTTCAATCGCCGACGCGCGGTGCTGACACTGCAGTCGAGTTCGGCCGCGATCTCGGTGAGCGGCGCCCGGCCGTCCCGGAAGAGGGTCGTGATCAGCGCGCGGTCGGTCGCGTCGAGGGGACGCAGCGCCGACCCGGCCCGGTGCCCGCGGCCGTCCATCCGCGCACGCTGGTCCGCGTCGAGGGCCTGCAACTGCCACTCACCGCCCACCGCATACGGACGGATCACGAGATAGGTTCGGGTCGAACGAATTCCGGGAAGCGACTCGACGGACGCCAGCAACATGTCCGACAGTGACGCCAGGTCGGGCACGCTGACCGTGAGCAGCAGGTCCCGCGCGCCGCTGGTGTGCTCGACGGTCAGCACGTGCGGCCACCGGGCCAGGGTCTCAGCGGTCGCACGCACCTGCCCGGCCTCGCACTCGATCTCCACCAGGGCTGCCGTCTGCGGCCCCACGGGATGCGCCGTCACCCAGGCCGATCCGGTGTCGGCCAGTCGCGACCATCGTCGCGCAGCCGTCACGGGATCGATCCCCAGCGCGGCGCCCACCCTCGACCACGACGCCCTCGGTTCCAACTGGAGCGTGTTGATCAAACTGAGGTCGATCTCGTCCAGTTCGCCATATTTCTGAGCAAGCCTCTTGTTCACGGCAAAATCCTGCAAATTCGGCGGTGGTGATGCACGTCGTGTGCATCATGCCTCGAGCCGCCGGACGGCGCGCAGCACCGAGGAGAGGAGACGTCCGTGTCGTTGACCGAGGACGCGAAGGACCTGCACGAGGACCTGGTTCGACTGCGCCGCAGTCTCCACGCCGAACCCGAAGTGGGCCTGCTTCTCCCGCGCAGCCAGGACAAGGTGCTCGCCGCGCTCGACGGACTGCCGCTCGAGGTCGGCACCGGGACGTCACTGAGTTCGGTCACTGCGGTCCTGCGCGGCGCGCGGCCCGGGCCGACGGTGCTGCTCCGCGGCGACATGGACGCACTGCCGGTGGGCGAACGTTCCGGCGCCGACTACGCGTCGAGAACTCCGGGGCAGATGCACGCGTGCGGCCACGACCTGCACACCTCCATGCTGGTGGGCGCCGCGCACCTGCTGTCCGCGCGGCGCGAACATCTGGCCGGCGACGTCGTGTTCATGTTCCAGCCCGGCGAGGAGGGCTACGACGGCGCCGGGCACATGCTGGCCGAGGGCGTGCTCGAGGCGTCGGGGTCCCGCCCGGTCGCCGCGTACGGTCTGCACGTGACCGCGTCGGGGCCGCCCGGCGGCGTGTTCGTCACCCGGAAGGGACCGTTGATGGCAGCGAGTGCCGTTGCGACGGTGCGGGTCCTGGGCCGCGGTGGACACGGGTCGTCCCCGTACGCGGCGCTCGACCCGATCCCCGCGGCGTGCGAGATGGTGACGGCCCTGCAGACGTTCGCGACCCGCACGTTCGCCCCGTTCGACCCGGTCGTGCTGACCGTGGGCACCTTCCATGCCGGCACCGCGGCGAACGTCATTCCCGACGACGCCCGGTTCGACATCACGGTGCGGACCTTCTCCCCCGAGAGCCAGGCGAAGGCCCGGGACGGCATCACCCGGGTGTGCCGGGGCATCGCCGCCGCACACGGGCTCGAGGTGGACGTCGACTACGACGAGCAGTATCCGGTGACCGTCAACGACGACACCGAGGCCGAGTTCGTGGCCGACGTGGTCACCGAGGTCCACGGCCCGGAGCGGTTCGCGTGGCAGCCGCAGCCGGCGTCCGCGTCCGAGGACTTCTCGCGGGTGCTGAACGAGATCCCCGGCGCCTTCGTGTTCCTCGGCGCGTGCCCCGCGGACCGCGATCCGACGACGGCCGCGTTCAACCATTCACCGCTCGCGGAGTTCGACGACGCCGTCCTCGGCGACGGCGCCGCGCTCTACGGCGAACTGGCGCTCCAGCGGCTCGCCGCGAGCGAAGCGGAGGGCGCCGCCTGAGCCGTCCCCAGACCGGGCGATTCGCGGTCTTACGGGCGCGCCGCGTCTACTGCGAGACCTCGGGCATGTCGGGGACCCGAGTTGCGCCAACCACCCGGAGCGCGATGGCGACGTACTTCTGGGCAACCGCCTCCGGACCGTGAATACCCTCCGCTTGGTACCACCGGGGAATCACCTGGCACATACCGAGAATCGCCCGAGTAGCCTCGGCGGGATCGTCCACATCGAAGTCTCCGGCCTCGTCTCCGTCGCGCACGCATTCGAGCACCAGACCCTCGACGCTCTTCCGGACGGCGCGGTATCGCTCCCAATTCTCCGGGCCCAGGTACCGCGCTTCGCCCTCGAGAGCGGCCAACCGTGCACGGTTGGTCATCTGCAACACGATCGTGAAGATCACGTTGGCCAACCGCTGCACCGGATCGTCGCCGCCCGCGGCGTTCGCAGCGACCGATCGGGAATGCAGGTCGTCGATGCTGCGCTCGAGGAGCGCGATGAGCAACCCTTCCTTGCTCTGGTGGTGGTAGTACAGGGACGGGACGGTTACGCCGACCCGACGAGCGATCTCCCGGACCGACGCCCCGTGGAAACCCGACTCGTAGAAGGCGTCGAGCGACGCCGACAGGATGGGGGTCAGCTCCAACCTCTCCAGGCTGCACCAGTCACCCGAATCATCTGCACCTTCAGCCACGCCTGTCGACAACTCCGCCACTTGACCACACCTATCGTTCCCATTGTGCCGATGTCCGAGATTACTCGGGCGTCCTAGGACTTCCGATCGACTCCGATACCGCCGTCCGGATCGCCGACCGGCCCGGACGGCGGAGTGTCACTCCCCCAACCACTCCCGCAACACGTCTGAGCCGTCGACCCCCACCGGCCGCGGCGGGGTCGGCATTCCCGGCGAGCTCCGCGAGAACCGTGGTGCCGGCGCGGCCTGGGTGACGCCGTCGACATCCACCAGCGTGCCGCGCTCTCGGAGATAGGAGTCCCCGGCGACCTCGTCGAAAGACAGCACCGGCGTCACGCACGCATCGGTGCCGTCGAACACGTCGATCCAGTGCTCACGCCCCTTCGAGGCGATGACCTCGGAGAACCTCGCCCGCAACGTCGGCCAACCGGACCGGTCGTTCTGATCCGGCAGGTCCGCATCCGCGAGTCCCAGCCCGTTCAACAGCGCCTTGTAGAACTGCGGCTCGATGGCGCCGACAGCCACGGCTCGCCCATCGGCGCAGGCGTACGTGTCGTAGAACGGCGCGCCACCGTCGAGCAGGTTCGTCCCCGCACTCGACGACCACTGACCGAATCCACGCATCGCCCACATCATCTGGGACAGCACGGCCACACCGTCGAGCATGGCCGCGTCGACCACCTGACCCAGGCCCGACCGCTGTCGCTCGAACAACGCCGACAGGATGCCCACCAACAGGAACATCGAACCGCCGCCGAAATCGCCCACCAGGTTCAACGGTGGGACAGGTCGTTCGTCCGGCCGCCCGATCGCGTGCAGCGCGCCGGTCAGCGAGATGTAGTTGATGTCGTGGCCGGCCCGCGGGGCCATGGGGCCGGTCTGCCCCCAGCCTGTCATCCGGGCGTAGACCAGACCCGGGTTGACCTCGGCGCACGGTTCGGGCCCGAGCCCGAGACGCTCTGCCACGCCGGGCCGGTACCCCTCGATCAACACGTCGGCCTTCGAGATCAGCCGCAACACCATGTCGCGTTCGGCGCCGTTCTTCAGGTCGGCGGCCACCGATCGCCGGTTGCGCAGCATGTGGTCCGGGTTGCCGTCCAGCGCGTCGGGGGTGCTCGAGCTCGGTCGTTCGATGCGCACGACGTCGGCACCGAGATCACCCAGGATCATCGCGGCGTGCGGTCCGGGGCCGATACCGGCGAGCTCGATCACCCTCAGCCCGTCGAGAGGTCCGGTCATGAAGTCAGTCCTTTCCCGATCGGCGCCGGGATCACTACCGGCACCGTTGAGACGTTTCAGGGGTACAGGGGTTGCAGAGGGGTTCGACGACGCGGTCGGTGTGTCGACACCGACCGCGGTCAGTGCCGGAACCGCGCGGGACGCTTGTTCCGGAACGCGTCGACGCCCTCCGCGAAGTCAGCGGCGGCGAGTAGTTCGAGTTGCCCCTCTCGCTCACGCTCGAAGGCCTTGTCGAGTTGCCCGAGCGTGGCGGCATTGATCGCGGCCTTGGTCTTGTGGAAGGCGACGGCGGGGCCGGCGGCCAGTCGGCGCGCGAGTGCCTCTACCTCCGTGTCGAATTCGTCGTCGGCATAGACCTGTGCGATGAGTCCCGCATCCAACGCTTCGGCGGCACCGAGGCGCTCCGCCAACAGCGCCAAGGCCATCGCACGCGCCCGTCCGACCGAGGCGGCGACCAGCGCGGTGGCACCGCCGTCCGGCATCAGTCCGACTCTGGTGAAAGCCAGTAGAAAATAACTGGATTCGGATGCCACTACGAGGTCACAAGCCAACGCCAGCGATACACCCACTCCCGCAGCGGGCCCGCGGACGGCTCCGATCACCGGCCGCGAGAAGGTGCGGATCGTGTCGGCGACCCGGTTGGCGGCATCGATGACTGCCGGCGACGGCGGAGCGGAGAGGTCCAGGCCGTCCAGATCGGCCCCGGTGCAGAACGCGCGACCGGCGCCCGCAAGGACCGCGACCCGCACATCGGGGTCAGAGGAGCGCTTCTCGAACGCATCAGCGATTGCGTCCAGCGTCTCGGTACGGACAGCGTTCAAGCTCGTGGGTCGATCGATGACGACGCGCAGGACACCGTCCTCGACGGTACTGACGACACCCTGTTCGGTCGTTGTCACATGAGCTCCTTCGGTTGTCAGCCCTCGGATTCGGAGGGCCACCCGCGCGGTGGCGGAATGAGTCTCGAGCAAGGAACGGTCAAAGCCGCCCTGCGCGTCGGTGCAGCGTCACAATGCCCATCGGAATCAACTTAACGTGCGCTAGATAACACCTACCGTTGATCTTCCCCGTTTGCCATGGTACCAATTTAGCGATCGTTAAGTAAGTAGGATCGTCCTGAAGGAGTCCCATGGCCGACGAGCCGATCAACACCGAGCCCGCCGCACTCTACGAGCGCCGAGGCAGCGTCGCGATCATCACCCTCAACCGTCCGCGCGCACTGAACGCAGTCAACGCGGAGCTCTCCACGGCCGTCGGGACACTGCTCGAGCAGGCCGACGCCGACGCCGACGTACGGGTCATCGTCCTCACCGGTGCCGGACGCGCCTTCTGCGCGGGCGCAGACCTCAAGGCGCTCGGCAGTGGCGCCTCGCTCGACGCCGAGGGCCACCCGGAATGGGGGTTCGCGGGCTTCGTGCAGCACTGGGTGGGCAAGCCGACGATCGCGGCCGTCAACGGTTTCGCGCTCGGCGGTGGTACCGAACTGGTCCTCGCCGCGGACCTGGCAGTCATCGACGAACACGCACAGCTGGGGCTACCCGAGGTCACGCGCGGACTGTTCGCCGCGGCCGGTGGCGTGATCCGCCTGCAGCAGCAGATCCCCCGCAAGATCGCTCTCGAACTCGCGCTCACCGGCGCACCCATCACCGCGGTCGACGGACTGAACCTGGGTCTGGTCAACCGCGTCGCACCCGCAGGCACCGCGCTCGAGGCAGCCCTCGAACTCGCCGAGAGCATCGCCGCGAATGCACCACTCGCCGTGCGTGAATCGAAGTCGATGATCCACCGGACGGCCGCCTACTCGGACTGGGAACAGGGCGTGTGGGACCAGAACGCCAAGGCCATGGAGATCGTGTTCACCAGCGCCGACGCGCAGGAAGGACCGACGGCCTTCGCCGAGAAGCGCACGCCGGTCTGGCAGGGCCGCTGACCGACGACATCGCCGCGGACGTCACGAACCGTCCACGGTCACCCATTCCCATTCGAAAGGAACTCCCATGACGAAGGCTGTCATTGTCGACGCCGTCCGTCTCGCGTCCGGAAAGGGCAAGCCCGGAGGCGTCCTGTCCGGCACGCACCCGGTCGAGATGCTCGCCCAGGTTCTGCGCGCGCTGGTCGAGCGCAACGATCTCGATCCCGCAATGGTCGACGACGTGATCGGCGGCTGCGTCCAGCAGGTCGGTGAGCAGGCACTCAACATCGCCCGCACCGCGCTGCTCTCCGCCGGCTTCCCCGAGTCCGTGCCGGCCACCACCCTCGACCGCCAGTGCGGGTCGAGCCAGCAGGCCGCACACTTCGCCGCGCAGGGCATCATGGCCGGCGCCTACGACATCGTCATCGCGTGTGGTGTCGAATCGATGAGCCGTATCCCGATGGGAACGTCGGGCCTCGGCCAGGACACCGCCGGCCCAGGCATTGCCGCTCGGTACCCTGAAGGGCTTATCCACCAGGGCATCTCGGCCGAGCTGATCGCCGCGAAGTGGAAGCTGGACCGCGAGACCCTCGACTCGTACTCGGCCGAATCACACCGTCGCGCCGCCGCGGCGATCGAGTCGGGCTTCTTCGACACCGAGATCGTGCCGATCACCGTCACGGCCGGATCCAGCGAGACGTACGAGCACTCCACCGACGAGACCGTCCGAGCCGCGACCACCGCCGAGGGGCTGGCCGGCCTGCGCCCGTCGTTCCGCAGCGACGAGTTCGCGGAGCGGTTCCCCGAAGCTCAGTGGCACATCACTCCCGGCAACTCGTCGCCGCTGACCGACGGCGCCTCCGCCGTGCTGATCATGAGCGAGGAGATGGCGTCCAAGCTGGGCCTGACCCCCCGCGCCCGGTTCCACTCGTTCTCCGTCACCGGCGACGACCCGATGTTCATGCTCACCGCGCCCATCCCGGCCACCCGGAAGGTCCTCGCCAAGGCCGGGCTGTCGATCGACGACATCGACGCCTACGAGGTGAACGAGGCCTTCGCGCCCGTCCCACTGATGTGGGCCAACGAATTCGGTGCCGATCCCGCCAAGCTCAACCCCCGCGGCGGCGCCATCGCCCTGGGCCACGCTCTCGGTTCCTCCGGCACCCGCCTGCTCACCACTCTCGTCAATCACCTCGAAGCCACCGGCGGCCGCTACGGCCTGCAGACCATGTGCGAGGGCGCCGGCATGGCCAACGCCACCATCATCGAACGAATCTGAACCACAAACACTTTCGGAAGGAACTGACATGATCGTCAACGACAGCGTCGCCCTCGTCACCGGCGGCGCCTCCGGCCTCGGCCTCGCGACCGCCAAGGCCCTGCACGCGCAGGGTGCCAGCGTCGTCATCCTCGACCTGCCCTCCTCCAACGGTGAGACCGTCGCCAAGGAACTCGGCGACCGCGTCCGCTTCGCCGCCGGCGACGTCACCGACGAGGCCTCCGTCGTCGCCGCCCTCGATCTGGCCGAATCCCTCGGCCCGCTGCGCGTCACCGTCAACTGCGCGGGCATCGGCAACGCCATCAAGACCGTGGGCAAGAACGGCGCGTTCCCGCTCGCCGACTTCACGAAGATCATCAACGTCAACCTCGTCGGCACCTTCAACGTGCTGCGCCTGGCTGCCGAGCGCATCGCGAAGACCGAGCCGATCGACGGCGAGCGCGGCGTCATCATCAACACCGCGTCCGTCGCCGCGTTCGACGGCCAGATCGGCCAGGCCGCCTACTCCGCGTCCAAGGGCGGCGTCGTCGGCATGACCCTGCCCATCGCCCGCGACCTCGCATCGCTGCTGATCCGCGTCGTCACCATCGCACCCGGCCTGTTCAAGACCCCGCTGCTCGGCTCGCTGCCCGAGGCCGCACAGGCCTCCCTCGGCCAGCAGGTGCCGCACCCGTCACGTCTGGGCGATCCCGTCGAGTACGGCTCCCTCGCCGCGCACATCGTCTCCAACCCGATGCTCAACGGCGAGGTCATCCGCCTCGACGGTGCCATCCGCATGGCGCCGCGCTGATCATCTCGGCATGAGGATGGGGCCGACCCCGGGAGTGCGTTCCCCGAGGGTCGGCCCCATCCTCGACAGCGCGTCCGAACTCGTTGCCACCGTGCCGAACTGCCCGCCACCGCCGACACCGGACCTACATCCAGGAGCACCCCTTGAAGCGCAACCACTTCGAAGCCGACCACGAGGCGTACCGCGAGACGGTACGAGAGTTCCTGGCACGCGAGATCGAACCCAACTACGAACGGTGGGAGCAGGAACGTCTGATCAGCCGTTCGGCGTGGACCGCCGCCGGTAAGTACGGCATCGCGGGGCTCGGTATCCCGGAGGAGTTCGGTGGGGCCGGGGTCACGGACTTCCGGTTCAGGCAGGTCGTCTTCGAGGAGATCGCGCGGACCGGAACTACCTCGTTCGGCGCCGGCATGAGCGTGCACGACGACATCGTCGTCCCGTACATCCTGCATCTCGGTACCCAGGAGCAGAAGGCCCGCTGGCTGCCGGGGATGGCCGCCGGAGAGACCATCGGCGCGATCGCGATGACCGAACCCGGCGCCGGTTCCGACCTGCAGGGAGTGCGGACCACCGCAGTACGGGACGGCGACGAATGGGTGATCAACGGACAGAAGACGTTCATCACCAACGGCATCCACTCAGACATGGTGATCGTCGTGTGCCGCACCGACCCGAATGCCGGGTCGAAGGGCTTCTCCCTGATCGTCGTCGAGCGCGACACCCCAGGATTCACTCGCGGGCGCAAGTTGCACAAGGTCGGAATGGCCGCTCAGGACACCGCGGAACTGGTCTTCGAGGACGTACGCGTTCCGGCCGAGAACCTGCTCGGAACCGAAGGCCGAGGCTTCGTCCACCTGATGGAAAACCTGCCACTCGAACGGATCTCCATCGCCGTGTCTGCGATCACCGCAGCCCGCGCGGCATACGAATGGACCAAGGACTACGTGTTCGAACGCAAGGCGTTCGGAAAGCCGATCGGCGACCTGCAGAACACCCGATTCGTCCTCGCCGAGATGCGCACCGAGATCGAGGTCACCGAGTCCCACATCGACCGTGCCGTTCTCGCACTCAACACCGGTGACCTCACTGCTGTGGACGCGTCGATGAGCAAGTGGTGGGCAACCGAACTGCAGAAGCGGGTCATCGACCGCGGCGTCCAGATGCACGGTGGCTACGGCTACATGATGGAGTACCCGATCGGCCGCGCCTACGTCGACTCGAGAATCCAGACCATCTACGGCGGCACCACCGAGATCATGAAGGAAATCATCGGCCGCGACATCGCCGCCGAGTTCCGATGACACAAGACCACGACACTCTCCCCGGCCAGGCCGGCCTGTTCGGAAAGTAGGAGTCATGTTCCCCGGCACCCACAGCGTCACCACACCGGACAAGGCCGCCGTCGTCATGGCTGCGACCGGGGCGACCGTCACCTACGCCGAACTCGAAGAACGATCCGCTCGCTTCGCGAGATGGATGTTCGACGCGGGACTGCGGCGCGGCGACCACATCGCCGTGCTGTGCGACAACGATCCGACGATCTTCGAGTTGTACTGGGGCGCGATGCGTTCCGGGATCTACTTCACGGCCGTCAATCACCACGGCACGGTCGACGATCTCGCCTACGTGGTCACCGACTCGGATGCGGCGGTGCTCGTCGTGTCGGCCGCTCTGACCGGGCTCGCCACGGATCTGGCGGGACGCGTTCCGGCGGGCTGCCTGAGACTGGCCTTCGGTGGCCCGGTCCCCGGCTACGACTCCTACGAGGATGCGGTGGGCGCGGTATCGGCGGAGCCGTTGCCGGACCAGCCGTGCGGGGCGGACATGGTGTACTCGTCCGGGACGACGGGCCGGCCGAAGGGCATCAAGTCGCCCCTGCCCGATCGGCAGGTTCACCAGCCGCCCGGTCTCCCGGTGACGGCGATCGTCGAGAAGTTCTACGGATTCGGCGTCGACACCGTCTACCTCTCGCCGGCACCGATCTACCACGCCGCGCCGCTGCGGTACTGCACAGCAACCCAGTCGCTCGGCGGCACCGTGGTGCTGATGGACCGGTTCGACGCCCGCGACGCCCTCGCAGCGATCGAGCGGTACTCGGTGACGCACGCGCAGTGGGTGCCCACCCACTTCATCCGAATGCTGAAGCTGCCCGCTGAGGAACGGACCCGGTACGACCTGAGTTCGCTACGGGTCGCCGTCCACGCCGCCGCGCCCTGCCCGGTCGAGGTGAAGGAGGCGATGCTCGACTGGTGGGGCAACGTGCTCTACGAGTACTACAGCTGCTCCGAGAACAACGGATCCACCCTGATCGACAGCGTCGAGTGGCGGCGCAAACCGGGCAGCGTCGGCCGCGACGGCGTGCAGGGCATCGCCCACATCTGCTCGGATGACGGCCGCGAACTCGGCCCGGGCGAGGTCGGATTGCTCTACTTCGAACGCGACGACTGGACATTCGAGTACCACAACGATTCCGAGAAAACCGCCGCTGCAAGACATCCCGACCATCCGACATGGACGACGGTCGGCGACGTCGGCTACCTCGACGAGGACCGGTATCTGTATCTCACCGACCGGGCGACCTTCATGATCATCTCGGGTGGCGTCAACATCTACCCACAGCAGATCGAGAACTGCCTCAGCGTTCACCCCGCGATCTGGGACGTCGCGGTGATCGGTATTCCGGATCCGGAGATGGGGCAGTCGGTTCAGGCCGTCGTGCAGGTGATGCCCGGCGCGACTCCGTCCGACGATCTGGCCCGCGACATCATCTCCTACGCCCGTGACCGGCTCGCCCGCTACCTGTGCCCGCGGTCGGTGCGGTTCGTCGACGTCCTGCCCCGCACCGAGACCGGCAAACTGGCGAAGCACCGGCTGTAGGCAACCGGGGCGTCAATCGGATTGCGGGGCTCCCGATTCGGCATCCGCGCGGTCGAGACCGAGCGCTCCGATACACATCTGGTCCAGAGTATCGAGCAGGCTCGCCTCGTCCGCCTCGTCGCCCTGGACGAGCCACAGGTACAGGCTGTGGTCGACCATCGCCGCCATGGCACGGGCGGCCATGACCGGATCGAGGGACGCGCGAACCTCGCCCTGTTCCTGCCACCGGGCAATGGCACGCGCGGTGCGGTCGATCAGCTGTCGACGATGCTCGTGGCGGAGGTCGCGGAATTCGTTGTTGAACGTCGCGACCTGCTCGACGATGGCCATCAGCTTCGCGTTGCGTCGGTACGCCTGGTAGTACGACCGGTTCGTTGCAATCAGTTTCGCGGCCGGCGACAGGTCGGGGTCGAGAGGTTCCCGGCGGTGCACATCGTCGAACAGTCGGGTGCTCAACTCCTGGAACACGTCTTCTTTGGACTCGAAGTACCGGTAGAAGGTGCCGTAGGAGACGGACGCCTCCTGCGCGATCTGCTCCACTCGGGTGTCGGGGAACCCGACCTCCTCGAAGACCTTGCGCGCCGCGTCGAGCAGACTGTCCCGCGTCTTTCGCCCCCGCGCGGTGAGGGTGTCGACGGACGGCGGCGTGGAGGACGTGCTGGCGGGTGGCTTGCTCACTCACGCGAGTATCCCGGAAACATGACATGACTGTCAAGTCACATCACGCCTCGGGCACGGAGCACTCGACCCCTCCAGCGTAGACAGGCGTCGCGGGAGGGGTCGAGGTTCGAGCCGGGATCAGGCCGGAGACGGCCCGCGGAGGTGACGGGGGTTCGCCACCCGCAGCCGGGCGAGCACCGTCGTCGAGACGGTCCGGCAGACGGCGGGATCCGCGTACGGGAGGGTGCCCGCGCGAAGGCGGTCGGCAAGATCGGCCTCGGAACCGCAGCCGAGGGCCGTGAGCGCGGCCTGCACCTCGCCCGTGGAGTCGCCGGCACCGATCTCCCGTTCCGCGATACCCAGCAGGTTGACGCAGATCCGGAGCAGGTACCGCTCCCGCTCGTGCACGCCGTCGAGCACGGGGCCGACGTCGTCGCGAAGGGTGCCGCTGACCAACTCGAGGATCTCCGACAGGCTCGGACGGTCGTGCAGCGATGGCGCCGTGACGTCCGGGAGCGGCTCGACGTCGTCGAGCAGACCCAGGATCAGGAGCAGGTCGTACTCGGACTCGCACACCCGCCGCCCGATCGCGGCGAGCTCGATCGAGTCCTCGGCCCCGCTGAGGTGCCGCTGCGACTGGAACTGGCTGAGCACCAACCACCGGAGGGTGCCGTAGGCCTCCCACCAGTGCAGTTCGTCGTCCGACGGCCGGATGCCCGTGGCGCGTTCGTAGCCGTCGAGCAGCTGTGCCCGGGTACCGATACCGGCGACCGGCGGCTCCGCGCCGAACCGCCACGCGCGCACGCAGAGCCATCCGAGGTCCTCGATCGGGTCACCGAGGTGCGCGAGTTCCCAATCCAGCACCCCGCGGATCCCGGTGCCGTCGACCATCACGTTGCCGAGCCGGAAGTCACCGTGTACCAATGCGTCCGGCCGCTTGGCCGGCCGGTTGTCCCGCAGCCATCGAAGCCCGATCTCGACGACGGGGCGGGGCTGATCGAGGTTCCGGTACACGGCCTCGATCGCATCCAACGGATCGCGGGCATCGAGCATCCCGAGGGTGCCGGTGTCGGCGGAGTGGATCTGCCCCAGCACGTACCCCATGTCGTCGGCGAGATGCGCCCGCACCTCGTCGAGCCCGGGGTCCCGCTGCAGCTTCCGCGGGATCGACTCGCCGACAACCATGTCCATCACCAGATACGGTGCATCGATGCCCGGTGCAGTGTCCCCCGACGCGAGGACGGCGGGAGCCGGAACCCCCACTGCCGCGGCGGCCCGCAGACACGCGACCTCCGCCCGCATCCGGTCGGCGTCGCCGTGCCCGGGCGGGTCCCGGCGCAGCACCACCTCCTGCGATCGGCCGTCCGCGTCGCGGACCTCGATCGCCCACACCTGACGGCTCGCGCCGCCGGTCAGCTGGCGGGGTTCCCCGACGGTCACCTCGGTACCGAAGGCCTCGCGCAGCGTGAGACGAACTCCGTCACCGAGGCTCACGGGAGCGTGGGTCACAGCCACGGCGCGGCACCCGGATCGCGCAGCAGTCGACGCGCCGTCGACATGCGATGCACCTCGTCCGGACCGTCGTAGACACGCGCGTAGCGCGCCTGCCGGTACATCCGTTCGAGCGGGGTGTCGGCAGTCAGTCCGAGCGCGCCGTGCACCTGGATGGCGCGATCGACGACGTCGTGGAGCATCCGGGCTCCCCAGAACTTCACGAGACCGATCTGAATCCGAGCATCGTCGCCGGCATCCATCGCACGGGCGGCATCGAGGGTCATCAGGCGGGCCGCGTGGATCTGCGCCGCGGACTCCGCGATGTACCGGTGAATTTCACCCTTCTCGGCGAGCAGCGACCCGTGCACGTAGCGGGTGTTCGCGCGCTCGCACATCAGCTCGAATGCGCGCTGCGCCTGGCCGAGCCAGCGCATGCCGTGGAAGATCCGGCCGGGCCCGAGCCGGTCCTGCGCGACGACGAAGCCCTTGCCCCGTTCGCCGAGCAGGTTGGCCACCGGCACCCGGACGTCGGTGAGCCGGACCTCGTAATGGTCGCTGGGATCGTGCCCCATGGTCGGGATCGACCGGACGATCTCGAACCCGGGAGTGTCGGTCGGCACAATGATCGCGCTGATCCGGGAGTGCCGGGGCGCCGACTCCGGCTCGGTGCGCGCGAAGACCGAACAGTATCCGGCGTCCGCCACACCGGTGGTGAACCACTTGAGCCCGTTGATGACCCAGGTATCGCCCTCGAGTTCCGCACGGGTCTCGATCAGCGTGGGGTCGGAGCCCGCGGTGTCGGGTTCGGTCAGACCGACCGACGGCAGGAACTCTCCCGCGACGATCGGCGGGATCCACCGTTGCTTCTGCTCGTCGGTTCCGTGCTTGTGCAGCATCAGGGTGTCCTGCATGGACACCGAACCGACCGCCAGCTGACCGAACTCGGATCGGCCGATGACCTCGTTGAGGAAGACGAAGTCGAGGAACGGAACGCCGCCACCCCCGACATCGGCCGGGTGCCCGAGCGCCCACAGGCCGAGCTCCTTCGCCCGTGAGCGCAACTGTTCGAGAGTCTTGTGGGCGACCTCGTCCTCCTTCGCGAGGACGGGTTCCGCCGGGATCACCTCGCCGTCGATGAACGCGCGCATCCGAGCACACAGGTCGGCGATGTCGCCTTCGGGATGGTTCGCAGTCATGAGTGCCTCCTTGTGGCAGCAGCGGTCTGCAGGGGTCGAGTGGCGGCCGAATCGACGTACTCGTCGATACGGGAGACCCGCCCGTCCTCGACGCGGACGAACAGGCTGGCCGGCACCTCCAGCGGACCGTGTCCCGGGAGGGTGCCGCGCACGACGTGCTGTTGAGCGAATCCGTCGGGCAGCGTGTAGCGCCGAATGTCTTCGTAGCGGAGATTCTCGACGGTGCGGCCGAGCCAGCGCAGGGTGCGGAGATTCTCCGCGACCGTCTGTTCCAGTCCGTCGTCGTTGTGCCAGATGCGCGCGTCCGGCGAATACAGTTCGGCGAGCGTTGCCTCGTCGCCGCTGCAGACGGCGGCGAAAAAGCGATCTGCAAGGTCGTTCATACGAAAATGCTTCTCCTCACGGCGGTTACACGGAAGCGACAGCACGCAAGCCGCGCGCGGGACGGCGAAGGCCCGCAAGAACTCCCGGCCCCACCGATGGGGAACGAGGTGTTGACAGATGACCTGGCCACGGATGAGACTATCCAAGAATGTGACATGACTGTCAAGTCAAATACAGGCCTCTTCTCGCCACGCCGTTCCACGAAAGGACCGCCATGAAGGCCGTCAATCCGAAGTTCGAGTTCCGCGGAATCAATCACCTCGCGCTCGTGTGCTCGGACATGCAGCGCACCATCGACTTCTACTCGGGCACACTGGGTATGCCACTCGTCAAGACGCTCGATCTTCCCGGAAACCTCGGACAGCACTTCTTCTTCGACTGCGGAGGCGGAGACACGCTGGCGTTCTTCTGGCTGGCGGACGCACCGGACGGAGTTCCCGGGGTCTCCGCCCCGGCGGGACTGCCCGACCGGGACGAGCTCGTCAGCGCCGTCGGCTCGATGAATCACGTGGCGTTCGCCGTCCCGCCGGAGAAGTTCGACGAGTACCGCAAGCGACTCAAGGCCGACGGCGTGCCGCTGAGCATCACCCTCAACCACGACGACAGCCCCGAGGGCGCATCGCGGGAGATCCATGACGGCACCTTCGTCCGGTCGTTCTACTTCCAGGACCCCGACGGCGTCCTCCTCGAATTTGCCTGCTGGACACGTGAGCTCACCGAGGCCGACGTCTCGCACACGCCGAAGACCGCCGCC
The DNA here is from genome assembly GCF_000738775.1 of Prescottella defluvii. Lineage (GTDB taxonomy): Bacteria > Actinomycetota > Actinomycetes > Mycobacteriales > Mycobacteriaceae > Prescottella > Prescottella defluvii. The sequence continues at coordinate 27,656 of NZ_JPOC01000069.1, forward strand.
GACCGCCGCGTTCCCAGCGCTTCCTGACACCCCGAAAGGACACAGCATGCCCCGCCTTCGTGAGGTCCCCCGCGCCGAGGTGACCGACGAGAAGATCCTCTTCTTCTACGACCGACTGTTCGGCCCCGACAAGGATCCCGCCGTCGACCACGGCACCATCCACGCCACCCCCGGCGACTGGTGGACCGTCTTCGCCCAGTCCTCCGACGTATTCCGGCACGCGGTACGCGGGTTCGCCCTCTACCGCAACGCCAGCCTCGACCCGCTGCTGCGCGAACTCGGCCAGGCCCGCGCCGGCTACGCCCGCGGCAGCCAGTTCGTCTTCTCCCAGCACTGCAAGCAGATGCGCTCCCTCGGCGCGACCGAGGAGAAGATCGCGGCCCTCCCGCACTGGCAGATCAGCGACTTGTTCTCCGACATCGAGCGTGCCGTACTCGCCTACACCGACGGGCTCGTCCACGACGGCGGACGAGTCCCCGACGAGGTGTTCGCGGTCCTCCAGGCACACCTGTCGGACAAGGAGATCATGGAACTGACGTACATCACCTGCATGTACGACATGCACGCCACGATCTGCCGCGCACTGCGACTCGAGTTCGACGACCGCCCCGAGCTGATCGAGGAAGTTCGTATCCCCGAAGGCGTCGTCGTCGCCGACCTCTCCGCCGACCTGGCCGGGGAGTAGCCCACTCCGGTGCGGAAAACCCCTCCGCTCCCAGCTATCCAAGGATGAACTATGGAACTTGTCGCTGTCCTGGAACTGACGTTCAAGCCGGACTCCCTCGAGTCGGCGCGCACCGTGATGGCGCGGGTGCTCACGGAGACTCGCCAGTTTCCCGGTTGCATCTCCGTGAAGTCGGTCGTCGATAGCAAGCACCCCAACACCTGGCGTTTCGTCGAAACCTGGGAATCGGCCGAGCACGACGCCGAGTACCGCAAGTTCCGAGCCGGAGAGGGAGCCATCACCGATCTCGGCCCGCTGCTCGCAGGCGCACCGTCGCTCACCACGGGAACCGTCGACCCGGGACTGTGATCGACCGGCCGCCGGCCGTTCAACGATGAAGGTCCCCTGCTGGAATCACCAGCAGGGGACCTTCGTCGTCCGTGGCAGCGTCAGCTCGTCGCCTGGGCCGCGGTCCCGGCCGACTGCAGGTCCGCCCATTGGCCGTCATCGACGCCGGCCAGCGTGGCGAGGACCTCACGGGTGTGTTCACCGAGACCCGGCCCCGGCGCGGGAGTGGCCGGCTGGGACCGGGAGAACTTGGGTACGACACCGGCGGCGGGCACCGCCACCCCGAACTGATTGACGAGGCGCACCACCATGTCGCGCGCGGCGTAGTGCGGATCGGCGAGCATGTCCGGAGCGGTGTAGATGCGACCGGCCGGAACGCCGCTGTCCTCCATGATCTTCAACAGCACATCGGAACCCACCGTCGATGTCCAGGCACCGATGATGCCGTCGATCTCGGCCATGTTGTCGCCGCGCGGGCCGTGCTCGGCAAACCTCGGGTCGTCCGCCAGCTCGGGCCGGCCCATCGCGGTGCAGAGTCTGCGGAAGACGTTGTCGGCGTTGGCTGCGATGATCACTTCGGCTCCGTCGGATGTGGGGTACACATTCGACGGCGCCACACGGGGCAGCACCGATCCGGTACGGCCGCGGGTGACACCGGCGATTTCGTGGTCGGCCATCGTCGATTCCATCAGGGCCGCGACCGCCTCGTAGATCGCGACGTCCACCTCCTGGCCCCGGCCACTGACCGAGCGCTCGTGGATTGCGGCGAGCGTTCCGATCACGGCGAACAGGGCTGCCAGGGAATCGCCGAGGCTGATGCCGACGCGGGTGGGGGGAAGCTCGGGATTACCCGTCGTGTGCCGGATGCCACCCATCGCCTCGCCGACACTGCCGAAACCGGCGTCCGTCGAACGTGGTCCGTTCTGACCGAATCCCGAGACGTGGACGAGGATGATGCGCGGGTTGATTGCGGAGAGGGTCGCGTAGTCGAGTTCCCACTTCGCAAGCGTGCCGGGACGGAAGTTCTCGAGGACGATGTCAGCTTCGGCGACCAGTTTGCGGATCAGGTCCCGGCCCTCGGGCTGACGCAGGTCGATCGCCACCGACTTCTTGTTACGCGCGATGGAGGGCCACCACAGGCTTTCACCGTCGACCGTGACGCCCCACCGACGCATCGAGTCACCGGATGCGGGCGCCTCGACCTTGAGTACCTCAGCCCCGTAATCACCCAAGAGCTGCCCCGCGAAGGGGCCGGCAATGAAACTCCCCAGTTCGAGCACGCGCAGGCCGCTGAGCGGACCAGAAGATGTAGCCATGCGCCGATTGTACACAATCCAGCCCAGCATCGCCCGATAATCGCGGATACCAGGCCTCTCTGCATACAACTGTCGATGAGGGGTCGGGATAGGCTTGCCGGGAATCGGCCCGACACACGACAAAGAGGCACCGTGGCAACCACACCGCAGGCACCAGGCCAGGTCGCCTACTCCCAGATTCGCCAAGCGATCGTCGAGGGGCGCTACCGACCGGGTCAACGCCTGATCGAACAACGGATCGCCGAGCAGTTCGCGCTGTCTCGTACACCCGTGCGCGAGGCGCTTCGACGGCTCGAGGCCGAGGGGCTCGTCCTCAGCGAGCCGAACCGGGGAGCCGTCGTCCGCACCCTGTCGAGGGCCGACGTATCGGATATGTACGGTCTGCGCGCCCGACTCGAGGCCTACGCCGCCGAGCTCGCGGCCGAGCGCATCGACCCCGCCGAGCGGGAGCTTCTCGACGCGGGAATCGAGGCCTTCGCCCTGGCCCTGGCCTCCACTCCTGCCGATGCGGTCGATCGGGTTCGCGCCGTGGACACTGCGAACAGCCAGATCCATCGGGCCATCATGGCCGCCGCCAGGCACGAGCGGTTGAGCCGCCTACTCGAGAGCACTACCGACGTACCGCTCGTCTTCCAGGCGTTCCGCCAATACGATCGCGGCCAGACGGAGCGATCACACCTGTTCCACCAACTCATCCGCGACGCGATCGTCGACGGCGACGGCCGACGCGCATCAGCCCTGATGTACGAGCATGTCCTGCAGGGCCGCGACGTGCTTCTCGCCCACCTCGCAGCGACCAGCAGCGACGAGGTGGACGAGCTGTTCGGCACGTCAGCGCGGAAAGCCGCCCGCACGAGCGAGCTGACCGGGAACCGGGGCGCCGAGAACACCGCCGAGCCAGTCTGACGCCTCGATCAACTCGGACAGCCGGGCGCCCGACGGAATCCCACTGCGGTCGAGGAGATAGACCAGGTCCTCGGTCGCGATGTTGCCGGTGGCGTCCGGAGCAAACGGGCATCCGCCGATCCCGCCGATCGAGGAATCCAGCACTGTCACACCGGCATCGATCGCCGCGACCGCGTTCGCGTAGCCGGTGTTGCGGGTGTTGTGGAAGTGGCAGCGCAGCCGAACGCCGGGCGCCGCTGCCGCGGTCCCCGCAACCAATCGGGCGACCTGGGCGGGCACCCCGACCCCGATGGTGTCGGCCAGCGCAATCTCGTCCACCCCCAACTCGGCCACCTGCCCCGCCAGGGCGAGGACCGCGGCTTCGGGAACCTCCCCCTCGAACGGGCAACCGAAGGCGGTGGCGATGGTGACCGACACGCCGACGCCGGCGGCGCGGGCATCGTCGACGAGATCACGCACCGTGTGCACCGAGTCCGCGACCGACATCCGCTGGTTGCGCAGACTGAAGGTCTCGGACGCCACGACAACACAATTGACCTCGTTCACACCCGCCGCCACCGCGCGGTCGAAACCGCGGCGATTGAGCACGAGGCCGCTGTACGAGACATCGGCACGGCGCGGAACCCCCGCCATGACTGCCTCCGCATCGGCCATCTGCGGCACCGCGGCCGGGTGCACGAAGCTGGTGGCCTCGATTCGACGCAAGCCAGACGCGATGGCGCGCTCGATGAGCGCGATCTTGTCGGCCGTCGAAACGTGCACCGCCTCGTTCTGCAGCCCGTCGCGGGGGCTCACCTCCACGATCTCCACGGCGCGTCCCCTTCCGTTGCAACTCTGTTCAGCGAACCACACACGATTGTACACATTGTATACAATGCGATCACATCAGGTGGTGGACCACGGACCAGGACTCGACGGGAACACAGTCCGTCGCCGAACCGTCACGGTCGACAACTGCATCGCCGCACTCGCGCGGCGTCTGCACCTCACGACCCCCCGCACCGCCTTGCGGCACCACGCTGCAGGTAATGATTCCACCCCGCCGGCGCTAGTGGGTTCCGACTCCGAGACTCCCCGATGCGTCCAGTGCGCCAACAGTATTGAATGCGCGTGACGGACCTGCTTGCAGCGGGCGGAGTGACCCGCGCGAGCCTTCACTCCCGGACTCCATCGCCGCCCCGCCCCGTCCGGCAAGGGCCCGGTCGCGAGGCGCAACCCATCCGCACTCCGGGGCCACCCCACGGCCCGGTTTCCATACAGTCCGTCGGCCATCAGACCGGAAAGTTTCCATCCGTTTCGGGAATCCACTTGTGACCTGTGGCACTTGCGCGTTAGATTGTGTGCAATCCGCGCTCGCTCGGCCTCGTCCTGACTGGAGTCCCCCACATGCTTTACAGCGATCTTCTGCGGCGAAACGCCGTTCGCTTCCGCAATCGGACCGCGCTCGCGATGGACGATGGATCGGACTCCCGGACCTACGCCGAGCTCTACCAGCGTGCCCTGCGCCTGGCCAACGGTCTGAGCGGCCTAGCCGCGCCCGGTGATCGAGTTGCACTGCTGTCCGAGAACAACCTCGAGTACGTCGAGGCCTACTACGGCGTCCCGAGCGCCGGCATGGTTCTGACCCTGCTCAACTACCGGCTGCACCCCAAGGAATGGGTCTGGATCCTGAACGACTCGGGGGCCCGCGTGCTGATCGTGGAGTCGAAGTTCCTGGAGGTGATCGCGGACCACCGCTCCGAACTCACGAGCGTCGAGCACATCATCGTGATCGGGGAGAAAGCCACGGGTTTCACGCCGTACGAGAACGTCCTGCAGTCCGCGTCGACCATTGCCCCACGGCTGCAGATCAGCGACGACGACGACGCCTGGCTCCTGTACACCAGCGGAACAACCGGTAAGCCCAAGGGTGCTCGGCTCAGCCATCGCAACCTCAACACCGCGTTGGTCCAGTCCGCGATCGAATACGACCCGCGACCGGACACCTGCTTCCTCAACCCCCTGCCGCTCTGCCACATCGCCGGCTACCTGACCCCGCTCCACCAGTTCCACGGCGGCTCGGTCCTGATGATGACCGGCTGGGATCCCGAGCGGTGGATGCAGTTGGTGCGGGATCACCGCGTGACGAGCGCCGGGCTCGTTCCGACGATGGTGCAGATGCTGCTGACCCACCCGAAGATCAACGACTACGACCTCGGCAGCCTGGAGTGGTTGGGCTACGGCGCGTCGAAGATTCCCGCAGACGTGCTGCGCCACACCATCGATCAGTTCGGCCCGATCGTGTACGCGGGCATGGGCATGACGGAACTCGGCGGCAACATGCTCACGCTCGACAAGGCCGCACACGTCCGGGCGGCTCACGGCGAGGAGCATCTGCTCAACGCCGTCGGGAAGCCGATGTCCCTGGTCGATGTCCGCGTCGTCGATCCGTTCGGAGAAGACTGCGCGACCGGCGAGGTCGGGGAGATCGTGGTGCAGGGCGATCAGGTGACCAAGGGCTACTTCGGCAATCCCGAGGCGGACGGCCAGGCGTTCAGGGACGGCTGGTTCCACACCGGGGACCTGGCCCACCAGGACGAGGAGGGCTTCCTCTACATCGTCGATCGCGCCAAGGACATGATCATCTCGGGCGGCGAGAACGTGTACTCCAGCGAGGTCGAGAACGCGATCTACACCCACCCCGACGTCCTCGAAGCCGCGGTCATCGGAACACCCGACGAGAAGTGGGGCGAGCTCGTCACCGCTGTCGTCGTCCGCAAGCCCGGGACCCAGCTGACCGCCGACGACGTGGTCGGCAGTTGCAGGTCCCAGCTCGCCACCTTCAAGCAGCCCCGCAAGGTCGTCTTCGTCGACGAGATGCCCCAGACCGTCAGCGGCAAGATCCGCAAGAACGTTCTGCGGGAACAGTTCTCTGACAACTGACACACCACCCATGGCGCACGAACCGAGGAGAACCCGATGTCTTTCAACGTAGTCACGACCGGCCTCAAGTTCCCTGAAGGCCCGGTGGCACTGCCCGGCGGCGACGTGTTGGTCGTCGAGATCCATCGCGGCACGCTCACCCGCGTATCCCCCGACGGCACCACCACGGTGGTCGCCGAAGTCGGCGGCGGCCCCAACGGCGCCGCGATCGGCCCCGACGGTCGCGCGTACATCGCCAACTGCGGAGGGATGAACGCCACCGAAGCCTACGGTTACGTCTTCGCCGGCGGGACCCCCGACGACTACACCGGGGGCAGCATTCAAGCCGTCGACCTCGAAACCGGCGAGGTCGAGACGCTCTACACCGAGTGCGACGGCATCGCCCTTCGCGGCCCCAACGACATCGTCTTCGACGCGCACGGCGGCTTCTACTTCACCGACCACGGCAAGAGCGATGGCCTGACGACCGATCACGGCCGCGTCTACTACGGCACCATCGACGGTTCGTCCATCCGTCTGGTCGCCGCGGAAATGCACGGCCCCAACGGAATCGGGATTTCCCCCGACGGCACCCGCCTCTACGTCAGCGAAACCTACACCGCGCGCGTCTGGTGGTGGGAGGTCACCGGCCCGGGTGAAGTCGTCGGTGGCCTCACGCTCGCCGGCTCCGGCGGGGGCAACTTCCTCTACGGATCGCCGGACTTCCGCTACTTCGATTCGCTCGGCGTCGAGGCGGACGGCAACATCTGCGTCGCGTCACTGGCCACCCCCGGCATCTGCGTGATCAGTCCGGACGGCGAGTTGGTCGAGTTCGTCGGCATCGACACCGACGGCGACCCCGGGATCACGAACATCTGCTGGGGAGGGCAGGACATGCGGACGGCGTACGTCACCGCCTCGAGCACCGGCAAGCTGCTCCGATTCGACTGGCCCCGAGCCGGTCTGGTTCTCAACAACCAGGCCGTGCCGGTCTGACAACCCCGTCGTCGACGAACCCCCGTGGCGGCCCGCCACCTTCCGGTCGGGCCGCCCGGGGGTTCGTCAGCTGTACCCGATGTGGGCGCGAATCGCGCCGTCGGCCCGCACCCAGCCCTTGCCGCGCGCGTACTTCCGCATCGCCTCGAAACCGGGCCGCCAATCGTCGCCGGCCCCATCCGCTTCCGCCAGACGCGTGACCGCCTCGGCGGATATCCAGGCGTGCCCATCAGCGGTCTCGCCCACCCCTGCGGACGCGAGAGTCTCTCCCACCCTGTCGATCTCGGTGCCGACCGGTGCGCGCACCGCGAAGTCGGTGAAGATCTCCCGATTCTCCAGCCGGACGGCGCCGAACTCGTCTACCACCAATTGCATGACTGATCCTCGATCCTGAGTGTGATGTGCGGCAGGCGGAGACTCTAGATCGTCCTCGTCTCGGAACTCAAGCGCGGGATCCGACCGCGACCCAGTCCGGCATGAACTCGAGATCGTCAGCGTGGTAGCAACTTTCGGTGGTTTCACCCTTGACGGGAGAAAAAACTAAAACTAACGTCACTTTTAGATTTTGTGAACCCCGCCACCGAAAGGACCCTCACATGAAACTCGGCGTCATGAGCCTCGGCGACCACCTCCCCGACCCGCACACCGGAATCCGCACGTCACAGGGCGAGCGCCTGCGCTCCATCGTCGACAGCTCGGTCGAAGCGGAGAGCCTGGGATTCTCCATGGTCGCGCTGGGAGAGCACCACTTCAACGACTACATCATCTCGTCCCCGCAGCTCATGCTCGCCGCGATTGCCGAGCGCACGAAAACGATTCGCTTGGCGACGGCGGTGACCCTGCTCGCCACCTCCGACCCGGTCCGGGTGGCGGAGGATTTCGCGATGCTCGACCAGTTGTCCGGAGGCCGGGCCGAGATCGTCGTCGGACGCGGCATCAACCCCGAGACCTACGCGGCATTCGGCGGCCTGGATCCCAAGCAGGGCCACGCCATCATGGGCGAGAAGATCCAACTGCTGGATCAGCTCTGGAACTCCACGGAGCCCTTCAGTTGGTCCGGCGAGTTCCGCGGTCCTCTGGAGAATGTGCAGCTCAAGCCCTCACCGTTCGCGGGCGTGCCCCGCGTGTGGCTGGGCACCGGCACCACCGAGGAGTCCGTCCGGCGCACCGCCGAGCAGGGACTCCCCCTGATGCTGCCGAGCATCTTCGGCCGCCTCGACTCGTGGGGGCCGCTGGTGAAGCTGTACCGCGAATTGATGACCGAACAGGGCAAGGAGCCCCTGGTCGGGTCGTGCAGCTACGTCCATGTGGCACAGGACAGCAAGGAAGCTCACGAACGGTGGCGCCCCTACCTGGTCAACTACGTCACGTGGGCTCGTGAACTGACCGGGAACAACATGCCCGTCGACTACGACAAGCTGCTCGCAGGGACGGCCATGTCCGGCAACCCCGATGAGGTCGCCGACCGGATGCTCATGGTCAAGGATGTGGTCGACCCCGACATCCACCTGGCGGTCTTCGACGTGGGCGGCCTCCCGCACGAGCTTCTCGTCGAGAACATGCGCCTGTTCTCGTCCGAGGTCATGCCCAAGCTGTAAAGGCGTCTTCTCGATATCGATATGATCCAGGCCTGCAGTAGTCAGATCAAGGGGCCGCATCGTGCACACAAGGCGTACCGACCACCAATCCGCCGGGACCAAGGGACAGCAGACCGCACAGCTGATCAAGACCTCGGCGCGAACAGTTTTCGAACGCGACGGCTATCTCAATGCCAGGATGACCGATATCGCTGACGCTGCCGGCAAGTCTCCGGCCACGCTGTACAACTACTTCGACAACAAGAGCGAAATCCTCGCGGCGTTGCTGGAGGACTTCTTGGAGTACGTCCTCGCCGAGGGGAAGGATGCTCGGCGGCTCGACGGGTACACCCCGGATTCACTGAGATCGGCCATCGCGGCCTTCTGGCGGGCCTACACCGAGTTCATTCCGGAGTTGGTCGGCGTGACGCACGCCGCATCGGTCGAACCCGAGTTCACCCAGGTGTGGATGCAGATTCGCGACGTCGGCGTTCGCCAGATCGCGGCACACATCGTGAATCTGCAGGCCCATGGTTTCACCGATCCCAGCCTGAACCCGGAAGTCGCCGCCTCGGCCCTCTCTTCGATGCTCGAGCACAGTTGCTACCTGTGGCTGGGCACGAACGCGCAGGGCACGGGACGGCCGGCATCCGACGACCAGGCGATCGACACGATCAGCTACCTGTGGTCGCATGCGCTCGGGCTCGCCGAACCACGGCCGGGTGGAACGCGCCGAGCTCGTACGTAGCGATCTCCAGCCGACACAACGACAACGACCCCCGATCGACCCCCAAACTTCCAGGAGAGTGGGTCGACCGGGGGTCGTTCCGTCCGTCGGATGTGCGACCTTGTCGCGGCTGCGACTATCGGGACAGAATCTCGTACTGGCCGCAGTAGTAGAGCAGTGGGCGACCCGACGGCCTCCGTTCGGTGTCCACGACCCGACCGAGAACGATGTCGTGATCCCCGCCGGGGAAGACCGACTCGACAGTGCAATCGATATGCGCGAGGGAGCCCTCGATCAGCGGCGAACCCGTCTCTCCCGCACGCCAATCGATGGTGTCGAACTTGTCGTCGCGTCGCTGCGCGAACAGGTTGCTGACCTCGCGCTGGGACTCTTCGAGCACATTGATGCAGAAGGCCCCCGACGCCTTGATCTGTCCCCAACTCGACGATGTGGAGGAAGGGCAGAACATCACCATCGGAGGGTTTATCGACAAGGAGGAGAATGACTGACAGGTCAGGCCCACCGGCTTGCCCGAGACGGTACCGGTCACGATCACCACCCCCGACGCGAAGTGACCGAGGACGTCCCGCAGTGCGCGGCCTCCGTCCTGCACGATTGTGTCGGAGCTCGCCTCCTTGTCCATAGGCGAGTTGCTGGGCTGCATCATGAGAGTCCTCCTGGCAGAACGCGATTCAAATTACATAACTGAATATAACGTCAGTTTTGGGCGTAGTTCAAATCTCGCCGTCCGCCCTCTCTTCAGCGGAATCCCTTACACGGGAACGAATTCTGATATCCGGGCAGGCCCAGCCGAGGGCCCACCCTTCACGATGAGGTGAGTCCAGCGAGGAGGTGCGCCACCACGGGCAGCGACGCGTCCGCGTCTCCGCGCCGGCCGCGCAAGACGTCCGGCGTCTGGGCCAGAGCACCCTCAGAGACCTCGAAGTCGTGCCGCCATTCGACGAACGTGCGGTGCTCCACCATCAGCCAGCGGCCGTCGCGGCGCTCGAATCGGTCGAGGTAGCGGCCACCCGCAATGCCCTCGTAGTCCGTCTCGCGGCCGCCCCAGAAGGCGTCGACGGGAGCCGTCGGCGGAACGCGGTGGTAGGCGGTGACGTAGGTCTCGACCACAGCGGTGTCGCCGGCGAAGGAGAAGAGCATGTTGCCGATCTGGTGCTGGGTCCGCACCAGGGCACCCATCGATACGCGCGCGCCGGCCACCATCTCCTGCCAGCTCTTCTCAGTGTCGATGAAGACGGTTCGCCCGTCCTCGTGAAACACGCTGGGCATGAGGTCCCATCTGTTCCGGTCGACCGCGTGGCAGAACCGGGTGACCGCGTCGGCGATCTCTGCCCTGTCGACCAACCGTGCCACATCCATCCGGCCGGGCTCGCCTGTGCGCCAAGCCTCGACGACCGGCGCGGAGATGTCGGTGTCGTCCCGCCCACGCGACTGAGAGGGCACGTCGGCCAAGGCTCCCTCTCGCACCTGTCGATGGTTGCGCCACTCCATCAGCAGGCGCCGGTCGGCGATTCGCCAGAGCCCGTCGCGGCGCTCGAAGCGGTCGATGTACCGCGCGCCCAGCACGACCTCGTACGCCTCCCCGGTGCCACCGAAAGACCCGCCCGGAGGCGCGTCCTGCGGAACCTGATGGAAGGCGGTCACATAGGTTTCGACGTGGGCGACGTCGCCGTCGAAGGCAATCTGGATGTTGCCGACCTGGTGATGCGTGCGGCCGAGCGGCTCGAGCAGGGCGGACCCCTGGGCCACGAACTCGCGCCAGTGGCCGCCGATCGCCGACAGCCTGCAGGTGGCATCCTCGTGGAACACCGAGTCCATCAGCCACCAGCGTCGACGATCGGTCGCGTGACAGTACCGGTGGATCACATCGGTGATCGCGGCTCGGGCCGTTACCGATTCGAGTGTGTACTCAGCGTGCATATCTCGATCACTCCTGCGTTTCGAGGGGCACGCCGGCCGGCAGTTCACACGAAGCGGTGCCGTCGTCATTCAGCACGCAGACGGGGCAATCTTCCTGATCCTCGCCGAACGCGAGGTCTGCCGCCTTCATCATCTCCGCCAGGACGTGATGGCGATCCGACTTGGGCACGCGAGGATCGCGCGCGGGCTGCAGGCCGAGCGCGACCATCGACTCGAGCTGCCGGTACCCGGCAGTGGTCGGGTCCACGATGGGGACGCTCGCGCGCGACGCGAGCACATCGGCGACCGGGCTCATGCAGTTGCACCCGAGAATGATCGACTCGGCGCCGTCCTGCACCGCAAGCTCGATCTCGTCGAGGATGCGCTCGATCATGTGCTCGCGTCCGGACCTCATCTGGGTGAGGAAGTTGTCCTCGTCGGCAAGCGTGCCCTGCTCGTCCGGCGTGGAGACGTACCGCACCGAAATGCATTGCTGCCCTATGGGGTTCTCGCGGAGGAGTCGCTCGTATACGAAGCTCATCGTCTCCGGCCAGATCGTGACGATGCTGAACCGAGACCCCAGTGCCGCCGCCGCCAGGAGGCTGGCCTGACCGCTACCGATCACCGGAATGTCAACGGCGGCACGCGCGGCCGCGAGTCCATAGTCCGGTACCCCGCCGATCAGGACCCCGGCATACCCGTCGCGGTCGGCTCGAATGGCCGCTTCCGCGTACGTCATATCGGAGAGAAGCAGGTCGGTCGCATTGACAGGGGTGATTCGAATCTCGGTATCCACCACGTCGACAGCGAAACCTGGCGTGATCAGGTGCTCGGGAATCCGATTTCCCTCCCGCTGCGCGCCGCCCTTGAGGTCCAAATATGCTATGCGCCTGGCCAATTGATTCTCCTAGACTGCGAATGTGAGTGTCGTCACTTCGTCGGAGGCTATCAGAAATAGGTTCCCTCGAGAAGAGAACCGAGACCAGGTCGAGGATGGAAATCGGTGATCGAATAGCCCACTGACAGAATCAGTCTCGTAGATTCGTCGCGCGAGGAAGCAGGCGCCTCGACACACGGAACGGAGGTGGATCCGAATTCAGCCCCGAGCGGCTCGATAGACATCACCGTGCTCGACGCGCATGACCTTCTTGTCGAGCTTGCCGACGCTCGTGCGCGGGAGCTTGTCGACATACAGGACCGTGTCAGGCAACTGCCACTTGGCGAAGGCGCCGCCGAGTAGCGCATGGATCTCGGCGAGCGCGACTTCCTCTCCATCCGTGGTCACCATGATCACGACCGGACGTTCCTGCCATTTCGGATGCTCGACACCGATCACCGCCGCCTCAGCCACCCGAGGATGGGCAATGATCGCGTTCTCCATATCGATCGACGAAATCCATTCGCCGCCACTCTTGATGACATCCTTGAGGCGGTCCGCGAGCTTGAGGTAGCCGTTCTGATCGATGGTGCCGATATCGCCGCTGCGCCAGTAACCGTCGAGGAACTTGTCGGCGTCGTCATCAAGCTTGTGGTACCGCGCGGTGATCCACGGTCCCCGCAGCAGGACCTCGCCCTTACTGTTGCCGTCGTGCGGCAAGTCGTTGCCCTCCGGATCTACGATCCGCACATCGACACCGCCCGCGGGAAGACCCTGATAGCGCTTGATGCTCCACCATTCGTCTTCCGTCACCTTGCCCTGCAAGGTCACCTTGCGGCCGTAGTTGACGAAAGCCATCGGCGCAGTCTCGGTAGCCCCGTACGCATGGATGAAGTCGGCACCGGTCAATTCGTAGAAACCACGCATGAGCGAGAGCGCGGGCTCGGTGGCGCCGGACAGCAGTCGGGTGCGACTGAAGTCCGGTTTGACGTCGAGTGTCTCGATGTAGTCGAGCATCGGCTGGAAGATCGCTGGCGCGCCGTTCGCGACCGTCACGTTCTCGTCGATCATCACGTCCGCCAACATGTCCGTGTCCTGCGCCGAATAGCGGCCGGGCAGAACGATCTTGGCCGCGACGTAGACGGCAGACTGCGGAAGGCCCCAGGACTGACTGTGGAACATCGGCGTGATCAGCATGACCGCGTCGGCGGCGCTCATTCCGTAGGACGAAGCCTGCGTCAGGGTGTGCAGGTAGATCGCTCGATGTGAGTAGTACACGCCCTTCGGCCGGCCGGTGGTTCCGGTCGTGTAGCAGGCGCTGTAGGCGGAACTCTCGTCGATCATCGGCCAGTCGATTTCCGGGGACGCCTTCGCCACCAGGTCCTCGAAATGACGGACGTTCGGCAACGTGGTGGCAATCTCCGAGAGAGGCTTGTCGGACATCACCACCCACGTGACCTCCGGGGCAAACGGCGCCACCGACTCCGCGACGCTCAGCAGGCTCTCATCCACCAGGACGACAGACGCGCCACCGTGGGTGGCGACATACCCCACATCCTCGGGCGCCAGGCGCAGGTTCATCTGCAGCATCACCGCTCCGGTGCCCGGGATGGCCCAGTAGAGCTCGAAATGCCGCTTGCTGTTCCAGTCCAGGATCCCCACCACATCACCGGGTTTCACGCCCAGGTCGGTCAGGGCGTTGGCAATCCGCTTGATGCGCGCGTAGGCGTCGCCGTAGGTGTAGCGGTCCCATCCCCCGTCGCCGGTGCGATAGACGATCTCGCGCTCCGGGTAGTTGCGGGCCGAATGACGGATCAGCGTGGTCGTGTTGAGCTGATACGAGTCGTCATTCGTCGACGGGTGCCCCTTGACAATCGCGGTCATTGCGCGCTCCTCAGATCCGGTTGTCCTACTGGTACTGCTCGCGCCCACCGATGACGCCAAGGGTCCTGCCCACGATGCGGGATTCACGCACCTGCACTCGCACCCTGAGCTGCGACACCCTCTGGGACTGACCACTCAGATACCGCATTATTCTGCATGGCAGAGCATCTCTCTTATTCAGAGTTGCACAGGTCAACGATGCAAGTCAAGAAACGCAGGCCGAAAACTGAAGCCGCCCGGAAACTCTCGACCATCCGACACCGCGTGGAGCACTGCAGCAGGGAGCCGACGAATCGCCTGGCGTTGCTTCGTCAGTCCCGCAAACGCGAAATACCCGACGAGCCGGCGCTGGCCATGGCCAGCGCAAGGTCGGTGTACTCCCGTGCGATCTCGTGGGGGGGCGGGCTCACGCCAGGCTTGTACCAATCGGCCACGGCAACGCACATCGTGACGATCGCAGTGGCGGTCGACGACGCCGGCACGGTTCCGACCCGCCCCGCATCACGGCAGGCCTCCACGGCGGCCTGCACAATGTCCCGGACCTGCAGCCGCGCCTGGAGGTGCAGCGATCGGCCGGACTCGTCGAGCGACCGTAGCTCAGTGGACGCGAGCACCGCCGAGGCCTGACGGTACGTGTGGAAGAGGATCACGCACTCGACCAGGTTCGCCAACCGTTCAGCGGGTGAATCCGCTTCGGCGTCCGCAGCCACGCATCGGCCTATCAGCTCGGCCATCGCGCCCTGCAGCAATTCAGTGAGCAGAACGTCCTTGCTCTCCACGTGGTAGTAGACGCCGGCCATCGACAAGCCGCACCGGTCGGCGATCATCCTGACGGTGGCAGCGTGGTAGCCGACCTCTACAAAGACGTCCAACGCCGTCCGAAAGACCGGGGGGAGGTCCAGCGGCTCGAAGTCTCGCCAGTCGTCGAACCGTGGGCCGGCAGGCTCGGGCGGACGCAGATCCAGCGGCACCCCGAGCGCGGCCGAGAGGGCCTGCAAGCGCTCGTGACCCGGCAGGCTCTTCCCGTTCTCGAACTCACTCAGAGATGACGGGCTCATGCCGACCAGCTGAGCAAGCTGCCGGAGCCCGACCTCGCGCTCGATACGCGCCGCGCGAATCCTGGCGCCCAGCTCTTCCCCGCCGACTCGTCCCGCGCGCTCCATGAGCACCACGGTATCCCGCCGTCACGCGATCACCCGGCCGGACGACCACCATCCACAACGATGGCCTGTCCGGTCATGCACGCCGCATCGTCGCTCCCAATGACAAGCACCGCCGCCCCGCGGCCGATGCGCGAGCCGGCGCCGTGACGATTACAGATTTGGCCTCAAACGGTTGCGACCGGCCACTCCGACACCCCCTCCGACGTGCCGATTCTGTCAAGCAGAAGCAATCTCTGGCACAGCAGCCAGGCACGGCGAATGGATCGTCGTCAATAGCACGATCACCCACCCGTTCGAAACTTAGCGATCGATAGGTCTTGACGAACCAAACGGACGGGAATACGGTCTTCGTGAGACATCCGAGCGATGCGCGTCACAGCCCGAGACGAGTGCGAGCCGGCAGCCGCGGAACCCGGGAGTGGGACCACCTGCGCGCCGCCGATCCGCTTCCTCGACTCAGGCGACATCCTGCTCGAGCACGTAGCCCGGACCCGCAAGTTGCGCAACGCCAACAACTCTCACGCCCTCGCAAGCAAGCTCAGCGCCGCCGACGGCGCCTAGTCAGGAGTACTCCAATGAGCGACATCCTCGAGTTCGCAGACCAGTTCTTCAACGCCGTCTCGGACGGCGACATCGACGCGGTGGCCGGCTTCTACCGTGACGACGTGACCGTCTGGCACAACTTCGACAACCTCGACCAGTCCCGTGAGGACAACCTCGTGACCCTTGCGGGAATCTCCGGCCGCTATGACGCCTTCGGCTACGCGGACATCCGCCACACCGCCCTCGAGGACGGTTTCCTCCGTCAGCACGTCATCCAGGCCACGGTCGGGGAGAAGACCGTAAACGTCCCCGCGGTCCTTCGCGTGTACGTCGAGAGCGGCAAGATCCACCGCATCGAGGAGTACTTCGACCGGGGCCAACTCAACGCCGTGTTCAGCTGACCCGACCCACGACACCGGGCGCCGGGCACCACGACGACCACCGTTCGCGACTTAGCGATCGTTCGATCTTTCCCATCCGATCACTCGGACCTACCGTCGAGCCGAGAATCCGGCGAGATGGCCGCCATACAGCGAGGAGAATGTGACATGACAAACACGGAATTCGAACTAGGTGGCGTGTGCCACCTGGCGCTGGTGTGCCAGGACATGGAGCGCACCGTCGACTTCTACACCAACGTCCTGGGTATGAAGCTGTCCATGACGCTCTCCCTGCCCGGCGGTGGCCAGCACTTCTTCTTCGACATGGGCGGCGGCCAGTTCATCGCGTTCTTCTGGTTCGCCGACGCTGCCCCGCACGCCCCCGGCATCGCGGCGCCCGCGGCCATCCCCGGCATCGGCAAGGAGATCGCGTCGGCGCACGGCTCGATGAACCACGTCTCGTTCAAGATCCCGCTCGACAAGTTCGACGAGTACAAGGCCAAGCTCGAGGCCAAGGGTGTGCAGACCGGACCGATGCTCAACCACGACAAGTCCGAGCGCGGGATCAGCCTCCAGGACAGCGACTCCACGTTCGTGAAGTCGATCTACTTCTTCGACCCGGACGGCATTCTGCTCGAGTTCGCGGCGTGGACCCGCGAGTTGCGCGAGGACGACGTCGCGCACGCACCCCGGACCGCGGACGGCGGCCTCGGCACCCCGGTCGGGACTGCTGCCAAGTGAGTGAGATGCTCGCGCTCGCAGACAAGATGTTCACCGCCCTCAGCCGAGGCGATGTCGCCGTCCTCGACGAGATCTATCACGCGGACGTGAAGATCTGGCACAACTGGGACAACGCCGAGCAGTCCCGTGAGGACAACCTCCGCATCCTCTCGGGCATCCCCACCCGCTATGACGACTTCGGCTACGACGAAGCCCGCTGTACCGCCCTCGAGGACGGCTTTGTGCGCCAGCACGTCATCCGGGCGACTATCGGGGACAAGACCGTCAACGTCCCCACGATCTTCCGGGTGTTCGTCGACGGCGGTAAGATCCGCCGCATCGAGGAGTACCTGGACGCCGGCGAACTTCGCAAGGTCTTTGCCTGAATAGAGACATGATCAAGAGAACAGCCCCGCCGATCGATTCGATCGGCGGGGCTGTTTCCTTGCCTTATCTTGCCGCGCAGGAAGATTCGTTCGATGCCGAGATCACAGGAAGAACGCCGCGACCTCGTCCACCGCCTGGGTCAGTGCGGCGGCGATCTCCTCGCGGGTCACGTCGGACATCCGACTCTTGGGCGTGGAGACGTTCAGCGTGTAGCGCGCCCCGCCGTACTCCCCGAGAGAGACCGCCACCGACGCAACTTCATCCTCGGACTCCTCGTCGCTCATGGCGAACCCGACCCGGCGGACCTCCGCTAGCTGGCGCAACAGAACCGACCGCTTGGTGATCGAGTGCGAGGTGAGGCCCCCCGGCAACTTCTCCTTGGGGTAGAGCTCGCGCACCCCACTGTCCTCCAGCGTGGCGAGCAGCGCCTTGCCCGACGACGTGCAGTGCGCAGGCATCGTCATGCCCATGCGGGATCCCACGCGCACCGCCCGAGCACTCTCGACCGAGTCCACGAAGGTCACCGTGTTCCCGTCGAGACGGGCCAGGTGGACCGTCTCGCCGAGGCTGGCCGAGAGCCGTTCGAGGACCGGGTGCACGCGCGCCCGAACGTCGGTCTGGCGCAGGACCGCGAACGCTATCGTCGTCAGCGCCGGACCCGGCTCGTAAGCCCGCGAGCCCTCGACCTGACGAACGAAACCGCGGTACTGGAGCATCGCCAGCAGCCGGTGCGCAGTCGACGAGGCCACCGAGAGATACTCGCTCACCTCGGTCAGCCGGATGCTGCGACGATCGCCGAGCAGCAGCAGGATCCGAAGCGCATTGTCGACAGACTCGATCGGGTACTGCGGACGATTCGGAGGTGCATCTTCCTTTGCAGTCACGCAGGTAGGGTAACGGCCGGGGTGCGCAACTCGTTCTTGGTGACCTTGCCCGAGGCGTTTCGCGGCAGCGCATCGACGATCACGAGGTCGGTCGGCAGCTTGTAACGGGCCAACCTCTCCCCCGCCCAGGTGCGCAACTCCTCGATGGTCAGATCCGCCGCGCCCTGCTTCAGCGCGACCACCGCGACCGGGGTCTCGCCCCAGGTCTCGTGGGCCCTGCCGATCACGGCAACCTCGGCGATGTCGGGGTGGCCGGCCAGCGCATTCTCGACCTCGGCGCAGTAGATGTTCTCACCGCCGGAGATGATCATGTCCTTCGCGCGGTCCACGACGTAGATGAAGCCTTCCTCGTCCATCCGCACCAGGTCGCCGGAGTGGAACCAGCCGCCGACGAAGGCCTGCGCCGTCGCCTCCGGGTTGTTCCAGTACCCGGACATGAGCCCCTGGCCGCGGTAGACGATCTCCCCGACCTCACCGGGCTGCACATCCACCATGTCGGGGTCGACGATGCGAGCCCAGACCCCGGGCACCGGTCGCCCGACGGAGCCGATCTTGCGGCGTGAGTCCTTGGCCTCCAGCACGCACGTCACCGGGGACATCTCGGTCTGCCCGAAGAGCGCGAGGCTCGCCGCGCCCGGCAGAACCTCGCCCATCCTGCGGAGCAGGGTGTCGCTGGCCGGCGCCGCACCCCAGGAGCTGACACGGAGCCTTGACAGGTCACGCGGCACCCGCTCCTGCTCGTCGCAGACCGCCTGCCACTGAGTGGGTACGAGGAACGTCGACGTGACCCGCTCGCGCTCCGCGACATCGAGGAGGGCGCCCGCGTCGAACGAGACGCTGGGCATGACGACCATCGTGGCGCCCATCAGGATCGCCGGCGCCACCAAGCCGAGGGTGCCGATGTGGAACAGCGGCGCGGCGCAGAGGCTGACCTCGTCGTGCATTTCGAAGCGGAACGCCATCACGTTCGTGGCCGCCTGCGCGGCCAGGTTGCGATGTGTCAGCACGGCGCCCTTGGGGCGTCCGGTCGTGCCCGAGGTGTACATGAGCAGCGCAGGCTCCGACTCCTCGGTCACGGCGATCGAGGCGCCCGAACCGGGGTGGGCGACGAGGACGTCGTACGACGTCGCGCCATCGGCGCTCTCGCTGCCGACCTGGAAGACCTGCACCGGACCCTCGACGTCCGCGGACGCGGCGATTCCGGTGGCGCTCGTCTGCCCGTCCACGAAGAGGACGGCGGAACCGCTGTCGTCGAGTGTGAACGCCACCTCGCCGACGCTGAGGCGGAAGTTGATCGGCACTGCAATAGCGCCGATCCGGTTGGCGGCGATCATGATCTCGATGTACTCGGCCTGGTTTCCCATCAGCAGCGCAACGCGGTCCCCGCGCCCCACGCCGCGCTCGGCGAGCGCGGCAGAGACGGCAACCACGCGCTGCTGGAGTTGCGCCCAGGTGATCCGACGGTCGCCGAATACAATCGCCGTCAAGTCACCTCGTTCGAACGCATGTCGGTCAACCTGGTTGACCCAGTGTTGCTTTCGAGCGAGCCCCAGCTCGTCGTTCTCGGTGCTCATCATCACTGCTTCTCTGGGAAACGCTCGGCGATCCAGTCGCACATCACCTCGGCAACCTTCTCGCGGGCACCGGCCGGCTCGACGAAGTAGTGATCGCCCGGCAGGTCCTTGCGCTGCTTGTCGGTGCTGGCGATGGCGTTGTACAGCGCGTCCGCATCGCTCGGGAACACACCCGTGTCGCCGTCGGGGTTGATGACGAACGCCGGCACGGTGATCTTCTCCATGTGCATTTCCGCGCGGCACTGGGATTCTTCAAGGCTCCACATGTGCAGCCAGTTCCGCAACGTGCTGCCGGCGCCGATGCCGCGGTCGCCGCGGTTGGCCACGGCGGTCGAACCGCGATAGCACTCGCCCGCAGGGCGACTGCTCGGCTCCAGCGTCGCGTCGACCATGCGGGGGTCCGCCCAGGTCCGCGGAACACCGAAGTGCCGGTCGAAGTAGCCGGCGGCGGTGACCCGGGCAAGCTCCTCCCGGGCCCACGCGGTGATCCGGTGGTTGCGGGCAACCTGCGCGGCGCGGTATCGCTCGATGAACTCCGCGGAGTACGGCGGGCCGTTCTCGGGGTTGAACAGGTCGAGTTCGGGGTCGGACAGCGTCGGGTCGTTCTCGTCTACGACAGCTGCGTCCAGCCACGAGGTCAGCACATCAGGCCGGCCGCCGTGCGCGGCGAGCGAGATGTAGGCGTCGCCGGGGATGAGGTCGTCGATCCCCAGCGCGGGTTCCATATCGCGGGCGGGACGGATGCACGACTCGACGGCTTGCGCCTGGTAGGCCGCCATCAGCGACCCGCCGCCGGAATTACCGAGCAGGACAACCTGATCCACACCTGCATGTTCCTTCAACCAGCGGACGCCCACGCCGATGTCGACCAGGGCCTGGTCGAGATTGAAGAGCTCCTCGTAGCCGCGGTACCGGGTGTTCCAGCCCAGGAATCCAACACCGCGCTCAGCCATGAACTCGGCGACGTAATGTTCGGAGAAGTCAATCTGGTAGTGCGAGGCGATCATCGCAATGCGCGGCTTCTTGCCGGCCGGCGTGTAATAGATCCCCTGGCACGGGTAGCCGCCGGCCCCCGCGCGCTTCGCACCCGGGGACTCGCTGCTGACGAATTCCTTGTGGACGTTCGGGCTGGTGGTAGCGCCGGTCATGGTTAGACAACCTCGTATTCATTGAGACTTGCGTATTTCTTCAGGTGCGTAAACATCAAATCGACCCGTTCGAGGACGATGGGATCCGTCAGCCGGCCCTGCTCGTCGAAGTGATCGGGCGCGAAGCTGAGAAGAATCTCGGGCCCCGGCAACACGGGGGACCGCGAGAAGACGAAGGTGTGACGCAGTTCGAACTGGCTGCGCGCCGTGCCGAGGCGGCCGGGCGTCGCGCCCATGAGCGCCACCGGCTTGCGCTCGAGTACCGAGTGCCCGAGCGGCAGCGAGAGCCAGTCGAGTGCGTTCTTCAGGACGCCGGGGATGCCGCCGTTGTATTCCGGCGTCGCAATCAGCAGGGCATCAGCAGCTTCGACCTCGGCGCGCAGCGCGTGGACGCTCTCTGCCTCGTTACCGAAATCATCTTCGTTGAGCATCGGGATCTCGCCCAGCAGCTTCGTGACCCGTACGTCGACGTCGGCGGGCGCCATTGCCGCGGCCGCCTCGATGAGCTTGCGGTTCCACGAGTCCGCGCGGAGGCTGCCTGCAATCGCGCAGATTACAAACTTTCCGTCTTTCATCATGCAGCTCCTAGATATGCCGCGACGACAGCTTCGTCGCGGATAACCTCGGCGGGCTTGCCGAGGGCGATTCTTTGACCGAAGTTGAGGACGCAGACGCGGCTCGGGATGCCCCTGACCATCTTCATGTCGTGCTCCACGGGCAGGATGGCCACGCCCAGGTCCTGGTTCACTTGCACGAGCCCCGGTTCCATCGACAGCGCTCGCGCCAACTCGATGCGGTTCTGCGTGGCGTTCTCCGCACCCGCGACGCGCACCGAACCTGACTGCGGTGCGTACACGCCGAGCAGACCCGAAACCCACGCATCTGCGTCGACTTACCCGCGCCGTTGGGCCCGAGGACGCTGACGATCCGGCCCCGGGGAACCGTAAGGCTCACGTCCTCGAGCGCCAGCGAGGCTGCGCCGTAACGGATCCTGATCCTGTCGATGACCAGCGAGTTCATTTGCCACCTCCGGAGATTCGGGCTCGGATCCAGCCGATAGGCCGCTTGAAGAGCGCGACCGACCTTTGGGCTCGAAGAATGAGGACCAGCACGATCACGAGGCCGTGCAGGAACTGAGAGAGCAGGGGCGCGGTGACGCCACCGCCCGCGCTCGCCTCCTTCGAGACAAACAGAAGGTACGGCGAGACAAGCCGTGAGCATCGCAGCGACCGCGACGGCCCGAATCGTCTTCCTCAACCTCATCACAATGTCCCTGTTGCAATCTGCGACCAGACGCGCATCGAATCTGTGTTCCTGCGCATTGAACAGCCCTGCAGCCCGCGAGTCAAGACCTTACTAGCGATCGATAAGTGCCAATCGTCAGCCTCACTACCTGCATATACCCATCTTGATTTCTCTCTGCAGAGAGCAACTCTGCCAAACATGCAGGTCCTCGTCGCGCGGGCGGAGCACGGGAGTCACCGGCTGTGGAGCGCTCCGAACACGACGGACGGCGGACCCGTAGGGGCGTCCGTAGTTGAACCAGTCGACCCGTTCCAGGGTGGCAACTTCGACCTGGCCCACGGTCCACCCCGAGATTGCCGGCGCGATCGCGCACGCGTGCGCGATCAGCGCCCCGCAGATCGGCAGATCGGTCCGCCCACGCGACGCCCAGTTCGAGACAGTCACCCAGGTTCGGCAGGTTTCGGCAAGTCCACCCGACCCTCTCAACCGATCGGCTTCAGCGTCCCGCCCGCCGAGACGACGGACAACGACAGCGATGCGATGACGTCGACCGGGATCGCGCGAAGCACCGCCTCCTGTATCGAAGTACCGGTAGACGCGAGGCTGTGGCCGCGCGTGAGCACCACCAGCCGATCAAGGGAGTCGGCCACATCGTCGCCCAGGGCAGGTTGTGAATCAAAGCAGCACTGGGGAATACGGCGCTCCGAGTTTCCGGTTGCCTGCGGGCGACAGCGGAGGTGCCGGATGCTGACCCACCAACGGTTCAGCTCACGCCTCGGACCCACCGCAAGGCAGACTTCCATCTCTCTACAGAATCGGCTCTGCCAAATGCGCATGTCGACTCGTTGCGTATCCGAGGTCGCTCGGCGTGGTTGCAAACCGATGCCGGCCCTCGCCAGTGCGCCACATGGCACCCCGCGACAGACCGGGGAGGCTGCAGCCTGATGCGATCGGACCCCGCATCGAACCGCCGCCGCGGCGAGCGCGCGACCACTGCACAGTCTCCAATCTTCTCTTCCATGAAGAAATTGCTTCTGCTACTGTGCTACGTGATGTGGGTCTCTCTCGGTGATCAGCGGGCCGGCAGCGACCCAACTCCCAGCCTCAGCCTGAACGCGCGGTCAGGTCTAAGAACACACCCCCCTGAAGGATGGTAATGAAGCGAACAATTCATCGGCGGGCGCTTTCCACCCTGGTCCTAATTTCGACTTGTGGACTCATAGCCGCTGGATGCGCGTCCTCCGCCGGTTCATCCGACGGCGGTGCCGAACCGAAACTCATTCGGGCCGAGGTGATTGGCGAGCAGTCTCCTGAGGGAAACGCTATCGGAAATGCGACTCTGACTTATGCATCGCATTCGTTGACCAATACACTGGACCCGATCAAGGGCAGGACTTCCCCCTGGCTCGGCGGCACCGAAATGGCCGCAATCTACGACGTCCTGGTGCGATGGGACCCAGAGTCCGCAAACTTTGTGCCGCAGCTCGCCGAGTCGCTCACGGAGTCTGCCGATAGACTCTCGTGGACCATCAAACTCCGTGACGGGGTGAAGTTCAGCAATGGCGATACTCTGGACGCTTCAGCCGTCATGGCCAGCACCAATCGCATGACCGAGGGCAAGGCCACGTACAGCGACCAATTCATGGCGAACGTGCGATCCATGGAGGCGCCCGACCCCGGTACCGTCACCTATTACCTGAACAATCCGTGGACCGACTTTCCCGTGCTCCTGACCACAGGGTTCGGCATGATCACCCACCCGGACTCATTTCGGGACGGGAGCTTCGTCGAGCCGATCGGTGTTGGGCCGTACACCGTCAAATCTGTCAATCCCGGAGTCGAACTCGTTCTCGCGCCACGCGAGGACTATTGGGGTGGGAAGCCGAGAATCGGCGGACTCAAGTTCGTAGACCTTCATGGTGAGCAGCCGATGGTCGATGCGCTCAAGGCGGGCGAGGTACAGATGGCGTATCTCAGGGGTGGAGACGCCATCGAGACGATGCGGGCCGAGTTCCCCGGATACTACGAGCCGGTAAGCATGGTCGACAACGGCCTTATCAATATCAGGGAAGGACGTGCCGCCCACGATATCCGCGTCCGCCAGGCAATCGTGAAGGCAATCGATCCTGTCATCATCAACGAACGCGCCAGGGACGGACTGAACTCGCCCGGACTCGAGCTGTTCCAAGAGTGGTCCAACATGCACGGCGCGATCCCCGGTCCTACTCAGGACATTGACGCCGCCCGCGAGCTCGTCAATGAGGCCAAGGCGGACGGATACGATGGAAAATTGACGTTCGCCTCGTTGCAGGATCCAGCGTCGGTAAATCTGGCATTGGCGATGCAGTCAATGCTCCAAAATGTCGGCTTCGAAGTCAAAATCCAACCTAATGCGACTAAGAATGATATCGCCAAGACGTTCTATGTCACTCATGACTTCGACGTGAGCGTTGGCGGCACGGCGGTGCCCGATTCCGCGCCGCTCCCCAGGCTTCAAGGCCTGCTCGTGACTGGATCCAGCCAGAACGTGAGTGGCTACAGCAATCCCAAGATGGACGAAGTGATCTCCCAGATTCAGGCTGCCGCCACCCCGGAGGAGCGTAGGGCTGGATTCGAGGAGATGCAGACGATCATCAACGAGGATGCGCCGATCGTGCCGTTGGGTTCGGGCGCAAACTTCGTCACCTGGGCGCCGAACGTCCACGGTGCAAAGGCCGGTATGGATGGGCTGGTGCTCTTCGACAAGATCTGGATCTCGGACTAAGCACACTCCGACCTCGAGGCCCTTCGGACCTCGGGCCCGCCCCCAACAACCTGACCACGCCCCGCGGTGTGCAAGTTGGGGGCGGCAGGAGGCAGTGCGACCAGACGGATCGAAGTCCGGCGATGAACGCAGTCCATTGCAGGAATCGAGAGCCTTCTCTTCCATCCAGGACAGGAATGGACTCGCTTCTCGCAGATGCCGTGGCGTCCTACCACGGTGTGCCGGACCGGCGACCCGGCCCAGAGAATCGTCGGGCCGGGCTGACCCTGCTGGGCATGGACACCTCGCCTGAGGGATTACAGGTTCATCGCCGGCCGCGGAGGATTGGGATCAAATCGATTGGCAACCTTGAAAATTCGTTCATCGATGCCAGTGCACGACCCTGCGCGCCTTACGGACTTTGCGGCCGTTACATAGGCCGGCTCAGCAATCACATCGAAGTGAGGATCAACGGATGATTTCAGAAAGGAGACGACTGCAGCGATGACCAAGGCCGTGTTCAAGAAGATCGGCGAACTTGTTGTCGTGCTCTTCGTCGTCAGCCTCGGCACCTTTGGACTGGTGTCGCTTATCCCCGGCGATCCGTCGGTGGCCGCACTCGGAGAAGGGCGCACCCCCGAGGAGTACGCCCAGGCCCGGCTCGAGATGGGTCTGGACGACCCGTTCTTCACGCGCTATTGGCACTGGCTCTCCAACGCCCTGCAAGGTGACCTCGGAAGGTCACTGGTACCGCCGCAGAGCGACGTGATGGAGCGCATCGGCGCAGCCCTGCCCGTGAGCGTCCAGCTCGCCATCATGGGCCTGTTCATCGCGCTCGTCGTGGCGATCCCGCTCGCGATGTGGTCCGCGCGTCACCAGGGCGGCCTGATCGACCGGATCATCAGCGCCTGCACCTTCGGTGTGCTGTCGATCCCCAGCTTCCTCTCCGGTCTGCTGCTGATCATGCTGTTCGTGAACCACCTCGGCTGGTTCCCCCGCTCGCAGTGGGTGCGCATCTCCGAGGGCATTGGCGAGAACTTGTACCACGCGATCCTGCCGGCGATTGCGATCAGCCTGCTCGAGATGGCGATGTTCCTGCGGATCCTGCGCAGCGACCTGATCACCACCCTGCAGGAGAACTTCATCCTGGTCTCCAAGGCCAAGGGCACGTCCAACATGAGACTGCTGGTGAGCGACGCGCTGCGGCCGTCCTCGTTCTCCCTGATCACGATGCTCGGTCTCGTGATCGGCTCGATGATCGGCTCGACCGTCATCGTCGAGACGCTGTTCTCGCTACCCGGTTTGGGCTCACTGATCGTGCGTGCCGCCCAGCAGGGCGACATGCCGATGGTCCAGGGCGCCGTGCTGGTGATCGCGGTCATCTACGTGGTGGCTAACGGAATCATCGATATCTCCTATGGATACCTCGACCCGAGGAGCCGACGAGCCCATGTCTAATCTCACCCATCCCGACCTCAACGACCCGGAACAGGCCATTCCGGCCGCGGCCCAGGGCGCTGCCGTGATCGTGGCCGAACCACCGGCTCCTGACATCATGCCGGGGACCACGAGCGAGCGACGCGACCTCTATGTCCGCGGCGGCATCCTATTGGCGATCGGGGTCATCGCGTTGGGCTTCGCGCTCGGCGCAGGCCCCGTCGTGATGGCGCTGCGCGTCATCGTCGGCATCATCGGCCTCATCGGCATCTACATGGGGTTCCGCCGCATTGGCCTGGCCAAGTTCGGTGGGGACTTCGACCTGACGTTCGTCCTGTCCTGCATGTGGCTGGTCTTCATCGTGGGTATCGCGATCCTCGCGCCGCTGCTTCCGCTGGCTGAGTACAAGGACACGAAGAAGACGCTCTCGGCCAAGGGCTTCGCTCCGCCGAGCCTCTTCTCCGATCATCCGCTCGGCACCAACAACTTCGGCCTCGACATGCTGGCCCGCTCCATCTACGGCGCGCGGTCCTCGCTCGTCGTCGCCGTCACGGCCGTGCTCATCGGGATCATCATCGGTGGCGCGATCGGCATCCTCGCCGGCTACTTCGGCGGCGTGGTCGACTCCGTGATCGGTGTCCTGACCAACTCGCTGCTCGCGGTCCCGGCGCTGATCCTGCTGATCGCTCTGGCCGCGGTGCTCGAGCCGAGCCTGATGAACATCTCGTTCGCGCTCTCGGTACTCGCGATACCGTCGATGATCCGTATCGCGCGAGCGAATACGCTGACATTCTCGCAACGGGAGTTCGTGCTCGCCGCCCGCGCGATGGGCGCAACCCGCTGGCGCGTGATGGTGCGCGAACTCGCTCCGAACGTGGCGTTGCCGCTCGCCTCGCTGGGCATGGTGATGATCTCCGTACTGATCGTGGCGGAGGCCTCGCTGAGCTTCCTCGGTCTCGGCATCCAGCCGCCGATTCCGACCTGGGGCAACATGATCGCCGAGGGTCAGGGCGGCGTGCTCGAGAAGCACGCGTTCATCGTGTTCGTTCCCGGCATGTTCCTGTTCCTGACCGTCTTCTCTTTCAACATCGTCGGCGAGAAGGCCCAGAAGGCCACCGGCGGCTCGCGCGAGGCCAAGCTGTGATGGCCCTGTACGGCAAAGGAAGTGACCGATGAGCAAGCATTCGAACAACACTGAAACCAACAGCGGCTCCACCGCTGCCCCGGCAGGCACCCCGCTCCTCACGGTCGAGAACGTCTCCACGCACTTTCGCACCAAGCGCGGCCAGCTGCGCGCAGTCGACGGCGTCTCGCTCACCGTCGACGCCGGCGAGACCCTGGGCCTGGTCGGTGAGTCCGGCTCCGGCAAGTCGGTGCTGGGCCAGACCGTCATGGGCCTGATCTCCAGCGACGGCGCCACCACGGTGACCGGCAAGATCGTCTTCGGGGGCCGCGACATGCAGACGCTGACCCGCAAAGAGCAGCAGAAGCTGTGGGGCAACGACATCGCGATGGTGTTCCAGGATCCGATGACGGCGCTGAACCCGTTCAAGCACATCGGCACGCATCTGACCGAGTCGATCCGTGCCCACCTGGGCCTCGACAAGCTGCAGGCCCGTGAGCGTGCCATCGAGCTGCTTCGCAAAGTGCGTATCCCCGAGCCGACCCGGCGCGTGGACCAGTATCCACACGAACTCTCGGGCGGCATGCGCCAGCGCGTAGTCATCGCGATGGCCCTGGCCTGCGATCCGACCCTCACCATCGCCGACGAGCCGACCACCGCGCTCGACGTCACGGTCCAGAAGCAGATCCTCGAACTGCTCGACCAGCTCCGCAAGGAGATGGGGATGGCAGGGATCTTGGTCAGCCACGACCTCGGAGTCGTCGCGGGCCAGACGGACCGTGTAGCCGTGATGTACGCGGGCCGCATCGTCGAGACGGCGCCGACGCGCCAACTCTTCGACGCGCCCCGACACCCGTACACGCAGGCGCTCCTCGCCGCCATTCCCCGCATCGCGGATGAGCCCCACCAGGTGCTCGACGCCATCGAGGGCGGCCTGCCCGACATGACCAAGCCGATCCGCGGCTGCTCCTTCGCGACCCGCTGCCTCTACGCGCAGGAGAAGTGCCGGACGCAGACGCCGGAGCTGGTGGCCACGGCCGATACCGCGGATGCCAGGCATCCCCACGAGGCGGCCTGTCACTTCCCGGTCGGCACCCCTGAGGGCGACGCGGCGCTGGCGGCCAACCACAAGGCCGGGCGCACCGCGACCGGCCGCGAGCTGACTTTGGAGGCTGTGTAATGGCTGGCAGTGGCACCGCGCATCTGCGGGTGGATCACAAGCGGATCCTCACCGTCGAGGACCTGGTCGTGGAATTCCCGGCCGGCAAGCAAACCGTGCACGCGGTCTCGGGCATCAGCTTCGACCTGGTCCCGGGCGAGACGCTGGGAATCGTCGGCGAGTCCGGCTGTGGCAAGTCCACGGCCGGCAGGGCCATCATGCAGCTGCCGAAGCCCACCTCGGGCGAGATCGTGCTCGACGGCATCGACTTGGGCGGGCTCTCGTCGAAGAACCTGCGGACCATGCGCGCGCAGATGCAGATGATCATGCAGGACCCGATCTCCTCGCTGAACCCGCGCCGCAAGGTCAAGCACCTCATCACCGAGGGCGTGCGAATCTGGGGCGTCACGGGCAAGGCCAAACTGGAGTCCATGGGCCGCGAGATGCTCAACGCTGTGGGTCTGAACCCGGACATGGTGTGGGAGAAGACCTCCCACGAGCTCTCGGGCGGCCAGTGCCAGCGCATCTGTATCGCGCGGGCGCTGATGCTCAAGCCGAAGCTACTGATCTGCGATGAGCCGGTCTCCAGCCTCGACGTGTCCGTACAGGCGCAGGTCCTGAACCTTCTCGAGGAGACCAAGAAGGAATTCGAGTTCACGATGATCTTCATCGCCCACAACATGGCGGTGGTCAAGAACATCAGCGACCGGATGATGGTGATGTACCTCGGCAAGGTCTGCGAGGTCATCCCGACCGATGACGTGCAGAGCACGGCACGGCACCCATATACGCGGCTGCTACTGGCGTCGATTCCTGATCCGGATCGTGCCCGCGACGCCGAGGACGAACTCGCGACCATCGAGGGGGATCTGCCCTCGCCGCTGAACCCGCCGTCGGGCTGCCGCTTCCGCACACGCTGCCCGTTGGCGACCGAGCGCTGCGCGCAGGAGGAGCCGTTGCTGCAGGAGGTCGGCATGGGCCACTTCGTGGCCTGCCACAACGTGTAGTCCGAGCCTGTTTCGCTCCCTCGCGGGCGAAACTGCAGTTGGCGGTCGTCATACGTTTTCTGCAGGCTGGTCGACAGCGTCCGGTGGGGTCGCGGAATCGGTGTGCGGGAATGCCGTGAGCACAACGGCCTTCCCGCCGCCCATCATTGCACCACCCTCCGGAAGATCCCGCATGCTGTCGGTGGTCGTATACCATTGACGGGCACGGACTTCCGGATAGCCGGACGCGAACTCCAGATTGATCGAGGCCACCACCACCGACGCCTGCTCAATCGAGACCCCAGACAGGCAGGTTCGGCATGCCCTGAGTCTTGCCTGCCGCTGCCCCGCCAACAGACTGTTGCACCACAGCAGTTTTCAGACCGACATGCAGGTCGGACATCACCTATCCGACTTGCGACGAAGGCGATATACACCTGCGCTGATCACATGCGGACCGAGTTGGTGACCGCGGCTGTCTACATGGCCGTCGAGACGCAGGCATGGTCGGCTGACAGGCACAATCATGCACTTGGACAGAGACTCTCAGTGCACCGCTGCGGCGACGACTCAGACCTGCGAGCGGCATGGACTCTGCAGCCAATGGGACGGACCCGGACGTGTTGGGATAGCGCCGGCCCCGAATCTCTGTGGTCGACTCCAAATACGAACTTTGCTACCGAGTAAGCTACGTCCAGAATGTTGAACTAGTTGCCGCAGTCGATAACTGACTGATCTACTGCAACACTACGCGGAGGCACTCCACGATCAGGATGCTCAGCCCACTGCAGTGAGGCACCTGTGCCGTGGGCGGGCAGGGACGTGTCGGCATGATCGAGATGGGTCATCGCGCAGTATCTTGGGTTGAGTCACTTTGATCGGCAAGGCGTTCACCACTACGCGATGGCCCGCCGCCGTCATGGCAGCGATACGCGGCCAATCCGGCTGGTCAGGGCCTCACCAAATGCCCACCACCCCCTGGACTCCTCCTATGGGAGCCCAGGCTGCGAGATGCGGTGCCGGCTGCCCGGCACCACGGCGTCGTCACGCTGCCGTGAAGCCTGCGTCGATTGTCAGGACACTCCCGATCGCCGATGCGGCACCGGGCGAACTCAGCCACATAATGCCCGAGGCGATCTCTTCAGGTGTGCTGTACCGTCCCAGCGGATATCCAGCACCGCCTTTGGATGGTGCCTCGCCTTCGAAAGAGTCCACGATCCGGTCGGCCATAGGTGTCTGGACGCCAGATGGACATACCGCGTTGATACGCACTCCGTTTCGCGCATACTGCAATCCGGCGCTACGAGTGAGGCCGAGGACGGCATGCTTGGAAGCGCTGTAGATGGCAGAGCGAGCGGAGCCGACCAAACCCGCGCCGGATGAGACGTTCACGATGGTGCCGCCCTCCGCCTGTTTCATCATCTGTTCGATCTGCGCTCGCATACAGTGCCAGACGCCCCGAAGATTCACGTCCATGGTGCGATCGAAGAGTGCGTCATCCTCTTCCAGAAGCTTCTTCGTTGCTCCTTCGACGCCGGCTGCATTGACAGCGGAGTCCAGTCTTCCCCATCGAGAGACAGTCGCCTCAACTGCTGCTCGCACTTCGTCACCCTGTGTAATGTCACAATGTAACGCCAGTGCCTCCGAACGGATTTCCTCGATCTGATTGACGACTTCCGCGAGCGCTTCCCTGTTGCGATCGACGACAGCCACCTTTCCGCCTTGTGCCGCGAACGCCAGTGCCGATGCTTTCCCGATACCGGATGCCGCTCCGGTAATGAAAATCGTCTTGTTCTCAAAGTCCACTACACTGAACCTCTCGGGAGTGTGAGCTAGTGCTCACCGATATCTTGGAAGTCGGAATCTGCACTGCTGTCTGCGTATGCCATCGGACAGCCTCGCGTCGTGAATCGAGCCAAGTTGCAGGATGCGTCCCCGCAATGTCCTCAAGGTTGCGTGCCGAGCCGGGACACCTCGTGGCGCCAAGCGGCGCCGATGTTGAGACCAGCACCCAGGTTCGGCAGGTCCGCCAGATCCTCGGCACCGATCGGCACCAGCGTGCCGCCCGCCGAGACGATGGACAACGACAGCGAGGCGATCACGTCGACAGAGATAGCGCGAAGCACCGCCTCCTGCACCGACGCGCCGGTGGACGTGAGGCCATGGCCGCGCATGAGCACCACCGGCCGATCGCCCAGGGAATCGGCCACATCGTCGCCCAGGGCAGGGTTGTGAATCAAAGCGGCCCTGGGGAATACGGGCACTCCCCCGTGTGCCAGCACCGCTCCCGGGATGTCGTAGGCCCCGACGATGGGCAGGATGGGCAGCCCTGCGAGATCGGCGGCCACGACATTGTGCGGGTGCGCGTGAACCACAGAGATGACATCCGGACGGCGCATGAGGATCCGGCTGTGCAGCGGCAACTCGTACGGCACGGTGTAGCCGCCGTCCAGTTCGCCGGCAGCACCCGGCTCACCGGTGAACCCCACCAGGCGGATGTCCTCCGGGGTGGTGTGTAGCAGCCCGCGCTCCCGTGGGCCCCGACAGCGGATCAGCATCCGCGACTCGTCGATCCGGAAGCTGATGTGCCCCAGGATCCCCGGGGCCAGCTGCCGGGCGGCGAGCACGCGGCAGCCCTCGGCGACCAGCTCCCGGAGCTCGTCCAGTTCCCCGGGCCTCATGCCTGCACCGCCGTGCCGGCGATCTGCGCGTGGACCTGGTCGGCCGGGCCGCCGGCCGCGATGGTGCGCCGCAGCTGGACCGAGGCCTTAGGCCAGTTCACGGTCAACCCGCCGCTGGCCCGCCCGTCCGCGTC
Organism: Prescottella defluvii; assembly: GCF_000738775.1. Lineage (GTDB taxonomy): Bacteria > Actinomycetota > Actinomycetes > Mycobacteriales > Mycobacteriaceae > Prescottella > Prescottella defluvii. The sequence continues at coordinate 60,079 of NZ_JPOC01000069.1, forward strand.
CTGCCAGATCGCGGCAAGCCGGAAGGGCTCCGCCTGCTCCACGACGACCGGGGTGCCCGTGATGTCGCGGGTGCCGAACAGCTGGATCTTCCAGTCGTACTGGTCGCTCCAGACGTAGGCCACCGGGTCGTGCGGGACGGGGGCATCGGGTGCGAAGATGTTGTGCGCCACACAGTTCGCCTGCTCCACCGCGTTGGTCCAGTGCTCGACGCGGGACGCCTTCCCCTGTCGCGGTTGGTACCAACGGGCGATGTCGCCGACGGCGAAGATGTGCTCGGCGCCGGCCACTCGGCCGAACTCGTCGCACTCCACGCCGTCCTCGAGCGCCAGGCCCGAGGACTCCAGCCAGCGCGTGTTCAGTACCGCGCCGATACCGACGACGACGGCGTCCACGAGAAGGCTCGCCCCGTCGGAGAGTTCGGCCCTGATGCCGCCCTCCACATGCTCGAGGGTGTCGACGGTGGCACCGAAGCGCGCGTCCACCCCGTGCGCACGGTGCAACTCTGAGAAGCGCTGTCCCAGCTCATCTCCCATCACTCGCGCCATGGGGGTGGGCGCCGGGTCGACGATCGTGACCTCGATGCCCTGTTTGCGGGCGAGGGAGGCGACCTCCGCGCCGATGAAACCCGCGCCGACGACCAGCAGGTGACTCGCGCCCAGCAGGCTCTCCCGCAGCGCGCGGGCGTCCGCGATGGTGCGCAGCACGTGCACGCCGGGGACCGACCACGGCGCCGGCCGGGCGGCCGCGCCGGTCGCGATGACCAGCTCCTCGTAGTCGAGAACAACCCCGTCGCCCAGCACGACCTGCCTGTCCTGCGGACGCAACTCGACTGCGGCCCTGCCCAATACGAGCTCGATGTCGAGCTCGCGCGCCTCCTCCGCGGTGAGCAGTGGAACGTGTGCGTCGCCGTCGAGCGGGGCCTTGGACAGCGGCGGCTTGTCGTACGGCAGATGCGACTCGGCCTCGACCACCGTCACCTTGCCGGCGTAGCCCTCATTGCGCAGCGCCCGGGCCGTGCGGATACCGCCGACCGAGCCGCCGACGATGAGAACCCCGCCGCTCACTCGTCCTCCAGCCAGAGGGCGTTGGCCGGGCAGCTCTTCGCCGCGGTCTCGACCCGCTGGCGGTCGGACTCGTCCACGCGGGTCTTGAGCAGCACCACGAGGCCGTCGTCGTCCATGTCGTAGACGTCGTCCGCCGCGACCACGCAGTTCGCGTAGCCCTGGCACAGTTCGAGGTTCGCCTTGAGAATTGCCATTTTGGGATCCTTCCTTCAGTAGGTCGCGCGGACCACGGCGTTCAGACTTTGATGCCCATACCGCCGTCCGAGTGGACGACGCGGCCGGAGATGCCGCGCGACCGTTCGGAGGCGAGGAATACGTAGCTCCAGGCGTGGTCGAGGCCGTCGAGCGCGACGCCCAGCGGGTTGCGGCCCGCGAGTTCCTTCGCCCGGTCCGGGCCGTCGAGCCGGTTTTCCGTCAGGCCCAGCGTCGCAAGCCCGCTCAGGTCGGTGCCCAGGGTGCCGCCGGGGGCGACGCCGTTGACGCGGATGTCCGGCGCCAGCTCGTACGCGAGGGTGGTGACCAGCCCGCGCACCGCGAACTTCGACGAGACATAGAGCGTGCCGCCGCGGCCCGGGTAGTAGGCCGAGGTCGACTCGGTGAGCACGATGGAGCCGCCCGACTCGCGCAGCGCGGGTATCGCCGCCTTCACGCTGTGCAGGTGAGACTTGACGTTGACGGCGAACATCTCGTCGAACGCCTGGTCCAGCATGTCGGCGTCGATGCTCTCGAGCTTGCGGTAGAAGTCGAAGATGCCCACGCAGTTGACCAGGACGTCCAGCCCGCCGAATCGGTCCACGACCGCCGACACCGCGGCGTTGTTGGCCGCCGCCTTGGTGGCGTCGCCCTGCACGACCTCGACCTCGGGGTGCTCGGCCGCGAGGGCCTCGCACTTGGCCGCGTCCAGTTCGAGCACACCGACGCTGGCCCCCTCCGCGAGGAAGGCGTCGACCACGCCACGCCCGATGCCCGATCCGGCCCCGACGATCAGTGCGCGCTTGCCGTCGAGCCAGCCGGTCACGAGGCGTCCTCGGTGGCGATGAGCGACTGGAACGGCTTGCCGACCATGGCCGAGAGCGTCGTCTCGTTCTGCCAGGTCAGGGCCTCCAGCTCGAGCGCGTCCAGGGTGATCCACTGACCGGACTTCGGCGACTCGATGAGCAGCCGCGCGCCGTTGCGGGTGTGCACCTTCGAGATCCGCATGTCCGAGAACTCGTTCGCGATGACGATGGTCTCGCCGTCGCGCTGGTCCTGCAGGACACCGAGCCGCGAGTTGGCCCGGGCCGCCGCCGCGGCGTCCTCCGCCTCACCCTCCCAGGAGAGCTTCACAGGAACACCGCCAGGTTCTGCATGCGCAGCACCGACTCGTCGGCGGCGATGTGCCGGCGGGCGAGCCGCCAGGCGCCGTCCTCGAGACGCAGCAGGTCGACGCGCCCGACCGAGAGCAGCGAGGGCTCCAGCACGTCGCCGCGGCTGCGGAACAGCAGGACGGCCGACTCCACGACGAGCTCGTTCTCGTTCTCGGTCGCGAAGGTGCGGACATTGGACAGGTGGTGGCGCAGGCGCGAGGGGGGGTCCTCAGCCCAGGCGTGGCCGGTGTCGAAGCGCGCGACACGGCGGCTCAGCGAGTACTTGTCCTCGTCGAAGTGCGCCATGTCCTTGGCCGTGTCATAGCCGGTGCCCAGCGCGGTGGTGACGCGGATCGGCATGAAGTAGTGGATGTCCTCGGCGAGGGTGTCCAGCCAGGCGTCGTAGTCCTGCTGGTCCAGGAGGTAGGACTCTTCCACCAGCCAGCGATGCGCCGTCAGGTGCCGCTGGTCGTCGAACGCCAGCGAGGCACCCACGGCCGTCGTCGTCGACGCAGCCTGGCCCAGCGGGGAGCTGGCGGAATCGATGGGGATGTAGGTGCTCATGGCTACGCCTCCGCCTTCTCGCTGCTGCACTGTGCCGCCGTCTCGCTGCTGCACTCGCCGTCGACCTGCGGCGCACCGACGTGAATGTTGGCCGGCACGGGCGCCGGCTTCTCGAGGTAGTCGGCCCACTCGTTGAGCAGGTGCCGCTGGTTGTATTCGCCGTAACCGACGTGCGCGACGCCCGGACCGCAGAACTCGTCCTCGGTCAGGGGCTGCACCACCGGGCTGTCGTCGTGCAGCATGCCCATACGACCATTGAGCAGCAGTCGGCGGGCCATCGATCCACCGGCTGTGTTGGTCAGCGAGACCCAGTTCTCGACGTCGTCCTGCTCGAACATGCCACTGCTGCCGAAGCACATCAGGTAGGCCTTGTAGGAGAGCTTCTTGAACTCCTCCGGGGCCTCCTTGTCGACGACGAACCAGGACAGGACCTCGGTCTCGTCGGCGCTGATCGGCTGCCACTGGCGGATCGAGATGAAGGGCAGGACGTCGTCGCCCTCGGCGACCTTCGGCCAGTTGTGGACCAGGCTGATGTTCGGGAAGACCGAGGCAGCCGAGATCATGAAGCCGTCGCGTCCGATGACGTCGATCTGCTCCTGGGACCACTGCCCCTTCATCCGCTCGACCATCTCGTCGGGGTAGCCGACGTAGTTCATCTTCTCTTCGAAGGTGCCCGGGGGCAGCTTGTACGTGGTACCGCCGCCCTTGCCGGCCCAGTACGTGTTGCCGTCCTTGCGCTTCTCGGCCTTCGGCTCACGGAACAGGCCGATCTCCACGACGCTCGTGTGGGTCTGGGGCGTGTGGTACATGTCGCCGGCGAAGTTCTCGGCGCCGATCTTCCAGTTGGCCTTGACCCGCCAGCGCTGCGGTCCGCGGACCTCGACGCCGCTGGCGCTCTGCTTGGTGTAGTAGTCGAGGTAGAACTTGAAGTCGCCGAGGAAGTCCTCGAGCGGCTCGGCGTCCGCGTCCATGGACACGAAGATCAGGCCGTTGTAGATGCCCAGGTTAGGGGCGGGCAGCAGCCGCTGGCCCTTGCGCGCGAAGCCCTCCTCGCCGCCGTAGGCCTCCTTGTGGAACGGCATGCCGACGATGCGGCCGTCGTTCTTGTAGGACCAGCCGTGGTACGGGCAGCGGAAGTGCGAGGCGTTGCCCTGCTCGGCGCGGCACACCTGCATGCCGCGGTGCAGGCACATGTTGAACATCGCGTGGATCTCGCCGGACTGGTCACGGCTGACGATGAACGAGTTGTCCATGACCCGGCGCACGACGTAGTCGCCGACCTGCGGCAGCTCCGACTCGTGGGCGACGAACATCCACGCCCGGCTGAACAGGCGCTCCTTCTCCGCCTCGAAGACCTCGGCGTCGTTGTAGATGTGTGCGGGGAGCATGCCCCGCCGGACGTTGGCGAGGACGTCGGCCGCGTCGCGCATGGGACCTCACTTCGAAAGGAGTTCAATGTTTCTGTATTACAGAAATAGATTCTGCATGCTGGTCTCGGCTGAGTCAACCACTTCCCAGCGGCGAGCCCCGGAATCCACGCAATGCGGAGCAGCTTGCGAGCCCCGCACGGCGGCGACATCCCGGACGTGCCGATCACGCGAGGGGCCTCACCGAGAAGGAGGACAGCATCGGAACAGTGTTCGATGCGCGCCATGACCGAAGCCGTCAATGACAGGCCGCAGGCAGGGATGGGCGGGGATGGGAGGGGATGGCGGCAGCGTTCCACGCTTGCTCGACGTCATCCACAACGCGCGCCCAGGACGGTTCGATCCCGAGCATCAGCACGTGCGAGAACGGAGGGAACCGCATACCCGCCATCGGAAGTAGTGGAGCGATCGAGGGCCGTCGCCGGCACACCAGGGACTCCACCGCAATGGCCACATAGATTGCGGGCCAGAATTTTTGCCGAAGAACCTCACCGTGGCGCAGGGTGCACCGCGCGGCGACGGACGCCTCCGTCCGCGCGGCCGGATTCGACGTACCGCAGGGCACAGCGGCGCGCCGGGGGCGGACGCCTGCAGGTTGCCGACCCAACGAATCGATCAATCTCCCGACGTCGACTACCTCGGCGGGTTACCGGCGCCGAAGCCCACGGCGACTCACGACGCCGGCCCGGTCCGCGCCCCCACGCGGACCAGGGACGGGATCACTTGGCCAGCAGGCCCTTCGCGATGTGGGTCACCTGGATCTCGTTGGAGCCGGCGTAGATCATGAGCGACTTGGCGTCACGGGCCAGCTGCTCCACCTTGTACTCGGCCATGTAGCCGTTGCCACCGAACAGCTGGACGGCCTCCATCGCGACCTCGGTCGCTGCGCGCGAGGAGTACAGCTTCATCGCCGACGCCTCGGCGAGCGTGACCTTGTCGCCTGCGGCGGTGCGCTCGATTGCGTTGAACACCATGTTCTGTACGTTGATTCGAGCGACCTCCATTTCGGCCAGCTTGAGCTGGATGAGCTGGAACTGTGCGATCTCCTTGCCCCACAGCTTGCGCGTCTTGGCGTAGTCGATGCACAGGCGGTGGCACTCGTTGATGATGCCGAGGGCGAGCGACGCGATGCCGATGCGCTCGGCTGCGAACGACTCCTTCGCGCTCTCCTTGCCGTCGCCCTTGGCGGGGTTCTCGGTCTCGCCGAGCAGACGGTCCTTGCTGATGCGGACGTTGTCGAAGAACAGTTCGCCGGTGGGCGAGGAGTTCATGCCCATCTTCTTGAACGGCGCACTCTGCGTGAAACCTTCCATGCCCTTGTCGAGCACGAAGCCGAGGACCTTGCGGTCGCGGCGGTCGACGGAGGCGTCGCCGTCGTCCAGCTTGGCGTAGACGATCGTGACGTCGGCGTAGGGGCCGTTGGTGATGAAGGTCTTCTGGCCGTTGAGGATGTAGTCCTCCCCGTCACGGCGGACGTAGGACTTCATGCCACCGAACGCGTCGGAGCCGGAGTCGGGCTCGGTGATCGCCCAGGCGCCCACCTTCTCCATCGTGACAAGCTCGGGCAGCCAGCGCTTCTTCTGCGCGAGGGTGCCGCGGCTGCGCAGCGTGCCGACCGTGAGACCGAGGCTGACGCCCATCGAGGCGACCAGGCCCAGGCTCACTCCCGCGAGTTCGCTGTTGAGGATGACGCCCATGCTGCCGGCGCCGCTGAAGCCGCCGCCCTTCTCGCCGGACTCGGGGAGGGTCTCACCACGCTCCTCGGCGTCCGCCTTCGCGAAGGCCTTCTCCAGCGACTCCCGTGCCATCTCGTCCATGCCGAAGGTCGCGTACATCTTGCGGATGATCTCGAACGGGGGCAGTTCACCGCTCTCGAGCTTGTCGACGTGCGGCTTGATCTCCTTGTCGATGAAGCCACGCAGGGCGTCGCGGAACATCAGATCGGTATCGGACCACTCGTACATGTGAACTCCAGTCGGTGCGTTTCGAAGAGCCGGGCAGCAGATGGGGCCGCCCGTGGCGGCCGTCACACCCGAATATAGAACAGGTTCTCATCGGTCGAGCCGCCGCTCCCGGTCCGGGATTTAGTTAGTGCACGACTTAATCGTGTATTATTCATTCCATGACGACGACCCTCGAACAGGACATCGACTGGGGTGACGCAGACCCGCTGGCCCTGGACCGCCAGGTGTGCTTCGCGCTCGCGGTCGCCAACCGTGCGGTTCTCGCCGTCTACCGCCCCCTCCTCGAGCCCATGGGCCTGACGCACCCGCAGTACCTCGTGATGCTCGCGCTGTGGGGCAGTGCACCGATGTCCGTCAAGGAGATCGGGCAGGCGCTGCAACTCGACTCACCGACACTGTCGCCGCTGTTGAAGCGACTCGAGTCGAGCGGATTGATCACCCGCACCCGCAGCGCCGCCGACGAACGACAACTCATCGTCGAACTCACCGACGCGGGCAAGGCCTTGCGCGAGCGGGCCGAGCGGATTCCCGGTGCGGTGGTCCAGCGACTGGGCGTCAGCCTCGCCGAACTCGAAGAACTCCACTCCGTCCTCACCCGCGTCAACACCGCCGCCCTGCAGGCCGGCGCGCTGCACGAGTGAACCGCCCCCTCCAGACAGGTACAGGAACCAAGGACATGTCCCCCCGCTCGAAGGCCAAGAGGCCCAATCCGTTCCAGTGGGTCGCCTACGCGTGCGGCCGCAAGCTCCCCGACTCGATGCAGGACTGGGTCCGCAACGACCTCATCGGAGACTGGGCCGTGCCACGTCACATGGTGCGCAGCATGGTGCCGTTCATTCCCATCTTCGCGGCGTTCTTCCTGTTCCCCGGCCCGGTGTGGCTGCGCGGCTCGATGGTGTTGCTCGGCGTGTTCCTGGCACTGTTCTTCTCCGCGGCCTACATGGAACAAAACCGACGCCGTCGGCTCGAGAAGCACGGCCTGGACCCGAGCCTCGAGAATCCGAAGAAGGTCGCCCGTGACAATGCCGAGAAGGCCGCATACGAGAAGGCCTACCCGCACAGCCTCTAGGAGCCCCCACCCCGTGCACGCCGGGCGTCGAGAGCCGAGCCCAGCAGCATGATGCCCTCGTAGCAGCTGGGATCGACGCCGGCAAGCTCCCGGATCCGCCCCAACCGGTTGTGGACCGTGTTGGGGTGCACCGCGAGGGCATGCGCGGTCCGACCCCGATCGAGATCGTGATGGAGGTAGGCGTCGAGGGTCTCCAACAGTTCGGGATACGGATCGAGCGGCAGCAACCGGTCCACCAGATACTGCTGTCCGGCAGTGGGCCGGGACAGTTGGAACGGCAACGCCAGGTCCTTCAACTGGTACACGCCGGGTCCACTTCCCATGCGCGTCGCCAACTCGAGAAGTTCGAGGGCCAGTCCCCCCGGACCCTTCAGCTCCCCACGCGCACAGGGCTCGGTCACCGCTGCCACCACCGGGGCAGGGGCAGTATTCGACACTGCCGCAGCCAGATCCACGGCCGACCGGTACCAGTCGGCATCCGCGTCGGCCTTGCGCGGTACCAGTAGCGTCGCGCAGTCCACCTCGAGGATCCCGAGGATCGGTGGCAGCCCCCAGCCGTCGATCACGCGCCGGGTGCGTGCCTGATCGGACCATCGCCCGGACGGATCCGACGGCAAGTCGCCGTGTCTGATCGCGAGGACCGAGTACTCGTCCGCCAATTCGATTCCGCACCAGCGGGCGGCGGGATCGGCGTCCTGCCCGGCGAGCAGCAGGCGCGCCAGCAACTCCTTCGACGGCTGCTCGTCCCCCTCCAGCGCGACCCGCTCACCCTCGTAGGCCTCGACGACAGCGCGCGTGACGACCTCCTGCAGTCGCAGCACCGCGACCGCGATGTCGACCAGAGCCGACGCCCGCTCCCCCGCCGCAGCCACCCGACACTCGTCGAACAGGATCCGGCCGAAGCGGTGCCAGTTGTGCAGCACCGCGGACAACGACACCCCATCCGCCGCCGCCTGCACCGCGCCCTCCCGGACCGGTCGCAGCTCGGCCGCCGTGAACACCCGGTTCTCGCGAATTGCCTGAGATGCCAGCGCGAAGAACCGGCGGGTGCTGTGCTGCAACAATTCCGGATACTTCGACGCGTACGCCACCCGCGTGCCGCCCTGCGCGTGGCCATCGAACCTGGCGTCCAATCTGTCCAGGATCGCGATCACCGCGGCATCGGGCGCATGTCGGGTCGGCTCGTCCTCGGACGGCATGCCCGAACCATACGCCGCCGATCCGGCGGTTCGGGACTCAATCGAGCGGGGACGACCAAGACGAACGCTGTCGATTGACAGCGAAGCGCGACGCCAGCTCATCCAGCCATACCTCTGAAACCTGCCATCGTCGGCCGGCTCGGTGGGACGCTCGGGTCATGACGACTGTGTCCGGCGACTTCGAGCTGACCATCGAGGAGCTTCGAGCCGTCGCGCGCTACGTGACGGAAAGCGCTCCCACCAGGTCGGTCACATCCTGCGCGCTGCTGCAAGTGCAGCGCGCATCGGTGAGTTGAACGCTGGCGACGATCCCGACGTCGGGAACGAGCTGATCGAGCAGGCTCGGCAACGCGCCACACCTACGTTGACGGATGTACTTGGCCGGTATCCCATCGCGCCGCGTGGCAAGGGCCGCGTGGCGCAGCTCATGAGCTCCCTGGACGCTTCTCTCCGCGTTCGCCGTCACTAACGGAGCCCGGTCCGGTTCCGTCGGGCCGAGCCATTCTTCAGTGGAACATCGTGATCACCCACAAGCCAGTCGGAAGTCGACCAGGCACGGATAGGTCACAGCCAGCCACCGCAGCGTTTCGAACGGCAAGGGCAGGAACCAGAAGGTGTCACCCATGTCGGCACCTCTCTCTACCGGCAAGTGGCCGTCAGCCAGCAAGGCGCGTTTTCGGTGGCCCACTGCCAATCCCACTCACTGAAGAACGGCGCCGGCATCAGCCACACGAACCACGGCCAATCACCTCCCATTTCGATCACCTCCTCAGCGTGGCGGGATGCCCCACAGCCAGAGCTGGTACAGCGCGTCATAGAGCCAGGGCGGCACGGGGACGATGTCGATCACAGGCGCGTGTCCACGGATAGGAACGGGACGAACCAGATCCACGTATCCACCGTCACCGACCCCCGAAGATGCCCAGCCCTGCGAAGAAGTCCACCACGACGTACACCATGGGAGCGAGAGGACCGAACCAAATCTCATACGAGTCCACCGGATTCCACCTGCCTATCGCCTCGGGCTAGACGGGCGAGTCGTACGAACACGTCGCGAGACCCCATAGCTGGCACGGCGTGATCCCGCGTAGCCCTTCCCGCCGCACCGGGGGCCAATCCATCGTCCACCACCACAACTGCAGGTTGAGCACGATCATCCCCTTCGATACCTAGCGGCAATCTCCCGCCGGGCCGTCCCTGACCGGCGGGACCATCGCCTACGGAACGTCGACGGTCGCGAAACCCGGCGTGGTCGTGCCTGGTGCGGGTAGCACGGTCACAATGACCCGCCCGGTCCCGGTCGGCAGGATTGCCGCCGGGTAGCCGTACTGGGCGACTGACATCCGGGCGGAGCCTGCAGCTCCGCTCGACAGGTTCAGCCAGTGCACGTCGCCCAGGATTTGGCAGTGACCAGCCCCAGGCTCGCCAGTCACTGCACGACCGTCTTCCGTCGAGCCGGTGATCGTCACCGTCCCAGGCGGCTCGCCGACCAGGGCCTCACAGCGGACCCGGGGAGCGTCGAAGCTGCCGTTCGGGTTTCCGAACGACGCCGGGTTGATCTGGAACGGAACAGTGACCGCAGCGGAGGCGGCGGCCGCCGGCACCAGAACCGAACCGGCCACGACCGCAGCACAGGCGACCGATCGGCGCACGAAATCGAGCATGGTGACCTCCCAATCGGATTCGCTTCAGGGGCAGTATCCGCCCAACCAGCATGGGGCGTGCTGTGTAAGCCACTGTTGCCACTCAGGAGGGACTGGCCAAAACAGAAACCAGTTGTCCATCGTCGAGCACCTCCGATCCGAGGTAGCAGTTGTCCGGCCCGCGCGATCGCCCCTCAGCGCGGGTTCCGCCAATACTCGATGGGACGTGTCATATTACCTGGTCAGAGCACTAAAAGGTCCCCGCGCCCGAAATGAGCACACTCGCTTCGACGCACGAGACCACCTAGTGCATGCCATGCAATGCACAACACACTCACAACAGATGATTGTTGTGCAGCAAACGCTTTCAGCTCTGCTGCTCTCAAAGATGTTTGTTCGCAAAGAAATTTTCGATGAGTGTTGCGAATGCAACACTGCCCAGTACCCCCCCCCCGATCAGGTGCGCTCGCGGCAGCGGATCCGAACACGCCCACAATTACCAACGCAATTGGTTTATGCAATGCAACGCATTCCACACTCCAATCCCGATAGGGGCCGGGGGCGGCATCCTCCCGTAAATCGGCCAACCGGCAAGGCGACCCACTCCCCCCTTCCCCTCTCTGCTTCAGAAAATCGTGCTGACCTGTACTTTTGGGCCCCATCTGTGGTCTTGCCCAAAATCGCAACGCAACAAGATCGTGCCGAAAAAGGGCCTTTTTGGTGGTTCTTGAACTGGTCCCGACTCCCGGATTCGGTGACGAATTCGGGCGGCTCGGCCAATTATTCGGACCTTCCGTTCGGCTGCATCCGGGGACTAGCCTGACCTGACAGGGTCGGAACAGACGGCACACCCCGGAGGTTGCACATGATCCCTAGTGGCTGGATGTGGGGACTCCCGTCGCCGTGGGCGTAGCGGCGCACGATCTGGGCCGTGATCCCGTGTGACCTCGGCAGACGCCGCCCCTGGCGGGAGGTGAATTGATATGAGTGCAACAGCTTGGGCTTTCTACGGACCATGGGCCCCGCTCGCCTACGCCCTTTCGTTACTCGGCGTGCCGGTCAACTGAAACGGCACAGCGGGCCAGCATGATTCGATTGCCGGCCCGCTGTCGTGTTATCAGGCATGTTCTACCTCTGTTTCGATCGGGGGTCGCACCCATCGAGGGCGGAGAACGACCCCACCTCTCCCCGCACGTGAACGCCGACGATCTCGCGCTGAACGAGACGAATGACGAGTGCAGTGACCCCACTCCGGACCTGCTCGGCAACAAAGACGTTGCGACGATGCCGTGGGTAGGGCCACTGTCGATCGCCACCGCACGACGCCTCGCCTGCGACTGTCACCTCACCCGATCGTGATTGACGACGGAGTGCCGCACAGGTTGCTGCACCACTCCCACTGGCAAGTCGAAATCGGCACCGACCGCCCACCCGTGGTTCACCCCACCCACTCCGGTCGACCCCTACAGAAGACCCATCCGCGCCCACGGGCGGGCGAGCCCCGCGCGGCCTGAGAGACGGCGGATCACTACGCCCGAAGGGGAAGTTGCTGAAACACATCAGCAATCGTCGATGACTCGCAGACCGTCAACAGCGGCAGACGAGCGTTCGCTGTCGAGATCCGCCCCTGCGCGTGCAGAACTGCCTTGATGACAGTCGGATTGGGCGCAGACATGAGCGCCTCCGCAGGCGCCACCAGTCGGTTCGCCAAAGCGCGTGCCTCTACCGGAATCCCACTGCGCCACAAGTGGAGAAGCTCGACAAACACACGTGTGCACACGTTCGCCGACGCCAGAACCGCACCCGGCGCCCCCATCGCAAGCATCGGCGAGACCAATGTGTCTTCACCGGCCAGAATCGCGAACGAATCCGCGCATTCTGCGAACAAGTGCGCAGTGTCGGTATCCACAGTTCCCACAGCCTGCTTGATTCCGACGATCCGGGGATGCCGCGACAGACGCACGATCGACTCCCAGCCCAGAGACTGACCTGTCCGATACGGCACGTTGTACAAGACCAACGGGAGCGGACTGCGATCGGCGACGTGCTCGAAGTGCGCCACCACACCGGCCTCGGACGGGCGCGTGTAGTACGGCACAGCCGCCAGAACGCCCACCGCATCGACCAGTCCGTGGACCTCCTCGATGGCGCGCATCGTTCCCGCCGTGTCGTTAGTTCCGGCCCCGACGAGAAGTGGCACTCCCCGTTCACGGGACACCTGGCCGCAGATCTCCAGCACCTCGCGCCGCTCGTCCGGTGTGAGCGAGGAAGGTTCACCGGTCGTTCCCAACGCGACGATTCCGGACGCACCCTCGTCGATCACCTCATGTGCGAGGCGTTCCAGATCTGCGGTGGCCACTTCATCAGTGTCGGTGAATGGCGTAATGAGGGGAACGAAGATTCCTGACGGATGAAAGTTCATTGAATCAGTCTCAGTCGCCGCGACCTGAAGAAACAGTTCACATTTCTGATACAAAACATAAGCTGAACTGATGCTCGACATCCGCAAGCTCAGGCTTCTTCGTGAACTCGCCCACCGCGGCACCATTGCGGCCGTGGCGCAGGCACTGTCGTACACGCCCTCGGCTGTGTCGCAGCAGCTTACGGCGCTCGAACGCGAGGCCGGCCGGTCCCTGCTCACCCGCACGGGCCGTCGCGTGACCCTCACTCCGGCCGGGGCTCTGCTCGTCGAGCACACCGAGGTGGTTCTGGCCGATCTGGAACGGGCCGAGGCCGCACTTTCGGCACGGGCACAGGGACCGACGGGCTCGGTCCGCCTGGGCACGTTCACCACCGCGCTGCAGACCCTGGTCCTACCGGCGCTACTCGAAATCGGCCGAGCCGAGGGCAACCTGGACCTGTCAGTGATCGAGGTCGATCCTGCCGATGTGCCGGATCTGCTCCGCGGTGGCCGATTGGATGTCGCCCTGGTACACGAGTACGACAACGTCCCGTCCGCCATGGGCTCGGGCATCGAACTCGAACCGCTGCTCGACGAGGTCGTGTATCTCGCGTCGCCGAGCACCTCCACGACGAGCGACACGGCAGCGATCCGCAGCCATTCCGAAAGCCGATGGATCGTGGCCAACCCCGGAACCCTCTGCCACACGATGACCATTCGCACGTGCCAGTCCCAGGGCTTCGAACCTCATGTCGCTCATCGCGTCGACGACTTCACAGCGGTCCTATTGCTCGTCGCGGCGGGGGCCGGGGTTGCACTCGTTCCTCGGCTCGGAGCCACCGACGTGCCGCCGGGGGTGGTGCTCACCGCCCTCCCCATAGGCCGGCACACCCGGATCGCCTACCGCGAGGGCAGCCGGTTCCAGCCGGCATTCGCTGCGGTGAGTGCCGAGCTTCATCGTGCGGCCAGGCGCTTCCACACCGAGCCTCATGACGAGTGATCCTCGGCCTCCGCGAGTCGATGCCGGAGGTGTTCACGCTCGGGTTCGGTCCCGGCCATGTCCAAGGCTCGCCGGTAGGCATCGGCGGCTTCCTGCCGGCGGCCGAGCCGGAGCAGCAGTTCGGCCCGGGCGGCCGCGTAGGGATGGTGGTCGCGCAGGCGGGGGTCGTCGGCCAGCGCGTCGAGGAGCGCGAGGCCCGCGGCGGGACCGTCCCGCAACGCGACCGCTACCGCGCGATTCATCGCGACGACCGGCGACGGCACCAGCCGGAGCAGCACGTCGTACAGGGCCACGATCTGCGGCCAGTCGGTGCTCGCGGCGTCTACGGCCTCGTCGTGCAATGCGGCGATCGCCGCCTGGATTCCGTACGGGCCGGGCGGGCCGCCGGTGAGCGCGACCAGCACCAGCGCGCTGCCCTCCTCGATCATCGGGCGATCCCAGGCGGTGCGGTCCTGATCCTCCAGCAGCACCATCTCGCCGCCCCGTCCCGTTCGGGCCCCGCGGCGGGCGTGGACGAGCAACATCAGCGCCAGCAGTCCCGACACCTCACGTTCGTCGGGCAGCAGACGATGCAGGACGCGGGTCAGACGGAGCGCTTCCTCGGCTACGTCGACGCGCTGCAACTGCGGTCCCGCGCTCGCGGCGTAGCCTTCGGTGAAGATCGAGTACAGCACCTGCAGGACACCCGGCAGGCGCTCCGCCAGCTCGTCGGCTGCCGGCACCCGGAAGGGTATGCGGTTCGTCTGGATCCTCTTCTTGGCCCGTGTGATTCGCTTCGCCATCGTCGCGGTCGGCACGAGGAAGGCCCGGGCCACCTCGGGTGTGGTGAGGCCCGCCAGGCAGCGCAGCGTCAGGGCCGTCCGATCCTCGGCAGGCAACGCCGGGTGCGCGCACGTGAAGAACAGTTGCAGGCGCTCGTCGGGCAACTCACCGCCGACATCCGCGGGCGGGGCGGGGTCGGCGCGGTCCGCCTCCACCTGCAGCACCGCGATCCTCTCCGCGAGCGCCCTGTCCCGGCGCAGTCGGTCGACGGCCCGGCGCCGGGCCGTCGTGAGCAGCCAGGCACCGGGCTTGGACGGCACCCCGTCCGCCGGCCAGTGCCGCAGCGCCGACTCGATCGCCTCCGACGTCACCTCCTCGGCCAGGTCCAGGTCACCGAACCGGCTCACCAGGGCGGCGAGCAGTCGGCCGCGTTCCTCCCGGAAGACCGCCTCGACGGACGTCTCCGGGTCGGTCGCGCGACCGCTGCTCTCCGGGCACATCGGTGATCAGTTGCCGAAGTCGGCGATGGGGCGAACCACGATTCGCCCGCCGCCGCGCGATCCCGGGCAGCGGGCAGCCCAGTCGAGCGCGACGTCCAGGTCGGGGACGTCGATGACGTAGAAGCCGCCGAGCACCTCACGGGTCTCGGCGAACGGCCCGTCGGTGGTGATCGTGCGGGTGCCGTCCTCTGCCACCTGGATGCCGGTCGCGGTGACGAGGTCGGCCAGCGACTCCCCCGAGACGAAGATCCCGGCGTCCTTGACCTCCTTGTCGTAGACCATCCAGTCCGCGGGGGTGCAGCCACTCGTGGCGTCGGCGGATTCGGCGTTGATCAGCAGCAGGTACTTCATGATCGGTTCCTCCTCGGGAGGTGCTCGTTGTTGCGGTACACCATGACGACGAACGAGGAGGCCCCGAAAGGACAGCGCCGGTGAACTTTCTTTCGCGCCGTCAGTCGAGCCCGCGCAGGAACTCGAGCATCGCGGCGTTGACCTCCTCGGCCGCCTCCATCTGCACGAAGTGCCCGGCATCCGGGATCATGTGCGTCGAGCGCAGGCCCGGCACCATCGAGGCCATCGTCTCGAACGGATTCGCCCCCATCATCTCCAGCACGGGGTCCTTCGATCCGGCGATGAACGTGGTCGGGACGGTGATCGGACGCCCGTGCAGTTCCTCGTTCTGCTCCCACACGTAGTCGTCGGCGCGGTACCAGTTGAGGCCGCCCGTGAAACCGGTGCGCGCGAACTCGTCGACGTAGTAGTCGAACTCGTCCCGACTCAGCCACGACCACGGCAACGCCGGCGGCTCGGGCAGGACGTCGAGGTAGCCGTTGCCCTCGGACGGGAAATCCCAGCAGTCGAGGTAGCGGTTGGCACCGCTGAGCGCATGGAAGATCTTGGACAGGAACTCGCGCGGATGCTCGCCGAGTTCCCTGTCGGCCGGGCCGTACTCCTGGAAGTAGTGCAGGTGGACGAAGTGCTGTGATGCGAGATACCGGAAGCCGTCGGTGGGCCGGACGGGCGACCGCGGCATCCGCGGGACACTCAGCTGCATCAGGGCACGGACCCTGCCCGGGGCCCACGCGGGCAGGTCCCACACCAGCTGCGCACCGAAGTCGTGGCCGGCGAACACCGCCTGCTCGATACCGAGCGCGTCGAGCAGGCCCACCATGTCGTCGACGGTGTGCCGACGGTCGTAGTCGCGGGGATCCGACGGCACGTCGGTGCCGCCGTAGCCGCGCATGTCGGGGGCGATCACCCGGTATCCGGCCGCCGACAACGCCGACAGTTGGTGTCGCCAGCTGTACCAGAGCCCGGGGAAGCCGTGACACAGCACGATCGGATCGCCTTCGCCCTGCTCGGCGATGTGCATGTCGATGTCCCCGACGCGTACCGTCCGGTGCGTGAGTGTCGTTGCAGGATCGGCCATTCCGGAAGATTACGTCACTTCAGGCGTGGGCGGAGCCAATCCACGAGGTCGTCGAGCACCTTCTCCTGCTCGGGTTCGTTGAACACCTCGTGGAACAGACCGTCGTACGTCTTGAACGTCAGATCCTTCGATCCGGCGCGCGAGGCGATCATCCGACTGCCGGAAATGTCGGCGAGGTGGTCCTCGGTGCCGTGGAGAACCAGAACGGGGAGAGTCAGGGACGGTAGCCGTGCCGGGAAGCTCTCGGCCGCGGTGATCATCCCGCGCGCGATGCCGGCCTTGACCTTTCCGTGATGGACCAGCGGGTCGGACTCGTACGCCGCGACCACGGCGGGGTCCCGGGAGACCGCCTTCGCGTCGAGGGTCTCGACGGGGATCCCCGGCGCGAACCGGCCGAGGAGCTTGCCGATCTCGATCACGATCTTGGGTTTGCCGGTGGTGACGTCGACGGCCGGCGCCGACAGGATCAGGCCGGCCAGCTCGTCCTGGTGGTCCAGCGCGTAGGACAACGCGATCGCGCCGCCCATGCTGTGCCCCAACAGGAACCGGTCGAGGCCGGGGTTCTCGGTGATCGCGATGGCGGACAACTGGTGCAGATCATCGGTGAACTCCGACCAGTCGCGCAGCTCGATCCGCTTGCCACCCGAGCGGCCGTGACCACGATGGTCGGGGGCGTACACCGCCAGGCCCAGCGCGGTGAGGCGCGCGATGACGTGGTCGTACCGGCGCGCGTGCTCACCGAGACCGTGCGCGAGCAGGAGGATTGCCGTCGGCGGACCGTCCGGTCGCCAGACGTCGTACACGATGCGGGTGCCGTGCACCCCGACGAATTCCGACTCTGTGTGCTGCACGATTGCGAGTGTAGGTCGGCCGACGCCGATGTGGGGCGCTTGTCAGCCACCGGTTCGGGCGGGCACGATGAAAACGTCCCCGAGGAGTGGCGATGAGTGCACTCGACGCACCGTGCCTGCGGTACACCGACCAGGCCGGGTGTCCGCGCGAGTTGACGTTGTCCGTGGACACCCCGCGGGTGACGGTGGGCCGCTCATCCGAGGCGGACGTGCCGCTGGTGTCGGATCCCGAGGTGTCGCGGCTGCACGCGACGATCGAATGGATCGGCACCGATTGGACGATCGTCGACGACGGCCTGTCCCGCAACGGCACCTTCGTCAACGGTGAGCGCATCTCGGGTCGGCGACGCCTGCGCAACGGTGACAGCATCCGGATCGGCAACTCGGCGTTCGTGTTCCGCGATCTGTCCGGTCAGGGTGGTGAGCAGACGCGCATCGCCGCGGACATCCCGACCGTCCGTTCCCTGACACCGACGCAACGATCCATCCTGATCGCCCTGTGCCGGCCGTACAAGCACAACGCGGCGTTCGCGAACCCGGCATCGAACCAGCAGATCGCCGACGAGGTGTTCCTCAGCGTGGACGCGGTCAAGACGCACCTGCGGGCACTGTTCGCGAAGTTCGGCGTCGAGAAGCTCCCGCAGAACCAGAAGCGGCTCCGACTGGTCGAGAAGGCCCTGCACAGCGGCGTGATCACCGAGCACGATCTGTGACGGCTCAGGCCACGGACTCCACCGACTCCACCGACTCCACGGACTCCGCGACCCGCGTCGACTGCGCCCGGAGGCGGCCGAGCGCGCGGTGCTGCGCGATCCGGACCGCCCCCGCCGTGGTGCCGAGGGCCGCCGCGGTCTCCGCCGCCGACATCCCCCACATCACGCGCATCACCACGACCTCGCGGTACCGCGCCGGCAGCGAGTCGACCAGCGCGCGGGCCTGGGCGCCGCGCTCGGAGGCGATCGCCCGCTCCTCGGGGCCGGCGTCCGGGCAGACGGGGTCGGTGGCGTCGCCGAGCGGGTCGCAGGCCCGCCCGGCAGCGCGTCGGGCGTCCACCACTTTGTGCCCGGCGATCGCATACACGTAGGTCAGGAACGACGCGCCCTGCTCCCGGTACCGCGGCAACGCCGTCAGCACGGCGACGCAGACCTCGTGCGCGACGTCCTCGGCCACCTCGCGCAGCGCCCCGCGGCCCAACCTGGCGTAGCAGTAGCGGCGCACCAGCGGGTAGACCACGGCGAGCACTTCCGAACGCGCCTCGTCGTCGCCTTCGACGGCGCTCGGCACCCGGTCGTCCAGGACCGCGCGGGCGCGCGCCGCCGTCATCTCACCGATTCGCGTCGTGTTGCCGACGATCCCGTACATGTCGTTCTCCCTCACCGGCGGTACGGTCGACCGCTCCGTACCTTCGATCCTCGGCGTGTCGCGGCCGAACCCATAGGCACCCTCGGGTGCGGGTCGCGCACCCGCGCTCGTCGGTCGTTCCGCTTGTCGGGGACCGCCGCTAGGGTTCGGGACATGCCCGTTGAACAGAGTGTCGACGACCAATTCCTCGCTGCCGCAGATCCTTACCGGCGCGAACTACTGTCGCACTGTTACCGGATGATGGGGTCGATCCACGATGCCGAGGATCTGCTGCAGGAGACGCTCGTGCGGGCATGGCGCGGATACGGCAACTTCGACGGCCGGTCGTCGATCCGTACGTGGCTGCACCGGATCGCGACCAACACGTGTCTGACGGCGCTCGAGGGCCGGGCGCGACGTCCACTGCCGACCGGTCTCGGCGCACCCAGTTCCGACCCCGCCGACGACCTGATCGAACGCGGCGAGGTGCCGTGGCTCGAGCCGATTCCGGATTCGATGGTGTGGGGCGAATCGGGCTGGGGCGCCGACGACCCCGCGACCGTCGCGGCGCGACGCGAATCGGTGCGCCTGGCGTTCGTCGCGGCGCTGCAGCATCTGTCGGCCCGTCAGCGCGCAGTGCTGGTGTTACGGGATGTGCTGCAGTGGAAGGCCGCCGAGGTGGCCGACGTCCTGGGCACCTCGACGGCCGCGGTGAACAGCATGCTGCAG
This sequence comes from Prescottella defluvii, assembly GCF_000738775.1. GTDB lineage: Bacteria > Actinomycetota > Actinomycetes > Mycobacteriales > Mycobacteriaceae > Prescottella > Prescottella defluvii. Next base: position 79,369 of record NZ_JPOC01000069.1, read on the forward strand.
CGGGCCCGCGCACAACTGTCCGAGGCGACACCCACGCCGGACACGCTCGTCGAACCCGAGTCCGACGAGGCCCGTGAACTGTTGCGCCGGTACGTCGACGGATTCGAGCGGTACGACATCGACGGGCTGGTCGAGATGTTCACCCGCGACGCGGTGTGGGAGATGCCGCCGTTCGTCGGGTGGTACGTCGGCGGCGTCGACATCGCGCGTCTCATCAAGGAGAAGTGCCCCGCCCAGGGCGCCGGCGACATGCGCCTGCTCCCGACGGCGGCGAACGGGCAGCCCGCGCTCGGCCTGTACATGCGCGGCGCGGACGGCATCCACCGGCCGTTCCAACTGCATGTCCTGGACGTCACCGAGCGCGGGGTCGCGCACGTCACGTGCTTCTTCGACACCGAACTGTTCGACAGATTCGGCCTGCCCGCCCGACTCTGACGACTACTGCCCGGCCGCAGTCGGATCCATCCACATGACCTCCCAGACGTGGTTGTCGAGGTCGCGGAAGGAACGCCCGTACATGAATCCGTGGTCCTGCGGGTCCATCCACTTCGTTCCACCGGCCGCGATGGCGGCGTCGACCAGTGCGTCCACTCCGGCGCGGCTGTCAGCCGAGATGCACGTGAGGACCTCGCGACTCTTCGTGGTGTCGCAGATGTCGTCGGCGATGAAGTCGCGGAAGCGGTTCTCCTGCAGGAGCATGATCCACGCGGACTCGTTGATCGCCATGCATGCGGTGTTCTCGTCGCTGAACTGCTCGTTGAACTCGAAGCCGAGGTCCCCGAAGAATTTCCTGGTGGCGGCGATGTTCGCGACCGGCAGGTTTACGAAGATCAATCGGGACATCGGGGTCTCCTGACTCGAGGTGATGTTGGGGTGCGAGCCTGCGAGATGCTCACACCGGGACAGACCGGGGCCACGCAGAAAACTCATCGCGCGCGCCGGTCCGGCCGGGAAGGGGGTATGCACATCCGCGTCGCGGTGGTGTCATGGATTCATGAGTGAGGACAAGCGCCACTTCGTGGCAAACCGACTCGACGGCATCATCCACACGCTGGAACTCCACGCCCCGACCGCGGACGAACCTTCGCCGGTGCCCACCGCGAACGGCTTCACCGGATCGCTCGCCGAGGCGCAGCGGCACCGCGCCGAACTGGAGTCGGCGAACCCGGAACGGGTGGACCAGATCGCCGCGGGCTACCCGGAGATCGCGACGGACTGGGCACAGAAGCAGCCGACCTGACGGCCGCAGCACGCAGGTCCGCACCGCAGGTCAGGCGCCCTGGCCGGCGGCCGCGGTTCAGTACCCGAGGCCGTCCGGCAAGCCCAGATCGTCGAGCCTCCTGATGCGCCGGTGCTCACGAAGGACCAGCATCGGCCCGATCACCAGGCTCAGCGCGCAGATCGTCCCGGCGATCCATGCCCAGCCCTGGAATCCGTAGCCTGCCGCCACCAACGCCATACCGAGCGTCACGATCGCGATCCCGACCAGGGCGTATCCGGGCCAGTTGCGGGAATCCTCGATCGCTTCGCCTGGGTGTTCGCGCACCCTGCCGGTGGATCTCTGCGGGTCGTCGTCGAAGTAGTTCACAAAAGCCTCCCGGTCCGATGTTCCGTTTGCGCTCTCGTACTGCACTCATCGTGATTGTCCCCCGCGCAGGACCGCGTCGCACGAATACCGACGGTTCGGCTACCCACCCGAGGTGT
>NZ_JPOC01000070.1 GCF_000738775.1 Prescottella defluvii
CACCGTCCTCGTCGTCGATCTCGACCCCCAGGGCAATGCGAGCACCGCGCTCGGCATCCCGCACACGTCGGGGACGCCGTCGAGTTACGAGCTGCTCCTCGGTGAGGTCACCGCGCAGGAAGCGATCCAGCAGAGCCCGCACAACGAGCGGCTCTACTGCATCCCGGCGACGATCGACCTCGCCGGCGCCGAGATCGAACTCGTCTCGATGGTCGCGCGGGAGAACCGCCTCAAGAACGCGCTGTCCGAGAAGGCCCTCGCCGGCATCGACGCCGACTTCATCCTCATCGACTGCCCGCCGTCGCTGGGCCTCCTCACCGTCAATGCGATGGTCGCGGCCAAGGAAGTGCTCATCCCGATCCAGTGCGAGTACTACGCCCTCGAGGGTGTCGGTCAGTTGCTCCGCAACATCGAACTGGTCCAGGCGCACCTCAATCCGGAACTGCACGTCTCGACGGTGCTGCTGACGATGTACGACGCCCGCACCAAGCTGGCGGACCAGGTGGCCGAGGAGGTCCGCAAGCACTTCGGTGACGCCGTCCTCCGCGCGATCATCCCCCGCAGTGTGAAGGTGTCCGAGGCCCCCGGCTACGGCATGACAGTCCTCGACTACGACCCCGGATCGAGGGGGGCGATGAGCTATCTCGATGCCGGCCGCGAACTCGCGGCACGCGGGATGACCACCACGACGCAGGAGCAGTGAAGATGGCGCAGACACGTAAGGGCGGACTCGGCCGCGGGCTGGCAGCGCTGATCCCGACGGGACCGGCCAACGGTGGACCGGGGCTGGGGAACGCGGCCGCGGACGTCATCATCGGGACGTCGACGCCGGCCGCCGGCGTCGCCACGGTGGAACCTCCGGTGGCACCGGCAGCGGACGACGCGGATGCGGTGGTCGTCAAGCCCGCGCCGAAGACTGCTCGGAAGACGGCAGCGAAGGCAGCCAAGGCACCGGCCAAGGCCGCGCCGAAGGCCTCCGGGACGGCGAAGGCCACGGATGTCGTCGCGACCGCCCCGACCCCGGCACCCGCGGTGCGCACCGACGAGGAACCCCTCTCCCCCACCGGTGCCGTGTACCACGAGATCCAGCCGCACCTGATCGAGCCGAATCCGAAGCAGCCCCGCCACGTCTTCGACGAGGAGGCGCTGAACGAACTGGTGCACTCGATCCGCGAGTTCGGGCTGATGCAGCCGATCGTCGTCCGGCGGGTCGGCCCGGAGCAGTACCAGTTGGTCATGGGCGAGCGTCGCTGGCGCGCGAGCCAGCTCGCCGGTCTCGAGACGATTCCCGCGATCGTCCGGGAGACCACCGACGAGACGCTGCTGCGCGATGCTCTGCTGGAGAACATCCACCGGGTGCAGCTGAATCCGCTCGAAGAGGCCGCGGCGTATCAGCAACTGCTCGAGGAGTTCGAGGTCACCCACGAGGAGTTGGCGGCCCGGATCGGGCGGTCGCGCCCGGTCGTGACGAACATGATCCGGCTCCTCAAGCTGCCGATCCCGGTGCAGCGTCGGGTCGCGGCGGGTGTGCTGTCCGCCGGACATGCGCGGGCCCTGCTGTCGCTCGAGGCCGGTGCGGATGCGCAGGAGGTGCTCGCCGCCCGCATCGTTGCCGAGGGCATGTCGGTGCGGGCCACCGAGGAGGCGGTGATGCTCGCGAACCGCGAGGGCCCCTCCCCCGCCGCGCCGGTGAAGCGCAAGCCGATCCAGATGCCGGGTCTGCAGGATGTCGCCGAGCGGCTGTCGAACTCGTTCGACACCCGGGTGACGGTCAGTCTCGGCAAGCGGAAGGGCAAGATCACCGTCGAGTTCGGTTCGGTGGACGATCTCGAGCGCATCGTGGGCATGATGGAGCGGCAGAGCGGCAACTGAGTGCGGTTCGCCGGTTCCAGGAACCCGTGACCAATACGTCACTGTGACGTTACGGTCGTCGGAGTAGAGCACGGTTGCATCACGGATCATTGAAAGTGATTGCTGCTCAGTAGGATTCATCACCCCGACGGCATCGCCGGGCCGCCGACGGAACTATCCCCTATCCTGGAGGGGATAGTTCCGTCGAGGAGGGGCGAGCATGGAGGCTGGCTTACACAGTGTCGACTAGCGTCACGTCACTCACACTGGACGGACTCGACAAGCTGTCCTCGCACGCCCGGCGATGTGTCTTCTGGGAGATGGATCCCGGCGCGGTGCGCACCTCCCGCGAGTTCGACGGCCTCCACGATCCGGAGTTCGAGAAGGAAGCCTGGCTGTCGATGGTCATGCTCGAGTGGGGATCGTGCGGTCAGGTCGCCCTCGTCGACGACAAGCCGGCCGGTTGTGCGCTGTACGCGCCACCGAACATGGTGCCCCGGGCCGACCTCTTCCCCACCTCGCCGGTGAGCGCCGACGCGATCCTGCTGACCACGATGCGGCTGGAACCGATCGGTGACGAGTTCGAGTTGGGTTCGACGCTCATCCAGGCGGCGGTCGGCGATCTGGTCCGCCGTGGTGTCCGGGCGCTCGAGGCCTTCGGAATCCGCCCCGATGCCGGCTCCTCCCCCCGTGACGTACCCACCGCGACCGCCGCGATGGAGTGCTCCCCCGAGGAATGCATGATCAGCGCCGACTTCCTCACCGAAGTCGGGTTCGAAGTGGTCGCACCCCACCACCGGTTCCCGCGGTTGCGGCTCGAACTCGATCGGGACCACCTGTGGAAGGCGGACGTCGAGGCGGCCCTGGAGCGGCTCCTGGAGGTCGCGTCCCTGTCACTTGTCGATATCGACGAACGAAGCCCTGTGGGGGCCCACTAGGACCCCTTTCGGGCCGTTCCGGCAACACCGGCGAACCTCCGGTGTCCTGAACCGTCGATCGGGTACGCGCGGATCGGTGCTGCGAGAAGGATGGTTGCAGCGGTTTCGTGCCGACGACTACGTCAGCGGGCCCGCTCCGCGCCGGACAGTTCCTCGGCGAGCAGTTCGGCGAACGTGAAGGTGCCGGTGGGAGCGTCGTCCTGCCCCAGCAGGTACAGCCGCTTGACGGCGACGAGGATCGCCTCGGCGATGGTGTCGCGGTATCGCGGATTCGTCAGCACCGAAACGTCGGAATCGTTTGTGACGTAACCGATGTCGACCTGAACGGTCGGCATCTTGGTGAGCCGCAACAGATCCCAGGTTCGGCCGTGAGTCCTGCAGTCGCGCATAGGTGTTCGAGCGACGATCTCCCGCTGGATGAAGCCGGTGAGGATCTGACCGATCATCGAGGTGGAGCCGTGGGAGTTGCCGAAGTGGAAGCTGGCCACGCCACTCGCGGACGGGCTGGTGTGGCTGTCGCACCGCAGCGCGATCATCAGATCGGCGTCGAATCCGTTGGACGTCTCGGCCCGCTGGGCCTCGCTGGGATTGGCGTGCGGCGGGCGGGACAGGAACGTCTCCATCCCGGTCGCCGCCATCCGGCCCTCGAGCCGGCTCGCGAGATCCCAGAGGATCTCGGCCTCGCTCATCGGGCCGTGCGGCGTCTGCACGATCCGGCCCGTGTCGGCGCCGCCCAGACCCGGATCGATGACGATCCGCTTGCCGCTGAGCTGCGGGCCGGAGCGGCGGACCAGCTCCTCCTCGCTGATCGCGTGCGGTGAACCGCCGGAGACCCGGGTACCGAGCAGCTCCAGGGAACGCAGGGTGGCGGGGCCGCAGATGCCGTCGGCGGCGATGCCGATCTCCCGCTGGAACGAGCTGAGTGCCTCGTGCGTCTGCGGGCCGAAGTAGCCGTCCACCCGTCCGACGTAGAAGCCGAGGTCCTGCAGGCGTGTCTGCAACGCGGCGACGTCGTCGCCGTAGAGCGGGGCCGACAGCTGGTAGATGAGGGTGCGGGCACCGAGCCGGTACGACGCCTCCTTGAGCGACCGGTACGTCGCGGGGCCGACGATGCCGTCGACCAGCAGGCTGCGCTGCTGCTGGAAGGCGCGGACGGCGGAATCGAGATGGTGATCGAAGATCGCGTCCGGGGCCACCCAGTGCGAGCCGTTGACGGACTCACGCTGCGTTTCCGCCATCCCGTTGTGGAGGAAACCCAGGCCGGTCAAGGTACCCCGGATCTCGGCGACGGCGGGGCCGTGATCGCCGTGACGGAGTAGCTGCATGCTCGCGGGCCTTTCGTTGCGGACGTTGATCGATTCTCTCAGACCACCCCCGGATATCGGCAATCCACTAGGCCACAGTGTGACAAGGCTGTGGCGCCAGTCGGGTCACACTGTGGCCTGTCCGGTGACATGTTCGGTGCCTACCGGGGGGAGCGGTGCGGGTTCGGGTCAGAGAACGTCGGCGAGATCCTTGAGGAGGGCCGCCTTGCCCTTCGCGCCGACGATGGTCTTCACGGGCTTGCCGCCCTGGAAGAGGATCATCGTCGGGATCGACATCACCTGGAAGTCGCGGGCCGCGCCCGGATTCTGGTCGATGTCGAGCTTGGCGACGGTGAGCTTGTCGGCGTGTTCACCGGCGATCTCCTCGAGCACCGGCGCCACCATCTTGCACGGGCCGCACCACGTGGCCCAGAAGTCGACGAGCACGGGCTTCTCGGCGTCGAGAACTTCCTGCTTGAACGAGTCGTCGTTGATGGTGATGGTGTTCGCCACGGGATCCTCCTGGGATCTGGTCCGGATGGGGTACGGGTGAGGGGTCGAACAGGTCAGGCGTCGACGGCGACGGGCCGGCCCGCGGCCGCGAGGGTGTTCTCGGTGATGTCGCCCTGGTCGGCCAGCCAGCGCTCGGCGTCGATCGCGGCGGAGCAGCCGGTGCCGGCGGCGGTGATCGCCTGACGGTAGGTGTGGTCGACCAGGTCGCCGGCCGCGAAGACACCCTCCGTGGAGGTCGCGGTGGTGGGCGACTGCACCTGGACGTAGCCGGCGTCGTCGACGTCGACCTGGCCCTTGACCAGTTCGCTGCGCGGATCGTGGCCGATCGCGACGAACATGCCGGTGACGTCGAGGGTGGACTGCTCGCCGGTGACGGTGTCGCGCACCACGAGGCCGGTGACACTGTTCTCGCCGAGGACCTCGACCGGTTCGGCGTTGGTGAGGAAGCGGATCTTCTCGTTCGCCTTGGCGCGCTCGAGCATGATCCGGGACGCGCGGAACTCCTCGCGGCGGTGCACCAGGGTGACGCTGCGGGCGAACTTGGTGAGGAAGGTGGCCTCCTCCATCGCGGAGTCGCCGCCGCCGACCACGACGATGTCCTGGTCGCGGAAGAAGAAGCCGTCGCAGGTGGCGCAGGCGCTGACGCCGCGGCCGAGGAGCTTCTCCTCGCCGGGGATGCCGAGGTAGCGGGCGGCGGCGCCCATCGCGAGGATGACGGCGCGCGCGTAGTAGGTCTCGCCGTTCGCGACGACCTTCTTGACCGGGCCGTCCAGCTCGATCTCCTCGACGTCCTCGGTGCGGATGTCCGCACCGAAGCGCTTGGCCTGCTCACGCATCTCGTCCATGAGGTCCGGGCCCATGATGCCCTCGCGGAAGCCGGGGAAGTTCTCCACCTCGGTGGTGGTCATCAGCGAGCCGCCGAACTGGGTGCCCTCGAAGAGGAGGGGCTCGAGCTCCGCGCGGGCGGCGTACACGCCGGCCGTGTATCCGGCGGGTCCGGAGCCGACGATGATGAGGTCACGGACCGTGGTCGGAGTAGTCATGCGGGCCTTTCCTGTTCCTGTCGTGCAGTTCTGCGATGCGGTATGCGGTGGTTCACTGCTGCTCGCGCGATTCCATCCGGGGTGGCGGGGCTCGCGGAGTCGGTCAGGTCAACAACAGATTAGTGGGTGTTGTTCCCGGCGTCCGTGCGCCGCACGGACCGGTGCTGTCGAACGTTTCAAGTGGAACCGAACGTGTGGAGAGGGTCATAGTCACCGTCGCGTCACGTCGCTCGGCCGGTGAACCCGGTGACGAACGGGCGGATCAGATCCGCCGCGGTGCGCCGGACATGGTCGACGTCCTCGCCCCGCTCGACCTGCCGGGTTGCGGCGTGCAGCACGGCGTTGACGAGTTCGGAGGTCGCAGCCACATCGGGAACCCCGAGTTCGGTGAGCGCATCGGACAGCGGAGTGACGAGGTCCTCGTGCATGGCTCGGCTCTTGGCGTCGAGTGCGGGACCCGGCGCGAGCTGCGCCAGCGCGGTGGCGATGGCGTGCTCCCCCTCGGCCACCAGCTTCAGGTTCGCGTCGATGTAGGCCAGCACCCGCTGGGCGGGGCCGCCGGCGTCGGACATCTGGGCGGTGACCTGCGCGGACCACCGGGGAAAGGAGTCCTCGATGAGCGACTCGAGGAGGTGCTGACGGGACCGGAAATACTGATACATGCTCGAGCGTGCGAGCCCGGCGCGGGCCGCGACCTCGCTGAACGACGGGATGTCGGTGGCGCCCTCGGCGAGGACCTCCCGTGCGGCGTCGAGGAGGGCACGTTGCTGCGCGGCACGATGCTCACCGACCGTCGGTGCATTGATCCGCGGCACGCGCCCTCCTCGCACTCGTCTCGGTTACCGGGGTTCGAGCCGCCCGTCCGTCATCTCGACCACGCGGTCGCAATAGTCGAGAACATCGTAGTCATGGGTCACCATGACGGTGCCCACCCGCGATACCCGGGTCTCGTCGGCCAGCAGTTGCACGATCTCGTGGCTGCGGGCCCGGTCGAGGGCCGCGGTGGGCTCGTCGACCAGCAGCAGCGACGGTGCCGACACCAGCGCGCGGGCGATGCCCACTCGTTGACGTTCGCCGCCGGAGAGCTGGTCGGGGCGGCGGTCGCTCTTGTGGCCCAGGCCCACCTGCTCGAGCAGCTCGAGCGGGTCGCGGAACTTCCGGCCCTTGGTGTTGCCCAGGTGGGACACGAGACGCAGTTGGTCGGCCGCGGTGAGCGACGGGATGAGGTTGCCGCTCTGGAACACGAACCCGATGTGTTCGAGCCGGAACTTCGCGGCCTCGGCCCTCGTCATGTCGAGCAGGTCGCGGCCGCCGACTCGGACGGTGCCCGAGTCCGGGGTCGTCAGCGCGCCGGCGACCGCCAGCAGGCTCGACTTGCCCGAGCCCGACGGGCCGACGACGGCCACCATCTCGCCCGGCCGGACGGTCAGGCTCACCCCGTCGAGTGCGGTGACGGTCTGCTCGCCGTCACCGAGGCGCAGGTTGGCGTCGACGATGTCCAGGGCGGCGGTGTCGAGTGCGGTGTCGGTGGTGCTCACGGTGTCCTCCTGTGCGCTGCTGCTCCGGGCGCTCATCGCTGGCCTCCCAGCGCGTTCAACGGGTCGACCGACGCGATGCGGACGATCGCGATCGCGGCGCCGACCAGTCCGAGGACCGTCAGCGCGGCGGCGGCGACCGCGACGGCCGCCGGTTCGAGCAGGAACGGCACTCCCCCACCGATCAGCGAGCCGAAGCCGTATCCGACGGCCGCGCCCACCGCGACCGAACCGAGCAGCAGGATCAGCGCCTGGGCCAGGCCGTCGCGCAGCAGGTATCCGGTGGAGGCGCCCATCGCGCGCATCACCGCGATCTCGTGCTTGCGCTGGATGGTCCACACCGTGAAGAAGGCGCCGACGACGAGCGCGGAGATGGCGTAGAGGAACACCTTGATGAGGTTCAGGGTCATGGTTTCGGCGCTGAAGCCGGGTGAGGACGCGAACGAATCCTCGAGTGCGACGGTGGACGTCCCGGCGGCCGCGTCGCCCGCCGCGATGTCGAGCGTGGTGCCGGGCTGTGCCCGCAGCGCGACGGCGGTGGACTCGGTCATCGCCTGCGGGGGGACGGGCTCGCCGGGGCGGACACCGGAGTGCAGTTGGCGCCACGTGTCGATCGGCAGGTAGGCGACGTCGACGTGGCCGAACGTCTGCTTGCCGTCGGTGACACCGACGATCTTCAGTTCGGTGCCGAGGCGGTCGATGGTGACGGTGTCGCCGACGTCGACGCCGGCGTCGAGGGCGCTTCTGCTGATGACGATGCCGTTCGGCTCGCCCAGTCCGGTGCCGCGGGCGGCGGACGGGGCGAGGAACGAGTCGGCCGGGACGCCGAAGAGCGCGAAGTCGACCGGCACGTCCTTGTCGTTGTGGGCGTTGACGAGCATGTTGCCGAACGGCTGGGCCTCGGCGACACCGGGCTGTGCCCGCCACGCGTCGACCTGCTCGTCGGTGACGACGCTGCGCGAGAACGCGGAGTCGGTCTTGGTGCCTTCGTTGAACGCGAACCCGTCGACCGGCATGGCCTTCAGGCCCGAGACGCCGTCTTCGACGAGGCCGGAGGACAGCCCGGACAGCAGCACCATCAGCACGGAGATGAGGGCGATGACACCACCCATCAGGCCGAATCTGGATCGCGCGAACCGTAGCTCCCGCAGGGCGAGGAACATCTGTGAACTCCTGGTCGGTGTGATCTGTCGATGCAGCCGACGAGGCAACTCGATCTTCCCGACGGCCTGTCGGTAAACATACCAACGCACTGTCGGCAAGTTCGGGGGCGGGTGCTCTCCCCGGGGCTTCTCGTGGCCGCCGGGACTGCGACCGGAGCCGGTGGCGTGATGCGGCGCGGTGTCCGACAATTCAAGGCGATGAGTGCACAGACAACTGCCGGCGTGCCGCCCACGGGGCGGCCCCGGGACCCCCGGATCGACACCGACGTCCTCGCCGCGACCCGCGAGATGCTCCTCGAGGTGGGCTGGGAGCAGTTGAGTCTGCGGGCCATCGCCACCCGCGCCGGTGTCAGCCGGGCCGCCGTGTCGCGGCGGTGGGCGTCGAAGGCGCACCTCGTGCTCGACGCCCTGCTGGGCGCGACACCGGACCTCGCGCCGTTCGAGGGGACCGACCGCGCCGGCTGGATCGACTGGGTCGTCACGGGCAGCGCGCAACTGTTCTCCCGGCCAGATGTGCGGGAGGCGCTGCCCGGGCTACTGGCGGCCCTGCGCGATCACGAGGACCTGCGCGCCGCGCTGTGGCAGGGATTCAGCGGCCCGGCCACGGCATTGTTCGTGGCACACGGCAGTGAGGGCGCCACCGACGAGGACCGTGCCCGGGATCTGCGCGACGCCAAGGCGGTACTGGTGGCGGCCGCCGGCGCCGCCCTCTTCTCGAGTCTCATCGCGAGGGACGACGACACCGCCGAGACGCGTGAGCGGATCCGGGAACTTCTCGCCCCCGTCGCCGGCCGGGCGGATTCCCGAGCCGGGAACTGATTGCGGGTCAGCCGATTTCGGTCTGCGCCAGCAGGTCCGGCGTGGCCGCGCTGCAGCCGGACCCGACGACGACCGCCGTCAGCGCGGGCGGGCGGGGGCCGGCGATCAGCATCAACACCGCGGCACTCCCCCGGTACGACACCTCCCGGGTACCCACCACCGGCCGGGCCGGGTCGATCCCGATGGCCTGCAGGCACCCGGTCCGGACGTCCGGGTTCTCGAGGTCCCCGATGCCCGTCGCCGCCCGCGAATCACGCATGAGGGCGAGTACCTGCTCGCCGTCGAGGTCCGTGCCGAGGTCGACGGTGGCCGGTGGTGCGGGTGCCGGGGTGGTCGGGGTGGGGATCGCGATCACGGTCGGTGGCGCGGGCTCGGGGCTGTCCAGGGTGGTGAGAGCGAAGACGACGGCGACGGCCGCGGCCATCGAGGCGGCGGACACGGTGATCCACGTGAGCATCCGGCGCCGCGAGGGCGCGTCGGACAAGTTGGTGACGCCGGTCGACGCGGGTGAATCATTCAGTCCGAGAGCGGAATTGATTCGGTCGGCGACGTCCCGGGGGATGGGCGTCGCGACGCTGTGATCGCGGCCGGCCTCACGGAGCCGGGCGGTGACGGCATCGAGCGAGTCGAGCACGGCGACGGCGTCCGCGTCCTGGCGCACCAGTGGCCACAGTCGGGCGCTCGCCTCGTCGGACAGGACGCCGGCATGCAGGTCGGCCAGCAGGTCCGCCGAGAACGGGGGGCCGAACGGTTCTCCGTCGTCGTGATCCGTCATCCCACCTCCAACCCGCAATGTCCGGGGCACGAATGTGCCTTCAAGTAGTTCAGACGCCGGGAGTTCAAGATCGGTTCCCTACATCTCGCAAGTATTCCAAATGGGGTGCCAGCTTCGACCGTGCGCGAGCGCAGCGACTCTTGACCGTTCCCGCCGGAATGCCGAGCCGCTCGGCGGCCTCGGCCACCGAATAGCCCTCCATGTCCACGGCCACGATCGCCGCCCGCTGGTCCGCCGACAGCCGCAGCAGCGCCCGGTCGACGAGCATCGTCGTCTCGGCCTCGGCGATGCGGTCCCGCTCGTCGCGGGGATCGACGGACTCGTCCGCCGACAGCGACACCGTCGGCCGAACCCGGTTCCGCCGGATCCGGTCCAGACACGCATTCACCACGATCGTGTGCAGCCAACTGCGCACGGCCGCATCCGCCCGGAACGACCCCGCCGTCCGGTGCGCCGAGGTCAGCGCCTCCTGCAGCGCGTCCTCCGCGTCCTCGACGGTGTAGCTCGTTCTCCTCGCAACATGCCAAAGATGGTCGTAATGCCTGCTCAGCAGCTCACCGAACGCGCCCCCGTCACCCGACGCGTGCGCTGCCAAGAGTTGTGCATCCGACAAATCAGCTTTGGCGACCCCCCTGAAGATTCGCACCGGCGGATGTTAGCCGATCGATTGCCCGTTTCGTACCGAAGGGCGTCGCCGTGGAAGGTCTCAGGAGGTGGCGGTGAAGGACACCTCGGCCAGGTCGGACTGGTTCTTGCCGCCCGTGGTGCCGAGTTCGGTGATCCACACGATGACGTTCTTGGTGGCGCCGTCCGTCTTCAGCGGGATCTCCGTGACACCGTCCTTCAGTGTGCCGGTGCCGATCACGCGGGTCTGGTCGAGCGAGGTGTTCGGGGCCGGCGCGGAGCGGATCTCCACCTGCGTCCCCGGGCTCTTCGACGTGATCTGCATCGAGGACAGGTTCGTCGCCTCGTCGAGCGTCACCATGAGCCCCACGCCGTTCTTCAGGGCCGGGAACGGCTGGAAGTACGCATCGGTGCTCCACGCGGTCGCCGGATCGCCGTCGATCGCCTGACCGGCGTTGGAGGCATTGTCCGGGGTGCCCTGGGGCGAGAACACGGCCGCGCCGGTCGGTGTGACCGGACGGGTCGCCGCGGGCGGCGGTACGGCAGCCGAGGATTCCGCAGCGGTCGCGGGTGCCTCGGCCGTCGTCGTCAGGCCCAGGTTCTGGTTCGTCAACGGCTCGTCGGAGTTGCCACCCGCCAGGAGGTTCGCGAGCCACCACCCGATCAGTGCGAGGACGACGATGGTGAGCGCGCCGAGCGACACCAGGGCGACGAGCGTGCGGTTGGACTTCTGCTTCTCGGCGGCCACCGCCTCCGGATCGGCCAGGGCGTGCGAGTCGCTGCCGGGGACCCGCTGGCCCAGTCGCAGCGCGGGCATGAGGTCGGTCTTCTGGTCGACGACCGTCGCCTGGTCGAGGATGTGCTGCACCGTCGCCGCCGCGCGGATGCCGCTGTCGCCGCCGAGCGCGCGCACCGCGACGGCGGAGATCTCGAACGGGACCTCCGGTCGGAGCGCGCGGGGTTCGACGGGGCGACCCGACGGATCACGGTCGGCGGGGCGCATGCCGTCCGCCGCCGCGGCGCCGTCGTCGAGCGGCCAGCGGGCCGTGATGAGCGCGTACAGCATTGCGCCGAGCCCCCGCACGTCCGCGGCCGGGTCGGCGTCGGACAGGGTGCCCGGGAACGCGAGGACGGCGTCGCCGGCGGTGCTGATGCGGATCCGGTCGGGATCGTCGATGGACAGGGCGCTGCCACCGCGGTGTGCCGCCTCCGCGGCCGCCGCCAGCGCCCGGACTGCCCGCGCCGCGCCGATCGGGGACGGATCGGTGTCCGCCATCTCCTTCAGCGAGCGGCCCGGCGTCCATTCGGCGACGACGATGCCGCCGGAACTGCCGCGGACCACGTCGAGCACGCGTGCGAGCCCGGACGAGTTGATCCGGCCCAGGCGCAGCGTCCGGGACAGGATCGCCTGCGGCCCGTCCGGTCCGGTGGCCGCGGGGCCCTCGACGCGCTGATCGGCGTCGACGAAGGTGAGGGCGACCTCGCGGTCGAGCTTGATGTCGAGTGCCTGCCAGAACTGGAGTCCGCGCGCCCCGCCGTGCGGTGCGAGGAGGCGATAGCGGCCACCGGCCACCGACGCCCCGGGGATCAGTTGCGGACCGCGCAGTTGCGGGCGCGGTTCGGGGACGGCGCCGGCGACGCGCAGCGGCGGCAACGGCGAACCGATCGAGAACACACCGGTGTCGACGTTGAGGTCGCCCCGGCGTCGACGGTCCCGGCGCTCGGCCGCGTCGTCGAACGTGGTGGTCGCGGGATCCGCGGATGGTTCGGAATCGCCTGCCGCGGAGCCGTTCTTGTCCGGGATGCCCGCTGTGCGCGACGCGTCCGCAGGGTCGTTCGCGGGGGTCGTCGACATGCCTGCGGAGTCGGCCACCTTGGTGGTGCCGTCCTCGACGCCGGTGAAGTCTTCGGACGTGCCGGTTCGCTTGTCGGCACCGTCGTCGTCGCTCACACGTGCTCCTTCTATGAACTCGTCGGGAATGTAGTCCCCACCGACGTACGCCTCGCTGCGTCCAGGGTACGGGAGACCGTCAGGCCTATCGAGGGCCCGCGGGAGGTCACGGATGACCGGAATCAATTCGGTGTCAGGCTCGTACGAGGATCCGACGGCGACCGTCGCCGGCGCCTCCGCAGCCGTGCCGCGGCCGCGCAGGCCCGGAATCCTCCGCTGGACGGCCACGGTGATCGCCATGACCTCCGGCACCTTCGCGAGCCACATCAGGATGAACGTCACCACGAGCATGAGGGCTCCGGTGATCGCGACCCGGATCATCGCGCCGGGTCCGCCGAACGACTCCGACAGCCGGTCCAGGCCCAGCAACTTGTCCGCCGCGAACATCGCGATCGCACCCGCCGCCGACGCGAGCACCACCACCCACACGGTCTTGCCGACGTTCGCCATGCGCAGATCGCCGAGGCTGCGGTGCAGCAGGTAGCCGCCGATGAAGGCGCCCGCGACGAACGCGAGTCCGTTCGCGACACCGAGCAGGACCACGACCTGCTGGTCGTCCGACGTCAGTACCGGGGCGAGCGCCGACAGGGCGATCTTCACACCGGTGATGCCGAGGATGATCCACGTCGGCGTCCACGCCTGTTCGCGCGCATAGAACACGCGGAGGTGGATCAGCACCAGCGAGTAGGGGATGAGCGTGAACGCGGACCAGCTGACGGCCTCGCCGAGACGTTCGGCGTTGCCCGCACCGAAGTTGCCGTACCCGTACAGTGCGTGCCCGATCTGAGGACCGGCGAACGTGAAGAACGTGACGACGGGGACGAGCGCGATCATCGTCAGACGGGTCGCGACCGACAGGTCGTCGACGACGGCGGGGGTGTCCTCGGCGGCCGCATTGCGGCTCAGTCGCGGCATGATCGCCGTGAGCACGGTGACACCCAGGACGCCGTACGGCAGCTGCAGCAGCAGCCAGGCATTGGTGTAGATCGCCGGGCCGGCCTCGTCGGCCGCCGCCGAGATTCGGGTCGCGAACATCATGCCGAGCTGACTGATCAGCACGTAGAGAACGATCGCGACGGCCATGCCACCGAACTGCTTGAGCCGGTCGTCGAGCCCCCACAGCGGGCGCAGCGAGATGCCCTGCCGTCGGATCGCGGGCACCAGGCTCACCGCCTGCGTCACGACGCCGGCGGTCACACCCAGGCCCAGGATCAGGACGTGAGGGTCACTGATCCGGACCGGGTCGAGCTCGATCTCGCCGGGCACCAGCCAGTACGCGGCCAGGATGCCGAGCACCACGACATTGTTCAGGACCGGCGCCCACGCGCCCGGTTTGAACTCCTGCCGGGTGTTGAGGATCGCCGTCAGCAGCGCGGACATGCCGTAGAACAGGATCGCCGGCAGCAGCAGGAAACACAGTGCCGTCGTGAGCGCGGTGTTGACCTCGCCGTCCTTCGGCAGGAAGACGTAGGTGGTGAGGATCGGTGCGGCCGCCGTCGCGAACAACGCGGCCGTGCCCAGCAGCGCGAGCGCCGCCGTGAAGAGTCTTCGGATGAACGCGGCGCCCTGATCGGGGTCCTCCCGCTCCGCGCGCACCAGGACCGGGACGACGATCGCGGTGAGAACCGCGCCGAGTACCAGTTCGGAGATCATGTTCGGGATCTGGCTGGCGACGGTGAAGGCACTGGCCACGGCGGGGCCGAGCGCGGTCAGCAGCAGCAACTGCTTGAGGAAGCCGGTACCGCGGCTGATCAGCGTCGC
Source organism: Prescottella defluvii (assembly GCF_000738775.1). Classification (GTDB taxonomy): domain Bacteria; phylum Actinomycetota; class Actinomycetes; order Mycobacteriales; family Mycobacteriaceae; genus Prescottella; species Prescottella defluvii. Next base: position 14,278 of record NZ_JPOC01000070.1, read on the forward strand.
GAACGCGATCGACCCAGTCGCGGCGAGCAGGCTCTTCTTCTGTGGTTCGTCGGCGGTCCGGGGCACGCTCTCGGTCTTCGGCGCCGGAGGCGCTTCCGGCGGCCGCGGCGGGCCGGGCCGCTGCGGGACCGGGCGCTGTCCGCTCGCCACCGGGGGCCGCTGTCCGTGCGGTGCCGGGGGTCGCTGCCCGCTCGGCGGCATGGGCCGCGGTCCCTGCGGGGGTACGGGTCGCTGTCCGCTCGCCACCGGGGGCCGTTGACCGCCCGGTGCCGGGGGTCGCTGCCCGC
>NZ_JPOC01000071.1 GCF_000738775.1 Prescottella defluvii
TCGGGCTACCAGCTCGAGACCGAGCGTCCGGTGATGCCGATCGGCGGGTTCAACGGCAGCGACCCGTCGCCGACGCTCGAGCAGTTCCGGCAGTACGTCGCCGACGGGCGGATCCACTACTTCATCGCCGGCGGCACGGGGGGCACGGCTGGCACGGCCGGCATGAGGGGCACGGCCGGGATGGGCGCCGAGGGCACCGCATCGGCGATCGCACAGTGGGTCGAGGGCAACTTCACATCCACCACCGTCGACGGGGTCACGCTCTACGACCTCACGACGCAGCACTGATCCCGTCCCGCGTTTCGCGCACTTGTCGATGTGGGGAGCGCCGATTTCTCGCGACAAGTGCGCAAAGCGCGAGGGGGTGAGGTCGTGGTGGGGACGGTCGACGTCGGGCCGTAGGCTGACACCCGTGCGCGTACTCGTGATCGGCTCCGGAGCCCGTGAACATGCCCTCCTGTTGGCCCTCGCCCGTGACCCGGGCGTCGACAAGCTGATGTGTGCCCCCGGCAATGCCGGCATCGCCCGCATCGCCGAGACCCATGCGGTCGACGTCGCGTCCGGTGACGCGGTCGTCGAGCTCGCGAAGTCGCAGGCCGCCGACCTGGTCGTCATCGGCCCCGAGGTGCCGCTGGTGCTCGGTGTCGCCGACGCCGTGCGCGCCGCCGGGATCGCCTGCTTCGGCCCGTCCGCCGAGGCCGCCCGCATCGAGGGTTCCAAGGCGTTCGCGAAGGACGTCATGGCCGCCGCCGGTGTCCGCACCGCGCACAGCGAGGTCGTCGACAACCCGGCCGACCTCGACGCCGCCCTCGACCGGTTCGGCCCCAACTGGGTCGTCAAGGACGACGGACTGGCCGCCGGCAAGGGTGTCGTCGTCACCACCGACCGCGCCGCCGCGCGTGACCATGCCGCCGAGTGCCTCGAGATCGGCCACCCGGTGCTGCTCGAGTCGTTCCTCGACGGTCCCGAGGTATCGCTGTTCTGCCTGGTCGACGGCGAAACCGTCGTCCCGTTGCTGCCGGCGCAGGACCACAAGCGGGTCGGCGACGGCGACACCGGCCCCAACACCGGCGGCATGGGCGCCTACACGCCGCTGCCGTGGTTGCCCGCCGAGGCCGTCACCCAGATCGTCGACGAGGTGTGCAAGCCCGTCGCCGCCGAGATGGTGAAGCGGGGCTGCCCGTTCACCGGTCTGCTGTACGCCGGCCTGGCGATGGGCAAGAACGGTCCGGCCGTCGTCGAGTTCAACTGCCGCTTCGGTGACCCCGAGACCCAGGCGGTCCTGGCGCTGCTCGAGTCGCCGCTTGGTGAGGTTCTCAACGCCGCCGCGACCGGCACCCTCGAGTCGGTCCCGCCGCTGCAGTGGCGCGACGGCGCCGCCGTGACCGTCGTGCTGGCCGCCGAGAACTACCCGGCCACCCCGCGCACCGGTGACGTCATTGCCGGTTCCGAGGCCGACCGCGTCCTGCACGCCGGCACCGCCGCCCGTGAGGACGGTGCGATCGTCTCCGCCGGCGGCCGTGTCCTGAGTGTCGTCGGTGTCGGCGCCGACCTCACCGAGGCCCGCGAGGACGCCTACGCGCGCCTGACCGAGGTCAAGCTGCCGGGCGGGCACTTCCGTAGCGACATCGGTCTCGCCGCCGTCGAGGGCCGGATCTCCATCTGACCCGACGCACCCTTCCTCCGCGACGCCGCGTCCCCGTTCGGGGACGCGGCGTCGTCGCATTTCTTGGACAATTGTGCCAATTCGTTTAGCAGCATTGTTTCGACGGATTGCATTGGGGGGCCGCATTTACCGGCGTATTCCGGTCGTATTCTGCGTAGGCCCGTTCATGTTCTCGGTAGCGTGACGGAAGGCCTTCTTCTCGGTGCATAGCCGGTGTTCTCCGGGGTAGCGACCAGAAGGAACGTTTCGTCGAACGTCACAGGGCACGAACCGAGCGATCAGTATTCGGTGCGGCGACCGGCCGCAGGTGAAGGGATTGTCATGAATCGTCTCGTGGACAAGAAGATCATTATTACCGGAGCGGCGAGCGGCATCGGCCGTGCGGCGGCCGGGCTCATGGTCGCCGAGGGCGCGCAGGTGCTCATCGCGGACCTCGATCAGGACGCCGCAGCGAGCGCCGCCGCCGAGATCAGCGGCGGCCATTCCTCGGGGCGGGCCGTCGGCATGGCCGTCGACGTGATGGACGAGAAATCGGTCGCCGCGATGATCGAACGCGCGGCCACCGACTTCGGCGGCATCGACGTCCTGTGCAATCACGTCGGCGGCAGCAATCCGCGCAAGGACCTCGACCTGCTGCGGCTCGACCTCGACGAGTGGGACCGGACGATGGTGCTCAACGCCCGCAGCACGGTCGTCGCGTCCCGGCTGGCGCTGCCGCACATGATCGCCGCCGGCGGCGGATCGATCGTCAACACCGTCTCGGTGGCCGGCCTGGCCGGGGACACCCTGCAGTGCGCCTACGGCGCGTCGAAGGCCGCGGTCATCCGGCTCACCCAGTACATCGCCACCCAGTACGGGCGCAACGGTGTGCGCTGCAATGCGGTCGCACCGGGCGCGATCATGACGCCCGCGTTGCGCGACAACGTGCCCGCGGACGTCATCGCCGACATCCGGCACCACAACGCCCTCGACATGATCGGGGATCCCGAGGACATCGGGTGGGCGATGGTCTACCTGGCATCCGACGAGTCCCGGTACATGAGCGGGCAGACCCTCGTGCTCGACGGTGGCCTCACCGCGCAGAGTCCGATCGCCGCGAGCCGCCGCGTCCTGCTCGACGACTGACTTCGCGGCGTCGAAATTCCGGTACGTCGCCGCCGTTGCTAGCGTCGAAGACGTGCGTACCGAATCCCAGCGATCGACCATCCCCGGCTTCCACGTCATGGACGTGTGGAAGGCGGCCACCGAGCGTCAGCGCACCCACGGTGACGTGCTGTCGCTCGCGGCCGGGCAGCCGTCGACCCCGGCCCCGGGGCCGGTGCTGCGCGCCGCACGGGAATCGTTGGACAACCATCTGCTCGGCTACACCGAGACGTTCGGAATCGAACCGCTGCGTCAGGCCATCGCCGACTATCACAGCGGTCGCTCGGGTTACGCCGTCCACCCCGACGAGGTGGTCGTCACGACGGGTTCGTCGGGAGCGTTCACGCTGCTGTTCCTCGCCGCGTTCGACGCCGGGGACACCGTCGTCGTCGCCCGCCCCGGCTACCCCGCGTACCGGAACACGCTGACGGCGTTGGGCTGCAACGTGATCGAGATCGACTGTGGCCCGGAGACCCGGTTCCAGCCGACCGTCGCGATGCTCGAGGAACTGGACACCCCGCCCGCCGGCCTCATCGTCGCGAGCCCCGCGAACCCCACCGGCACCGTCATCGACCCGACCGAACTGGCGGCGCTGGCCCGCTGGTGCGAGGAGCACGACACGCTGTTGATCTCGGACGAGATCTATCACGGCATCGAGTTCTCGGGGGAGGCCGCGGGAGGACAGCCGACGGCGTCGGCATGGGAGACGTCGCGCGAGGCCGTGGTGATCGGGTCGGTGTCGAAGTACTTCTCGATGACCGGGTGGCGACTGGGCTGGATGCTGGTGCCCGAGCACCTGCGCCGGGCACTGCAGCGGCTCGCGTCGAACATGACGGTGTGCCCGCCGGCGATCTCGCAGTACGCGGCCGTCGCGGCGTTCTCCGACGAGTCCCGCGCCGAGCTGGACGGCCACGTGCAGCGGTACGCGGTGAACCGGGAGCTGCTGCTCACCGGGTTGCCTCAGCTGGGACTGACCGAGCTGGCGCCGGCCGACGGCGCGTTCTACGTGTACGCCGACGTCGCGCACCTGACGGACGACTCGACGTCGTGGTGCGCGCGTCTGCTCGCCGACACCGGTCTCGCGCTGGCGCCCGGCATCGACTTCGACACCGTGCACGGTGACCACACGGTGCGGTTGTCGTTCGCGGGTTCGACCGCGGAGATTCGGGACGCACTGGTCCGGCTGGAGCGGTGGCTGCCCGCGCCGAAGTAGGCGGCGACCTGCGCTGTCGGGGCGAATCCACCCGGGTGTGTCGCGGCGGCTGGCACGATGGACGGATGACCTCCGCCGCCACGCCCAAAGGTGAGAGGCGTCGGCAGGCGCTCGTGACCGCAGCCGCGGACCTTCTGCTCGAGGGGGGCTTCGACGCCGTCCGGCATCGCGCCGTCGCCAAGCGGGCCGGCCTGCCGCTGGCGTCCACCACCTACTATTTCGCCTCGCTCGACGAGCTGGTGGCCCTCGCGGTCGAGCACAACGGGAACCGGGAGCTGGACGCGATGCGTGAACGCATCGAGGACGTCACGCAGCGGCGACGCGGCGTCGAGGCGAGTGTCGACCTGATCGTCGACCTGCTGGTCGGCCCCGAAGACGGCACTGACGCGGGCGACGGGGCTCGGGAGCGGCTGATCGCCCGGTACGAGCGGCTCGTGGCGTCCGCGCGGCACCCCGAGCTGCGGGAGGTGCAGCTGCGGTTGCGGGCGCAGCTCGACGACCTGCTCGCCGAGTTGCTGCGCCGGTCCGGCCGTGTCGTGCGCGAGTCGCAGTTGCGTCGGCTGGTCGCCGTCGTCGACGGGGTCGTGGTGGGCGCGCTCAGCGAGGTGGATCCCGATCCGCGGGGGATGGCGCGGGCGATGCTGCTCGACCTGATCGACGAGTTCGCGCCTCTGAGCACACACTGACGAGGGCTTTCCGGCCTCGCCTAAACTGGGATCTCGTGAGCCGCATCCCGAACGTCCTTGCCAACCGTTACGCCAGCCCCGAGCTGAAGGCGCTGTGGTCGCCGGAGTACAAGATCGTGCTCGAGCGCCAGCTGTGGTTGGCGGTGCTGCGGGCTCAGGCGGAGCTCGGCATCGACGTTCCGCCGGAGGCGCTCGCCGACTACGAGCGGGTCCTCGAGAGCGTCGACCTGGACTCCATCGCCGACCGTGAACGCGTCACCCGCCACGACGTCAAGGCCCGCATCGAGGAGTTCAACGCCCTCGCCGGCCACGAGCACGTGCACAAGGGCATGACCAGCCGCGACCTCACCGAGAACGTCGAGCAGCTGCAGGTGCTCCGTTCGCTCGAGCACGTCTACGGTCACGGTGTCGCGACCGCCGCCCGCCTGGCCGAGCGCGCCGTCGAGTACACCGGCATCGTGATGGCCGGACGCTCCCACAACGTCGCCGCGCAGGCCACCACGTTGGGCAAGCGTTTCGCGTCGGCCGCCGACGAGCTGCTGGTGGGGCTCACCCGCCTGCGTGAGCTCATCGACCGCTACCCGCTGCGCGGCATCAAGGGCCCGATGGGCACCGCTCAGGACATGCTCGATCTGCTCGACGGTGACGCCGACAAGCTCGAGCAGCTCGAGAAGAAGGTCGCCGAGCACCTCGGCTTCGCGCACGTGTTCACCAGCGTCGGCCAGGTGTACCCGCGTTCGCTCGACCACGACGTGCTGTCCGCGCTGGTCCAGGTCGGTGCCGCGTCGTCGTCGATGGCGCACACCATCCGCCTGATGGCCGGCCACGAGCTGGTCACCGAGGGCTTCCAGCCCGGCCAGGTGGGCAGCTCGGCGATGCCGCACAAGATGAACACCCGCTCGTGTGAGCGTGTCAACGGCCTGCAGGTGGTGCTGCGCGGTTACGCGTCGATGGCCTCCGAACTGGCCGGTGCGCAGTGGAACGAGGGCGACGTGTTCTGCTCCGTCGTCCGTCGTGTCGCGCTGCCCGACGCGTTCTTCGCGATCGACGGCCAGATGGAGACCTTCCTGACCGTCCTCGCCGAGTTCGGCGCGTACCCGGCCGTCATCGAGAAGGAACTCACCCGCTACCTGCCGTTCCTCGCCACCACCAAGGTCCTCATGGCCGCGGTCCGCGCGGGTGTCGGACGCGAGACCGCGCACGAGGTCATCAAGGAGCACGCCGTCGCCGTCGCGCTCGCGATGCGGGAGCAGGGCAAGGAGCCGAACCTGCTGGATCGTCTGGCCGCCGACGACCGTCTGCCGCTCGACCGCGCCGCGCTCGACGACGCCCTCGCCGACAAGTCCGCGTTCATCGGTGCCGCCGGCGCCCAGGTCGACTCCGTGGTCGCCGAGGTGCGCAAGCTCGTCGACGCCAACCCGGACGCTGCGCGGTACGCGCCGGGCGCCATTCTGTGACAACGGGTTCCGTTGCGGTCGGTGATCTGACCGCACACCTGGCTCAGCTGGAGGGCGGCAGCGACACCGTCATGCTGCTGGCCCAGTAGTCGGCCTCGAACGGGAATCCCCGGCAC
>NZ_JPOC01000072.1 GCF_000738775.1 Prescottella defluvii
TCCTGACCGGGTACACCTAGCCGCTCACGGGCGCCTCGCCCAACGTCCGGCGGGTGACGAACCGCCGCGGCATCCCCGACAGCGGATCGGTGAAGTCCAGTTCCCGCGCGAGCAATTGGAGCGGGAGGGCGTGGTTGTCGGGAACCTCGGGCAGCAGGTCGGGATACCAACTGTCGCCGAGGATTCCGATGCCGAGCGCCGACAGATGCACCCGCAACTGGTGCATCCGTCCGGTGTGCGGACGCAGGAGTGTGTGCAGCACCGCACGACCCGACGCGCTCGTGCCGGTGCCGCGCACCTCGACGACGGTCTCGGAGTTGGGTGCACGGGTGTCGTCGACGACGACCCGAAGTTCACCGCGTCGTGCCTCGATGTGATTGCGGTAGACGACGGGTACGGCGTGCCCGGCGAGGGTCGGCGCGCCCGGGTCCCACCCGGGCGGCAGCGCCGACACCGCCTCGTAGACCTTCGTGACCCGTCGCTTCTCGAACAGTGACTGGTAGGCGCCGCGGGTGGCGGAGCGGGCCGAGAACATCACGAGCCCGGCGGTCGCGCGGTCGAGTCGGTGGATCGGCGTCAGGTCGGGGTTGCCGAGGCGGGTCCGCAGCCGGACGAGCGCGGACTCGCGCAGGTAGCGCCCGCCCGGGGTGGTGGGGAGGAAGTGCGGCTTGTCGATCACGACGAGGTCGTCGTCGACGTGCAGGATCTCCTCGTCGAACGGCACCGGTTCCTCCACCGGCAGGTCGCGGTAGTACCAGACGAACCGGTGCGCATCCAGCGCCGTGTCACGACCGACCGGTCGGCCGTCGGCGGCCACGATCTCACCGGCGTCGAACCGCCGGTGCAGGTCGTCGGCATCCATGTGATCGAACCTCGCGACGACGTACTCGGCAATCGTCGCCCACGGCCCCGACGTCGGAACTCGCAGTCGCGTCGGTCCGACGCCGTCCTTGACGGGCAGGGGCGCGGGCATCGGCATGTGCGCCATCATCCCACCGGCTACGGGCTCGGACGTGCCACGGGTCGGGCGGTGACATCGGCGATGATCGCGGCGACCCGGTCCGCCTGGGTTTCCGGCAGGCACGCGTACCCGCAGACCAGGCCGCGGGGACCGTCCGGGCCGGCGAGGAACGACGACAGCGCGGGGACGGTGATGCCGCGGTCACGGAGCGCGGCCGCGACCGCGGTGTCGTCGGTGTCGTCGGGGAGTCGCAGCACCAGGTGCAGTCCCGCCTCGACGCCGACCAGTCGGACATCGGTGCAGTGTCGCCGCAGCGCACCGACCAGGGCCGAACGGCGGGCGGCGTAGGTGCGTGCCGCTCTCGCCAGGTGACGGGTGAGGGCTCCCGATTCGATGAACCGGGCGAACGCGAGTCCGGTGACGGCACAGACTGTTTCGCCGCTGAGCGCGAGCGCCTCGGCGACCGGTTCCCGGAGCCCCCGCGGCGGCAGCAGCCAGGTCAGTCGCAGCGTGGGAGTGAGAATCTTCGACGCGGTGCCGATGTAGGCGACGCAATCACGTCCGCCGTCCAGGCTGCGCAACGCCGGCAGCGCGGACACGTCGTAGCGGAACTCGCCGTCGTAGTCGTCCTCGATGAGCAGTCGTCCCGCCGCGGTCGCCCACGCGACCAGGCGGGCGCGGCGGGGCGCGGGGAGACGTGCACCGAGCGGATACTGGTGCGCGGGGGTGCAGTACACGGCGTCGTCGGAGTCGTGCAGGGTGTCCGGATCGAGGCCGTCGACGTCGACGCGCACGGAACGCGTACGCGCGCCGGACATCTCGAGCACCCGCCGCGCCTCGACGTAGCCCGGTTCCTCGAAGGCGATGTCACGCCCGGGGAGACCGGCCGCCGCGGTGACGGCGCGCAGCGCGGAGGCGACACCCGGCACGATGACCACGTCGTCGGGGTCCGAGACGATGCCCCGGGTTCGACGTAGGTGTCCGGACAGGGCGCGTCGAAGCTCGGCGTGGCCGTCCGGGCCCGACGGGGTGGACGGTATCGGTGCGGCGGCGGCCGCCCGCCACGCGCGACGCCAGTCGGTGGTCGAGATCAGGGAAGTGTCGGGTCGGCCGGGGGTGAGATCCCAGGTCGGCGGGTGCGGTCGTTCCATGCGGGCAGGTGCGGTGGCGCGCGCCGCGGTCGGGACGTGCGGGGCGGCGCCGGCGGAGGCGGCAGCATCGGCGCCGGTCGCGATCCGGGTGCCGGACCCCGGACGGGCGACGACGTAGCCGGCGGCTCCCAGTTCGTCGTACGCGTCGACGACGGAAGCCCTGGCCACGGCGAGTTCCGCGGCGAGTGCCCGGGTCGACGGGAGTGCATCCCCGGGGCTGAGCCGGCCGACTCGGATCTGTTCGACGATCGCCTCCGCGATGCGATGCCGCAGCGGTGCGGCGGTCACCGGCAGCCGCAGGGCGAGTTGCAGGTCGGGGGAGTGGCGGGACACGCCCGCCAGAATAGTGGTCTGGCTGTTCGGTGCAGTTCTGGACCTACTGGACAGTCCGGAAAGCGGCGACGATTCGGTGCATGGATCGGATCAAGAGATACCCAGACCTCGCCAGTGACCTCCGGCGCGACCTGGACGCGGTGCTCGACGCCGCGGCGGTGGGCACCCTCGCGACGGTGGTCGACGGACTGCCGTGGGTGGTACCCATGCTCTATGCGCGCGACGGCGACCGCATCGTGCTGCACGGGTCGACCGGTGCCGGGGCGCTGCGGCAGGTCGCGGCCGGTGCACCTGCCGCGTTCTCCGTGACGATGCTCGACGGAATCGTGGTGGCGGACAGCCTCTTCGACTCCACGGCCAACTACCGGTCCGCGGTGGTGCGGGGGTGCCTCGCCGGACTCCGCGGCGACGACGCGGTGCGCGCGCTGGATCTGATGTCCGATTCGCTGGTTCCCGGTCGCAGCGCGGAGGTGCGGACGCACACCAAGAAGGAACTCGCGGCGACCCTGGCGATGACGCTGACCATCGAGCCCGGATGCTGGACGGTCAAGGTGCGTGACGCGCCGCCGCCGGCGCCGTCGACGGATTCCGGCGGGTGGGCGGGCGTCGTGCCGCTGCGGACGTCGGCCGGCGAGCCGATCCCGGCACCGTGGGTGGCCGAGGACTCCCCGGCACCCGCATCGGTCCGGCGACTCGTGCGGAACGGAGCCCTCTAGTTGTTCACAGCGGGCGGTTGCTGCGGCATCGGCCGAGAGCCGACCGCAGCAACCGCCCGCTGCCGGTCAGACCATCTCGGGCACGTGCAGGTGGGCGATCGCGAGTTCGAACTCGCACACCTCCAGCAGTTCGGCGCCGGACTCGCGGAGAGCCGCGTTCCGGAGGGTCTCGGACCGCTCGCGGCTGGCGTGCATCTGCTCGACGCTGTCGAAGCTCACCGAGGACACCGCGCGCCCGGCCGCGTGATCGGCCATCAGGCTTGCACTGCAGAACCCGTCCATCTCGCCGAGCGCGGGCAACGACGCCAGCTTGTAGACGTCGACGGCGCGCGCCATCGTGCCCGGTTCCACCTTGAACCAGGCCGCGCGGACGCACGCCCCGTGGTGGGACGGGTGGTCCCGGTGCAGGACCTCGATGTCCCATCGCTCGACGTGTGACGTGCCGTGGAAGACCTCGGCGGCCCGATCCCGGAGCTGCCTGACGGGCCCCTCGCTCGCGCGGAGGCTGTCCTCGTCCCTCCACGAACTGGTGGCGATGCAGCGGCCGGAGTCCCGGTCGACCAGCAGCGACAGTCCGGCGCAGCCTTCGATCTCCGCGAGCCCCGGCATGAGGGTGTCGCGGACGTGCTTGATGCCGGCGTCGATGAAGGAGGGATGCGCCTGGATGGTCGTAGAACGTGCGTACACGATCCACCTCTTTCTGCTCGAGGTGGCGCCGCGGGGCGCCACCGGCCCCATTCCTAACCCCACCATCCTCCCGCGCGCGGGGCATGGCAATGGCCCGTCGGCACCGGGTGCGACCCTCGGACGTTCAGCCGGGCAGGACCAGGCCGAAGTCCACCGAGCCGTCGGGGTTGACGTCGTAGATCTCGACACCGTCGGTGACGTTCGCCTGATCGGTTCCCGTCGACACCGAGATCTTGTTGCACGAGTTGCGCATCATGTCGAGCACCAACTCCACCGACTCGGCCGGCGAGAAGTGTTCGTGCACAGCATCGATCGTCTGCGGGTCGAGACGGCCGGGCTGCCAGGTGAGTTCCTCCGCGAGCCCCAGTGCGGCCCGGTGCCGCGGGGACAGCCCGCCCGCTCGGTAGTCGTCGATCTCGGCGTAGACGGCTTCGTCTCCACCCGCCAGCAGTGCGGTGCGGTTGCGCAGTGACTTGCACAGCCGACAGTTGTGCTGGCGGGCCTGGTACAGCCGCACGACCTCGGTGGTGACCGGGTCGAGTTCGCGCAGCCGGGCGACGCCGACCAACGTGCGCTGGATCAGTGGCCACGGCTGGCCCTCGGTGTCCCACTCGGCGGGGACACCCCAGTCCGAGGCATCCCCGTCGAACAGTGCGTCGAGTCCGGCGCGCAGTCGCGGCACCCAGTCGGCCGCGTACAGCGACTGGATGAAGGTGCCGGTCCGGTCACCGAGGTTCGCGGTGAGCGCGGCGCGCATCGTGTCGTCGATCATCGACACGTCGACGCCGAACTGTTCGGCGAACTCGAGCGGAACCCGCGCCGCCTCGCCGCCGTCCGCCGGCACCCCGGACACATCCGGAGCCGGGAGCGGCGGAAGCGACAGCGTCCGCCCACACAGTTCGCGGGTCCGTGCGAAGAGGGAACCGTCGCCGAGAGACGGGACGGCGGCGACAAGGCGGTCGACTGTGGATGCCACCTCGGGAGCGTGGCGTCGTAGAGCCGTGGCTCCGTTGTCGCGTGACCAGTCGTCGTGTCGTGCCATGCCTGCCACCGTCCTCGGATGCGCTCGTCGGTCCCGGTCCATTGAACGCTCTCGTGCGGTAATTCGCTTGCCCGGTCCCGAAATCGCTCTACGGTGGGACTACCAATCATTCGGACGGTGCCGCGGGCGATCCCCGCGCGATCGTTCACGACCGGAGAAGACAGTGACCCCCACCGAGCACGGCCACAACCTGTTGAACTTTGCCAGCCACGTCGAGGAGAGCACCCTCGCTCAGGCGCGGGAAACCGCGTCCATGCCGTTCGTGTACCCGCACGTGGCACTGATGCCGGACGCGCACAGCGGCAAGGGGTCGGCGGTCGGCACGGTGATCCCCACTCGTGGTGCGGTGATCCCGGCGGCGGTCGGTGTCGACATCGGATGCGGAATGATCGCTGCCCGAACCCAGTTCACGGCGGCCGACATCGAGAGCGTGGGCGCGGACGGCCGGACGCTGCACGCACTGCGGTTGCGGCTCGAGAGCGCGATCCCGCTGTCCCCGGGCAACTACAACCTCACGGCATCGCTCGGGGAGTGGTTCGCGGAGCCGAAGATCGCGGAGCTCGAGGAAAGGGCCGCCCGGGACGGCGTCGACCTGTCCCACTCCCCGAAGTGGCGTGAGCAGCTGGGTTCCCTGGGCGGGGGCAACCACTTCATCGAGTTGTGCCTCGACGAGCAGGACCGGGTGTGGATGTTCCTGCACTCCGGGAGCCGGGGCGTGGGCAACAAGATCGCGCAGAAGCACATCGCGATCGCTCAGAAGTTGTGCCGGACATGGCATATCGAGCTGCCGAACCGGGACCTCGCGTACCTGGCGGAGGGTACGCCCGAGTTCTGGAACTACATCCGGGAGCTGCGGTGGGCGCAGCGGTTCGCGCTGCTGAACCGGGCCGAGATGATGGACCGCTTCAGCGCGGTGCTGGGGGACTGGATCGGGCAGCCGGTGGCGGAGGCGGAGCGCATCAACTGTCATCACAACTACACCGAGCAGGAGCAGCACTACGGCGAGAAGGTCTGGCTCACCCGCAAGGGCGCGGTGAACGCACACGAGGGGGTGGACGCCGTCATCCCGGGTTCGATGGGCACCCGCTCGTACGTGGTGCGGGGAAAGGGGGACGCACGGGGACTGTGCTCCGCTCCGCACGGCGCCGGTCGGCAGTTCTCCCGCACGCAGGCCCGGAAGCGGTTCACCGTCGACGACCTGGCCCGGCGGATGGAGGGTATCGAGTACCGGCACGGTGCCGAGTGGGTCGACGAGATCCCCGACGCCTACAAGGACATCGACGTGGTGATGGACGACGCCCGGGATCTCGTGGACATCCGGCACGAACTGCGGCAGGTCCTCAACGTGAAGGGGACGTAGCTGCGCCGAACTGAGCTCGAGCGCAACCCGTCGCCGAAGTCAGCTGAGGTAGAACGAGCTGCCGAAGTCCAGGATGCTTTCGATGACCCGCGGCGGGAACAGCGAGATGAGATTGAGGTTCATTGCAAACCCTTCCAGGGCGGGGCGATTGACTGACTGTTATGCGGCCGAAATATAGCGCAGGGGGATGCGGGACACGCCGGTTTGCGAAAAGAAGGGTGGACGACCGTCCAGGACGTGGGCAGCGTTCGAATTTCCTCCGCGTCGGCGGTGCACAGCGCGACGGGCGGTGTGCCGTCGTACGCTCACCAACGGCGGCTGATCGAGCAGTTCCCGGCGCCGCCACGGTCTACCCCGAAGAGCACGTCTCGACTGTTCGCGACCGGAAGGACTGACTCAGCATGCAGAAGATCACTCCGTGCCTGTGGTTCGACACCGAGGGGGAGGCGGCCGCACAGTTCTACGTCTCGGTGTTCAAGAACTCGAAGATCGTGAACATTTCCCGCTACGGCCCCGGCATGCACCGTCCCGAGGGGCTGGCGCTGACGATCGAATTCGAACTGGACGGGCAGACGTTCACGATCCTCAACGGCGGGCCCGAGTTCACGTTCGACGAAGCGATCTCCTTCCAGGTGAGCTGCGCCGACCAGTCCGAGGTCGACGCGTACTGGACCCAGCTCACGGCCGCCGGCGGGCAGGAGAGCCAGTGCGGGTGGCTCAAGGATCGGTTCGGGGTGTCGTGGCAGATCATTCCCGCCGCCCTGGGCTCGTACATCGGGGGCTCGGATTCCGCGGGCGCGCAGCGGGCCACGCAGGCGATGCTGGGGATGCGCAAACTCGACATCGGGGCCATCCGCGCGGCCTACGAGGGATCCTGACGGGTTTGGCCGGCACCTGACCGGTGCGGTTCGCTGTCCTCATGGGATTCAGCCGCGCCGAACTCGAGTCGTTCCGTGACAGGGAGGTCCCGGACCTGATCGGTCCGGGCTGCCGCCTGCTGTTCGTGGGGATCAATCCGGGGCTGTGGACGGCCGCCACCGGGGCGCACTTCGCGCGTCCGGGCAACCGCTTCTATCCGGCTCTGCTGCGGGCCGGGATCGTCGATCGGTCGATCGATCCCACCGCCGGAATGTCCGCCGCCGACCGGGACCTGCTCGTCCGACGCGGTGTGGGCATCACGAATCTCGTTGCGCGCGCGACGGCCCGGGCCGACGAGCTCACCGCCGAGGAACTGCGCGCGGGTGGGCAGCGGCTGCGCGAGGTGGTGGCGACGGTGCGACCGCGGGTGGTCGCGGTCGCCGGAATCACAGCCTACCGGGCCGCGTTCGGGGTGCGGACTGCACGGAAGGGCCGACAACCCGACGGCCTCGAGGGTGTGGAGCTGTGGGTGGTGCCGAACCCGAGCGGTCTCAACGCCCACGACACCGTCGACACTCTCGCGCACGCGTACCGGGCCGCGGCAGTGGAGGCCGGGGTGGTCGAAGCCTCCGGAACCCCCGTCACGGACTAGCTACTGGGGCGTTGCTTCTCGGTCACCCGAGCATGGTGATCGGTTCACCGCTGCCGACCACGATCTCTCCAATGCACCGAAGAAATCGAAGCTCACTGGTCGCTGTGCCCTTGCTGGTCCTTCTCGCCGGCTGTGCCGACGCCGACGCCGACTCCACTACTGAGGCCGAGGGCCTGTCCGTCACACATCTGTCCACCATGCAGGTTCCCGACGGTCTCGATCCGTTCGACACGACCTTGGGTGGTCTGTCCGGCATCGACTACGACCCCGGCACCGACAGCTACCTCGTGGTGAGCGACGACCGTGCGCAGAACGGTCCGGCCCGTGCGTACACACTCGATCTGGGGCTCGACGGGAACGGAAGGTTCACCGCGTCGGCTCCGGAGTTCATCGGGATCACCCTGCTGACCGACGCGGATGGCCGGCCGTATCCGGAAAAGGGTGTCGACCCGGAATCGATCCGCCGCGTGCCCGGGGCCACCGATGTCGTCTATTCGAGCGAGGGCGACGCCTCCAAGTCCATCGCGCCGTTCGTCCGCATGGCGGTCGCAGACGGCGGAATGTCGAAGGACTTCGGGCTGCCGGAGCACTATCTTCCGGTTGCCGCGCCCGACGGGCAGCAGTCTTCCGGAGTCCGAAACAACCTGGCGTTCGAGGGACTGACCTTTTCTGCGGACGGCTCCAGGCTGCTTGCGCTGACGGAGAGTTCGCTCGTGCAGGACGGAACCATCGCAACACCCGAGAACGGCACGGACTCGCGCGTCCTCGTGTTCGACAGTGCCAGTGGCGATGTGATCGACGAGTTCGTCTACTCGGTGGACCCCATCAGCGGTGACTATCCCGATGTCGTCGACACCACGGGCTGGACGCTGAAGGCGGACCGCGGGGCGACCGAGATCTTGGCTGTCGGCACCGACGAATACCTCGTCATCGAACGCGGAACGGTGCCGGGCAAGGGCGTCGAGGTCCAGGTGTACTGGACGACCACCGCCGGCGCGACATCCGTCGACGGCAAGGCCTCGCTCGACGGGGACGAAACCCCGATGCCGAAGAAACTGTTGTTCGATTTCGCCGACACCGGCGCCAACCCGGACAATGTCGAGGGCATCACCTGGGGTCCGACCCTCGAGGACGGTACCCGCACCCTCGTCCTGGTCGCCGACGACAACTTCAACCCGGAAGGCGGACAGCACACGATGTTCCACGTCCTCGCAGTGCGCTGACGCGACGACGGATCCCGCGTAGTCGCGAATCGGGGCACAGCGCGGGGGCCGGCGGCGCACACTCGGATGATGGCTGAGCCCCTACCGCTTTTCGCCACCGAACCGGCCGCCGCGGTGATACTGGCGTTCGCGTTCGTCACATTGCTGTTCTCCGAGTATCGGATCGGACGAACACATCCCGGTGGATCGTCGCACCGTGACGGATGGACAGGTGTCGCGGTCGGACTCGGCCTGACGATCTCGTACGTCGGTGGTGCCGCGGTGAGCGTGCTGGTATCGACGACGGTGATCACGACGGGCGCCTGGTGGTACTTCTGGCTCGGGCTGCTGGTGGCCGCCGCCGGGCAGGGCCTGCGGCTGCGGGCCGTCCACGAACTCGGACCCGCGTTCACCTTCCAGGTGCAGACCGCGCCGGGACAGTCGGTGATCGACACCGGTCTGTACCGCCGCATCCGGCACCCGTCGTACACGGGAGCGCTGGTGTGCGCGCTGGGATTCACCGTCGCCTACACGAATTGGCTTGCGCCGCTGACCGTCCTTGCGCTCGCCGCCGCGTACGTGGTGCGGATCCCGCACGAGGAGCGGGTGCTGGTCGAAGGACTGGGTGAGCCGTACCGGCGGTACATGCACCGCACGAAGCGGCTGATCCCGTTCGTACTCTGAAACTGACGCGGCGGAGTCGTCGTCGATCACATGGTGAGCACCATGCGATACCGCGCGCGTCCCTCGTCCATGGCGGCATAGGCGTCCGCGGAGTCGGCCAGTGGGCGTTGCTCGATCTGCGCACGCACCCCGGACTGGATCGCGAACTGCATCGTCTCCTCGACGTCCCGGGCGGTGCCGGACGGATGGCCGGTCACACTGACTCCGGGGGTGATCAGCTGCAGCGGACTGATCGGGAGCGGGTCGGGGGTGACACCCACGACGACGAGTTCCCCCTGCGGAACCAGTCCTCCGACGGTATCGGCCATGGCCGTGGAATTCGCGGCCGTTGCGAGCACCACGGACACCCCGCCGAGGGCGCGCAGCGCCTGGGCTACGTCGCCTGCCGTGGAGTCGACGTAGTGGTGGGCGCCGAATCGGCGTGCGTCCTCGGCCTTGCCGGGTCCGCGGGCGATGGCGACCGTCTCGAATCCCATCGCCCGGGCGAACTGGACGCCGAGGTGTCCGAGGCCGCCGACGCCGAGGACCGCGACGCGGTCACCGGGCCGGGCCCGGGTCTTCCGGAGCGCATCGAACGTCGTCACCCCGGCGCAACTCATCGGCGCGGCCTCCGCGAAGGAGAGTTCGTCCGGAATCCGGGCGAGCGCGTTGGCAGGGGCGATCACCGATTCGGCGTAGCCGCCCGGGTACTGCCAGCTCGGCACCTGCATCCTCTCGCAGTGGATGAAGATTCCCTTGCGGCAGGGGACGCATTCGTTGCAGTGGCCGCCGAACCACCCGACGGCGACTCGGTCACCGACCGTGAAGTTCCCGACCCCGGTACCGAGTTCGGCTATCGTTCCGGCGATTTCGTGTCCGGGAGTGAGTGGCCACGACATGTCGGGAAATCCGCCGTTGACGAATCCGTGGTCGGTGCCGCACACACCGCACGCAGCGACCGTGATACGGACGTGTCCGGGCCCGGGTGACGTCGTGTCGACGTCGACCAGGGTCAACGCGTCGCCGGGGGACTGGACGTGCACTGCTCGATGGGTCGACATCGGGTTCCTCGCTCCGGGTGCGGCGATGGGAGATCCGGGTTCCAGTCAAGCCCGTGCGGTGGATCCTGGCAAGAGCGCCCGCCGCACACGGCAAAGACGACGAAAGGCCCGGTGAAGCGAATGCTTCACCGGGCCTTCGGGATTCGGAAACCCTACCGCTCAGCTCACAGGCCGGGGCGCTTGCCGATCGTGAGGGTGACCTCGCCCGTGTGGGCGAAGAAGTCGTTGCCCTTGTCGTCGACGACGATGAACGCGGGGAAGTCCTCGACGTCGATCTTCCAGACTGCTTCCATGCCGAGCTCTTCGTACTCGATGACCTCGACGTGCTTGATGCAGTCCAGTGCCAGCCGGGCCGCGGGGCCGCCGATGGAACCGAGGTAGAAGCCGCCGTGCGTGTCGCATGCGTCGGTGACCTGCTTGGACCGGTTGCCCTTGGCCAGCATGACCATCGAGCCGCCCGCAGCCTGGAACTGCTCGACGTAGCTGTCCATGCGGCCGGCGGTGGTGGGGCCGAACGAGCCGGACGCCATGCCGTCGGGGGTCTTGGCCGGACCGGCGTAGTACACCGGGTGGTCCTTGAGGTACTGCGGCATCTCCTCGCCGGCGTCCAGGCGCTCCTTGATCTTCGCGTGCGCGATGTCGCGCGCGACGACCAGCGGACCGGTCAGCGACAGGCGGGTCTTGACCGGGTGCTTGGACAGCTCGGCCAGGATCTCCGGCATCGGGCGGGTGAGGTCGATCTTGACCGCGGCGCCCTTGCCTGTGCCCGAGATGCCGTCGGTGTCGGCGTCGAGCTGGGTGTCGGTGACCTCGGGCAGGAACTGGCCGGGGTTGAACTCGAGCTGCTCGAGGAAGATGCCCTCGGGGGTGATCTTGGCCTTCGCCTGACGGTCCGCGGAGCAGGAGACGGCGATCGCGACGGGCAGCGACGCGCCGTGGCGGGGGAGCCGGACGACGCGGACGTCGTGGCAGAAGTACTTGCCGCCGAACTGCGCGCCGATGCCGATCTTCTGAGTGAGCTCGAAGACCTTCTTCTCGAGCTCGTGATCGCGGAAGCCGCGGCCGGTGATCGCGCCCTCGGTCGGCAGCTCGTCCAGGTAGTGCGCGGACGCGTACTTGGCCGTCTTGAGCGCGAACTCCGCGGAGGTGCCGCCGACGACGATCGCGAGGTGGTACGGCGGGCAGGCCGCGGTGCCGAGCGAACGGATCTTGGCCTCGAGGAACTGCATCATCGAGTCCGGGTTCAGGATCGCCTTGGTCTCCTGGTACAGGTACGACTTGTTCGCCGACCCGCCGCCCTTGGCCATGAACAGGAACTTGTAGGAGTTCTCGTGGCCCTTCGTAGTGTCGGCGTACAGCTCGATCTGCGCGGGCAGGTTGTTGCCGGTGTTCTTCTCGTCCCACATCGTGATGGGGGCGTTCTGCGAGTACCGGAGGTTCAGCTTGGTGAACGCGTCGTACACGCCGCGCGCGATCGACTCCTCGTCGTCGCCCGGCGTGAGTACCTGCTGGCCGCGCTTGCCCATGACGATCGCGGTGCCGGTGTCCTGGCACATCGGCAGCACGCCGGCCGCGGCGATGTTCGCGTTCTTGAGCAGATCGAGGGCCACGAACTTGTCGTTGTTCGACGCCTCGGGATCGTCGAGGATACTCGCGACCTGCTTCAGGTGGTCGGTGCGCAGGTAGTGCGAGATGTCGTGCAGTGCCGTCTCGGTGAGGAGGCGCATGGCCTCGGGCTCGACCTGCAGGAAGGTGCGGCCGTCCGGTCCTTCGACGGTGGACACCCCCTCGGTGGTGAGCAGCCGGTACTCGGTGGGGTCTTCACCGATCGGCAGCAGGTCCTCGTAGAGGAATTCGGCCATCATCTCTCCTGAACACGGGGGTGCGAAGTTCGACGTTCAGGCTAGCTGCGCGGCGTGAACGTCCCGAATCGGGGCGTCGGCTGCGCGCATATCATCGAGGTGTGCCGAACATTGTGTGTTCGAGGTCACTCGCGGTGGGCCTCCGGGTTTCCGTACCCTTGAATAGGTAACAACCAGATAACGAGCCGTGGCGCGTTTTCTCGTGACGAGCCGCGGGGGTTGGGGGCAACACCGCACATGACTGTCGAAACTGTGGGCGTGGGCCACTCCATGAAGCCCGGCCCCGGACACGCGGCCGGACTGCATCGCATCCGAGCAGTACACGCGTGGCTCGATGTGGCCGTCGTCGTCGCGGTGCTCGTCTCGACCAATCTCATCGCGCACTTCACCACCCCGTGGGCGAGCATCGCGACCGTTCCGATCTCCGCGGTGATCCTCGTAGCGTTGACCCGTCGGCGCGGCCTGGGCTGGGCGGAACTCGGACTCTCGCCCCGGCAATGGCGCAAGGGAACGCTGTACGCGCTCGCGTCCGTCGGGCTGGTGCTCGCCGTCGTCGGGATCGGGATCGCGTTGCCCTTCACTCGGCAGTTCTTCATGGCCGACCGCTACGCCACCATTTCCGGCGCCCTCATCGCATCGATGATCGTGATCCCGCTCCAGACGGTCATCCCGGAGGAACTCGCGTTCCGCGGTGTGCTTCAGGGGACCTTGTCCCGGGTCTCCGGCGTCCGCGGTGTCTTCGCGGCCGGTTCACTCATGTTCGGCCTGTGGCACATCGCGTCGTCGCTCGGGCTGACCACCAACAATCGCGGCCTCACCGGAATCCTCGGCAGCGGCGTCGTCGGCCAGATCCTCGGCATCGCCGGCGCGGTCGCCGCGACCGCCGCCGCCGGCTTCGTCTTCACGTGGCTGCGCCGCCGCAGCGGAAGCCTGCTTGCGCCCATCGCGCTGCACTGGTCCCTCAACGGCATCGGCGCGCTGGCTGCGGCACTCGTCTGGCACGCTTCGCTGGCCTGACCCGACTGTCCTCGACCGGCCCGCTCCGCATTGTGCGGGGCGGGCCGGCCTCGTTTCAAAACAAATTTGCCGACAGTCTGGACTGTTTGTAAGTTCCTCGCTACGGTCGACATGTGACTCAGGGCACAGCATCCACATCCCGCACGCAGGCCGAGCGCAGTGCGGCGACGCGCGGAAAGCTCCTCGACGCGACTATCGATCTGTTGGTCGAGGTCGGCTACGCCGGCACCAGCAGCCAGGCCGTGAGCAAGCGGGCCGGGGTGTCGCGCGGCGCGCAACTGCACCAGTTCCCCACGAAGGAGTCGCTGGTCGTGGCCGCGGTCGGCCACCTGGTGGACAAGCGCATGGCCGAGCTTCTCCGCGCGCGTCCCGACCCCGAGCGCGGTCTCGAGACGCTCTGCGATGCGTTCACCGGACCACTCTTCTACGCGGCCCTCGAACTCTGGGTCGCGGCCCGCACCGATCCGGCGCTGCACGAGGCGATGATTCCGCTGGAACGCAAGGTGGGTGACGCCCTGCGCCTGGGATTCGCCGAGATCGTGGGCGATCGTATGAGCCCGGACGCGGTCGACCTGAGTATCGAGATCGCCCGGGGCCTGGCGGTCTCCGCCCTGTTTCGCACCCCCGAAGCCGATCGGCAGTTGCGCGATCGCCTGCTGCCCGTCTGGAAAGCGATGGTGACCGAGTGAAATCCGGACAGATGTCCCTGCCGCCTCACGTCCACACGCTGGTCGTCGGCGCGGGGTTCGGCGGTATCGGGCTGGCGGCCACGCTCCTGAGGGAGGACCCGGCCGCGGATCTGCTGGTCATCGAACGCGCCGACGACGTCGGCGGAACCTGGCGGGACAACACCTACCCGGGCTGTGCGTGCGACGTGCCCAGCGCCCTGTATTCCTACTCGTTCGCCCCGGATCCGGACTGGCGGTACGCCTACGGCAAGCAGCGCGAGATCCACACCTACCTGCGTCGCGTCGCGGACGAGACCGGCGTGACGAACCGGACGGTGACGGGATGCGAACTGATCGAGGCGCAGTGGGACGCCGCAGCCCGGCAGTGGCGCGTGCGCACCGGACGGGGAAACCTCACCGCGACCGTACTGATTGCCGCCACGGGTGCACTGTCGGCGCCGAAGCTTCCGGAGGTGTCGGGGGTGGATTCCTTCACCGGCGCCGCGTTCCACTCCGCGACGTGGGACCACGGGTACGACCTGACCGGTAAACGGGTCGCGGTGATCGGCACGGGAGCGTCGGCCATCCAGTTCGTTCCGGAGATCGTCGATCAGGTCGAGCACCTGACGCTGTTCCAGCGGACGGCGTCGTGGGTGCTTCCCAAGCACGATCGGCTCGTCTCACGGTTCGAACGCGCGCTGTTCCGCGCGTTGCCGGTCACCCAGAAGCTGGTGCGGGGTGCGGTGTACGCGCAGAAGGAGGGCTACGTCGTCGGTATGGCGCACCAACTCTGGTTGCTGCGGCTGTTTCAGCGGCGCGCGGAGGCCTACCTGCGGGGGCAGGTGCCCGACGACGAATTGCGGGCCGCGCTGACCCCGACGTTCACCATCACGTGTAAGCGGATCCTGCTCTCGAACGACTGGTTACGGACGCTGACCCGCCGCGACGTCACGGTGGTCGCGTCGGGGCTGACCGCGGTCACTGAGACCGGTGTCGTCGACGATGCGGGCAACGAGTATCCGGTCGACGCAATCATTTTCGCCACCGGGTTCACTCCGACCGAGCCGCCGGTGGCGCGACACATTCGCGGCGCGGACGGTCGTACCCTGGCCGAGCACTGGACGGGAAGCCCGTCGGCGCATCTCGGCACCACCGTGCACGGGTTCCCGAATCTGTTCCTCATGTACGGCCCTAACACCAACCTCGGCCACAGTTCGATCGTGTACATGCTCGAGTCGCAGGCCGTGTACATCGCGGACGCCTTGCGCGTGATGCGAGCCGAGGGAGCTGCGACCGTCGAGGTCACCGACGATGCGCAGCGGCGCTACAACGACGGACTGGATCCGCAACTCGCCCGCACGGTCTGGAACGCCGGCGGATGCGACAGTTGGTACCTCGACAGCAGCGGGCGCAATTCGGTGATGTGGCCGACCTTCACGTGGCGTTTCCGGAGACGGACGAGGCGGTTTGATCACGAGAACTACCGGCTCACGGCGGCAGACGAAGGCAGCCGAGACACCGCTGGTGCGGAGGCTCGCGCATGACGCACTACGACGTCGTGGTCATCGGATCTGGCTTCGGGGGCAGTGTCGCCGCGCTGCGTCTGACCGAGAAGGGCTATCGAGTCGGGGTCCTCGAGGCGGGTCGGCGCTTCGCCGACGACGAACTGCCGAAGACGTCGTGGCGGCTGCGAAAGTACCTGTGGGCGCCGTGGATCGGTTGCTACGGCGTCCAGCGCATGCACCTGCTTCCGGACGTACTGGTGATGGCCGGCGCCGGCGTGGGCGGTGGTTCACTCAACTACGCCAACACGCTCTACCAGCCGCCGGCCCCGTTCTACCGGGACCCGCAGTGGGGGCACATCACCGACTGGGAAACCGAACTCGGACCGTACTACGAGCAGGCGAAGCGGATGCTCGGCGTGCGGACGAACCCGACTGTGACGCCGGCCGACGAGGTGATGCGGGCGGTGGCCGACGATCTGGGGGTGGGCGAGACGTTCACCTCGACGCCTGTGGGTGTGTTCTTCGGCGAACCGGGCGCGCGAGTCCCGGACCCGTACTTCGGCGGGGTCGGCCCCGAACGCACCGGCTGCACCGAGTGCGGCAGTTGCATGACCGGATGCCGCGTCGGCGCCAAGAACACTCTCGTCAAGAACTATCTGCACCTCGCCGAACACGCCGGGGCGGCGATCCACCCGATGACGACGGTCGAGGAGGTGCGGCCTCGAATGAACGGCGGCTACACGATCACGGCACGCAGCACCGATCGGATACGCAAGCGCCGAACGACATTCACCGCGGACCAGGTGGTGGTCGCGGCGGGGACCTACGGGACCGGACGCCTCCTGCTGTCGATGCGGGAGACGGGTGCGCTGCCACGCCTGTCGTCACGGTTGGGCGCCGTGGTGCGGACCAACTCCGAGGCCGTGCTGGCCGCGGCGGCGCGGGATCGGTCGGTCGACTTCACCCGCGGTGTCGCGATCACGTCGTCGTTCCACCCGGACGACCACACCCACATCGAGCCGGTCCGGTACGGCAAGGGCAGCAACGCGATCGGCCTGCTCCAGGCGCTCCTCACCGACGGCGGCGGCCGGGTCCCTCGCCCTCTGAAGGCGGCCGGCGTCGCGCTGCGGAACCCGGGCGCTTTCCTGCGAACGCTGTCGGTGCGGCACTGGTCCGAGCGGACGGTCATCGCGCTGGTGATGCAGACCGACGACAACTCGCTCGAGCTCACCAGCCGGAAGGGGCTGTTCGGCCGCCGCCGACTCACCAGTCGGCCGGGACCGGGAACGCCGCCGCCCGAATGGATACCTATCGGGCACAAAGTGATTCGCAAGGTAGCCGAACGTATCGGAGGCGATGCCGGTGGTTCGATCCTGGATCTGGTGAATATCCCGATGACCGCACATTTCCTCGGCGGCTGCACCATCGGTGACAGTCCTGCAACCGGCGTGGTCGATCCGTACCTGCGGGCGTACGGGCACGACGGGCTTCACGTCGTGGATGGCTCGGTCGTCAGCGCCAACCTCGGGGTCAATCCGTCGTTGACGATCACTGCCCAGGCCGAGCGTGCGATGGCGTTGTGGCCCAACAGGGGAGAGGCCGACCCTCGGCCCGGGCTCGGGTCCCCGTATGCGGCGGTGGATCCGGTGGCTCCGACGTATCCCACCGTTCCCGCCGACGCGCCGGGAGCGTTGCGTCTGCCGATCTTTACGGCGGGCCGATCGACGGCCGTGCCGGCCGACACGACAGAAGGGGACGCCCGTGTGGAGCGTGCGTGAGAGCGAGCATGTCCGGGAGGACTGGCCGACGAGTCCGCCGCCGCCGTGGCCGGCGACGGTCCGCGCAACGCTGTGGTGGCACCGCGCCGCGCCCGCAGCGTCGGCATTCGGCCCGGGCGGGCGGGTGCTCCCGGTGACACTCGCGATGATGGTCGACTATCTGGATTCACCTGTCGGTCCGTATCGGGAAATCCTTGCCAGCCCTGTCCTCCGGGCGCCGTCGCGGCTCGTCGGTGCCCTGCCCGCAATGGCGGTTCCCTTCATCGCGGTGGATTCGGCTCCGTCGGTGCACGGCGGGCGCGAACACTGGTCCCTGCCGAAGGTGCTCGCGGACTTCGAGGGGGACGTGACGGGAACCGGCGCGGCGGTCGGTGACGGGTGGCGTGTGGAGACGACGGCACACCCGTTCGGTCCGCGGCTACCGATCGTGGGCGCGCTCGGCTTTGCGCAGCCCCTGCCCGACGGCGGCCTGGGAATTGCCCGAGCATGGCTGCGGGGGAGGTTCCGGCTGGCACGCGTGACGGTGGGTGCCACGGGACCCACCCTGGGAGAATGGATGCTGCCGGGAGTGCATCCGGGCATCGTCATCGAATCCGGCGCCATGAGAACGGGGCCGGCGCGTCTCGCACGGCGGTGACGTCTGCGTCAGGGCGCCTCGACCACTCCGGCGAGCTCTCCATGCACGTGAGACTCTCATGCTCGGGCGGCCTGACACGTTCCCAGGCGCGATCATTGACAACAGCCACTCTGCACTGCAGAGTGACGGCATGGCCGGACAAGGAGCGGACTACTGCCCGATCCCGTCGGTTCTCGCGACGGCGGATGCTGCCCGGGTCGGAAGGCTGCGCCTCCGGGTCGAGTCGACGAATCTGTTGATCCTGGGCGCCGCTGCGGCGGTGATCGGGCTGGGGCGGATGTTCGGCGGTGACACCTCGTCGTCCCTCGTGCCGGGGCTGACGATTCCGGTCGCCGTCGTCTTGCTGGCGGTGGTGATGTCCCGCCGGAGCAGCCGGATCGGCTCGAGGGGCAGGCGGATCGGGTACACGGCCGCGGCCGTGGTGTCGGTCGTCGCGATCCCGTGGATCCTCTTCGCCGCGTCTGTCATCGGGGTTCTGCCCCTGCTCGCTGCGGGATTCGTCGTGTTCGGGTGGCGGGAGCGCTGCCGACGCCTGTGGGTGACCGCGGCGGTGGGAGCGATGCTCGGGCTGATCACTGCCCCGGAGCCGGTCCGGTTGATGTTGCCCCTCCACATGATCGGAGATCCCACAGCTGCAGGTGTTGTGACGGCCTCGTTCGGGGTGATCGCGCTGGCGCTCGGAGTTCTCAGCTATCTCGCCGAGTCGGAGGAGCTGGCGCGGGTTGGATAGCGCTCAACGTCGTGTCGTGGGACTCGACGACATCGTTCACCAGAAGACACGACTCGCGATCCTGTCGATGCTCGGCGAATCCGACGAAGTCAGTTTCGTGTTCCTGCGCGACGGACTCGGTCTCACCGACGGAAACCTCGGCCGGCACCTCGACGTCCTGATCGGGGCGGGATGCATCGAGGTGCACCGTGAGTACACCGGTCGGCGGACCCGTTCGTGGATCCGGATCACCGACCTCGGCGTCGACAAGCTGCGGGACGAGGTCGAGGTGCTTCGCGCGCTGCTCCAGATCCTGGACGGTCGCTGAGGTGCGTGGCGCCCAGCGTCAGCGTGTTCCGGCCCTCGCGGGACGTCGGGTGGGCTCGGCCTGCGTCGTCGGTTCGGTGGTTCGGCGGAGTCTGTGGTCGAGCAGGTGTGCCGACCCGACCAGCAGGCCGACGACGGCTCCCCACAGCGCCGAGATCAACAGGCCGAGCAGCAGCGCGATGACGTAGGTGCCGATGCCCTGGTGGGTTTCGAAGCTGAGGAACACGATCCGCACCAGATTTCCGGCAGCGACGCCGAGCACGGTGGCGAGCAGACCGGCGAGGAACGGCCGGCGGACCTCCCGCCGCAGTCGCGCCCAGACCACCGCGATCATTGCCAGCGCGGCGAGGGTGTCGACCGTCCAGAACGTCCACGTGGTGTCGCCGAGCGGGAACAGACGCAACGGCGGGATGCCGAACGGTAACCCGATCGCGCTGGGAATCAACAACTCCGGATTGAACGTGAGGACTCGGCCGGTGATCGTCCACGCGCCGAACAGGATCGAGACGAGCACGAGGGTGATGGTTGCCGGCCACGGGCCCGCCGCGATGCGTGCGACCAGTGGCCTCACCGAAAACGCCCCGTTCTGGACAGACATGGCGCAACATTAGCTCAGGAAGCAGGACGATCGTCCAGGTTTGCTGGGAAAGTGAGTGGTGGAGCTGTGGGGCGTGTGAAGTTGCTGTCCGTGGCGGCGGTCGGGGCGCTCGTTCTCGTCGGGGGGATCGGCGCCGTATTGAGAGCCGACCCGGCGCCGTCGACGGCCTACATCACCGACGACGCTGGTCGCGCGTTGGTTCTCAACGGGTTCAACACCGCGTCGAGCGCCAAGAGCACCCCGGACGGGATGCCGCGGTTCACCGAGGCGGACCTCGACCGCGAGCACACCGACATGGGCACCAACTTCGTGCGGTTCCTCATCTCGTGGCGGTCGGTGGAACCCGAACCCGGCGTCTACAGCCAGGAGTACCTGGACCGCGTCGCCGATCGGGTCGGCTGGTACGCCGACCGCGGTTACAGCGTCATGCTCGACATGCACCAGGACCTGTACTCGAGTGCCATCACGCCGGGTGGCATGGACGGCAACGGCGCTCCCGGCTGGGCGACCTATCTAGACGGACTCCCGGTCGGGGACAACGACATGTGGGAGATGTACTACCTCGAGCCGGGCGTGATGCGGGCGTTCGACAACTTCTGGAACACCACCGGCGACCATCCGGAACTGACCGAGCACTACGCGAACGCGTGGCGCGCGGTGGCCGAACGGTTCGCCGACAACCCCGCGGTGATCGCGTACGACCTCATGAACGAGCCGTACGGCGGCACCTTGCAGGGACCGGCGTTCGAGGCCGGACCGTTGACCGCGCTGTACCAGAAGACGTCCGACGCGATCCGAACCGTCGACCAGGACACGTGGGTGTGCGTCGCGCCGCAGGCGATGGGCACCAACTGGGGCAGCCCCAGTGGGTTGCGTCCCATCGACGACGCCCGCGACGGTGAGCAGCGGATCGCCTACTGTCCGCACATCTATCCGCTGCCGATGGATCTCGGCGGTGGATACACCGGTAGTTCCCGGACCCAGGTCGACGCGACGATCGACGCGTGGCGTGGCAACGCGCTGCGGACAGCAGCCGACCTCGGGGACGTGCCGATCATCCTCGGGGAGTTCGGCCTCGACACCACGCTGCCGGGCGCACTGGACTACGTGGAGCGGATCTACGACACCGCCCGTGAGATGGGTGCGGGCGTCTCCTACTGGTCCCGCGACCCCGGCCCGTGGGGCCCGTACGACGAGGACGGCGCCGAGCGGAACCTCGTTGCCACGCTGGACAAGCCGTACCCGCGCGCGATCGCCGGCGATCCGACGTCGTGGACGGCCGACGCGGACCGCCTCGAGTTCACGTATGTGCCGAACCTGTCGATCACCGCGCCCACCGAGATCTACGTCCCCGCCCGGACCTTCCCGAACGGCGCGGACGTCCTGGGCGGGCGCGTGGAGAACTGGAACCCGGACACCCGGATCCTGACGCTGCGCGCCCCGGACACCCGGCAGCCGGTGACCGTGACGCTGACGCCCCGTCCGTGACGATCGGGGCATCAGCGCGGCAGGTCAGCCCCTGGCGGCGCTGATCCCGGCCCGACGGCCGAAGAAGCTGCCGTCGCCGAGCGACGTGCCGGAGGCGTAGCCCCACGCGCAGACGCCCGCGGTGCAGCGTCCGGCGGCGAACAGACCCGGAATGGGATTGCCGGACACGTGCAGCACCTCGGACGCGGTGTTGGTGCGCAGGCCGCCGAGCGTGAATCCGGCGGTGAAATTGCGCAGGTCGAGTGCCGCGATCGGCGATCCGATCGGCTTCACCCACTCCGGCTTCTTGCCGAGGACCGGATCCTGCCCGGTCTCGGCGTGCTTGTTGTACACCTCGACCGTGGCCTGCAGGGTGCCCTCGGGCAGCCCCATCTCGGACTCGAGTTCCTCGACCGTCTCCGCGACCCACTTGGGCTGGAACCGGAAGAACGGGGTGGACGACGGCGTCGTCTTCGCTTCCTCGTAGGCGTCCTCGTCGATGATCAGGAACGCCTGATTGTCGTTCTGCAGCAACGTGAGCTGCCCGATCCGGCCCGGGTAGGTGTCCTCGTTGACGTACCGCTGTCCGCGGCCGTTGACGAGGATGCCCCGCACCATCATCTGCGGGTCACCGAAGAACGCGACCTCCGTGGCGTCCATGTGTGCCAGATCGGCGCCGAGGGCCTGCGCCATGCGGATCGAGCGGCCGTCGTGCTCCTCGATCGCGGCGCCCGGCCGTCCGATCAGTCGCGGTGCGAACGCCTCGACCATGTCCTTGTTGTAGGCAAAGCTGCCGGTCGCCAGCACGACGCCCTTCCGGGCACGGACCACGACGTCCTTGCCGTACTGCTTGGCCTGCACCCCCACGACACGGCCGGTGGTGTCGGTGATCAGGGTCTGCACGCGCATGTCGTACTGCGCCTGCACGCCCAGCTTCTCGGCGGTCTCGACGAGCGGCTTCATGAGCATGTAGCCGCCGCCCTTCTCGCCGACCTTCTTGTCCGCCATCTGCGGGACGTGCCCGCGCGGGGCAGGGGTGGCGATCGCGTTGAACGGTGCCGCGTTCTCGCCGCCGGAGTACATGAGGCCGTCGTCGAAGGGTGTCTCCCAGCCGGGCTGGCCGTAGAAGCTCTCCTTGAACGGGACCCCGCACTCGACCAGCCAGTTGTAGTGGTCGACGCTGCCCTCGCAGTAGTCGGTGATCTTGGCTTCGTCGGCGCCGGGTCCGAGCGCGGCCATCATGAAGGTCTTCATGTTCTCGGGGGTGTCGTCGAACCCGAGCGCCTTCTGCAGCGGAGTGCCGCCGCCCATGTAGATGAATCCACCGGCCAGCGAGGCCGCGCCGCCCCAACCGCCGGCGCGTTCGAGGACCAGGACCTCCGCCCCGGCGCGGGCGGCCTCGACGGCGGCGCTGACGCCGGCGATGCCGTAGCCGGCGATCACGACGTCGGCCTCGTAGTCCCAGGTCTCGACGCTCTCGGCGGGCAGGGGGTGAACGGGGGTCGCCCCGGACATCGGCTCAGACATGGAGGTGGATCCTTTCGACATGCAACGGGTAGAACGTGTTCTATAAATCAGTATCCGCGCGTCGAGCGACCGCCGTGACCGAATCGCCGGACTACCGGCCCTGCTGCCGCTCCGCGGCCCGCGCCGCCTTCCGCCGATCGGCCTTGACGGAGATCAGCGCGTTGTTCAGTCCGGTGCCCAGCGGCCAGCCCACGTAGTGGCACAGGAAGATCGCAGCCTCCTCCACCTGCTGTTCGGTGAGTTCCTCGTTGCCGAGTGCGGCGTTGATCTGGATCTTCGCGACGTCTGTCTGGCCCTGCGCCGCGATCGCACCGAGCAGCAGCAGGCGCCGGTCGCGCACGCTCAGGCCTGGACGGGTCCAGATGTCGGCGAACAGGTGGTCGGCGGTGACGGCGAAGAAGTCACCGGGCACGTCCGCGGGCATCTCCCAGCCGTACACCTCGTTCATCATCGAGACCCCACGTCGGCGCCTCTCGGAGGTGGCGGCGTCGCCGTTGTCGTGCGTCATGCGTTTTCCTTCCGGTGGGCCGACTGATCGGCGAGGGTTCCGGTGCCGACACCGAGGCCGGGACCGAGATCGGTGAGCGCGCGGGAGGCGAGGGGGAGATCGACGGCGAACCGGTCGCCCAGAGCGAGTGCCAGCGTGAGATCCTTCTCCCCGAGATTGCGGACATGGGTGAGGATCGAGTGCCAGCGGTCGGCGTCGGCGACGGGGGACGTCGTGTCGCGCAGCATGATCGCGCCCGCCCCGCCGGTGATCGCGTCGGTGTGCCGCACCACCTTGCCGAGCGCGCGGATGTCGATCCCCGCGGCCTCGGCGAGGCGCCCGGCCTCGCAGGCCGCTGTGAACGACACGAAGTGAAGCAGGTTGCGTGCCAGCTTCATCCGGGTTCCGGCGCCGACGGGACCGGCATGGATCACGAGTTCGGCGAAGTGCCCGAACGGTTCGCGCACCGCCTCGAAGGCCGCGTCGTTGCCCCCGACCATGACCGCCAGACGTCCCTGCTTCGCGCCGGGCGCGCCGCCGCTGACCGGAGCATCCACCAGTTCGACGCCCTCGGCGCGGCACAGTTCGGCGAGTTCGACGGCGGTGACGTCACTGATCGTCGAGTGCACCGCGATCACCGTGCCGGGCCGGGCCGTGGACAGGAGGCCGTCCGGACCGGTGACGACGTCGCGGACCTGGGCGTCGTCGAGGACGGTCACCGAGATCACCGACGCGCGGTCCGCGACCTCGGCCGGGGTCGCGACCGCCGTGGCTCCCGACTCCACGAACGGTGCGACGGCCTCGGGGCGGGCGTCGCAGACGACCAGCGTGCCAGGACGTTCGAGCAGCCTCGTGGCCATCGGCGCGCCCATGTTGCCCAGGCCGATGTACCCGACGTCGGGGGCCTGTTCGCTCACGACCGGATCACCTGCCCGCCGTCGACGTTGAAGATCTGGCCGGTGACCCAGCTCGCCTCGTCGGACAGCAGGAACAGGCACATGCCTACCAGGTCGTCCGGGGTTCCCATGCGTTGCAGTGGAATCCGTTTGACCATGTCCGCGACGATGTTGCCGGGGGTTACCGTGCGGGTGGCCTCGGTATCGATCGGACCCGGGGCGATCGCATTGATCCGGATGCTCGACCAGCCCAGTTCGAACGCCAGCTGCTGCGTGAGGCCGTTGATACCGACCTTCGCCAGCCCGTAGAAGTTGGAGTACACCCAGGCGGCGGTGGACGACTGGTTGACGATCGATCCGCCGCTCTCGCGCATGTGCGGGACCACGGCCCGGCACACGTTGAGTGCGCCGTCCATGTTCACGCTCATGAACTTCTTGTAGTAGTCCCAGGGCACCGTGAGCAGCGAGTCGAGTTTCATCCCGCCGTAGATCGCGGCGTTGTTCACCAGGTGGTCGATCCGGCCGAAGCGCTCGATCGTGAACGACGCCAGTTCCAGCGCCGAATCCGGCTCGGCCACATCGACTTCCTTGAACACCGCCGACCCGCCGTCGGAGACGATCTGCTTCGTCACGGTCTCGCCGAGTTCACTGTTCAGGTCCGCGACCACCACGTCGGCGCCCTCGGTGGCCAGGGCGCGGGCATACGCCTCACCGATGCCCTGCGCGGCGCCGGTGACGATGGCGGTGCGTCCGTCGAAACGTCCCATCTGCTTGTCTCCTGTCATCGAATTCGGCTAGGCGGTAGCGGGTTCCGCGACGAGCTTGGTCTCCAGGTACTCCTCGAACCCGGCGACGCCCATCTCCCGGCCGATGCCGGACTGCTTGTAGCCGCCGAACGGGGCGTCGGCGGCGTACCAGACCCCACCGTTGACCGCGAGGGTTCCGGTCCGGATGCCGTCGACCACGTGCCGGACGCGGTCGGGATCGCTGCCCCACACGGACCCGGACAGCCCGTAGGGGGAGTCGTTCGCGATGCGGATCGCGTCGTCGTCTCCGTCGTGGGGGAGGACCACCAGGACCGGTCCGAAGATCTCCTCCTGTGCGACCCGCGAGGAGTTGTCCAGCCCGGAGATCAGGGTGGGTTCGACGAAGAAACCGTGCTCGTGCTCGGCCGGGCGGCCACCGCCCACGACGATCGTCCCGCCCTCCTCGACCGCCAGCTTCAGATAGTCCTCGACGCGGGACCGCTGCCGGGCGGAAATCAGTGGTCCGCAGACGGTTCCGGGATCGTTCGGGTTGCCGGGGCGGATCCGCGCCATGGTGCGGGCGGTGGCGGTGACGGCCTCGTCGTAGCGCTCGCGCGGCACCAGCAGGCGCGTGGTGATCGCGCAGCCCTGACCAGCGTGGGTGCAGACGGTGAATGCGGCGATCGCGCAGCCGGCGGCCAGGTCGGCGTCGTCGAGGATCACGAAGGCCGACTTGCCGCCGAGCTCGAGGAACACCTTCTTCAGCGACTCGGCGGCGGTTGCCATGACGGACTTGCCGGTCGCGGTCGAGCCGGTGAACGAGACCAGGTCGACGCGCGGATCCTCGGCGAGCTGGGCGCCCAGTCGATGGTCGGTCGAGGTGACGATGTTGATCACACCGGCCGGGATGTCGGTCTCCTCGGCGATGACCTTCCCCACCAGTGCCGCGCACCACGGGGTGTCGGGTGCAGGCTTGAGGACGACGGTGTTGCCCGCCGCGAGCGCGGGGCCGATCTTCGCGAAGTTGATCTGGTGTGGGAAGTTCCACGGGGTGATCGCTCCGACGACGCCGACGGCCTCCTTGAGGACTGTGCGTCGGGTCTTGATCCCCATCGGTGATGCGACGCCGAGATCGGTTTCCCACGTGTACGACTCGGCCAGATCGGCGAAGTAGCCGAGGTCGGCGATCGGACCCTCGAGTTGGGGGCCGGCGGTGAGCATCGCGGGTGCGCCGACCTCGGCGATGGTGATCTCGCGCAGTTCCTCGATGTGCGACCGCAGAGCGTCGCGCAGTTGGCGCAGGCAGTGAGCGCGGAAGCCGTGGTCGCGCGACCACGTCGTGCCGTCGAACGCTCGTCGTGCCGCGGCGACGGCCGCGTCCATGTCGGCCGCCGTGGCGTCGGCGGCATACCCCAGGACCTCCTCGGTCGCGGGATCGATCACCTCGAACACGCCCCCCGAGCCGGGCGCGAGCTTGCCGTCGATCAGAAGCGCGGAACTGTCGGTCGGGCGAAGCGTCATCTCGTGGCCTCTCCAAGTGTGTTCGGAATCCGACTGGACATGTGTCTGGACCGTAGTCCGCAACCGTAGTATTGTCCAGACACGTGTCCAGTGAAGTGCACTTCGAATCGACACGCCGACGCCTCAGCGAGCGGCAGGCCGACACTGTCGACCGCCTCACCGCATCGGCGGTCGCGGTGCTGCACGACGAGGGCTTCGCGGGGCTGACCGTCCGCGCGGTGGCGTCGACGGCGGGCGTGGCGCCGGCTACCGCCTACACCTACTTCTCGTCGAAGGAACACCTTGTGGCAGAAGTGTTCTGGCGCCGGTTGGCGGCTGTCCCCGATCCGGATCCGGTGGTGGTCGGCCGCGACGAGCGGGTGGTTGGGGGGGGGCGTGCGCCGTCTCCGGGCCGACGAACCCGCGCTGGCCGGCGCGGCCAGT
>NZ_JPOC01000073.1 GCF_000738775.1 Prescottella defluvii
AAGGAAGAATCAGCTGTGAGCAACACCGACACCACCCCCACTATCGGCACTACCGGCACTGCACGCGTGAAGCGGGGCATGGCCGAGATGCTCAAGGGCGGCGTCATCATGGACGTGGTCACCGCCGAGCAGGCCAAGATCGCCGAGGACGCCGGCGCCGTCGCCGTCATGGCCCTCGAGCGGGTCCCGGCCGACATCCGCGCCCAGGGCGGCGTCTCGCGCATGTCCGACCCCGACATGATCGACAGCATCATCGAGGCCGTCTCCATCCCCGTCATGGCCAAGGCCCGCATCGGCCACTTCGTCGAGGCCCAGATCCTGCAGTCCCTCGGCGTCGACTACGTCGACGAGTCCGAGGTCCTCACCCCCGCCGACTTCGAGAACCACATCGACAAGTTCTCGTTCACCGTCCCGTTCGTGTGCGGCGCCACCAACCTCGGCGAGGCCCTGCGCCGCATCAACGAGGGCGCCGCGATGATCCGCTCCAAGGGCGAGGCCGGCACCGGAGACGTCTCCAACGCCACCACCCACATGCGCAAGATCCGCCAGGAGATCCGCCGCCTGACCTCGCTGCCCGAGGACGAACTGTACGTCGCGGCCAAGGAACTGCAGGCCCCCTACGACCTCGTCGTCGAGGTCGCCAAGGCCGGCAAGCTCCCCGTCACCCTGTTCACCGCCGGCGGCATCGCCACCCCCGCCGACGCGGCGATGATGATGCAGCTCGGCGCCGAGGGCGTGTTCGTCGGCTCCGGCATCTTCAAGTCCGGCAACCCCGCCGAGCGGGCCGCCGCGATCGTCAAGGCCACCACCTTCCACGACGACCCCGACGTCCTCGCGAAGGTCTCCCGCGGCCTCGGCGAGGCCATGGTCGGCATCAACGTCGACGAGCTCCCCCAGCCGCACCGCCTCTCCGAGCGCGGCTGGTGATGTGAGAACCGGCTCGCGGGCGCCGCGTACCCCCGACGCGCGGCGCCCGCGGGCCTTCCCTTTCGGGGCGGCCGGCCGATCAGCCGGCTGCACCCGACAATCGCAGCACGTGGGTGGCCGAGACAGGGACCTGCGGCGGAAGTTCGACAGAGAGCTCACCGTCGCTCGCCGAGAAGTCCAGTGCGGCGGGGACACCGAGCAGTTCGACCCGGCCCACGCCGCGCAGATCGACTCCGCGCAGCGTGAAACGCCGGGTTCCGGGTAGGTCCAGCAGGAACACGAAGACATCGGTCCCCTGGCGGGTGTATCGAACCTGCGTGCCCTCCGATGTCGTACCGGCCGCGGTCGTCCACGGCCGACTGCCGATCACCGCGTCCCGGTTGACCGCCATCCACTCGCCCAGCCCTCGCAGCGGTGCCTGCTGTTCCTCCGGCACCGTTCCGTCGGCGGCTGGTCCGATTCCGATCAGCAGGTTGCCGTTCTTGCTGACGATGTCGACGAACGAGCGGATCAGTTCGGTGGCGGTGACGATGTCTTCCGGACGCTCGTTCCGGTTGGCAGCGAACGAATGGCCCACGCCGCGAGTCGATTCCCACTTCTCTGCGACGGCGGTGTCGAACTGGGCGTACTCCGGGCTCCGAAAGTCGTAGTGCGGCGACGTCGGGAAGACGAGTTCCTTCCTGTCGTCCGGCAGAAAGCGCCACGCCCGCTGCGCCAGCTCTCCGGCGCCGCGCAGCAGCGACTCGGAAAGCTTGTCCCGCTTCGTATCCTGCTCGGCCCACCGATCGTTGACCACGCCGTCGTCGACGGTGTTGTAGTAATACGCGAACAGCCCCGCCAGGTTTCCGCCGGCGGGCCAGCAGATGTCGTTCCACAGCACCGAGGGTCCGTAGCGGTCGATCAGTTCACGCACGTGCGCGGTGGCGTACTCGCGATAGTCGTCTCCGGGCGGGACCGCCAGCGCGAGGTCCGCCGGGCTGTCCATCAGCGCATCGTTGTACGGCCAGTCGTATCCGCCCGAGTAGTACAGGCCCATGCGCATACCCTGTGCCCGAACGGCATCGGTCAGATCACCGACCAGATCCCGCTTCGCGCGATAGGCGCCCTTCCGCGGGTGCGCCAGATCGGACGGCCACAGCGTGAACCCGTCGTGGTGCTTGGTGGTGAGAACGACGTAGCCGGCACCGGTCTGCGCACACAACGATGCGAGTGCGTCCAGGTCTGCAGACGACGACTCACGATCGAACTGCTCGACGAATCCGTCGTACGGGTACCCGTCGCCGTAGGTGTCGCGATGGTGCCGCTGCGTCGGGCTGCCGTCGATCCGCATCGAGTTGAGGTACCACTCCGCGTACGGATTGTTCCGCAGCATCCCCTGCGGTCCGCGCTCACGCATCAGCTTCTGGATGTCGTCGACCTGCGGCGCCCAGGCGGGGACGGAGTACAGGCCCCAGTGCACGAAGATGCCCAGTTTGGCGTCGTCGTACCAACCCGGAAGCGCTCGCCCGGACACCGATTCCCAAGTTGCTTCGAACATCGTCATCTCTCCTCGAAATTGGTCGATCGTGCCCCGCGGCGGTCAGATGCCCAGTCGCCGGGCCAGTTCGGAACCCCCGACGCGCGTGATCAGTTCGGGGTCGCCGCACACGACCAGCTGATCGCGAGCCCGCGAGAGCCCCACGTACAGTCGCTCTCGCGAACGCTCTTGCACCACAGTCTCGTTCACTGCCAGCACGACGGCGCGGCGCTCCAGACCCTTGAACCCGAGAACGTGCCCGTAGAACACCTGGTCAGCGTCCCAGAAGCTCTTCCAGTACTCCTCGCTGCCCTGCTGCTGCCGCGACACCTGTTCGGGATGCCTGCTCCCGGTGGTCAGCAGCGCCACGTCCTCCGGGCGCCACCCCTCGTCCATCAGTGCGTCGATCTGGTCGTCGGCGACCGTGAGAGCGTCGCCTGACGTGCAGGGGACGAAGCGGACCTCCGGGCCGTCGCCGCCGAGCAGCTTCATCCGCTGTCCGACGAGCGAGGTGAACGATCCGGCGATCTGCCTCGTGTTGCGCAGGTTCTGGTCGAGCACCAGCGGCACCAACTGGACCGGCGGCACGCCCTGCCGGTCGAAAACCCGCTGTCCCTCGTCGCTGAAGACGAAGATGCCGCCGTCGTCCTCGTCGCCCAGCGCGGCGAGTAACGGTTCCCACCAGGCATCTGCGAAGTCCTGCGCCTCGTCGACGACGACCGCGTCGAATCGCTGCTCCGGCGGGAGCTCCGCCGCGAGCGCCGCCATCTGGCGGGGCAGGTCGTGCTCCCAGAAGCGGACGGTGTCGGCGGTGCGGATGCTCTCGTCCGGGCCGTCCGGCGCACCCCACTGTTGGCCGAGCGCATGGAACTCACCGACATAGGCGGGTCGGTGTTTGCGCGGCCAGGTCTCGGTGAGCCGCTGGAGGTACGACGCCAGCCCGTGCGAATAACAGATCAGCGCAACCCGCTGCCCCGACTTCGCCAGCCGCCGCGCCTGTTCCACCGCGAGGAAGGTCTTGCCGCTGCCGGCACCACCCCGCACCTCGACCCGACGGAGCAGCCGGATCGCGTCGAGGACGACGGCCTGCTGCGCGGTGAGTGCATCGGCGGCGTCCTCGTTCGCCATCGCCCGCGCCACGACGTCACGCTGCGGCAGCCCCCGTCCGGACAGCGCGTCCGCGAGTTGGTCGATCCCGTCCCCGCCGAGATCGGGACGCCCCATCTGGTTCTTGACCAGGACCTTCCCCAGCCGCTGCGCCAACTGATCGAGTTCCGTGCGGTCGACGACCTTCCAGCGCGGGCACTCGGGCAGCGCGAACTCCTGCGGGATCACCGCGTTCGGGAACACCACCATGTGGTCCCAGTGCACCCGGCCGTGGCTCCACCGCGGGTCGCTCTCGACGAAACTCCGCAGCGCGTAACACGATTCCCGCACCTGCCGCACGGGCTCGATCACGGCCGGTCCGCGGCGGCGCTGCTGGATCCAGTCGGTCCCGTCGTGCCAGATCTCGCCGCCCTTGACCTCGAGACAGACGATCCCCCGTTCGGTCGCGACGAGGAAGTCCACCTCGTGGTCCTTGAGGTGATCGGTGACCCGCTTCCCGGCCACGACCAGGTCGCCGTCCCCGAGTTGCGCAAGCAACGCGTCCCACACCCGTTCCTCGGACGGGTTCTGCAGGACCGGTTCGTCCGGAATACGCAAAGGCATGCCGACAGCTTGGCATGCCGTGGCCCGCTACCGGGATCGCAACCGGAAGACCCGGGTCTCCCCGACCGCCCGAACCCTACTGCGCCCCACGCGCAGTCAGCGCCGCGATGTCGCCACCCAGGGTGCTGCGGAAGGTGCCGAGCAGTTCCTCGACCTCGCCCAGCTGGTCCCCCACCTGGTGGGTGTTCGCCGCGGACAGTTCCCGGTTGCCCGAACGCGCGATCAGGTCGTCGATCCGGGTGTCGAGGCTGGTGGCCCACCGCATCGACGCCATCGCGCGCAGCTGGGTCTCGGCCTGCGACAACAGATCCCCGATCCGGGCGAGCGAGGCAACCCGGTCGACCAACTGGTCCCACACCGGCTCGAGGGCCTCCCGCCGCAACGCCACGTGCCCGCGAGCCTCGGGCGTCGAGGCGGCCGCGTCGTCGAGTTCGCCGACGATGCCGCGCAGCGCGACGGTGTCGACGGCGATCTGGGTCAGTTCGTCGGCGAGGTCGAGTTGGGCGCGCTGGATCGAGAAATACTCCGAGTGCCACGCCGCCGACCCCTCGATCCGGTCGTACAGCGTGCCGGCGAGGAACAGCAGGGTGTCGTACCGGTCCGCGAACCGGTCATCGTCCGGCGCCGCCGCGCGTTCGAGCGCTTCGGCTGCCCGACGGCCCGCGTCCTGCGCCCGCGTGCTGTCGGACACCCGCAGGACCCGCGCCGCCGTCCCCTCGAGCACCGCGTTGCGCACCTCGTGCAGGTGCGGCCGCGGCACCGGCAGCGGCGCCGGGGTGCGGGTGAGCGCGTCGAACAGCGCGTCACGCTGCCCGGGATCGAGATGGATGCCGTCGCGCCGCTCACGCCGGATGGCCCGCACGCCGCCGGCGTAGTGGGCCCCGGACAGCGTCATCGCCGACCGCAGGCCGTCCAGCCGCTTGCCCAGCTCGGCGGCCCGGTACCGGTAGGCGAGCTGCGCCGGACCGGGACGCATGGCCCCGGCCCGGCGCAGGACCCGTGCGTGCTCGTCCGCGAGCAGGCGAAGCTCACCGAACCCGCCGATCGACGGCAGCGCGCGCCCACCGCGCCGACGGGCCGCGACGATCTGCCGGGTGGCGCCGTCGAGCCGGCCGGCCGCGATCAGCACCGCCGCGGCGTCCGAGAGCGGCGGGTGCCTACCCTCCAGCCGCGCGCGCTCGCACCAGCTGCGGACCTGGTCGTCGATGCGCGCGCGGCGTTCGGTCACACCGGGGAACCGATCGGGAACGGGCATGGTGCCTCCTCGAGGAGCCGTCTGCCCACCACTGTTCCAGAAATTCGGCGCCCCGTCGGGCTCACTCGATGACGGCGTCTGAGAATACCGGCGGATTGCCGAGGAACTGCCGGTGCGACGGCGGCTGCTTCCCCTCGAGGTCCTTGACGCCGAGTTCCTCCGCGACCTCGGCGCCGACCAGCACCTGGCCGCTGCGCTTCATCAGCTGAGGATCGCGGGCGAGGGCGTCGATGACGCGTCCAGGGAACTCCGCGGACTCGGCGGTCGCCGCCAGCCCGTCGTATGCGCCCGGGTTCGCATCGAAGCCCGCCTTCGTGCGCTCGGTCATGAGCAGACCCATCCAGAGCGAGACGACCGCGACGTTGAACGGCCGGAAGTCGACGGCCATGTCGTGGGCCATCTTGTCGACTGCGGCCTTGCCGGCGCCGTACGCGGGTCCGTGCATGTAGCAGGTGCCACCGAACGACGACGTGTTCACGACCAGGCCCTCACCGTTGGCGGCGAGCAGCGGCGCGGCGTAGTAGCTCGAGACGTAGCTCGACCGCATGCCGACGTCCAGCACGTCGAGCAGCGAGAGTGACTTCTCCCAGAACGGACCCTTCTTGGTGAGCTCGTCCGGCACGTTCAGCGCGTTGTTGACGAGGATGTCCAGGCGGCCGTGCTCCTCGGCCAGCTGAGCGAAGAACGCCTCGACCTGCGTGTCGTCGCTGTGGTCGAGGACCACCGGGACGCCAGTGCCGCCGCGGTGGGTGATCTCCTCGGCCGTCGCGAACACCGTGCCCGGCAGCGGCGCGTCACCCTCGGTCTGCGTCCGCCCGGTGACGTACACCTTGGCACCGCTCTCGGCGAGTGCCAGCGCGATGCCCTTTCCTGCACCACGGCTCGCGCCCGTGACCACCACGATCCGATCCGAACTCAGACCCACTATCAACTCCAACCGTCGTCGGGAGACCACACGGAGGGTGTGGCCCACGTCTCATTCAGCACACCGTAAGCGTGGGCATCCGTGCATGTCACTTCCCGATGGACGGGAAAACCAATCCGACGTGGAAACTGCTTGAATCGACACATGACGCAGGACATCCCGGCGCGCCCCCACCGACCCCTCGATGGCGTGCGCGTACTCGAACTCGGCAACTACATCGCCGCCCCCACCGCCGGCCGACTGCTGGCCGACTTCGGCGCCGAGGTGATCAAGGTCGAGCGTCCCCGCACGGGCGACGAACTGCGCAACTGGCGCCTGTATTCGGGCAGCACGTCGATGCTGTACCGCACGATCAACCGGAACAAGAAGTCGATCGTGCTGGATCTGCGGTCCGACGAGGGCCGCCGACTGGTGCTGGACCTGGCGGCGAAGTGCGACGTCCTGCTCGAGAACTTCCGGCCCGGCACGCTGGAGAAGTGGGGCATCGGGCCCGCGCAGTTGGACGCGGTGAACCCCGGCCTCGTGATCACCCGGATCTCCGCGTTCGGCCAGACC
The DNA here is from genome assembly GCF_000738775.1 of Prescottella defluvii. GTDB lineage: Bacteria > Actinomycetota > Actinomycetes > Mycobacteriales > Mycobacteriaceae > Prescottella > Prescottella defluvii. The sequence continues at coordinate 6,889 of NZ_JPOC01000073.1, forward strand.
GGCCCCCTCGCCGAACGTCCCGGATTCGCGGCCGTCGCAGAGGCGCTCGGCGGTTTCCGTGAACTCGTGGGCGACCCGGACCGTCCGCCGGTGCGCGTCGGTGTGTCGATCGGGGACTCCATCGCCGGCCTCTACGCCGCGTTCGGGTCCGTGATGGCGCTGTTCCAGCGGCAGTCCCGCGTCGGCGAACCGCTCGCGCTGTCGCAGCGGATCATCGACGTCGCGCTCAACGAGTCGATCATGTCGATGATGGAGTCCCTCGTCCCGGACTACCTCGCGTACGGGGTCAAGCGTGAGCGGGTCGGCGGCCGGATGGAGGGCATCGCGCCGTCCAACGCGTACCCGTGCAGCGACGGCACCAGCATCATCATCTCCGGCAACGGTGACGCGATCTTCCAGCGCTACATGGAGACCATCGAACGCCCCGACCTCGCGGCGGACGCGGACCTGCAGACCAACGCCGGACGGTGGGCGCGCCGCGACGAACTCGACGCCGCGATCGGCGCGTGGACGTCGCGTCACACGCGCGACGACGCGCTGCGCATCCTCGACGACGCGAACGTCCCGTCCGGCCCGATCTACACCGCCGCCGACATCGTCGACGATGAGCAGTACAACGCACGCAACATGATCCAGACGTTCGACGTGGACACCGGCGCCGAATCGCCTCAGCCGGTGGGCTTCCCGGGGATCGTGCCGGTGATCGGCGACAAGTCGCTGCCCATCGACCACGTCGGCCCGGATCTCGGCGAACACACCCGCGAGGTGCTGGCGACCGTGCTCGGCCTGCCCGACGCCGAGATCGACCGGATCGTCGCCGAGACGGAGGCCTGATGAGCTACTCCTTTGCACCGCAGTCGATCCTGCGTGACGTCACACTCCGCGACGGACTGCAGCTGACCGGCAAGGTGCTGCCCACCGAACGCAAACTGGAGATCGCGCGGGGGCTGCTGGCCCTCGGCGTTCCCGAACTCGAGATCGGCTCGATGGCGCGGCCCGATCTGGTGCCGCCGATGGCGAACACCCTCGAGGTGATCGGCGAACTGACGCCGGAGGAACTCGGCCGCTGCTGGGTGTGGGTGGCCACGCCCCGGCACGTGGAGAAGGCCGCGGCGGCCGGTGCCCGCAACTTCCAGTACTGCTTCTCGGCGTCGGAGTCGCACAACCGCGCCAACATCGGGCGGTCGACGGACGACAGCCTCGCCGCGATGCCCACGGCGATCGAGTTGACCCGCGAGGTCGGCGGGCGCATCCAGTTGTGCATCGCGACGTCGTTCACGTGCCCGTTCGAGGGCGAGGTTCCCGTCGAGCGCGTGCTGGCGATCGCGAACGACCCGCGCGGGGAGGGCGCCGACGACATCGTCCTCGCCGACACCCTCGGCCAGGCCGTGCCCGCGCAGGTGGCCGCGCTGGTCGGGCGGGTGAAGGCCGAATCGCCGCAGCGCCGCATCGTCTTCCACGGTCACGACACGTGGGGGCTCGGAGTCGCGAACACCCTCGCCGCGATAGGTGCCGGGGCATCCGTCGTCGACGGCTCGCTCGGCGGACTCGGCGGCTGCCCCTTCGCGCCCGGCGCGAGCGGCAACACCTCCACCGAGGACATCGCCTTCGCGACCCGCCCCGAATGGCTCACCCCGAGCACCCTCACCGGGCTCGTGGACATCGCCGCACCGATGCTCACGGAACTGGGCGAACCCAACCGCTCCCGCACCGCGGAGGGAACACGCTCCGAGGCAAGAGCATTCGAGTGGGTGCGGCCGGCCGGCTGACGTCGTCCCACTCGCCGGTGTTGCGGCAGCCCGACGCTGGGCCCATCCAGATTCCCTCACGGCCTGCTCGGGGAGGCGATCGATGTGGCCCTGTACTGGATCATCACCGGGGGGCAGGATGCCACCCTGGCTCTAACGGGATTCCGACACCGGCCCCTCGACGAGTTCGCCCACCAATCGGTTGACCTCCTCGCGGGTGAGGTGTGAGCCGACGGCCGCGTACTGCTCGTACTCCTCGTCGTCCAGGGCATCGTGGACGACGGCTGCCTCGATCGGCCCGTCCACGGCGTCGATCCACCCCGGCAGGAAACCGGCCTGCGCGCCGAGGGCGTCGACCGCCCCCAACAGCACCGCACCGTCGGTGGGACGCCCCGCTGCGGCCAGCACCGCCGCCGTGGAGTGGATCATGACGAGCCACGACGTCACATCGCCCTCCTCCCGGAGGTCTGCCCGCAGCACCCGCATCGTCGCCAACGCGCCTTCGACATCGCCGGCATCCGCATCGGCCTTCATCAGCGCCCACGTCGACGACGTCACAGCCCATCGGTGGCCGCACCGCTCCGCAACCCGAATCGCTTCCCGGAGTTCGACACGTGCCGCCTCGACCTCCCCCACCGAACGCAGCAACATGCCGAACACCATCCGGGCCTCGGCCTCGGCCCACCCGGCATCGTGGTCGGCCGCCAGCTGCACCGAGTGGCGGGCCAGTTCGACGGCTTCCTCGGGCCGGCCCTGCATCGCCACGAAATGCGCCCGCCAGGCGTCGTCCCGTGCCACCTCGCCCGTCTCACCGATCGAGGACCACAACTGCGCGCCCCGCCGCACCGAGTCCTCCGCGGTCGCGGCATCACCGGTCAGATAGGTGAGCGAGGCGAGTCCGTCCAGTGCGCGCGCCATCACGCGAGGCTCCGGTGGGCGCCAGTCCCCCGCCACCAGATCCAGTGCGGTGCGGAGAAACTGCAGCCCCTCCCCGACGTTGCCGACGCGGTACCAGTACCAGGCGAGACCGCCGGCCAACTCGAGCGCGTAGTGCGCGTCGTCCACTGCGAAGGCCGACTGCAGTGCGGCCCGATGCTCCGCCTGGTCCTGCGCGAGCATGCTCATCGCCTGTCCCGCGCGGGCACTGCGCAGCGCACCCGCGACGGACTCGACGCGGGCGAGGACGAAGGCCCGGTGCGCGGCGTGGACCGCGATCGACTCCGCATCGTCGGTCTGCTCCCGCGCGAACCGGCGCACCGTCGCGAGCATCCGGTAGCGGGTGGGCGAACTGCCGGGAACGACACGCACCAGCCAGCGGCGAACGAGGGCGGTCAGCACACCGGACACCTCCGCGGGGCTGCCCAGCATGCACATCGCCGTAGCACCATCCAGATCGAACGACCCGGCGAACACCGCGACCCGACGCAGAAGGCGGGCCTCCCCGTCCGACATGAGCCGGTTCGCCCAGTCGATCATGTCCCACAGCCGACCACGAGCAACCGCGTCCTCGGTGGAGCCTCCGTGCTGCAGCGCGTACCGGCCCACCAGGCCCGCCGCGATCTGGTCCTCACGCATCCAATGCAGCTGCGCCGCAGCGAGTTCGATTCCCAGAGGGAGTCCGTCGATCACACGGCAGATCGTGTGCACGGCCGCCGTGTTCTTCGAATCCAACTCCCAACCGGCGGTGATACCGCGTGCCCGCTCGACGAACAGCTCGATCGCGGCGCCGTCCACCGGCAACGGCTCGACCGCGTACACGGCCTCACCCTCGATCCCCAGTGACGCGGTGCCCGTGACGATCACGTGGATCTTCGAGCACCTCGCGACGATCGCCCGTGCGACATCGGCCGCGTAGTCGGCGACGTGTTCGCAGTTGTCGAGGACGAGTACACATGAGCGAGCCGCCAGCACCTCCGCCAGATGGGTCGCCGATCCCACGCCCGGCAACGACAGCAGGGTCGCGATCGTCGACGGGATCAACGCACCGTCGGTCACCTTCGTCAGATCGACGACCCACGGCCCGTCCGGATCGTCGCGCCGCCGGCACACCTCGATGGCCAGACGGGTCTTGCCGACGCCACTGGTGCCGACCAGGGTGACCAGCCGCCGCTCGTCGAGCAACTGCATGACCGCCGAGACGTCCCGCTCACGATCGATCAGCCGGGTCCGCGGCACGACGAGATTCGACCCCGACTTCCGCGGTGGCGGTGACACCCGCGCCGACTCCAGATACACACTGTCCTTCGTCATGATCGCGGTCTCGAGGCGCCGCAACCCCGCGCTGATCTCGGTACCGAGGCGATCGTCGACGATGGCCCGACAACGGCGGATCGCCGCGAGCGCGTGAGGCAACTGACCGGCACGACACAACCCCAGCACCAGCAGTTCCCACGCCCGTTCGTCGAGCGGATGATCGGCCACCAACGCCTCGGCCTCGACCACCGCAGACGCCGGGGCCTCACCGTCGAGTTGTGCCGTCGCATAAGACATCCGCGCGTGGTACCGCAACGCCGTCAGCTGTGCCACCTCGGTCTCGATGAACACGGTCTCGGTGAACGCCGACGACGGGATCCCCGCATACGCGATGCCGCGCCACTCGCGGAGGCTCTCCCGGTAGGCGTGCGCGGACGCGTCCGGTGAACTGGCCTGCAATGCGTCGCCCTGACGGACACGGTCGACGAAGCGTGCCGAATCCACGGCGTCACGATCGACCGCCAACTGATACCGCGTGCCCTCGCGCACCAGGACGCTGTCGCCGGGCCCCGCCCGGTCACCGTCGAGCCTGCTGCGCAGACCGTCCAACGCCTGCTCGAGCGGATCGGTGTCCCCGGCACCGACCTGTCCGTCACCCGCTGCCCCCGCACGCGGGTGACGGACCTGCGCGCGCAGACGCTCGATGTCGACGGAATACGGGAACGCCACGAGGAGCGCCGCGAGCAGTGCGCGCTGCTGCTCGTCGAGCACCACGGGTCTGCCGTCGCGCTCGGCCGCGACGGGACCCAGGACCACGAACTCGACTCCGTTCGCCATCGGCCACTCCTTCACGCAGTCCGGGCAGACCGTCAGCCCGAGACGTCGACCATGCCGTGCCCCGCGACGTCGGCGACGAGGACCCGCAGGTGATCGTCGGTCGAGCCGAGGGTGTGTTCGATCGCGGTCAGCCGGGACACGTAGTGCCCCACCGCATACTCGGCGGTCATACCGATCCCGCCGTGCATCTGGATCGCCTCCTGCCCGATGTGCCTGGCCGACCGGCCGATCCGCAGCTTCACGCGCGACGCGACCACCGGATCGATCACACCGTCGGCGAGCGACATCGTCGCGTACAGACTCATGCTGCGGGCAAGTTCCAGCGATACGTACATGTCGGCCGCACGGTGAGTCAGGGCCTGGAAACTCGCCAGCGGCACACCGAACTGTTTACGGGTCCGCAGGTACTCGGTGGTCAGCCGCAGCGTCTCCTCCATCGCACCCACCGCCTCGGCGCACAGCGCGGCCTGCCCGCGGACCTGCGCCGCGCGGATCGCGACGACGGCATCGCCGCCGTCACCCAACGGCTCGGCAGGGGCGTCCCTGAACTCGATCTGCGCGGCACGCAATCCGTCGTGGGTCCCGTACCGCCGCCGGACGACACCGGGTGCATCCGCGTGCACCAGGAACAGACCGACACCACCGTCCGGCAGTGCCGCGGACACGACGACGGTGTCGGCGCAGTCCCCGTGCGGTACCGGATTCTTGATACCGGTCAGGTTCCACGAATCACCCTGCCGCACAGCACTGGTACCCACCTCCATCGTCGGCCACCGACTCCCGGATTCGGCGTGCGCGAACGCGAGCAGCACCGCGCCGGCGAGGACACTGGGCAGGATCTTCCGCCGCTGCTCCTCCGAGCCGAGATCGACGAGCAGTGATCCGGGTACCAGAATCGCATCGAGCAGTGGTTCCGGCGCGAGCCGTCGGCCCAGTTCGGTCATCACCAGTCCGACCTCGACCGGGCCGGCATCCGAGCCGCCGTCCTCCTCGGAGAACCCGAGTCCGAGCAGTCCGGTCTCGGCGAGCCTGCGCCACACATCCTCGCTCCACCCACGGGGCGTCGCCTTGACCGCCGTGAGTGTCTCCGGGTCGTAGCTGCGGGCGAGGAGTTCCCGCGTCGTGTCGCGCAGCAACTTCTGTTCGTCGTCGAGTTCGAAGTCCATGCCACACCTCACAATCCGAGGATCGACGACGCGATGATGGTGCGCTGCACCTCGCTCGATCCGCTGTAGATCGACACCTTGCGGTAGTTCAGGTACGCCGGTGCGGCCCGCTGCGCCCACAGGGGACTCTCGATGTCGTCACCGGCATCGAACGGCAGGGAGTCCGGTCCGGCGACGTCGACGAGGAGTTCGGTTGCGGCCTGCTGCAATTCGGATCCACGCAGCTTCAACAACGACGACGCCGGGTCCGGCTTGCCGTGCGCCGAACCCGCGACCACACGCAGCTGCGTGAGTTCGAGTGCGAGTAGTTCGTTCTCGAGTTCCGCGACGCGGGCCGCGAACAGCGGGTCGTCGAGCAACGTGCCCGCACCGAGCGCCGTGCGCGCCGCATGCTCCTTCGCGCGCGCCAGCTTGATCTTGGTACGACCGACGCCGGTGACCCCGGTGCGTTCGTTGCCGAGGAGGAACTTCGCGTAGCTCCAGCCGGCATTCTCCTCCCCCACCAGGTTCTCGGCCGGCACCCGGACGTCGTCGAAGAAGACCTCGTTGACCTCGTAGCTGCCGTCGATCAGGCGGATCGGGCGCACCGTCACACCCGGGGACGTCAGGTCCACCAGGATGAACGAGATCCCCGCCTGTTTCTTCGGAGCGTCCGGATCGGTGCGCACGAGGCAGAAGATCCAGTCCGCGTACTGGGCCAGCGTGGTCCACGTCTTCTGCCCGTTGATCACGTAGTCGCCGCCGTCGCGGACGGCCCGGGTCTGCAGCGATGCCAGGTCGGACCCCGATCCCGGCTCCGAGAAACCCTGGCACCACCAGATGTCGAGGTTGGCGGTCGCCGGCAGGAACCGCGCCTTCTGTTCGTCCGAACCGAACGTGGCGATCACCGGACCGACCATGTTGGCGTTGAACGCCAGAGGTTCCGGGACCGCCGCCAACTGCATCTCGTCGAGCCAGATGTGCCGCTGCACCGCACTCCAGTCCCGGCCGCCCCACCGGGCGGGCCAGTGCGGTACCGCGAGGCCGGCCGCGTTCAGGATGCGTTGCGTCCGGACCACGTCGTCGCGACCGAGCGTCGCGCCCGATGCCACCCGCTCACGGATGTCCGCGGGAACTTCACTCCGGAAGAACGTGCGCATCTCGTCGCGAAACGCGCGTTCCTCCGGTGTCAGCGCCAGATTCATCGATGGTTACCTCCGCACGCACGAACCCGGACCTGTCCTCGTTGCGAACGTTACCCTCCTGGCGTGCGCCGACAGGAGTCTTTGGCGGCGCGTCGGCCGGGCGGATCGGACGGGACCGGTCGGGCTCAGCGGCTCTCGAGGACCAGCAGATACCCTCCGCCGCCGGAGTCGATGCGGGTGGTCAGATCCAGGTCCGGCGCAAGCCGCGAGAGACGGTCGAGGAGCCACTCGCCGGCCGCCCGCGCATCCGCCTCGCCGGGGCACCGCGCCACGGCGACCCGGCCGCCCTTGCGGCTCAACTGTTCGACGACACCGATGATCGGCGCCGGGTCCACCACGAACAACTCGTCCGGCCACGCGACGACCGGCTTGATCGCGCCCTTCTTCGTGTTGCAGGCCCGGTGCGCCAGACGCTCCTGCACCGACTTGCCCTTGCTCTTCTTCGCGGTGCTGATGCCGTCGACGCTCGGCCCCCGCGGATCGTTGACCGACATGTCCGGGTCGACCGGTTCGTCGCACAGCCAACAGCGCCAGCCGTCACGATCACCGATGTCCTGCAGGTTGCTCACGCGAAGACGGTACCTTCGCGGCCGAAGCCGGCGAAGGTACCGTCCCTGGTTTCGCCGCGACTACATGTCGGCGATGGCCTCGAGCGGCCTCGTCCGCGCCGCCCGGTTGGCGGGCCACAACGCGGCCAGGACACCCACTACAGCGGAGCCCAGCAGCATGCCCAGCACCTGCCCCCACGGCACCGAGATCTGGTCCAGGCCCTGGTCGGCGAGCGTCCGGACGAAGCCCCAGCCGAACACCACACCGAGGATCACCCCGACCAGCGCACCGAACACCGCGATCAGCACCGACTCCAGATAGATGGTGCGACGGACCTGCGCCCGCTGCATGCCGACCGCGCGCAGCATGCCGATCTCCCGGCGACGCTCCACCACCGACAGTGCGAGGGTGTTCACGATGCCGAGGATCGCGATGACGACCGCGAGCGCGAGCAGGCCGTACAACACCGCGAGCAGCGCATCGATCTGCTGCCCCTGCGTGCCCTTGAACTGTTCGCGGTCCTGCACCTGCACCACGACGAACGGATCGGTCGCGGCGGCGAGGTCGGTGGCCATCGTCGTCGGATCGGCGCCGGGCGCGGCCTTGATCAGCACCGCCCACTCGGTGCGCATGTTCGGCGCCGTCATCTCCTGGTACACCTGATCCGAGACCAGCCACGGGCCCAGCAACTGGTTGTCCTCGTAGATGCCGGTGACGGTCGCGACGACCTGCTCACCGTCACGGTCGGTGAGCGTCACCGGGGTGTCCACCGCCCAGCCACGATCGGACGCCTCGCTCTCACTGACGAGCATGTCGGTGCCGGACACCGACGAGGACCCCTCCTTCATCGTGTAGGAGAGCACGCCTTCCGGCGACCCGCTGAGCGCGGTGCCGAACACGTCCTCGTCGTCCAACTTGGCAGCGACGCCGTGCAGGGAGATCGCGTCGGTGACACCGTCGACCCTTGCCGCGGCGCCGGCGGCACCCGCCGGCACCCCGATCCCCTGCGGGCCGGTGAGCACGAAGTCGGCTTCCACGCCCTTGTCGACGAGGGAGTTCACGCTCGCCTTGGCGGACGCACCGAACACCCCGATCACCGACACGAGCATCAATCCGAGGGTCAGTGCGAAGGCCGTCGCCGCGGTGCGGCGCGGATTGCGGACGGCGTTGGTTCGGGCCAGACGCCCGACCGGACCGAACGGCTTGGCGAACACCGCACCGAGGCCTCCGACCACCGGACGCGACAGCGCCGGAGCCGCGAGCAGGACCGCGAGTACGAGCGCCAGCGCGCCGAGTCCGACGATCGCCGCAGCGCCCCCGCCGGTGGATTGTGCGCCGACGACCAGGGCGAGTACACCCAGCACGGCCGCGATCGCACCGATCAGCGTGCGCACCCGCAAGGTGTCGCCCGTGGAGGCGAACTCCTCACGCATCGCCGCGACCGGCGGAACCTTGGCGGCCCGGCGCGCCGGCGCGTACGCGCTGACGACCGTGACGATCACACCGAGCACGAGGGCCACGATGATAGTGCGCGGCGCCACCTGCAGCGGGCCGTCGGGCAGGCCGAGATCGAAAGCGTTGAGCAGGGCCCGCAGACCGTAGGCGAGACCGATGCCGGCGGCGATGCCCAACGCACTGCCGATCACGCCGACGATGAGTGCCTCGAACACCACCGACCGTCCCACCTGCTTGCGGCTGGCACCGATCGCGCGCAGCAGTGCCAACTCCTTCAGGCGCTGCGCGACGATCATCGAGAACGTGTTGTAGATGATGAAGGTGCCCACCAGCAGCGCGATCGCACCGAACGCCAGCAGGAAGTAGTTGACGAAGCTCAGCGCCTCGCCGATCCCGTCCTTGACCTCCTGCTTGACCTCGGCACCGGTCTGCACCTTGGTGTCGGGCAGGGCCGCGGCGATCCGATCCCGCAACTCGTCCTGCGACGCGCCGGTACCGGCGACATCGATGTAGCCGACGTGGCTGCCGTCGGTGAACAGCTCACGGGCCTGCGCGTCCGTGAACAGCGCGCCCACGTACCCGCCGGTGTCGGTCTCGGGGGCGTAAATCCCCGAGACCGTGACGTCGTTCCAGCCGCGCATCGTCAGCACTCGCGTCGGCGAGCCGACGTCCAGGCCGGCGCGGGTCGCGGCGCTCTGGTTGAGCGCGATCTGACCGGGCTGCTCCGGCGGCGTGCCTGCGACGAACTCCGTCGGCTCACCGAGAGTCTGGTCCGGCGGCAGGTAGGACATGCCCATGCTCGGCGCGCCGCCGTTCTGCATGGGCTTGCCCGCCGAGTTCAGAACCACGATCTGACCGTCCACGGCCGGCGCGACGGTCCGGACGCCGTCGACCGCGCGGATCGTGTCCACGTCGGCGATCGGGACTCCGCTCGACCCCCGCTCCTCGGGGCTGACACGGACGTCGACGCCCTGCGCGGTGCCGTCGAAGATGCTGTCGAACGTCTTCTGCAGGGTGTCGGTGAACACGAACGAACCGGCCACGAAGGCCGTGCCGAGCACCACCGACAACACGGTCAGAGCGAGCCGCACCTTGTGGGCGGCCAGATTGCGCAACGACACCTTGCGCATCGGGGAATTGGTCACTGCCATGACGTCAGACCGTCTCGAGGTTCTTCATGCGGTCCAGCACCGACTCGGCGGTGGGCTCGCGCAACTCGTCGACGATCCGACCGTCCGCCAGGAAGACGACGCGGTCCGCGAAGCTCGCGGCACGCGGGTCGTGCGTGACGATCACGACAGTCTGACCGAACTCGTCGACCGCGGCCCGCAGGATCGACAGCACCTCGCCGGACGAGCTCGAATCCAGGTTGCCGGTCGGCTCGTCGCCGAAGATGATCTCCGGCTGCCCGGCCAGTGCCCGCGCGCACGCCACTCGCTGCTGCTGGCCGCCGGACAGTTCACCGGGCCGGTGGTCGAGCCGGTCCCGCAGCCCGAGCCGATCGATCACGGTGTCGAGCCACTGCTGATCGGCCTTCCGGCCGGCGATGTCGAGCGGCAACGTGATGTTCTCGAGGGCGGTGAGGGTCGGCACCAGGTTGAATGCCTGGAACACGAAGCCGATCCGGTCACGACGCAGCTGGGTCATCTGCTTGTCGGAGAGGGTCGTCAGATCGGTGGCGCCGATCAACACCGAACCCGACGACGCCGCATCGAGGCCGGCCAGGCAGTGCATGAGCGTCGACTTACCGGAGCCCGACGGCCCCATGATGGCGGTGAACTCCCCCCGCTCGAACTCCGCGGACACGCCCGCGAGGGCGTGGACCTGGGTGTCCCCCGACCCGTAGACCTTCGTCAGGTTGACTGCGCGAGCGGCGACTGTGGTTTCGGTGGGCAACTCGGTTTCGGTTGGCATGCCCACCATCCTCACCCGCGGGCCCGACAGAACACCATCGGGGACATCCCTGATCTTGTACCCCGACCTGCGGATGACGGGTCAGTCGTGGGAGAACGCGCGGGCTATCTCCCGCTCGAGATCGAGGTACGGCTCGCCGGAGACGTCGGCCACCACCTTGGCGATGGTGCCACCGCGGAACCGGAACGGTGCCGAGTAGAGCACCGAGACGGACTGCCCGGGATCGCGCCCGACGCGAATGCCCTCACCGACCCCGGAGAACATCGCCGGCTGCACCCGCATCCCGGCGAAAGAGCCCACCGCACGGTCGTCGATATACAGCGTCGTGTCCCCGACCGGCGTGAACTGGTCGTCGGCCGCGCCGGTCCTCACGAACCGGACCCCGAGGACATGGTCGCCGGGTGTCACCGGTTCCGTGGACACCACGACCTGCTCCTCCTCGCCCAGGAAGTTGTAGACGTACTTCAGGAACCCGTCCTGCACGAACAATGTGTGCCCGCCGAGACGGCCGCCGTGCGCGAACAGGACGCCCTCCACGTCGTCCGCCGATTCGACGACTGTCTCCGCGAGCACCGAGAACGACCGGCCCCGCATCTCGAGGGCCGCACCCGGACCCACCTCCGCGGCGTCCGGGTAGTAGACGAACGAGTCGCGAGCGCCGGTGAGATACGGCCGGTACCGCAGGAACGCGGACACGATGTCGAGGTCGTTGAGCGGCAGCCCGCCGTACTTCTCCGCCTCCGCGAACCACAGAGCCCGCATCTCGTCGAGCTTGTCCGGCCGCGCGGCAGCCAGGTCGTGGACCTGGCTGCGATCGCGCGCGATGTGGAACAACTCCCACCGGTCGTCGTCGAAGTGCGACCAGTTCGACGGCGCGGCGGGGTGGACGGTGTTCGCGAACCAGCCGTCGTGCCAGATCCCGCGGGTCCCGAGCATCGAATAGAACTGTGTCAGCTTCCCGGTTGCCGCATCGGGGTCGGCGAGGATCGGCCGGAAGCTGGTGCCCTCGAGCGGCCGCTGCGGGACGCCACCGACCAGGAGCGGTGGATCGATGCCCAGGCACTCGTAGACGGTCGGCGTGATGTCGCAGACGTTGACGTAGTGGTCGCGGATCTCGCCACGGGCCGCGATGCCGTCCGGCCACGAGATCAGGCACGGGTCCGCGATCCCACCCTCGTGCGAGGCATACCGCTTGAACAGCTTGTACGGGGTGTTGAACGCCATCGCCCAGCCGAGGCAGTAGTGGTTGTAGGTCTCCGGGCTGCCCAACTGGTCGATCTTCGCCAACCCGTCCTCGACCTTGTCGATGTACCCGTTGAAGAACTTGTACTCGTTGACCGATCCGTTGGGTCCGCCCTCACCACTGGCCCCGTTGTCCGACAGCAACACGATCATGGTGTTGTCGAGCTGACCCGATTCCTCCAGATAGTCCAGCAACCGGCCGAGTTGGGCGTCGGTGTAGCTCTGGAACCCGGCGAACACCTCCGCCATCCGGCAGAACAGCCGCTTCTCGTCGTCGTCGAGCGACTCCCAGGGCCGCACCGTGTCCTGCTCCGGCCACGGCAGACCCTCCGCACTGACCTCGCCGGCGTACGGGTTCATCGGGGACAGTTCGGTGTCCGCCGGAATCAGGCCGAGCCGCTTCTGATTCTCGAGGACGATCTCCCGGTACCGCTCGTAGCCCATGTCGAACCGCCCACGGTAGCGGTCCGCCCACTCCTGCGGAACCTGGTGCGGCGCATGCCCACAACCCGGACACAGATACATGAACCACGGCTTGTCGGGGGCGATCACCTTGGAGTCGCGGATGAACTCGATCGACTTGTCCGCCAAATCCTTCGACAGGTGATACCCGTCCTCCGGCCCGTACGGAGGCTCGACCGGATGGTTGTCGTAGACCAGGTTCGGGTACCACTGGTCGGCCTCGCCGCCGAGGAACCCGTAGAACCGCTCGAACCCCCGCGCCAGGGGCCAGTTCCTTTTGGTCGCCGCGAGATTCGCTTCCTCGAGCGGCGTCAGGTGCCACTTGCCCACCGCGTAGGTGTTCCAGCCACGCTCACCCAGGACCTCGGGCAACAATGCGCAGTCCGCCGGAATGCGACCGCTCGAATTGGTGAACCCGTCGGTGAACTCCTCGACGGTGGCCATCCCCACCGACGTCGCGTTGCGACCGGTCAGCAGCGACGCCCGGGTCGGCGAGCACAGCGCCGTCGTGTGGAACTGGCTGAGCAGCAGACCGCGGTCGGCGATCCGTTTCAGGTTGGGCATTTCGACCAGACCGCCGTACATGTCCCACGTGCCGATGCCGGTGTCGTCCCACACGACGTACAGGACATTCGGCGCCCCTTCGGGCGCACGAGGTTCCGCGAACGGCGCCCAGTCCGGGGTCGAGTCCCGGATGTCGACCGAGACCTTGCCCGAGAAAGCCTTACCCGTGAATTCCTTGAATTCCTCAGCCATAGCCGGGTCCTCCCGATGCGGTGAGAGTCTCATCATCACACGCACCGGGAGGCCGGCGGGCCGGATCGTCGGACTACGTCCGAGTTACGCTCACGCCCAGCGGGCCTGGCCGCCGTCCAGCGGAATCGTGGCACCGGTCAGGTACGCCGCATCGGGGCCGACCAGGAACGCGACTGCATTGCCGATGTCGGTCTCGGCGTCACCGATCCGCCGCATCGGGATGCTCGCGACGAATGCGGCAGCCTCCTCCGGGCGCGCATCGGCCCACCGCTGCAGACCCGGCGACATCGCGTGCGGTGCAACAGCATTGACGCGAATATTGTCCACACCCCACTCGCACGCCGCAGCACGGGTGAGTGACCGGACGGCCTCCTTCACCGACGCGTAGCCGCCGTACGAACTGGCATCCCAGCGCACTGCGACCGACGAGACCATGTTGACGATCGCGCCGCCGCCACGCTCCTTCATGAGCGGGTAGCAGGCCTGCATCGTGCGAAGCGCCGCAATCGGACCCGACGTGTACGCACGCTCGAGGAAGTCCGCCTCGAGATCGTTGATCGGCCCCAACGGGTTGAGGCTCGCGTTGTTGATCAGGATGTCGACACCGCCGAAGAGTGCGGCCGTCGTGTCCACCGCACGCGTGATGTCGTCCGCGCTCGACACGTCCGCGACGACCGGTTCGGCGACGCCGCCGAACGCCGCGATCGCCTCGCAGGTTTCGATCAGCTTCGACTCCGTCCGGCCGGAAACCGCGATCCGCGCGCCCTCCTTGGCGAGTGCGAATGCAATTCCCTGACCGACGCCCTGGCCGGCGCCCGTGATGAGCGCGACCTTTCCGTCCAACTTGCCCATGTGGTCTCAATCTCCCGCATCTGTCGGTGTGCTGACCGACACGTAACCAGGTGTCGGCCGCCGACGCCGGGCGTTTCTCGATGACCGGGACCACTCCGCCGCTACGCTCGACGTCATGCGGATCGGAGCCCATGTCCGGCAGGATGCCGACCCCATCGGGGCCGGCGAGCGTCTCGGCGCGGACATCGTCCAGTTGTTCCTCACCGACCCCCAGAAGTGGGACAAACCCGAACCGCACCCGCAGACCGAACAGATCCTCGCGAGTCCGATCGACGTCGTCGTCCACTCGTCGTACGTCATCAACGTCGCGAGCCTCAACAACCGGCTCCGGATGCCGTCCCGCAAGGCCGTCGCCGACCAGGCCGCCGCGGCCGCCGACATCGGCGCCGTCGGACTCGTCGTCCACGGCGGACACGTCCGCGACGGCGAGGATCCGGCCGCAGGCATCGAGAACTGGCGCAAGCTGTTCCAACGCCAGCAGGACAAGGGCGGCTTCCCGGTCCCGATCCTCATCGAGAACACCGCCGGCGGCGACTTCGCCATGGCCCGGCACCTCGACGCGATCGGACGCCTGTGGGACGCCGTCGGCGAGTTCGATGCCGGCTTCTGCCTCGACACCTGTCACGCGTGGGCGGGCGGCGAGGAACTGCTAGGCATCGTCGAACGGGTCCGGGCGATCACCGGACGCATCGACCTGGTCCACCTGAACAACTCGCGCGACGAGTTCGACTCGGCGCGCGATCGACACGCGAACCTCACCACCGGCCTGATCGACCCCGCGATGCTGACCGCCGTCGTGTCCGCGGCCGGTGCCCCCGTCATCCTCGAGACCCCCGCCGACGGTGTCGCCGACGATCTGGCCTACCTCCGCGACGCTCTCGCCGGCGACTGAACGCGTCCTACATCACACATACCGAATCGGACACGACGCCGCGTCGGACCGTGACGGTGGAACGTGCCCGCCCTACCATCGCCAGTCATGACGCACCTTCGGTCCCGCCGCACGCTCGCCATCTCCACCGTCGCCGTCGCGGCGTTCGCGCTCGCCGGTTGCTCGAGCCCGGACACCGAGCAGACCTCGTCGACGACACCGATCACCACGTCGACGTCCGAGGCGTCCCCGTCGAACGTCGCGCCGCTCGCGGCCGCCGACGGCACGATGACGGAGGCCCCGACCGAGGCCGCCCCGCAGACCGGCCAGGCCTCCCCCGACGCCGCGCTGACCATCACCGACATCCGGGTCGGCAAGCACGACGACTTCGATCGCGTGGTGTACGAGTTCGGCGGCGTCGGCAGCCCCGGATGGCAGGCCGAGATCGTGTCCACCGCGAATCAGCAGGGCAGCGGCAAGCCCCTCGCGGTCGCGGGCCAGGGCATCCTCCAGGTCCTCATCGAGGGATCGGCCATGCCGTTCCAGTCCGGTGTCGAACCGTACGCGGGCCCCAACCCACTCGAGGTCGAGTCGGGTGTCGTGGTGACCGAGGTCCGCGACGCCGGAATCTTCGAGGGGCGGGCGCAGACCCTCATCGGGCTGTCCCATCGGGATGTCGGCTACCGCGTCTACACGCTGAGCGATCCCACCCGTCTGGTCGTCGACGTCGCGCACTGACACTCACCGGCGCTCGCCCATTGACCTCGAGCAATGTTGAGGTCTTACCTTCGGTGTCGGACCCTGGCCGTATGGTGACCGGGCCGATGAGAGGGGCGATCGATGAGCATGGAAGTCACCGCGCGGAACGCGATGTACAACGCGATGCACGCGGAGCAGGACCGTCGCCCCTTCTCCCGCGCCACGCTGCGCCGGGTGGCGGGCTACGCCCGACCGCACCGTCGCCACATCACATGGTTCCTGCTGCTCAGCATCGTCACCGCTGCGCTGGCGGTGGCCACACCGGTCCTGGCCGGTCGCGTGGTCGACGCCATCGTCTCGGGGGACAGCACCGCCGTCGTGGTGAGCCTGGCCCTGGTCATCGCTGCGATCGCACTGCTCGAGGCGGGCCTGGCGATCGTCACCCGGTGGCTGTCCGCGAGCATCGGCGAGGATCTCATCCTCGACCTGCGCCGGGCCGTGTTCGACCACGTCCAGCAGATGCCGGTCGCGTTCTTCACCCGCACCCGAACCGGCGCGCTGGTCAGCCGGCTCAACAACGACGTGATCGGGGCGCAACGCGCGTTCAGTAACACCCTGTCCGGCGTCGTCGGGAACCTCGTGACACTGGTGATCACGCTGATCGTGATGATCGGGATCTCGTGGCAGATCACCCTGCTGTCGTTGCTGCTGCTGCCGATCTTCGTCCTGCCGGCCCGCCGGATGGGCGCACGTCTCGCCCAACTCAATCGCGAAGCCGCCAACCACAACTCGTCGATGAGCACGCAGATGACCGAACGGTTCTCGGCGCCGGGAGCGACGCTGGTGAAGCTGTTCGGCCGTCCGGAGCAGGAATCCGCCGAGTTCGCGGTCCGCGCCCGCCGGGTCCGCGACATCGGCGTCCGCACCGCGATGCTGCAATCGGTGTTCGTCACCGCCCTGACGCTGGTGTCGGCGCTGGCCCTCGCGCTGGTGTACGGACTGGGTGGCTTCTACGCACTGCGCGGCCAACTCGAGGCGGGCGCGGTCGTCTCGCTGGCGCTGCTGCTCACCCGGCTGTACTCACCGTTGACGTCACTGGCGAGTGCCCGCGTGGACGTCATGAGTGCGATGGTCAGCTTCGAACGGGTCTTCGAGATCCTCGACCTGAAACCGCTCATCGCGCAGAAGCCCGACGCCGTCGACGTCCCCGCGGGCCCGGTGTCGGTCGAGTTCCGGTCCGTCGACTTCGCGTACCCCTCCGCCGACAAGGTGTCCCTCGCGTCGCTCGAGGAGGTCGCCGGACTCGACACCCGCACCGGCGGCGCCGTGCTGCACGACGTCAGCTTCCGGCTGGAGCCGGGCCGGATGGTCGCGCTGGTCGGCTCCTCCGGCGCCGGGAAGTCCACCATCGCGCAGATCCTCCCCCGGCTCTACGACGTGGACGCCGGAGCCGTCCTGATCGGCGGCGTGGACGTCCGGGAGCTGACCACCGATTCGCTACGCCGAACCGTCGGAATGGTGACGCAGGACGGGCACCTGTTCCACGAGTCGGTGCGCTCCAACCTGATGCTGGCCCGCCCCGACGCGACCGAGGACGAACTGTGGGAGGTCCTGCGCCGGGCGCGGCTGACCGCTCTCGTCGAGTCGCTGCCCGACGGTCTCGACACCGTCGTCGGCGAGCGCGGCTACCGGTTGTCCGGCGGCGAACGGCAACGCCTCACCATCGCTCGTCTGCTCCTCGCGCAACCACGGGTCGTGATCCTCGACGAGGCCACCGCCCATCTCGACTCGACCTCCGAAGCCGCGGTCCAGGAGGCCCTGAGCGAGGCGCTCGACGGCCGGACCGCGATCGTGATCGCGCACCGACTGTCCACCATCCGCGCGGCCGACCTGATCCTCGTGGTCGAGAACGGTCGAATCGTCGAGCGCGGCAATCACTCCGAACTGCTCGCCGCCGGCGGACGCTACGCCGAACTGCACCGCACCCAGTTCGACACCGGCGCCTCCGGGGCCCGGGTCCTCACCGAGGTGCTGCGCTGACCGCAGCGCCGCGTCAGAAGAAGCGGCGGATGTTGTGGATCCGGAAGTCCGACAGCGGCCGCAGCCCGGTCGGGACACCCGTGCCGTACGCGTTGAAGACCATGCCGTTGCCGGCGTAGATCCCGACGTGGCCGGCGATGTCGTAGGTGTCCATCGTGATGACATCGCCGGGTTGCAGCACCGACAGCGGGACCAGCATGCCGCCGGTGAACCGCGCCATCTCCTGACTGGTCCGCGGCAACTCGATGCCGACCGTGCGGAACGCCCACTGCACCAGACCCGAGCAATCCCACGCGTCGGGACCGTTGCCGCCCCACAGGTACGGCTTCCCGGACTGCGTCGTGGCCGCCGCCAGGGCAGCGAGACCACGTAGGCTGGGGATCGGCAGGGGAATCGCGATGTCACCGCTGCCGGCGAACAGGCTCGCACTGCCGCTCCCACCCGAACTCCCGGGCATCGAACCCGAACCGGGGTCGGCCGCCGCGGGTGCGGCCAGAGCGATTGCACCACCCGCGATCAGGGCGGCCGCGACGAGACCTCGACGAATCGTGTGGACCACGCTCGTGCCTCCTAGCTGAAGAGTGAGCCCATCCCCGACCCGCAAACTGTGAGGCACGTTACCGAGCAGGCGTCACTCCCGTCACAGGATCGTGCGCATTTACAGGAAACGGGTGCCGACGAGTTTCCACTCGCCGACACCCGTTCCGAGCATCTCTCAGTCCTGCAGACAGGCCCTGACCGATCAGTCGCGCGGGCGACGACCGCCCGACGGCCGATCGCCCCGGCCGCGGCCGAACTTGCCGCCGGCACGGTCGTCGCGGCCACCCCGCGGCGCACGCCCCGAGGGCGCGCCCTGGTCGAGCTGAAGCTGGATCAGGACACCGGAGATCCGCGTCGCACGCAGCGCCTCGACCGTCTCGTCGGCCAGGTCGGCAGGCAGTTCGACCAGGCTGTGGTCGGGGCGGATGCTGATGTGCCCGAAGTCGCTGCGTCGCAGGCCACCCTCGTTGGCGATCGCACCGACGATCGCGCCCGGAATGACCTTGTGCCGCTTGCCGACCGCGATGCGGTACGTCGCCAGCTCCTGGCCGTCGCGGTTCTGACGCGGCGGACCGTCGTCGAACCGGCGCGCGGGCCGCTCCCGCGGCTCGCGGGGTGCACGCGGCGGAGCCGGCGGCTCCGGCGACATGAGGAACGACTCGCCATCCCGGGACTGGACCGCCAGCGCCGCCGCGATGTCGGCGAGCGGGACGTCGTGCTCGCGCTCGTAGTCCTCGATCAGCTTGCGGAAGAGCGCCAGGTTGTCGGAGCTCAGGCTCTCGGTGATCGAGTCACCGAACTTCGCGACACGCTGCGCGTTGACGTCCTCGACGGTGGGCAGCTGCATCTCGGTGAGCGGCTGACGCGTGGTGCGCTCGATCGACTTGAGCAGATGCCGCTCGCGCGGGGCCACGAACAGCAGCGCGTCACCGGTACGACCGGCGCGGCCGGTACGACCGATGCGGTGCACGTACGACTCGCTGTCGTGCGGAATGTCGTAGTTGACGACGTGCGAGATGCGGTCGACGTCGAGACCGCGGGCCGCGACGTCGGTGGCGACCAGGATGTCGAGCGCACCGGACTTGAGCTGACCGATCGTGCGCTCACGCTGCGCCTGGACGATGTCGCCGTTGATCGCGGCGGCGGAGAACCCGCGGGCGCGCAGACGCTCGGCGAGGTCCTCGGTGGCCTGCTTCGTCCGGACGAAGATGATCATCGCCTCGAACGACTCGACCTCGAGGATGCGGGTGAGGGCGTCCAGCTTGCGCTGGTGTGCCACCTGAACCCACCGCTGGGTGATGTTGGAGGCGGTCGCGGTCTTCGCCTTGACGGTGATCTCGACGGGATCGTGCAGGTACTGCTTGGAGATCTTGCGGATCGCGGGCGGCATGGTCGCCGAGAACAGCGCGACCTGCTTGTACTCCGGGGTGTCGGCGAGGATGCGCTCGACGTCGTCCTGGAAGCCCATCTTGAGCATCTCGTCGGCCTCGTCGAGGACGAGGTACTCGAGATTCGACAGGTCGAGCGTGCCCTTCTCCAGGTGGTCGATGACACGACCCGGGGTGCCGACGATGATCTGCGCGCCGCGACGCAGGCCGGACAGCTGCACGCCGTACGCCTGACCGCCGTAGATCGGCAGCACCTGCAGGCCCGGGATGTGAGCCGAGTACTTGCCGAACGCCTCCGCGACCTGCAGCGCGAGTTCCCGGGTGGGTGCCAGGACCAGCGCCTGCGGCACCTTCCGGGTCACATCCAGGCGGGACAGGATCGGAATCGCGAACGCGGCCGTCTTACCGGTACCGGTCTGCGCGAGGCCGACGACGTCCTTGCCCTCGAGCAACGTCGGAATGGTCGCGGCCTGGATAGGCGAGGGCGACTCGTAGCCGACGTCGGAAAGGGCCTTCAGCACACGTTCGTCGATCTGGAGGTCGGCGAAAGTGATGGGATTGTCGTCGGTCTGCGGGTCGCGCTCGGTGTCACTCATTTGACCAGTCAGTTTAGTCGATGCGTGGTATGGCCTTCGATCCGAGTGCCTTCTACGTGCATCGACTCGATCACCTGCACCGGTATCGGACCGTTCTCCCCCGCGACCGCGACCGCCGAACGGGAAGTCGGTGAACGTATTCGGGCTGGACACGGACCCCGAATACGACGTCGCGATGACCGCCATCACAATGTGGACGACCGTCCTGCCACTCTCCGAGAGGAACCAGCAGTGTCCGATTCCGTGGCCCATGCCATCCCCACCCACTGGTACAACATCGTCGCGGACCTGCCGGTCGCCCCGCCGCCCCACCTGCACCCGGGCACCAAGGAGCCGGTCACCCCGGCCGATCTGGCGGCGCTGTTCCCGAGCGCACTGATCGCGCAGGAGGCCACGACCGAGCAGTACATCGAGATCCCCGAACCGATCCGTGAGGCCTACCGGACCTGGCGGCCGGCGCCCCTGATCCGTGCAACGGAATTCGAGAAGGCGCTGGGGACGCCCGCTCGGATCTACGTCAAGTACGAGGGCGTGAGCCCGGTCGGCAGCCACAAGACCAACACCGCCGTCGCGCAGGCGTATTACAACGCCCAGGACGGCGTCAAGAAGATCACCACCGAGACCGGCGCCGGCCAGTGGGGCAGCGCGCTGTCGTTCGCGTGCGCGAAGTTCGGCATCGAACTCGAGGTGTGGCAGGTGCGGGCGTCGTACGAGTCCAAGCCGTACCGCCGCCACCTGATGGAGACCTACGGCGGCATCGTGCACCCCAGCCCGTCGGACCTCACCGAGTCGGGCCGCAAGATGCTCGCCGACTTCCCCGACACCCCCGGCTCGCTCGGCATGGCCGTCACCGAGGCCGTCGAGGTCGCCGCGAACGACCCCGACGCGCGTTACGCGCTCGGCAGTGTCCTCAACCATGTGGTGCTGCACCAGACGGTGATCGGCCTCGAGGCCGTCGAGCAGCTGCGCGCCGCCGGTGAGGCCAACGCCGACGTCGTGTTCGGTTGCGCCGGTGGTGGTTCCAACCTCGCCGGCCTGGCGTTCCCGTTCATCCGCGAGGTGCTGCACGGCAAGGCCCAGACGCGGATCATCGCGGCCGAGCCCGCCGCGTGCCCGTCGATCACCAAGGGTGAGTACCGCTACGACCACGGTGACGTCGCGGGCCTGACGCCGCTGCTGAAGATGCACACGCTCGGCCAGGACTTCGTGCCGGACACGATCCATGCCGGCGGCCTGCGCTACCACGGCATGGCCCCGCTGCTGAGCCACACCGTCGAACTCGGCTACGTCACCGGCCAGGCCGTCGATCAGGTGGACTCGTTCGACGCCGGCGTGCTGTTCGCCCGCACACAGGGCATCGTCCCCGCCCCCGAGTCGGCGCACGCGATCGCCGCGGCCGCCGAGTACGCGCGCGGGCTCACCGAGCCCGAGGTGCTGGTGATCGGACTGTCCGGCCACGGCATGCTCGACCTGCCCGCCTACCAGGCGCACATCGACGGCAACCTGGTCTCGACGGGATAGTCCGCCGTAGTTTCACAGCCACGGCCGCGGCGCCCGGGACCTGGTCCCGGGCGCCGCGCTCGTCCACCGTCCTCGGCGTATCGTCGAGATCGAGATCGAATCTCTTCTGCGACGGAGCACGTCATGCACTATGCGACGCGTGCCGGAGCCGGACGGGCACTGGCCAAGTCGCTGAGTCATCTCCGCGGGTCCGATCCGCTGATACTCGGACTCCCCCGCGGCGGCGTACCGGTGGCGTACGAGGTCGCGCAGGCCCTACGCGCACCCCTCGACATCGTCCTGGTCCGCAAACTCGGCGTGCCGTGGCAACCGGAACTCGCGATGGGGGCGATCGGCGAGGGCGACGCCGAGGTCCTCAACGAGGACGTGATCCACCGCGGCGGCGTGACACGGCAGGCCGTCGAGTCCGTCCGCGCGAAGGAGCAGCGGGAACTGGCGCGCCGCGCCGAGGCCCTGCGCGGCGGGCGTGCGCGCACGCCGCTGACCGGGCGGACCGTCGTACTCGTCGACGACGGCATGGCGACCGGCGCGACCGCCGCGGTCGCCTGCCAGGTTGCCCGCGCAGCGGGGGCGGCCAGGATCGTCGTCGCGGTGCCCGTGGCATCGCCGGAGGCCGTGTCGCGGCTGCACGTCACCGCGGACGAGGTGGTGTGCCCGTTCACCCCCGTCAACCTCGGAGGTGTCGGCGGCGCCTACGCCGACTTCCACCAACTCGACGACCGTGAGGTCACCGAACTGCTCGCCCGCTCCGACGACCCCGGAACGTGACCGGCGCAACATTCGGCACTCCGGCGCCGATACACGTTTCGGAAGGGCTCCGCAGCGAGGGAGGATTCGTGAGCGTCTCGGAACAGCACGTGCAGGCGGTGGTCCAGTCCTGCCGCGACCGGCTCGGCGACCCGGCCGGCTGGGTACCTCCCGACGAGTATCGGGACAGCCTCGCGCTCTGCATCATCGAGTCGGTCCAGGCCGCCGGCAATCGATACGCCGACGCCGGAACCGTGGTCGACCGCTACCGCGCGTACCGGCGAGCCCGCGTACCGGGCCGGATCACCGACGGCGCACGTGAACTGCTGCGCACGTTCGAGGAGGTGGGCAGTTCCGATCAGTGGGCGGGGAAGATCGGCAGCTACAAGCGCCGGTACTCGGAGCAGGCCGCGCCGATGCGCGCGGCCGAGATCCAGCGCACCGCCGAAAGCCTGCACGCCCTGCACATCGACTCGGTCGGTGACCTGGTGGGCGCCACCCGCGACGACCGCCGCCGGCGCGACCTGCGCGCCGCGTGGGACGAGTGCTGCGGTGGACCCGACGACGCGATGTGGCAGCACCTGCTGACCCTGGCGGGCGCACCCGGTTCAGCCGCCACCGCCGCGACGGCGACGGACGAGTTCGTGCGATCGGCGCTGGCGGACACCCCGGGAGGGTCCACGCCGTCGGCGCCGCCGGCCGAGATGCTCGCCGCGGCCGCCGGACGTCTCGGTGTCTCGGCAGCCGCGCTCGAGCACGCCGTCCGCCGGTGGCACTGCACCCGGGAGGACCATTTCCACCCCGTCGCGTGACACGCAACCGCCCCCACCTGGAGAAAGTTAGCACTACTCACGGGTACGTTCATTCCCGCTGGTCGGCAAAGAAAAGCACAAACCGGACGCCAGACTTCGTGCGAAGACACCCCGAATGTGATCCAATGCACATCCGTAACGTCATTTCCTTGGAGGGGTCACAGTGCGTGAGTATTCGGTTCCACAGTCGTTCACCATTCCGGAAGACGCGTCCATGGCCGACACTGTGTTCCGGTACGAAGCGGAGTGTCCGAACCTCGTGCCCTTCAAGAAGTTGGGCAACAGCGGATGGGTCGACGTCACCGCGGCCGAGTTCGCCAAGCAGGTCAAGGCTGTCGCCAAGGGCCTGATGGCCTCGGGCGTCGAACTCGGCGACCGCGTCGCGATCCTCTCCGCGACCCGCTTCGAGTGGGTCGTCCTCGACTACGCGATCTGGACCGCCGGCGGATGCACCGTCGCGATCTACGACACCTCGTCGGCCGACCAGGCGCAATGGATCCTCGAGGACTCCGCGACGTCCTTACTCGTCGTCGAGACCTCCGCCCACGCGGAGACCGTCAAGGATGTCGCCGAGGCCGCCCCCGCACTGCGCGAGGTGCTGCAGATCGAGGCGGGTGCGCTCGACGAACTCGCCACCCGCGGCACCGGCATCAGCGACGACGAACTGCACGAGCGTCGCCACCAGGTGAACGCGGCATCGCCGGCGACCCTCATCTACACCTCCGGCACCACCGGTCGCCCCAAGGGCGTACAGCTCACCCACTCGAACTTCTATGCCGAGTCCGCCGCGGTGAGGATCGCGTTGGGTGACGCGCTGCAGGAGGGCAATCGGACCCTGATGTTCCTGCCGCTGGCCCACGTGTTCGCCCGCGCGGTCTCGTTCGGTGCGTTCGACGCCAAGGTCACCGTCGGGCACACCTCCGATCTGACCACGCTGATCGACCAGTTCGCGGTATTCAAGCCCAACTTCATCCTCTCGGTCCCCCGCGTCTTCGAGAAGGTCTACAACTCGGCCAAGCAGAAAGCCGAGGACGGCGGCAAGGGCAAGATCTTCGCGAAGGCCGCCGAGACCGCCATCGCGTGGAGCGAGGCCCAGGAACAGGGCGGCGCCGGTCTCGTCCTGCGCCTCAAGCACGGGCTGTTCGACAAGCTGGTCTACGCCAAGCTGCGCGCCGCGCTCGGCGGCGAATGCGCCCGCGCGGTCTCCGGTGGTGCCGCGCTCGGCGCCCGGCTCGGTCACTTCTTCCGCGGCGTCGGCGTGCCGGTGTACGAGGGCTACGGGCTCACCGAGACCAGCGCCGCCGTCACGGTCAACACCATCGACAGCCAGAAGGTGGGCACCGTCGGCAAGCCGATCAACGGCCACGCCGCGAAGATCGCCGAGGACGGCGAACTGCTGGTCCGCGGCCCGGTCGTGTTCAACGGCTACTGGCACAACGACCAGGCCACCGCCGACTCCATCCGAGACGGCTGGTTCCACACCGGCGACCTCGGTTCCATCGACCACGAGGGGTACGTGTCGATCACCGGTCGTAAGAAGGAGATCATCGTGACCGCCGGCGGCAAGAACGTCGCCCCGGCCGTCCTCGAAGACGCCCTCCGCGCGCACGCCCTCATCAGCCAGTGCCTCGTCGTCGGCGATGCGAAGCCGTTCATCGGCGCCCTCATCACACTCGACCCGGAGGCGCTGCCCGGCTGGAAGGAACGCAACGGCCTGCCTGCCGACACCCCCATCTCGGAACTCGTCAAGCACGCAGACCTCGTCGCCGAGATCGATGCCGCCGTCTCCGAGGGCAACAAGAAGGTCTCCAACCCGGAGCAGATCAAGAAGTACCGCATCCTCGAGGTCGACTTCACCGTCGAGACCGGCGAGCTCACTCCGACGCTCAAGCTCA
This sequence comes from Prescottella defluvii, assembly GCF_000738775.1. Classification (GTDB taxonomy): domain Bacteria; phylum Actinomycetota; class Actinomycetes; order Mycobacteriales; family Mycobacteriaceae; genus Prescottella; species Prescottella defluvii. The sequence goes on from NZ_JPOC01000073.1 coordinate 32,356, forward strand.
AGCGCAACGTCATCCACGAGGGACACGCAGGCGCGATCGACGCGATCTACTCCTGACCGTTCGACTTTCGGGCCGGGCCCGGGTGCGATACCGCACCCGGGCCCGGCCCGTCGTCGGCCCGTCCCGGTGTCGCGCTACAGGGCCGCCGAGCCCAGCAGTGCCCGCGCGATCGCGGCCTCACCGACCACGTCGAGGCCGACGAGGGGGCGCCGGCGCCACAGCGTCAGCAACAGATCCTGCGCCGAACCACGCAGAGCCACATCGGCTTTGCGGTGCTCACGCGTGACCTCCACCGCGCCCGGCGAGAACGACAGGTGCCACTCGGCGGCATCGGTGTCGGTGCCGTGGAGGTGGATGGTGTGCCCGTGTAGCGAGTCCGGCAGCCTGCCACCGTCGGAGAGCAGGCCGAGGAACACGTCCAGCCATTCGTCCACACCGTCGGCCGCGACCACCGGATCCAACTCCTCAGCCTTGGGACCCCCGGCGGCCTTCAGCGTGTCGGACACGTCCACCCGGTGCACGGAGACCTCGTGCGTCTGCCGACGCAGCCACCACGCCGCGGTGCCGGGGCCGGTCATCGTCGAAACCGGCTTCTCGGGGTCGATCCGGTCGAACTCGTCCAGCAGCGTGTCGAGCGCGAACCGGTAGGCGGGAATGCATTCCGGACCTCGGGGCATGTCCCCGGAACGACGGATCTCCGACAGCGGTGTCTGCGGCGCGGCCTGTAGCGCGGTGGTCACCCACTGGTGCACCTTGCCGGTGTGCCGAACGACATCCTCGACGGTCCAGTCCGGCACCGTCGGAACGGGTTCGGACAGTGCGACGACGGGCGTCGCGGCCAGAGTCTCCCCCTCGTCACGCAGAGCGGACAGCAGACGCGTGTAATCCATCAGCACACCGTAGCGTCGAGAACGAAATCGGCGACATCGTTCGTGACGGCCCGGTGGATCTTTTCGTGCAGCAGGTCGTGGCCGGTGTCGGGGTACTCCCGCACGCTCACCCCCGGCAGGCCGGACGCCCACGCGCGCAGCCCGTCGATCGGCGCCAACCGGTCGTCGACGCCGTGAATCGCGAGCACCGCAAAGCCGCGGTTCGCGAAGTCCGATGTATCGGCATGCTGCACAACGGATCTGGGTGTCCCACAGAGAACCGCCGCCGTGAAGCGTTCCGACCCGCGACGCAGCAGGGTGATCGCCACGGCCGCGCCCAGCGAGTGCCCCATCAGCACCTGCGGCACCCCGGGGCACGCCTGCGCGGCCGTCGTCGCGAGCAGGGCCGCGTCGTCCGCGAGATCCTCCAACGTGCCAGGAGTGCCTGGGGTGCCCTCCGACAGCCCGTGCCCCGCCTGATCGATCCCCCACATCTCGATGCCGTGGCGGGCGAGTCCCGCGGCGAACCGATGATAGTGACCGGTGTGCTGGCCCATCCCGTGCAGGAACACCACCACCGCGCGTGGCTGATCGACGGGCCAGCGACGGTAGTGGATCTGCCCGGTCGCCCCGGTGAAGAACGGCATGGGTCCATTGTGGTGCGGCGCCGCGGCGGCCGTGCGCCCTCCCCCGGTTGTCACCGCCCGATGGCACAATCGCCCGAACCGACCGGGAAAGGGGCGCGATGTTCCTGCTCGACGATGTGGTGGTCTACAGCACGGGAGATCTGACGCTCTCGGCGACGTGCGAGTTCGCGCTCGTCCGACGCCTCGACGGGCTGCTCGGCCGCGTCGCGGCCACGCCCGGTCCGGCCACCGATCCGATGCTGGAGCGGACGTCCCGGCTCGGGGCGGCCCACGAACGTCGGTTGCGTGACGACTTCGAGCACCGTCTCGGACGGATCGTGACCATCGCGCGCCCCGAGTACACGACGGTCGGTCTGTACGACGCGCATCGGGCGACCGTCGCCGCCGCCCGTTCCGGCGCACCCGTGATCTACCAGGGCACGTTCTTCGACGGCCGGTTCCTCGGCTTCAGCGACTTCCTCGTCCGGGAGGTCAGCCCGGACGGCGACACCTATGCGGTGTACGACACCAAGCTCGCCCGTCACGTCGAGGTGCCCGCGCTGCTGCAACTGGCCGCCTACGCCCACGCCCTCGCGGCCGGCGGGGTGCGCCCGGCTCCGCAGGCCCACCTGCTGCTCGGCGACGGCACGGACTCGGTACACGCGCTCGCCGACCTCGTCCCGGTGTACGTCGCGCGCCGCGCACGCCTTCAACACGTCCTCGACGAACATCGTTCCGGCAGTGCACCGGCCCGGTGGGGCGATACGGCCTACCGGGCGTGCGGACGTTGCGGAACCTGCACGGCCGAGGTCCGGGCTCACCGGGATCTGCTGCTGGTCGCGGGAATTCGCTCGAGCACTCGTGAGCATCTCGTGTCGGCAGGGGTGTCGACCATCGACGCCCTCGCCGCGCGCGTCGATCCGGTCCCGGACGTCTCGGCGCGGACACTCGACGGCCTCCGGTCGCAGGCCGTGCTCCAGCTTCGCGGTGAAACGCACGGAGGCCACCCCTTCGAGGTCTTCGACGCCACTGCCCTCGCGGGTCTGCCGCATCCCGATTCCGGCGACATCTTCTTCGACTTCGAGGGTGACCCGCTGTGGGCGGAGCCGGGATCGCCGCAGTGGGGGCTGGAGTACCTGTTCGGGGTGCTCGAGGAACCGCCCACTGCGGCCGGGGAACCGGCGTTCCGGCCGTTCTGGGCCCACGATCGGAGCCAGGAACGCCGGGCGCTGATCGACTTCCTCGACTACGTCACCGCTCGTCGTGCCGCGCATCCGGGCATGCACATCTATCACTACGCGGCGTACGAGAAGTCCGCGCTGCTGCGACTGTGCGGCCGGCACGGTGTCGGCGAGGAGGCCGTCGACGCCCTCCTTCGGGACGGGGTGCTCGTGGACCTCTATCCGATCGTCCGGGCGTCGCTGCGGGTCGGCGAGCAGTCGTACAGCATCAAGAAGCTCGAGCCGCTCTACATGGGCGCCGACCCGCGTGGGGGTGCCGTCACCAGTGCCGCCGATTCCGTTGTGGCCTACGCCGACTACTGCGACCTGCGCGACCGGGGCCGCTCGCAGCAGGCCGCCGAACTGTTGCGGGACATCGGCGCCTACAACGAGTACGACTGCGTCTCGACGCGCGGGCTGCGCAACTGGTTGCTCGCTCTGGCCGCCGAGCACGGCGTGTCGCTGCATCGTCGCGAGGAGCCGGCGCCGGTCGCGGACGAGAGCGAGAGCGATCCGGCCGAACGGGCGCTGCGCCGGTTCACCGGCGACGGACCCCGCGGGTCGCGCAGCGCCGACCAGCAGGCGTCGGCGCTGATGGCCGCGGCGGTCGGGTATCACCGCCGGGAACGTAAACCGTTCTGGTGGGCGCACTTCGACCGGTTGACGCAGCCGGTCGACGAGTGGGCCGACACCCGTGACGTGCTGCAGGTGCACGATGCCGTGGTGGTACAGGACTGGCACCGCAGCACTCCGCGACAACGAAAGCTGCGTCGTCATCTGCGGCTGACGGGCCGGTACGGGACCGGCAGCACCGTGGTCCCCGGCGCGGAGGTGTTCACGCTGTACGACCCGCCGCTGCCGGTGGCCGCGATGGCCGGGGCGGGCCCCACCCGGCGCGGTACGTCGACGGCGGTCGTGCTGTCGGTCGACACCGACGGGAACTTCGACGACGTCGTCGTCGTGGAGGAATTACTCACCGGCCCGGACGAATACACGGCGCTGCCGATGGCGGTGACACCCGGCCACCCGGTCGCGACCGTGCGGATCGAGAACGCCATCGGGGGCGCGGCCGAGAACATGGCGGCGACGCTGCCCGCGATGCCGTCCGACGCGGCCGTCGACATCCTGCGCCGCATCCCTCCCCGCACCCGGAACGGTGCGGGGTTGCCGGCGACCGACGGCGCCGGCGGTCACAGCGCGGCGATCGTGGCGGCACTGTTGGACCTCGACCACTCGTACCTCGCGGTGCAGGGCCCACCGGGCACCGGCAAGACCCACACCGGCGCCCGCGTGATCGCGCACCTCGCCTCCCACCACCGCTGGCGGATCGGTGTGGTGGCACAGTCGCATTCGGTGGTGGAGAACATGCTCGACGCGGTGGTCGCCGCGGGACTCGACGGCCGACTGGTCGCGAAGAAGGACGGCCGCGCGGCGGACCGCGCGTGGACGGGTATCACCGCGGCCGCCTACCCGCAGTTCCTGGCCGACGCCGAGGGGACCGGGGGCGTCGTCGGCGGGACCGCCTGGGATTTCGCGCACGCCGACCGGATCCCGCCCGGCAGTCTCGATCTGCTGGTGATCGACGAGGCCGGACAGTTCGCGCTCGCGAATACCGTCGCGGTGGCGGCGTCGGCCCGCAATCTGCTGCTCCTCGGCGACCCCCAGCAACTCCCGCAGGTCAGTCAGGGCACCCACCCGGAACCGGTGGACGAGTCGGCGCTGGGATGGCTCGCGGCAGGCCACGACGCGCTGCCGGCACAGCGCGGCTACTTCCTGGAACGTACCTGGCGGATGCACCCCGCGCTGTGTGCGCGGGTGTCGGCGCTGTCGTACGACGGACGGTTGCAGTCCGAGGACCCGGTCACGACCGCCCGCCACCTCGCGGGAGTCGAGCCCGGCATGCAGAGCGTGGTCCTCGACCACTGCGGGAACGCAACGACATCCGCCGAGGAGGCCGGCGAGATCGTGCGCCGGATCCAGGCGCTGCTGGGCCGGGCCTGGACCGATCCGACCGCGTTCGACGGCACCCGCCCACTCGGGCAGTCCGACGTCCTCGTCGTGGCTCCGTACAACGCACAGGTGGGCCTGATCCGGCGGCACCTCACCGCCGCGGGGCTCGCCGATGTGCACGTCGGCACGGTCGACAAGTTCCAGGGCCGACAGGCCGCCGTGGTGCTGGTGTCGATGACCGCGTCCACCGCCGCGGACGTACCACGTGGCATGTCGTTCCTGTTGTCCCGCAACCGGTTGAACGTCGCGGTGTCCCGCGGCAAGTGGTGCGCCGTGATCGTCCGATCACGGCTGCTCACCCACTACCTACCGACGACGCCGGACGGACTGACCGAGCTGGGCGCGTTCACGCGGCTGTGCGAATGAGCGCGGGTCACCCGAAGCACTTGCCCTCACCGCGGTAGGTGGGCGTGGACGTGGCGGTGCCGTCGGCGTCGACGAGGTGCACCTCGGTGAACCGCTCGCACAGCTCGCCGGCCTTCGCGTGGCGGAACCAGACCCGGTCGCCCACAGCCAGTTCGGCGGCCGCTGCGCCGGTGACCGGCGTCTGGACCTCGCCGGCGCCCTCGTTGCGCAGCAGCTTCAAGCCACGCGGCCACACCGGAGCGGGCACCCGCGTGTTCCCGGCGGGGCCCGACGCGATGTAGCCGCCGCCGAACAGCGTCGTGATCCTCGGGGTGGGCTTGCGGACCGCCGGCAGCGCGAAGAACAGCGCCGGGCGCGGAGTGAACGAGTGGTAGCGGTCGAAAAGTGTCGGCACGTACAGCCCGGATCCCGCGGTGACCTCGGTGACGGCGGAGTCGGCCGAGCTGACCTCGAGCGATCCGGTGCCACCGCTGTTGACGATCTCGAGCTTCCCGACCTCCGCGGTCACCGCGTCCACCACGGTGCTTCTGCGGGTGGCGAGTTCGGACGCGGACGCCTTCTTCACCATGCGTACGGCGAAGCTGCTGTCGGGCAGTCCCGCGATCTGCGCCTCGTAGAACATCACTCCGACGACGGCGAAGCCGCGATCGGAGGCCAGCCGCGCGAGCCGCGCGACCTGCCCCGGTTCCCGCAGTGGCGAGCGGCGCACCCCGAGGTGGGCCGGCCCGAGACGCAACGACGCGTCGACGTCGAGACACACTCGCGGACGGACGTTCTCGGATCCGACTGCCGACCGGATGAGGTCGAGTTGCGCGACGTCGTCGACCATCAGCGTGATGCGGTCCAGCAGAGTGCCGTCGCCGCCGAGCTCGGCCAGGGCCGCGCGGTCCACCGTCGGATAGCCCATCAGCACGTCCTCGGCGCCCTGCCGCGCGAGCCACATCGCCTCGCGCAGCGAGTAGGACATGATGCCGCGGAACCCACCGGATGCGGTGAGCCCGGACCCGAGCGCCACCTCGAGCACCGCGCGGCACCGGACCGACTTGCTGGCCACCCGCACCGGGGTGCCGGCGGCACGCCGCACGAGGTCGGCGGCGTTGATCTGCAGGGTGGCCAGGTCCAGCGCCGCCAGCGGCGGATCGAGATGAGCCGTGGCAGCGGTGAGTCGGTCGATCGCGGCAGTCACATCAGTCCGTTCGTCGTAGGCGTCCGGACCAGTCGATCACTCTGTTGAACGATTGTCCAGGTCCGTTTCCGGCCCGGAACCCTCGACCGCCTTGCTCGCGACGATGCGCACCAGGTCGTCGAGTTCGGTGATGATGGCGTTGCTGTCACGGTCGACGAGCCAGCGCAGCACGATGCCGTCGATGACGGCGAGGGCGAACCGGGCGATCGCCTCGACCGGTTCGGTCCACGAGGTCCCGGTCCGGCGGGCACTCTCCTGGAGGAACACCGTGGCCTCGATGTCCATGGTCCGGTACTGCTCGTCGGCGACACTCCCGGCGAGCGGCGCGCCCGCCGCACGGTGACGCAGCGCGTACGCGGTGATCTCGTAGGTGAGCAACTGACGGTCCGCAGTGGCCTCGACCAGCGGCCACATCCCGGTCAGCCCGGTGTGCAGCACCTCCCGCAGATCCCGCAGGCCACTGAGTTCCTGCGAATCCCACACCGACGCAAACGACTCCCGCATCCCGGCACTGAGTTGTAACACCAGGCTCTCGGCCATGGCCGCGACCAGGGCTTCCTTGCTCTCGAAGCAGTAATGCACAACGCCGAGCGAGACGCCCGCTTCCTCCGCGACAGCACGGATCGTCACCGCTGCGATCCCACCGCGTTCGGCGATGGCCAGTGCCGCTTCGACGAGTTGGGCGCGGCGTTCTTCCGCTGGAAGCCGATTCAACATCCCCTGATCGTAGAACCCGAACAGGAAATAACGCGTTACATTTGCCTGGACGCTCGTCCAGGTGAATAGTGGCGGGAATGGCACAGGACACGTGGCGCAACTGGGCGGGGACCCACTCGTCGACACCTCACCGATTCGAGACACCGCGATCGGTCGCCGAACTGAGCGCGCTGGTCGCCGATGCGACCGAGCGCGGATTACGCGTCAAACCCGTGGGGGCGGGCCATTCGTTCACCGGAGTCGCTGTCACCGACGGTGTTCTGGTGAGCCTCGACAACCTCGCCGGTATCGAATCCGTGCGCACGACGCCGGAGGGGCCGGTCGTGACGGTCATGGCCGGCACCCGGTTGCGCAGCCTCAACGAGCAGTTGTGGGGACGCGGGCTGGCGATGATCAACCTCGGCGACATCGACGTCCAGTCGATCGCGGGCGCGCTCTCGACCGGCACGCACGGGACGGGGGCACGGTTCGGCGGACTCGCGACACTGATCCGCGGACTGCAGATCGTGCTCGCAGACGGCTCGGTCGTGGATTGCTCCGAGACCGAGAACCCCGACCTCTATCAGGCGGCCCGGATCGGGCTCGGCGCGTTCGGCATCATCACCAAACTCGACCTCGCGGTCACCCAGGCGTACGCACTGCGCGCCGTCGAGGGCCCGGCACGACTCGACGAGACGCTCGACGGACTCGAGCACGATCTCGCGACCGTCGACCACTTCGAGTTCTACTGGTTCCCGCACACCAATCGCGTTATGACGAAGCGGAATACGCGACTGCCCGGGGACACACCGCTCGCGCCCGTGAGCCGGATCCGCGGCCTCATCGACGACGAACTGATGTCGAACACACTGTTCGAGGGCATCAACCGCGTGACCACGGCGTTCCCGGCGACGATTCCCCGGATCAATCAGGTCAGCTCGCGGGCGCTGTCGGCCCGCGAGTTCACCGACCGCAGCTACCGCGTGTTCGCGTCGCCGCGCCGCGTGCGGTTCCGCGAGATGGAGTACGCGATTCCGCAGGAGGCCGTGAAGGACACGCTCCGGGAGATCTCGACCTGGCTCGACCGGTCCGACTGCCGGATCGCGTTCCCGGTCGAGGTCCGCTTCGCGCCCGGCGACGACGTGTGGATGTCCACGGCGAACGGCCGCGACAGCGCCTACATTGCTGTGCACCAGTACCACCGCCGTGATCACCGCGAGTACTTCGACGCGGTGGAGTCGATCGCCCGCGCCGTCGACGGCCGTCCGCACTGGGGCAAGATGCACTCCCGCACTGCGGACGATCTGCGTCCCGCCTACGCCCGGTTCGACGACTTCTGCGCGGTCCGCGACAAGCACGACCCGTCGCGCACGTTCGACAACGAGTACCTCCGCCAGGTTCTCGACTGATCACGAGGCTCGAACCGTCCGGATCCGGTCGGCGCGTCGCCACTGCGGGCGGCGCGCAGACCGGATGACCGGCGCCGGAACCGCTGCCCGCCCACTGAGGCCACTCCACCGATGAAGTACATTCGTTTAACTCTTTAGTTTCGACCAACTTCATCGAGAGTGAGGCGCCATGCGCGACGCAGTGATCGTCGAGGCAGTTCGTACCCCCATCGGCAAGCGGAAGGGGTCTCTCGCGGACGTGCACGCGGTGGAACTGTCCGCCCACGTCCTGCGTTCGATCGCTCAGCGCACCGGTATCGACCCAGCACTCGTCGATGATGTCTTCTGGGGCAACGTCAACAGCGTCGGCATGCAGACCGGCAACATCGGCCGCATGGCCGTGCTCGGCGCCGGCTGGCCCGAGTCGGTGCCGGGACTGACCGTCGACCGTCAGTGCGGGTCGTCGCAGCAGACCATCTCGATGGCGGCCGCGTCGGTCATCTCGGGTCAGGCCGACATCATCGTCGCCGGTGGCGTCGAGATGATGACCGCGGTTCCGCTGGGCTCCTCGAACGTTCCGGGCACCGGCGACTCCGCGGGTCCCGCCCGGGAGCGGTACGCCACTGCGCTCGAGGCCCCCGGCTTCAACGGCCGCTTCAACCAGGGCGTCGGCGCCGAGCTGATCGCGCAGCAGTGGAACATCTCCCGCGCGCAGCTCGACGAGTACTCGGTGTCCTCGCACGAGCGTGCCGCCGCAGCGCAGGACGCCGGCGCGTTCGACGCCGAGATCGCACCGGTCACCCTCGCCGACGGCACCGTCTTCTCGGCCGACGAGGGCATCCGCCGAGGCTCCACCACCGAGAAGCTGGGCCAGCTCAAGTCGCCGTTCCTCGAGGGTGGCGTCATCACCGCGGGCAGCGCGTCGCAGATCTCCGACGGCGCGGCCGCCGTGCTGGTGATGACTTCGGAGAAGGCGAAGGCTCTGGGCCTGACGCCGCTGGCCCGCATCCACACCGCGGTCGCCGCCGGCGACGACCCGGTCAAGATGCTCACCGGCCCGATCCCGGCGACCGCGCTGGCGCTGAAGAAGGCCGGTCTGTCGATCGACGACATCGACGCCTTCGAGGTCAACGAGGCGTTCGGTTCGGTGCCGCTGGCGTGGCAGCTCGAGACCGGCGCGTCGGCGGAGAAGATGAACCCGCTCGGCGGCGCGATCGCCCTCGGTCACCCGCTCGGCGGCTCCGGCGCACGCCTGGCCGCGACGCTGGTTCATCACCTGCAGCGCACCGGTGGCCGCTTCGGCCTGCAGACGATGTGTGAGGGCGGCGGCACCGCCAACGCCACCATCTACGAGCGCATCTAGCGACTCCCGCACCACGTGGAGGCGGCCGGTTCCTTCTCGGAACCGGCCGCCTCCACTGTTTCGTCAGACCCGCCGCGCGTGCAGCGCCAGCGCAGGGACGATGAGCAACGAGATCGCGGACCCGAGCAGCGCCAGCCAGCCGTAGCTGGTCGCGGCGACCATGACACCGGACGACAGTCCCCCGCCCGCGCCGGCGATCGCGATCGTGAGATCGACGGTCCCCTGCGTGCGGGCCCGGGTCGCCAGCGGAACGGCGTCGGTGATGATCGCGGTGCCACTGATGAGTCCGAAGTTCCAGCCGAGGCCGAGCAGTGCCAGCGCGACCGCCAGCGCCGGAACCGAATGCACCGGCGCCGCAGCGGCCGTGACGCCCGCGGCCAGCATGGTCACCGCGGCCGCGGCGGCGACGACACGCGGGCCGAACCGGTCCGCGAGCCGCCCCGACAGCGGCGAGGGCAGGTACATCGCCGCGACATGGATCGCGATGACCATGCCCGCGGCCCCGGTTCCGTGCCCGTGGTGCTGCATGTGGATCGGGGTCATCGTCATGACACCGACCATGACCAGCTGCGTGACCACCATGACCGTCGTGCCCAGCACCACCGACGGGTTCCACGTTCGCGCCGCGGACGGGTCGGCGTCCGGACCGGGCACCCCGTCCGCAGTGGCCGTCGCACCGGCCTCGACCTCGCGTGCCAGCAACAGTGGATCCGGTCGCAGCATCACCCACAGCACCGCGGCAGCGGCGCCGTAGGCGACCGCAGCCAGGATGAACGGCCCGGCGAGCGAAGGGATTCCGAGCCCGTCGGCGACCTCGCCCATCACCGTCACGAGGTTCGGACCGACGACCGCGCCGACGGTGGTGGCCACGAGCACCGTGCTCACCGCGCGGCCACGGTGAGCCGGGGCCGCCAGGTCTGCGCCGGCGTAGCGGGCCTGCAGGTTGGTCGCGGTTCCGGCGCCGTAGACGAACAACGCGATCAGCAGGAGCACGACATTGTCGGCGACCGCCGCCGCGACCACACCCACGCTGCCGAGCGCGCCGACGCCGTAGCCGAGTGCGAGACCGGGTCGACGGCCCAGTCGTTGTGAGATCCGGCCGACGGTGACCGCGGCGGCCGCGGACCCGATCGTGAACAGGGCGCTCGGCACACCGGCGAGTCCGGTGCCACCCAACATGTCCTGCGCCAGTAGCGCTCCGACGGTGATCCCGGCGGCGAGGCCGGCACCGCTGAGGATCTGCGCCGCGACCAGGACCGCGAGGATGCGACGCTGGCTGGCGGCGATGTCCGGCCCCGCGAGCGCCCGCTGCGCCGTCACGCGACGTCTCCGCCGGGCCGGGCGAGTTCGACTCCCGAGGCGCGCCATTCGAGAATGCCCTCGTCCATCGCGGCCGCGCTCCGCCCTCGCCGCCGCAGGAGATCGGCGGCGTCGCGGGCAAGTCCGCACAGCTCACCGCGGCAGTACACGACGACGTGCACGCCCGCCGGCAGTTCGTCGGCGCGCGCACCGAGTTCCTCGAGTGGGATGGACAGCGCGCCGGGTAGATGGCCCGCGGTGAACTCCGGGAGCGGTCGGACGTCGAGCACGACGACGGACCCCGAACTCATCTGTGCGGCAAGCTCGTCGGAGAACTCGGGGCCGTCGCTGTGCGCGAGTCCGGGTAGGTGCGCCGCGCCGACGTCCTTCATCGACACATACAGTCGCGCGACGTCGAGCCCGGAGAGTCGGTAGTAGATTGTGGTGCCGTCGCGCCTGGTGCGCACCAGGCCGGCACTCTTGAGGATCTGCAGGTGGGCCGACGCGCTGGTCGTCTTTAGCGCCGACGCCCGTGCGAGCGTCTCGACCGACTGCTCACCCTGCGCCATCAGTTCGAGCAGCGCCAACCTCCTGCCGTTCGCCATGGCCTTCGCGACGCGGGCGAGCTGGTCGTACATGCCCTCATCCGACTCGACAACATTCATATTCCATCACTCCTTGGAATATGAGAATACGCATCGTCGCTGCCGGTCCCCTACGGCCGCGCCGCGTGCTGCAACCGCTCGACCTGCACCAACTTATCTACCGTGCACGACACAGATTTTGTAGTAGCGTCGAACAGGACAACATCATCCGGCCGACAAAGAGTTCGAAACGGCCGGAAGGTGTGGACACAAGGATCGAAAGGACAGACGATGCCGAACTTCACCGTTCCCGGACTGACCACCGACCAGGGCGCCACGGTTGCAGACACCCTCCAGAATCGACTGAGCGCCTACAACGACCTCCACCTGACGCTCAAGCACGTGCATTGGAACGTCGTGGGCCCCAACTTCATCGGAGTCCACGAGATGCTCGACCCGCAGGTGGACCTGGTTCGCGGCTACGCGGACGCGGTCGCCGAACGGATCGCAGCCTTGGGCGCCTCGCCCCAGGGCACGCCCGGGGCCATCGAGAAGGACCGGTCGTGGGACGACTACTCCGTCGGGCGTGACAGCGCGCAGGCCCACCTCGCCGCACTGGACCTGGTGTACACCGGCCTGATCGAGGGCAACCGCAAGGCGATCGCGAAGGTCGGCGAGATCGACCCGATCACCGAGGACATGCTGATCGGCCAGACGGCCGAACTGGAGAAGTTCCAGTGGTTCATCCGCGCCCACCTCGAGAACACGGGAGGCCGACTCGCCAACGACGGCGCGTCCACCGAGAAGAAGGCTGCGGCCGCCGTCCGCTGACCGCGGCGCCGCAACCACCCGACCCCGGTCCGGGCTCCCGTCGGGGGCGCCCGGACCGGCCCTCCCCAAGCACAATCCCGCCAGTCCCCTGAAGCCGGTTCGTCGAACCGGCCCGCCGCGTGTCGGTCTAGCTGCGGAGCAGTTCGGCCTTGCGAGCCGGCGATGCGAAGGACGCCTCGATCGAGTTGCGCGCCAGGGTGTCGACCTCGGCGTCGGTCAACCCGATCCCCGTCCGCAACTGGGCGAAGTTCTCGCCGACGTCGCCACCGAAGTAGGCGGGGTCGTCCGAGTTGACCGTCACCCGCAGACCCGCGCGCAGCATCGTGCGCAGCGGATGCTCGGCGATCGAATCCACCACGCGCAGTCGCACATTCGACAGCGGACACACCGTCAGCGGAATTTCCTCGTCCACCAGACGCTGCACCAGCGCCGGATCCTCGAGGCACCGCACGCCGTGGTCGATCCGCTCGACTCCGAGGACGTCCAAAGCCTGCCAGATGTATTCGGGCGGACCCTCCTCACCCGCGTGCGCGACCACGTGCAGCCCCTCAGCGCGCGCGTGGGCGAAGACGTCCTCGAACAGCGTCGGCGGATAGCCGACCTCCGCGGAATCGAGACCGATGCCGACGATCGGCGCCTGCAGCCGCAGGATCTCGGCGAGAACCTCCTCCGCGTCGTGCACGGGCTGGTCCCGCAGGAACGCCGCGATGAGCCCGCTGCTCACGTCGAACTCCCGCTCGCTCGCAGCCAGCGCGTCGAGGATCCCGTCCAACACCACCTGCAACGGCACACCCCGGGAGACGTGGGCCTGCGGGTCGAAGAAGATCTCCGCGTGCCGCACTCCCGCGGCCGCGGCGCGACGCAGGTAGTCCCGGGTGAGGTCGGCGAAATCCTCCGCGGTCCGCAACACCGCCATGTTCGCGTAGTACAGGTCCAGGAACGACTGCAGATCCGTGAACTCGTAGCGCGATTCGAGATCGGCGAGGTCCCGGTACGGCAGGTGCATGCGGTTGCGCTCGGCCAACGCGAAGATCAGCTCCGGCCCGAGTGCTCCCTCGATGTGCATGTGCAGCTCCGCGAACGGCAGCGTGGTCATGCTGGTCACCGCCCCTTCCAGATGGGCGCCCGCTTCTCGGCGAACGCGGTGGCCCCTTCCCGCGCATCCTCGGATCCGAACACGGGACCGATCACCTCGAGCTGCCGCGTGAACGCCTCGTCGGCGGGCCAGTCGCGGGCGCGAACGAGTACCTCCTTGGTCTTGGCAACCGCGAGAGGGCCGTTGGCCGTGATGCGGTCCGCGAGCGCAAGTGCGCCGTCGAGTGCGCCGCCCGGCTCGGTCAGCGAGTTCACGAAACCGTACGCGGCGGCCTCCTCGGCGGTGAACGGATCACCGGTGAGGGCGTACTCCATCGCCTTCTGGTACGGGATGCGCTCGGGCAACCGCAGCAGGCCGCCGGCCCCGGCCGCCAACCCGCGCTTGACCTCCGGGATGCCGAACCGCGCCTCGCGCGAGGCCACCACGAGATCCGTCGCGAGCACCAGCTCGGTACCGCCCGCGAGGGCATACCCCTCGACCGCCGAGATGATCGGCTTGCGGGGCGGCGCCTGCGTGAAACCGAGACCCCGACCCGGCACGACCACGTTCTCGCCGGCCACGAAGGCCTTGAGATCCATGCCCGCACAGAAATTTCCACCGGCACCGGTGAGGACGGCCAGTGACAGGCCCGGATCCTCGTCCAACTCGTCGACCGCGGCGGCGAGCCCGCGACTCACCGCACCGTTGATCGCATTGCGCGCCTCCGGACGGTTGATCGTGATCACGAGCACCCGGTCGCGGCGATCGAGCAGGACCTCATCCGACATCGACATTTCCCTTCGTCGTGGAACTGAAACCTGACGCACCCTGCAGCCACGACCGTACCGATCTCCGGTCGACGCGTCCGGTGGTAGTGCGTGGCAGCACGGGCACACTCGCGCACAGCCGAGGCGACGGCCGATACCCCGACAGCGCCGCGCGGAGGTGTTCGCGCACCGTGTCGAGGCCGACACCGGCACCAGGATCCGCGACGACGGCCACACCGACATCCGGCCCGGCGGGAGTGGTCACTCCCACCACCACCGCCTCCGTCACCCCCGGGCACTCGAGCAGCGCGACCTCGACCTCGCGGCTGTAGACGACCCCGCCGGGGAACTCGACCGCCTCCCCTGCCCGGCCCGCGATACGGAACGAACCGTCCGAACCGACTCGCATCACGTCGCCGGTGTGCAGCCAGCCGCCGACCATCGTGCGCGCGGTGGTCGCCGGATCACCCCAGTAGCCTCGCATCACGCTGGGCCCTCGGCACCACAACTCGCCGACACCCGGGTCGGATTCCGCGACAGCGAACTCCATTCCCCCATGCGACGATTCGAGCCATCGATCGTCGCCGACGACATCGCCCACCCGCTGGATCAGCCCGGCACCGCCGGTCTCCGTCATCGCCCAGCCGGAGCCGACCTCGGCAGCCGGGAAGCGGTCCCGCAATCGGCGCAGCAACGGGGCCGACAGCGGCTCGCCGTCGAGCGCGAGGGACCGCAGCGTGTCGCACTCGCGGCCGGGCACCCGCGCCATCTGCCGGTGGAACGGTGCGGCCACCGAAAGACGTTCGACTCGTTCGTCTTCGAGCGCGCGCAGCAGACCGCCGACGTCGGCGTGAGGCTGCAGGACGACGGTGCCACCCAGCACGAGCGTCGGAAGCAGTTGCGACACGCACGCCGCTGCGGAGCTGAGCGGCAACGCGATCCCGTGGCGAAGCCCCCCGCCGCACTCGGCAGCTCCGCCGAGTTCACGACCCCAGGCCCCGATCACCGATTCGATCGTCGACAACACGTTCTCGTGGCAGAACTCGACACCCTTCGGCGGACCCGTCGTGCCGCCGGTATAGAACAGCAACGCCGAATCGGCCGGACCCGCACCGTCGTCGATGAACGGAACGCCCTGCGGCAGTTCGCCGTCCAGCACCAGAACGCTGCCGCTGTCGGCCACGATGTGCTGTGCTTCCGCGACGCCGTGTCCCGGATGGATCGGCACCGGCACGCCGCCGGCGAGCAGCACACCGAGAAACGCCTCCACCCATCGAGTCCCGTTCGGCATGCGGATCGCGACACGGTCACCGACGTCGATCCCCTGCTCGAGCAGACCCCCGGCCACCCGCGCCGCCGACGTCCACAACTGCGCATGGGTCAGACGCTCGCCGCCGACCTCGACGACGGCCTCCCCGGCACCGAAGCGGTGCGCGGCGACGTCGAGCAGCTCGGTGAGCGAGGCGCTCAGCCCGCGGTACCGGAGCAGCCCGTCCGTACCGCGCACCAACCGGTCGTCCCGCAGCCGATCGGGCCCGACCGGGTACTCGAGCAGCGCTGCCATGCCCACCTCCACCGCGTTGGTCACGTCAGCCCGACTATATGACCTATGTCACATCCCCGTCGGTCGAACCGCGCACCACGCGCACCGCACGCGGGACGAATGTGCGCAGTTCAGGCACGCTCGTGCTCAGCCACCCATGCCGCGATCTGGGCGCGTGACCCGAACCCGAGCTTGGCGAGCACGCGTTCGACATGGCCCTCGGCGGTGCGCGGCGAGATCACCAGCTTCTCCGCGATCTCGCGGTTCGTCAGCCCGCGAGCGACGAGATCCGCGACCTGCCTCTCGCGGCGCGTCAGCACCGGCGTATCGGGTTCCGGAGTCACGATCCGCATCGGCGCGGTCGGGGCGGCCATCTCGGCGCGGGAGAGATCGAATCCGTCCCGGCGGCCGAACGCGTAGTCGACCGCTTCCGGGAACTCGAGCGCCGCTCCGTTGGCGAACGCCGCCTCGAACGCCCGGTCGCCGAGGATCCGACGGCACAGGCGTCGGCATTCCTCGTGGTGGACGAGCATGGTCGGTATCAGCGCGACGGACACCCCCATCGCCTGCCGCAGGGCCTCCGCGGCCCCGGACAGGATCGCGGCCCGCTCGCCTTCCCGCCGCGCCGCGGCCGCCCACGCCATCGATTCGAGGCAGCCCGCGCCCGCGAACTGGTCGTCGACCCGGCAGGCAAGTTGCAGCGCCTCGTCGAACGATCCGGACGCGCGCGCGTGGTCGCCCTGCGACCACAGGGCGACACTCAGCATGACCATCGCCCGCGCCCGGAACTCGCACTCGCCGCGCGCGGCGGTGATCGCGACGACCTCGGCGTGGCAGTCCTTCGCCCGCGCGAGGTCTCCGCGCATGCCGCTGACCAGTCCCGAACCCTGCAGGACGCAGATCAGCCAGTGCGGATCGGATTCCTCCCGGAAGGGACCGACCGCCCGCTCGAAGTAGTCGGTCGCCCGTTCGAGATCACGCCGGTACATCGCGTGGAGCCCACAAGCATGCGCGACCGCCGCGTCGACCAGGGGATCGCCGATGTGCTCCGCGAGATGCGCGGCGTGCGCGATCAGATTCGCGGCCGCCGCGAAGTCGTCCTGCATGCCCGCGAGTTGACTGGCCGCGCACACCGCCGCCACCCGCACCCGATCCGGGCGATCCTCGGACCCGTCGAGTGTCCGTACGAGCCACCGTCGGCCCTCGCCGAACATGCCGCGGCAGAACCAGAACGGGAAGATCGCGGCCGCCATGCGCACGCCCTCGTCACCGTCACCCGGGTCCGTGACGCTGAACTCCAGTGCGTCACGCAGGTTCGCCTGCTCCCGATCGAGTCTGGCAATCAGTTCCGGCTGCCTCGGCCCGATCCAGTCGGCGGCCGCACGTTCGACGAGACCGCGGAACCAGTCGCGGTGCAGTCGCCGGCAACGTTCGTACTCGCCGGATTCCTCGAGCTTCTCCAGCCCGTAGTCGCGCAGCGTCTCGAACATCCCGTACCGCACCACCGGGCCGGCGCCCTCCACGAGGAGGATCGACTTGTCGACCAGCGAGGCCACGAGATCGAGCACCTCCCCCGGTGCGGCGTCCTCGACACAGATTCCCTCCGCGGCATCGAGTTCGAACCCACCCGAGAACACCGCCAACCGGGTCCACAGTCGACGTTCCTGCGGGGTACACAGCTCGAAGCTCCAGTCGACGGAGCAGCGCAGGGTCTGCTGTCGCGTCGGGGCGACCCTACTGCCCGCGGTGAGAAGCCGGAACCTGTCGGTCAGCCGCTCCAGAATCTGGTCCGGGGACAGTGCCCGCACCCTCGCGGCGGCCAGCTCGATCGGCAGCGGCAAACCGTCGAGGCGGTGACAGATCCGGGCGATCGCAACCCGATTCTCCTCGGTGACAGCGAAATCCGGCAGCGC
>NZ_JPOC01000074.1 GCF_000738775.1 Prescottella defluvii
GATCGAAGAACGCGGCCACCCGGCCGCGTTCGGTGAGTTCGCTCGGAGAGGCGGTCACCTGACCGAGGATAGGCGAGGGGTTCGGTGCTGCGTTCGACGACACGGATGTGGGGTGGACCGGCGGTTGAATCGGGCGTTCCGGGCGGGCCCGCGAATCGATGAACTCCGCATCAATAAACCCGCATCTTCGGTGTATTATTGATTCTACCTGCCCCCCATCCAGACGAGTTCAGCCCCGGGGGGTCGGGCTGAACACGCCTGGATCGCGTCCAGGTAGAAGCAATAATACACCCAGATCCAGGTTTATTTGCAAGTTCATCGATTCGCGGGCCCGCCCGGAACGCCCGATTCAACCGCCGGTCCACCCCACATCCGTGTCGTCGAACGCAGCACCGAACCCCTCGCCTATCCTCGGTCAGGTGACCGCCTCTCCGAGCGAACTCACCGAACGCGGCCGGGTGGCCGCGTTCTTCGATCTGGACAAGACCGTGATCGCGAAGTCCAGTGCGCTGGCCTTCAGCAAACCCTTCTTCGCGCAGGGACTCATCACGCGCCGCTCCGTGCTGCAGAGCAGCTATGCCCAATTCCTTTTCCTGCTCGCCGGTGCCGACCACGACCAAATGGAGCGGATGCGTACGCATCTCGCGAACATGACGGCCGGGTGGGACGTCGAGCAGATCCGCGGCATCGTCGCCGAGACACTGCACGACATCGTCGACCCCCTGATCTACGCCGAGGCGGCCGATCTCATCGCGGACCACAAGCTCCGCGGCCACGACGTCGTGATCGTGTCGGCGTCGGGCGAGGAGGTGGTGACCCCCATCGCCGAAGCCGTGGGCGCGACGTACAGCACTGCGACCCGCATGGTGGTCGAGGACGGCCGGTACACCGGCGAACTCGAGTTCTACTGCTACGGCGACGGCAAGGTCGAGGCGATGCGCATGCTCGCCGACCGGCACGGCTACGACCTGTCCCGCTGCTACGCCTACTCGGATTCGGTGACGGATCTGCCGATGTTGCAGGCCGTCGGCCACCCGACCGCGGTCAACCCGGACCGGGCTCTGCGAAAAGCGGCCACCGAAAGCGGTTGGCCCGTATTGTCTTTCTCCAATCCGGTTTCGCTGCGCGCCCGGCTCCAATCGCCGTCACGCACCACCGTCGCAGCGGCCGCGGCGGTGCTGTCGAGCGCCGCCGTAGCCGGCGTGTTCACCTATGGCATGCGCCGCCGGAAGCGGTGAACCCGCATCTGCCACAAAGGAAAATTGCCACTTGAAGTGGGTCGTAGCACGGGGTACAAAGGAGTTACGGAAGGCCGGTAGGCCAGGATCGATCCGGAGGAGAAGGATCGATTTCCCGAACGGACTTCCCAGCACGAACACCAGGCACCCACGCGAAGCAGCAAGCCACTATAAGGGCAGAAGCGTTGTGGGCCTGCGTGACTCGGAAGACTGACGGTGAGGACTCCGCACTGGTTGCGGGGACGACCCGGCACCGCCCGAGCCCACGCCGAGGCCGTTGACACACAACCCACATTTGCACGCTTGGTAACCCGGCAGTCCGTGCTAGCGGGTGGCGCCACCGATCCCCTTCGGTGACACCACCCGCTTTGCATGTGCGGGCACGAGCCCACCTCCGAGCACCACTCAGCCGGCGGCAGCGGCCTCCGCGATCGACATCGCTTCCCGTGCCCCGGCCTCGAGCGCGCCACAGCACAGGATCACCCAGCTGCCCACGCCCTCCGGCGTACCGGACGCGAATCCGGCGATGCCGTCGCGATACGCGGGGGCCCGCCGCATCCAGCTCACCTCCGGCACACCCAGGTTGTGGGGGTCGAGGCCGCTCGCGGTGGCCACCAACCGGGAGGCGGCGCGGGCGACGATCCCGTCGGCGACCCCGAACGGACGGAGCGCGGCCAGTTCCCCGTGTACGACCGCCGCGAGGACCGGCGCCGGGACGCGGGTGCCGCCCGTGACAAGCTGGGCCAGCATGTCCAGCCGCTCCCCCACCTCCGGATCGTTGCGCGGACGGCCCAGCGCCTCCGGGTCGTCCACGAGATCCGCCGCGGCGAGCAGATGCAGTCGGGCCAGCGCCTGCAGCGGGGCACGCTGCCAGGTCGGCAGGATGATCGTCAGCGAATCCCCGTCCAGCGCCTGCGCGACCCGCAACGCGCCCGACAGCACGGGATCGCCGACCGTCCCGGGAACGGGCAGTTCCGTCGAACCACCGTCGATCGACGCGGACGCACGGGCAGCGCGCACGGACGCTTCGGTGGCGGTCTGCGGCCACCCTCGACGATTCGTCTTGTGCCGATGCACCTCGCCGAGCGCATCGCGTGCGCGGTCCGCCGCCTCGCGCACACCGGGCAGGTCCAACAGCGGCTGCAGGGGATCAGTCACGCATCAGACGCTACCGCCCGCGCGCCGCGGTCGGCCGGTCGGTACGGCGTCGAGCAGGCGCCGGGTGTACTCGTGGCCGGGACGTCCGAACACGTCCTCCGCGGCGGCCTCCTCCACGACCCGGCCGCCGCGCATCACGACCACACGGTCGGCGATCCGCCGCACCACGGCCAGGTCGTGGCTGACGAACACGTACGTCAGACCCAGATCACGCTGCAGGTCGTCGAGCAGGCGCAGGATCTGGTCCTGCACGACGACGTCGAGGGCCGAGACCGCCTCGTCGCACACCACCAACTCCGGTCCGGGCGCCAGGGCACGGGCGATCGCCACCCGCTGCCGCTGCCCGCCGGACAACTCGGCCGGGAACCGGTGCAGCAGGTCGGCGGGCAGCGCGACACGGTCGATCAGCTCACGCACCCGCCGCGCCCGCTCACCGCGACCGCCGATCCGGTGCACCCGCAACGGCTCCTCGACGATCCGGAACACCGAGTACGTCGGGTCGAGGCTGCCGTACGGATCCTGGAACACCGGTTGGACGCGGCGCCGGAACTCCTTCTCCCGGCGTCCGAGCGCTGCTGGATCGGTGCCGTCGAACCGGACCGCCCCGGCGTCGGGCGGGAGCAGCCCCAGGATCATCCGCGACACGGTGGTCTTCCCCGAGCCGGACTCGCCGACGATCGCGGTGGTGGTGCCGCGGTGCACGGTGAACGAGACGTCGTCGACGGCGGTCACCTCGGCACGTCGGCTGCGGTACACCTTTCGCAACCCCTCGACGACGAGCAGCGGCTCCGGACCGGCAGCGGGCACGGGCCGTCTGGTCGGTGCGCGGGAGAGGGACGGCGCGGCCGCGACGAGGCGACGGGTGTACGGGTGTTCGGGCGCGGTGAGAATCTGCTCCGGCGAACCGGATTCGACGACCGTCCCCTCGTGCATGACGACGACATGTTCGGCGCGCTCGGCGGCCACCCCGAGGTCGTGGGTGATGAGCAGGAGCGCCGTCCCGAGATCGCCGGTCAAACGTTCGAGATGGTCGAGGACGCGCTGCTGCACCGTCACGTCGAGGGCCGACGTGGGCTCGTCGGCGATCAGCAGTCGCGGGCGCGCGGCGAGCCCGATCGCGATGAGGACCCGCTGCCGCATCCCGCCCGAGAACTCGTGCGGGTAACGCCCGGCGCGGGCGTCGGCATCGTCGAGGCCGGCCTCCGCCAGCAGTTCGACCGCCCGCCGCTGCGCGGCCCGCCCCGTCGCCACCCCGTTGGCCGCCAGCGTCTCCCGCACCTGGAACCCGATCTTCCACACCGGGTCGAGGTTGGTCGCGGGATCCTGCGGCACGAACCCGATTCCGCTCCCGCGGATCCCGACGAAAGCCCGCTCCGACGCGTGCGCCAGGTCGTGCCCCTCGAACCCGATGCGGCCGCCCGTCACCCGGCCGCCACCGGGCAGCAGACCGATCAGCGCATGGGCGAGCGTCGACTTCCCGGAACCGGACTCGCCGACGACCGCAACGGTCTGCCCGGGCCGAATCGTCAGATCGACCCCGCGGACCGCGTGCACCGCCCCGGCGCCGGACCCGAACGTCACCTCGAGCCCCTCGAGTGCGAGCAGGGGCGCGGTCATCGGCGTCGCGCTCTCGTCGGATCCAGCGCGTCGCGCAGGGCGTCACCGAGCAGGACGAATCCGAGCACGGTGACCGCGAGCGCCCCGGCCGGATAGAACAGGATCGTCGACCCGCGCCGCAGCGTCACCTGTGCGGTGCTGATGTCGCCGCCCCACGACACGGTGCTCGGCGGCAACCCGATCCCGAGGAACGACAGCGTCGCCTCGGTGACGATGAACGTGCCCAGCGACATGGTGGCGACGACGATGATCGGTGCGAGTGCGTTGGGCAGCACGTGCCGGACGAGGATCGACGGACTCGACATGCCCACGGCCCGCGCCGCGAGGACGTAGTCCTGCGATTTGGCCGAGATGACCGCTCCACGAGCGATTCTCGCCATCTGGGGCCAGCCGAACAGGGCGAGGACGGCCACCACCGTCCAGATCGACCGCTGCGCGAACAGTTGCATCAGCACGATCGCCGCGAGGATCAGCGGAATCCCGAAGAAGATGTCGGTGACCCGCGACAGCAGCGAATCGGCCCAGCCGCCGTAGTAGCCGGAGAGCGCACCGAAGAGCACCCCGACCAGCAGGACCGCCGCCGTCACGCACACCCCGACGGTCACGGACGGACGGGCGCCGTAGATCGTGCGCGCGAACACGTCGCAGCCCTGACGGTCGAAGCCGAACCAGTGCCCCGCTCGCGGCGGACCGAGGCTGTCGGCGATGGTGCAGTAGTGCGGATCGACGTCGGTGAACACCGACGGGACCGCCGCCACCGCGGCGACGACGAGCAGGATCACGCACGCCAGCAGGAACATCGGCCGGCGCCGGAGACGCCGCCACGCCGACCCCCACATCCCGTGCCCGTCAGGCATAGCGGATCCTCGGGTCGAGGACGGCGTACAGCAGGTCGACGAGCAGGTTCGCGACGAGATAGACCACGACGAGGACGCTCACGAACGACACCACCGTGGGCGCCTCCCCACGGATGACGGCCTGGTAGATGGTGCCCCCGACACCGTTGATGTTGAAGATGCCCTCGGTGACGACGGCGCCCCCGATCAGCGCCGCGAGGTCCACCCCGAGGAACGTGACGACCGGGATCAGCGAGTTGCGCAGCACGTGCACCCACACCACCCGCGGCCGCGACAGGCCCTTCGCCGTGGCGGTCCGCACGAAGTCCGCGGACAGTGTGGTCGCGACCGACGTGCGCGTCAGGCGCAGCACGTACGCGAACGAGACCGCCGCGAGCACGCAGGCCGGCAGCAGCAGACGCGGCAGGCTCGTGTCGGCGCCGACGGTGGGCGGGGCCAGACCCCACCGGATCCCGATGAAGAACTGGGCGAGGAACCCGAGCACGAACACGGGGACCGCGATGAGCACCAGGCTCAGGATCAGGACGGTGCCGTCGAACACCCCACCCTGCCGCAGGCCCGCGATCAGCCCGGCTCCGACCCCGAGCACCGTCTCGATCGCCACCGCCATCACCGCGAGCTTCAAGGTGATCGGAAATGCCTGTGCCAGAACTTCACTGACCGGCCGTCCGGAGAACGACGTCCCGAAGTCGAGCGTCAGGATGCCTTTCAGATACAGCAGGTACTGCACCAGGAACGGTTGGTCCAGGTGATACCGGGCGCGCAGTTGCTCGGTCACCGCCGGGGTGAGTGCACGGTCCCCGGCGAGCGCCGCGACGGGATCTCCGGGAATCAGGAACACCAACGCATAGATCAGGAAGGTGGCCCCGAGGAACACCGGAATCATCTGCAGCACACGCCGGCCGGTGTAGCGGAGCATCGCTACCCCTTCTCCACGAGATAGTAGAGCGGCACGCCGTCCCATCCGATCCGCACGTTCGAGACGTACTCGGACCACCCACCGGACGCATTGCGGTTCCAGTTCGGTACCGCGGGCAGGTCGCGCAGCAGGATCTGCTGCGCGCCGTCGATCAGTCTCTGCGACTCGGCCGGATCGGTCGCACCGGCGGATGCCCGCAGCAACCTGTCGAACTCCGGGTCGGAGTACTCGCCGTCGTTGGAACTGCCGCCCGTCTGGAAGTTCTGGGCGAGAAACCCGTACTGCTGCGGATAGTCCGCCTGCCAACCCGAGCGGAACGCGGTGCGAATGGTCCGCTCGGTGACCTCGGTGCGCAACTGCGCGAACGTCGGATACGGCGCGCCGCGGGCGTCGATGCCGAGGGTGTTGCGGATGCTGTTGCTCACCGCGTCCACCCACTCCTGGTGTCCGCCGTCGGAGTTGTAGGCGATCGCGAACGTCCCACTCCACGGTGCGATCGCGTCGGCCTGCGCCCACAGCGCCCGCGCACGGTCGGGCACGAAGTCCAGATTCTCGACTCCGGGGAGATCCGGGGTCCACCCGGGTACGGCCGGGCTGGTGAAGTCCCGTGCCGGCGTGCGGGTGCTCGCGAACAGTCGCTCGGTGATCTGCTCGCGGTCGATCGCCTGCGAGACCGCCTGCCGGCGCAGCCGCCCCTCCTCACCACCGAAGTGCGGCAACCGTTCCGGGATCGTGAACGTCTCGATAGTCGCGGACGGCTGATTGACGGTGCGGCCCGGCAGGTCGTCCTCGAACGTGTCGAGCGCACTGGCCGGGACGCCGTCGAGGACGTCGAGGTTGTTCGACAGCAGGTCGGTGTACGCGGTGTCGAGGTTGCTGTACATCACGAAGGTCACCCCCTCGTTCCGGGCCACCCGATTGCCGCGATAGCCGGGGTTCGCCGTCAGGTCGATGCGCACGTTGTGCTGCCACGCATCGTCGCTCGCGAACCGGTACGGGCCGTTCCCGATCGGGTGCTGCCCGAACGCCGCCATGTCTGCGTACGCGGACCGCGGCAACGGGTAGTACGCCGCGAACCCGAGTCGCGCCGGGAACGCCGCCTCCGACTGCTTCAGGGCGATCGTGAACGTCCGGTCGTCCACGACCCCGAGTCCGGACATCGTCGTCGCCGTCGGGTTCGCGGCGGCCACCTCGTCGTACCCCTGGATCGGATCGAAGAACGACGACTGCAGTTGCGCGTTGGAGGACAGTGCGCCGTAGTTCCACGCGTCGACGAACGACCCTGCGGTGACCGGGGTTCCGTCGGTGAAGGTCCAACTGTCCTCGAGCGTCACGGTGTAGTTCCGGCCGTCCACCGTCTCGATCGACTGCGCCACCTCGTTCTCGACGCCACCGTCGGCGGTGTACGAGACCAGGCCCGCGAACAGCGCATCCAACACCCGACCGCCGGTGTTCTCGCTCGTGTCCGTCGGGATCAGCGGATTCTGCGGTTCCCCACTCCACGCGTAGACGATGCCGGTGCCCGAACCCGCCCCACCACCACCACCACCACCACACGCCGCGAGCATCGACGCCGCCAGTCCCACCACCAGCGCCGACACCACGGCCCGGGCGACCCGCCGCCGAACAGCCACTGTCACCTCCCGAAGCGCTCGGATGGTGGTTGCGACGATAGACAGCGTTCCGACCTCACCGCCGGGGTCCGGTGGCCACCGATCGGATCGGCATCGTTTCGACGCGCGATCGCAACGTCGCACCCACCCGCCACCCCGATCGGCCGCGAGATGTCCCGACTCGGATCGCACGCGAACCATCCGTCGCGGAGAATCGACCGGTAGTCGCACACAGTGGCCGCTCCACGGGAGGTGGCCCTGCGACGCCGGTCACGTGTGACTACCCTCACACGTGCAGCAACCGCCGAGGCTCCGCCCGAGAGCTCGACCGAAAGAAGGCACGCCGAGATGACGAGCAACGCTACCGACGCACCCGAGGTGTACCTGCCCAGCGCGGAGTTCGTGGCCACGGCGAACGCCGGCCCCGAGTTGCAGGCCGCGGCCGAGCGCGACCGGCTCGCCTTCTGGGACACCCAGGCCAGGCGGCTGGACTGGGCGACGCCGTGGACCGAGGTCCTCGACTGGTCGGACGCGCCCGTCGCGAAGTGGTTCGTCGGCGGCAGCCTCAACGTCGCGTACAACTGCGTCGACCGGCACGTGCTCGCCGGCAACGGCGACCGCGTCGCGATCCACTTCGAGGGCGAGCCCGGCGACAGCCGCGACATCACCTACAACGACCTGCTCGCCGAAGTGAGCCGGGCGGCAAACACTTTCACCGAACTCGGCCTCGTCGCGGGCGACCGCGTCGCGATCTACATGCCGATGATCCCCGAGGCCATCGTGACGATGCTCGCGTGCGCCCGCCTCGGGCTGACCCACTCGGTCGTGTTCGCCGGATTCTCCGCGACCGCGCTGCGCTCACGCATCGACGACGCCCAGGCCAAGCTCGTCGTCACCGTCGACGGACAGTGGCGCCGCGGCCAGGCGGCCCCCCTCAAGCCCGCCGTCGACGAGGCCGTCGCGGGCGCCGAGTCCGTCCGAAATGTCTTGGTGGTCAAGCGGACCGGCGCCGACATCGATCTCACCGCCGGACGGGACCTGTGGTGGCACGAGACCGTGGCGCAGGCGTCGCCCGAGCACGAGGCGCAGGCATTCGACGCCGAGCATCCGCTGTTCATCCTCTACACGTCCGGCACCACCGGAAAGCCCAAGGGCATCGTCCACACCTCCGGCGGGTACCTGACGCAGACGTCGTACACGCACCACAACGTGTTCGACCACAAGGCCGGCGAGGACGTGTACTGGTGCACCGCCGACATCGGCTGGGTCACCGGGCACAGCTACATCGTCTACGGTCCACTGAGCAACGGCGCCACCCAGGTCGTCTACGAGGGCACCCCCAACTCCCCCGACGAACACCGGCACTTCCAGATCATCGAGAAGTACAGCGTCTCCATCTACTACACCGCCCCGACGCTGGTGCGCACGTTCATGAAGTGGGGCCGCGAGATCCCCGACGCGCACGACCTGTCGTCGATCCGGCTGCTCGGCTCGGTGGGCGAGCCCATCAACCCGGAGGCGTGGCGCTGGTTCCGCGACGTCATCGGCGGCGGCAGCGCGCCGATCGTCGACACGTGGTGGCAGACCGAGACCGGCGCGATCATGATCTCTCCGCTGCCGGGCATCACGGCCACCAAGCCCGGATCCGCGATGGCCCCGCTGCCCGGCATCTCCGCGAAGATCGTCGACGACGAGGCCCACGAACTCGGCGCCGGCGGCAACGGCTACCTCGTCCTCGACGAGCCGTGGCCGTCCATGCTGCGTGGCATCTGGGGCGACATGGACCGCTACCGCGACACCTACTGGTCCCGCTACGCCGAAGAGGGCTGGTACTTCGCCGGCGACGGCGCCAAGTACGACGAGGACGGCGACCTGTGGGTGCTCGGCCGCGTCGACGACGTCATGAACGTCTCGGGGCACCGGATCTCCACCTCCGAGGTCGAGTCGGCGCTCGTCGGGCATCCGTCGGTCGCCGAGGCCGCCGTCGTCGGCGCCGCCGACGAGACCACCGGTCAGGGCATCGTCGCGTTCGTGATCCTGCGGGAGGGCGCCGACAACACCGGCGAGGCACTGATCGCGGAACTGCGCGCGCAGGTCTCCACCGAGATCTCCCCGATCGCCAAGCCCCGGCAGATCACCGTGGTCCCCGAACTGCCCAAGACCCGCTCCGGCAAGATCATGCGACGCCTCCTCCGCGACGTCGCCGAGGGCCGCGACCTGGGCGACACCTCCACCCTCGTGGACCCCAAGGTGTTCGACGCGATCCGCGGCAAGTAGACCGCCGGCGGCGACCCGCAGGCGTACCGTGACGGCAGGGACCGAGAGCGCAGGTCCTTGGAGACGAGGGTCACGATGGCGCCTGCGACGACGCGAGACCGGGTCGGAAACCTGCCCCTGGACCTGACCAGTTTCGTCGGGCGTCGCCACGAGGTGGCCGAGGCGAGACGGCTGCTCTCTGCCTCCCGGCTGCTGACCTTCACGGGCATCGGCGGAGTGGGCAAGACCCGGCTCGCGCTGCGGGTGGCCGCCGACTCCCGGCGCGCCTTCAAAGACGGAGTGTGGCTGGTCGAGTTCGAGGAACAACTCGACCAGCAACTGGTGCCCGAGGCGGTTGCGGCGGCCCTGGGACTGCGGGAGCAGGCGGCGGTCTCGACGACGCAGATCCTCACCGACTACCTGGCCTCCCGCAACATGCTGCTGGTCCTCGACAACTGCGAGCACCTCATCGATGCCGTCGCGAAACTCGCCGAGGCCGTGCTGCGGTCGTGCCCCGAGCTGCGCATCATCGCGACGAGCCGGGAGCCGCTCGCGATCGGCGGGGAGATCGTGTTCCGCGTTCCCCCGATGAGCTTCCCGGTCCTGGACGGTTCGACGCCGATACGGGCGTTGACGCAGTACGAGGCGGTGAGCCTGTTCGTGGAGCGGGCCGCCGCCGCGGTTCCCGGGTTCGAACTCACCGCGGACAACCGCGACACGGTCCTCGCGATCTGCGCCGAGCTCGACGGTCTACCCCTACCCATCGAGCTCGCGGCGGCCCGGCTGCGAGCCATGTCGGTCGGCCAGCTCCTCGAGCGCCTCACCGACCGGTTCCGTCTGCTCACCGGGGGCAGCCGGTCCGCGCCCGACCGCCAGCAGACCCTGCGCATGAGCATCGACTGGAGCCACGACCTGTGCACCCCCACCGAACAGGAACTGTGGCGGCGGTTGTCGATCTTCCCGCGCGGGTTCGAACTCGATTCGGCCGAGGCGATCGCGGGCGGCGACCTTCCCGAACCCGATCTGCTCGACGTCGTCGCCTCCCTCGTCGACAAGTCCATCCTCATCCGCGAGGAATACGACGGCATCGTGCGCTACCGACTGCTCGAGATCCTGCGGGACTACGGACTCGAGCGTCTGCGCGCGTCCGGCGAGTACGACGCCCTGCGCCGCCGGCACCGGGACTGGTACCAGGAGTTGACGCGCCGGTGCGAGGACCAGTGGATCAGCCCGAACCAGCCTGCCTGGGTCGCGCGACTCGAGCGTGAACGGTCGAACCTGCGCGATGCGCTCGAATTCTGCCTCACCGAACCCGGCGAGGCCGAGAACGGTCTGCGCCTCGCGAATCGGCTCTACATCTTCTGGGTCTCCCGCGGCCTGCTCAACGAGGGGCGCCTCTGGATGGGCCGGGCACTCACGGCGCAGACCGGAGAACCGACACCCGACCGCGTGCGGGCCTTGGCCGCGGCCTCGCTCCTCGCCGCCAACCAGGGTGACATCGTGGCGGGGGAAGCGCTGGTCGCCGAGGCCGCCGACGTCGCCGCACAGGTCGGCGACAGCGACACCGACATCGACGTCGTCCAAGCCGCAGGACACGTGCAGATCTATGCGGGCGACGCGGCCGAAGCGATCCGGTTGCTCCGCAGCATCCTCGACGCCGTCCGGGCCGGCCCGAATCGGCTGCGACACGTCACCACCGTGCTCGGCCTCGCGACGGCGGCCGCGGTCCTCCGCCATCGGGAGGAGACCGCCCGCTACACCGCCGAGGTGCTCGACATCACCAGCACCCACGGGGAGTCGATCTTCCGGTCCTACGCACTGAGCATGCAGGGCCTCGCGCTGTGGCACGACGCCCCCGCGGAGGCGCGCCCCCTGTTCGAACAGGCCGTCGAGTTGAGCGGCCACGTCAACGATCTGCTCGGGGCCGCGGTATGCGTGGAGGCCCTCGCCTGGACCTACACCGCGATGCGGGACTTCCGGACGGGCGCGACACTGCTCGGTGCCGCCGACAACCTGTGGTCCGCGGCCGGGAACCCCGGAGTCGTCATCCCCGCGCTGCGGTACAACCGCGACGAAGCCCGCGACCACTGCCGACGCGCTCTCGGCGAACGCGCGTTCGACTCCTCCGTCCGGCAGGGAGCCGGGCTGACCCGGGGCGAGATCGTCACCTTCGCGGCCACGGGGGAACTCCCCCGGCAGGGCTCCACCGAACGTGCCGCCACCGATCTGACACCACGCGAACAGGAGGTGGCCGATCTCGTCGCGCAGGGCCTGACCAACAAGGCCATCGCCGAACAGTTGGTGATCTCGCAGCGCACTGTCCAGGGCCACGTCGAGCACGTGCTCGCGAAACTCGGGTTCAACTCACGCACCCAGATCGCCGCCTGGGTCGTCGAACAGGCAAAACACGCCGAAGGTGACGCCGTCTGACGCCGACGGGACACCTACCCGCACGGGAAACAGGTATGTCCCCCGGTAGTTCTACCGTCGTGGGCTCGGGTCGCAATTGGGACTGTGGAAGCCGGACATCCCAAGCTTCACGAAGTCGAGGTATCCCGATGCAGAACCACCCTCCCCGCACCACGCTCATGAACAGCTTCACCATCGGCCGCTGCGACGACTGCGGCGCGCTCCTGGCCCCGGACGCATCGACGTGCTCGTCGTGTCGCAGCCGAGACATCAGCCGGGCACCGTCGGAGGGCACCGGGTCGATCGTCTCCTGGACCGTCGTCGAGATCTCCCCCAGCCGGACGTGCACCGACTTCACCCCGTTCACCATCGCGATCGTCGCCCTCGACGAAGGGCCGTGGACGTACGCGTGGATCGAGGGGGCACTCGACGAGAGCCAGAAACGTGCTCGCGTGCGATTCGACCGCATGATCGCCGGCGAGCCCTATCCACTGTTCGTGCGCGGGTAAGTGGAAACGCCGGACCGATCTGCACGGTCCACGGTCAGGGCACGTCGGGACCCTGCTCGTCCGGGCACGGCGCAGTCAGGAACGGCACACTCGGAAACGGCACGCTCGGGAACGGCGCGTTCAGGCACTGCGCGGCCGGAGCCGGCTGGTACGGAGTTGTGAGCGCCCAACCGATGAGGCCGCCCAACGCCCCCAGCGAGCCCAACGAGCCCAACCCCAGCGATCCCAGGCCCAGCGGTGCCAGCACCCCCAGTGAGCCCAGTTCCGACGATCCCAGCGCCGCCGGCAGGAACGCGCTTCCGGTGAGGTTGTCGGCGCAGTCCGTGAGCACCCGCACTGACGACGGAAGCGACTCGACGGAAGCAGGATCGACGCCGGTCGCGATGGCCGAGTTCTCGATGAAGCAGACCTCCTGGTCCGCGTCGGTCACGTCGTACGTGGTGCTACAGGTCACCGACTGCCCCGGCTGGAGCATGTCCGGACTACAGGTCACGGCGGGCGCCCCACCGGAACCGGTGAACGAGACTTCCCGCACGCCGATGCCGGAGACCGTAGTGGTACCGGTGTTGGTGATCACGAACGTGTAAGTGACCGTGTCCCCCGCACCGAGGCCCCCGCTCGGCGAGGCCGACTTCGCGAGCGAGAGGCTGCCGGCAGGCGGCTGAGCGAGACCGGCCGGACCGAAGACGCCTGTCGTCAGCGCGACCAGGCCGGTGAGCACTGCGACGACCAGTATCCGGGAAACTGCACCGAGATTACGCACGCTGGAAACTCCTTTTCGCCGCTTACAGGACAAATCGGGTTCGAACTCAGGTGCCGCGCATGACAACGTTTCGGAAGATACGGGATATTCGCCATCGATGCGTGCGAATGAAACCGGCCGACGGGTTCCCCGACGAGAACGGGCACGCCCCCGCGCCTTCGCGGAGACGTGCCCGTCGGGGACCCGCCGTCAGACGTCGTCGAGCGAATCGTCCTTGGTCTCGCGCATCACCAGCAGTGCCCCGAACGTGAGGGCCGACGCGACCAGCAGGTAGACACCCACCCAGCCGACGCCGTAGCTGGTGGCCAGCCAGGTCGCGATGAACGGGGCCACCGCGGCGCCCAGGATGCTGGCGGTGTTGTACGCGATGCCGGACCCCGTGTACCGGACATTGGTGGGAAACAGCTCCGGCAGCACCGCACTCATCGGGCCGAACGTCAGACCCATCAGCACCATGCCGATGATCAGGAACACCAGCATCCGGGCGTCGGTCATGCCGTCGGCTGCGAGGAGGAGCCCGAACGTCAGGCCGAAGACCATCATCGCGGCCGTGATGACGAGCAGCGTGATGCGGCGCCCGTAGCGGTCGGCGAGCCAGCCGGCGACCGGGATGGTGGCCGCGAAGAACAGCACCGCCACCAACTGCAGCACCAGGAAGTCGCGGTACTGGAATCCGGCGCCGTACCCGCCGTCGGCCGCCGTCTTACCCGTGCCGTAGCTCAGCACCCACGTGGTCATGATGTAGAAGAGCGTGTACGTCGCGAGCATCACGAACGTACCGATGATCAGTTGACGCCAGCTGGTCTTGAAGACCTCCTTGAGCGGCGTCTGGACCTTCTTGCCCTCGGCGACGGCCCGCGCGAACACCGGCGTCTCCTCGATCTTGAGGCGCACGTACAGACCGATCATCACCATCAGCGCGCTCAGCAGGAACGGGATACGCCAGCCCCACGTGAGGAACGCGCTGTCGAGGTCCGGGTCGGAACTGCTCGTATAGCCGAGAGTCAGCGTGATCAGCAGGAACAAGCCGTTCGCGAAGAAGAAGCCGATCGGCGCGCCCAACTGCGGCCACATCGCCGCCCATGCCCGCTTACCGCTCTTCGCGGTCTCGGTCGCCAACAGCGCGGCACCGGACCATTCCCCGCCGAGCCCGAGGCCCTGACAGAAACGCATCAGCGCCAGCAGGGCCGGCGCCCACAGCCCCACCGCGTGATACGTGGGCAGCAGTCCGATGAGGAACGTCGCGATGCCCATGGTGA
The DNA here is from genome assembly GCF_000738775.1 of Prescottella defluvii. Taxonomy (GTDB): domain Bacteria; phylum Actinomycetota; class Actinomycetes; order Mycobacteriales; family Mycobacteriaceae; genus Prescottella; species Prescottella defluvii. The sequence goes on from NZ_JPOC01000074.1 coordinate 14,599, forward strand.
GCAGCGATCCGACGAGGGTGGCCTTGCGGCCGATGCGGTCGCCGAAGTGGCCGAACACGATCGAACCGAGCGGACGTGCCACGAACGCGAGACCGAACGTCGCGAACGACGCCAGCAACGCCGTCGTGTCGTTGCCCTTCGGGAAGAACAGGTGCGGGAAGACCGACACCGCGGCCGTCGCATAGATGTAGAAGTCGTAGAACTCGATCGAGGTACCGACCATGCTCGCGACGACGATGCGGCGGCGCGGGACGCCGGCCACCGTCGACGTATCCGTCGGGGCGCCGACTGCCGACGACCCGTCCCGTCCGCGCTCGGCGGACTCGACATCCTTGCTCACTTGACAATCTCCTGCACAAACGTCTCGACGGCTCCCCACCCGTGAGCCGGTTCCCGAGAAAAGTTCCACTGAATGGAAATCCGTCCCAAACCTTAGGAATTGAACACGTCGCGCAGGGAGCGTCGCAACCGCCGGTTACCGACTGAACGGTTGCAAAGAACACGTTAAGATCCTAGGAGGAGTGCCGGGAAGTCTGGTCGGCGACAGCTTTGTCGTACCCGACATAACCCCTGGTGAAAGGCTTTCCTTGATTTCTGCCGCACGCTCCGAACTCGCCCGCTACCTCCGCACCGAGACGGTGGGCGGATCAATCCTGCTGATCGCGGCCGCGGTGGCCGTGCTGTGGGCAAACTCTCCCTTCTCCGACGCCTACACGTCGCTACGGGACTGGCAGATCGGCCCCGCCGCCCTCCATCTCGACCTCAGTCTCGGCACCTGGGCCCAGGACGGACTGCTCGCGATCTTCTTCTTCGTCGCCGGTCTCGAACTCAAACGCGAACTCGTCGTCGGCGAACTGGCCGACCGGAAGAAGGCCCTGCTGCCGATCATCGCCGCGTGCGGCGGCGTCCTGATGCCGGCGATCATCGCGGCCGTCGTCGGCGCCGGCGCACCCGGAATGGACCGCGCCTGGGCGATCCCGGTCGCGACCGACATCGCCTTCGCGCTCGGCGTGCTGGCGCTGACCGGATCACGGATCCCGGCGAGCGCGCGCGTGTTCCTGCTCAGCCTCGCGGTGGTCGACGATCTGATCGCGATCGTCCTGATCGCGGTGCTGTTCACCGGTTCCATCGCGGTGCTGTGGATCCTGACCGCGGTGGCGTGCCTCGTCGTCTACTGGTACGCGCAGAAGCGACGCATCACCACGCCCCTGCTGTACGTCCCCCTCGCCCTGCTGACCTGGTACAGCGTCCACGAGGCGGGGATCCACGCGACACTCGCCGGCGTCGCACTGGGCCTGCTCACCCGGGTCCGCACCGACCCGGACGAGGAGTTCGCCCCCGCCGCGCGGCTCGAGCACCGACTGCAGCCGTACTCCGCAGCGGTCTGCGTCCCGCTGTTCGCGCTGTTCGCGTCCGGCGTCCCGATCAACGGTGAGGTTCTCGGGCAACTCTTCACCAACCAGATCTCGCTCGCGATCATCCTCGGACTCCTGGTCGGTAAGACCGTCGGAATCTTCGGCATCTCGTGGCTCGCGATCCGTCTCGGCATCGCCACCAAGCCCCGTCTGCTCGGATTCCGTGACATGTTCGCCCTGTCGGTGCTCGGCGCGATCGGGTTCACAGTTAGCCTTCTGGTGGCCGATCTTGCACTCGCGGGTATCGGCGACGGCAGCGAAGCGGACACCGCGAAGGCCGCGGTGCTCGTGACGTCGTTGGCTGCATCACTGATCGGATCGGCGCTACTGTTGCGACGCGGACGGGTTCATCAGGCCCGCGCCGCTGCCGAGGACTCGTGAGTGACCGCTCGCGGGTAGCAGCTACCAGCGCGTCAGAAGAACCTGGAGGGGTCGAGAAGTGAGCGTCACCAACGGCAACGGAGTCACGCGAGACGGCAGCCGGGTCACCGGCGACGGAGTCCCGACGACGGTCTCCTCGATTCCCCTCACCGACCTCCACAACCCGGAGACCGCGTCGATCGGCACCCTGGTGCGCGACGCGACCGCACAGGTGTCGACGCTCTTCCGCGCCGAGGTGGAGCTGGCGAAGTCCGAGGTCACCAGCGAGGTCAAGAAGGGACTGCAGGGCAGCCTGTTCTTCATTCTGGCGCTGGCCGTGCTGGTGTTCAGCGCGTTCTTCTTCTTCTTCTTCCTCGCCGAACTGCTGAGCGTGTGGCTCGATCGCTGGGCGTCGTTCCTGATCGTCTTCGTGCTGATGCTGGCGGTGACCGGCATCCTCGCGCTGCTCGGCTACCTGCGGGTCCGCAAGTTGCGGGCACCGAACAAGACCATCGACTCGCTCAAGCAGGCCGCGACGGTGCTGCCGGGCCAGCGCCCGGACGGCGCGTCCCCGCTGGGCGCCGGAACGGGCACCGCCGGCTGACCCGGCCGTAGTCGATTCAGTGACACAGCCCGACCCGTCCACGGTCCGTTTCGACGGACCGTGGACGCATCGTGACATCCATGCCAACGGCATCCGCCTCCACACCGCGGAGACCGGCCCCGCCCGCCCCGACGCCC
>NZ_JPOC01000075.1 GCF_000738775.1 Prescottella defluvii
CAACGAGATCAACACGATGCCCGGTTTCACGTCGATCTCGATGTTCCCCCGGATGTGGGAAGCCGCGGGCGTCGAGTACGCGGCCCTGGTCTCCACCCTGGTCGACACCGCACTCGCCCGCGGGACGGGACTGCGCTGACACCGGCGCGCAGGTTCGGCCCGAGCTCAGCTCGGGCCGAACCCGCCGTACGCCACGGGGCGGGAACCTAAGGGGTGGGAACCGGGGCGGGGTCGAGCGGCTTCTGCGGCATCGACGTGGAGATCGCGGCGGATGCGTCCTGCAGCGGCGTCGGTCCGGAGCCGTTCGGAACGGTGAGGGCGACGTAGACACCGCGATCGACCGCGTACCAGGTGCTCGCGTCGATGCCCTGTGCGGCGCCCGAGATCTCGAACCACTGCACGTCGTCGATGACGGTGAGCGCCGATGCCTGGTGGAACTCCGGCGGGCGCTCGAGGCCGCACCGCAGTACGACGGGCTCACCCTCGGCCGGCCGCCACGCCGCGGTGGCCTCGGGGGCGGGGTCACGCAGTTCGGCACGGGAATAGTCGCCCATGTCCTCGGGCAGGTTCTCCATCAGTGCGCTGCACTCGGCCGACTGCGCGTCGGGTGCCTGGACGGGGCCGAGTCCGACGGGCTCGATCACCGGTGTGCGGCCGGCGATCGCGGCCGCGGCGATCACGCCGACGACGAGGGCGACCGGAAGCGCGATGGCTGTCGCGATCAGCGCGGGACTGCGCTTCTCCTTCTGCTTCGTCTCCGCCGGATCTGCGCGGTGCTGGTCGGTCTGCTCGGTTGGGGTGTGTTCGGGTTCGGACATCTCAGTTCTCGGTCGGTGCGGTCGGTGCCGCGATCTGGCAGGTCAGGATGCGGGTGATGCCCTGAACCTTCTTCATGTCGTCGACGACGTCGGACAGCCCGTTCTCGCCGTGGCCGCCCACGCGGGCGATCACGTCGTAGGGCCCCACCACATCCTCGGCGGAGTCGACGCCCGGGATGCCGGCGAGCGTGGCCGCGACTGCGGCGGCCTTGCCGACCTCGGTCTGGATCAGTACGAAAGCCTGCACCGCGGGTCCGTCCCTTCCCGTCGTCGTGCGCCGGCATCTCGGTAGAGTCTCGGGAGATCCGGGACCCCCGGAGCGCCGTTTCCGGCATTCCGTGCCGGGACACCGGCCGCAAACTAAAAGGTACCGCAGTCGCGGGACTCGAACCCGTGACCCGGCACGGCTGGACTCGTCCACGACCGGGACCGACGCTGGGAGGCCGATCATCGACACCGCAGGACCCAGGCGCGACGACGCCGATCGCACGGTCGCCGAACTCGGCGAGTTCGCGGTGATCGGACGGGCGGTCGAGGGCCGTCGGCAGCCGGCGACCACGCTCCTCGGTCCGGGGGACGACGCCGCCGTGGTGCGTGCGCCCGACGGCCGGGTCGCGGTGTCGGCCGACATGCTGGTCGAGGGCCGGCACTTCCGTCTCGATTGGTCGACTCCCGACCAGGTGGGTCGAAAAGCGGTGGCGCAGAACGGTGCGGACATCGCCGCGATGGGCGCCCGGCCGACGGCCTTCCTGGTGTCGTTGGGCTGCCCTGCGGACACCCCGGTGTCGGTGGCGGCGGGGATATCGGACGGGATCGGACGGGCCGCCGAGTCGCTCGGCGCCGGCGTCGTGGGCGGCGACCTGGTGCAGTCCGACCAGGTGGTGGTGTCGGTGACCGCGCTCGGCGATCTCGAGGGTCGCGAGCCGGTGCTCCGTTCGGGCGCGACGCCGGGCGACGTCGTCGCGGTCGCGGGGACCCTCGGCCGGTCCGCGGCGGGCCTCGCGCTGCTGCTGGCCGGCCTCGTGCGGGAGGGGGAGGTCCCCGACGAGGTGTCGGCTGCACTCGTCGCCGCGCACCGCGTGCCGACCCCGCCCTACGGCGCCGGCCTCGCCGCCGCCCGCGGGGGCGCATCCGCCATGACCGACATCTCCGACGGGCTCGTCGCGGATCTCGGTCACATCGCGGACGCGTCGGGCGTGCGGATCCGGATCGACCGGAGCCGGATCGCGCTCGATCGGCTGCTGGTCGCGGTAGCGGAACGGGTCGGAGGTGATCCGTGGAACTGGATCCTCACCGGTGGTGAGGACCACGCCCTCGCCGCGACGTTCCCCGCGAGCGTGACCCCGCCCGACGGGTGGACGGTGATCGGCGAGGTCGTCGGGGGAGCCGACGGTCCGGCTGTGCTCGTCGACGGGCGCCCGTGGACGGTGTCCGGCGGCTGGGAGAGCTTCGGCGCGGGATAGGTTGCACGCATGGCTATCTACGCACTCGGTGACCGAGAGCCGGACATCGCGCCGGACGCATACGTCCATCCCGACGCCGTCGTGATCGGGGCCGTCACACTGGGGCCCGGTGCCTCGGTCTGGCCGCAGGCGGTCCTGCGCGGCGACTACGGCACCATCAGCGTCGGTGCGGGCACCAACATCCAGGACGGCACGATTGTCCACTGCACCTCGATCGACGCCACGATCATCGGTGCCGGGTGCGTCGTCGGCCACAACGCCCACATCGAGGGCGCGACGATCGGTGACAACTGCCTCATCGCATCCGGATCGGTCGTCCTCAACGGATCCGTCGTCGGCGCGGGGTCGGTCGTCGGCGCGGGCGCGGTCGTCCCGTTCAAGTTCGAGGTGCCGCCGCGCAGCATGGCGCTGGGGGTGCCCGCCAAGGTCCGTGAGGGGTACGAGGTTCCCGAGGGACACCTCGACCTCAACATCAAGCTGTACCAGGCGAATGCCGCGTACTACCGCGACGCGCTGCGCAGGCTCGACTGATGGCGGCGCAGGCGGCGAAGGCGGCGAAGGCGGCGAAGGCACTGACCGATCTGGTCGATCCGGGATGGGCGAAGGCGCTCGCGCCCGTCGAAGGTCGTATCGCCGAGATGGGGGAATTCCTGCGCGCGGAGATCGCGGACGGACGCAGCTACCTTCCCAGTGGGGAGAACGTCCTGCGGGCGTTCACGAATCCGTTCGAGGACGTGCGGGTGCTGATCGTGGGGCAGGACCCCTACCCGACTCCGGGTCACGCTGTGGGACTGAGCTTCTCGGTGGCGCCCGACGTCCGGCCGGTGCCGCGGAGCCTGAACAACATCTTCGCCGAGTACACCGAGGACCTCGGTCACCCGACGCCGTCGAACGGGGACCTCACGCCGTGGACCGAGCACGGGGTGCTGCTGCTCAACCGGGTGCTCACCGTCGCTCCCGGCGACGCCGGCTCGCACCGACGTAAGGGCTGGGAAGCGGTGACCGAGCAGGCCATCCGCGCGTTGGTGGAACGGCAGTCGCCGATGGTGGCGATCCTGTGGGGGCGTGACGCGGCGACGCTGAAGCCGATGCTCGGCGACGTCCCGACCATCGAGTCGGCGCACCCGTCGCCGCTGTCGGCGCGGCGCGGATTCTTCGGGTCCAAGCCGTTCAGCCGGGCCAACGAGCTGCTCGCGGATCTCGGTGCTCGCCCGGTGGATTGGCGCCTGCCCTGAGATACGACCGAACCCCGGTCGCCGTGACCGTGGAGGCCTGACGGGCGACCGGGGATCCGTGGGAACGACTATCCGGTGACGGAGGAGAAGTCCGGGCGGCGCTTCTCGACGAACGCGTCGACACCCTCGCGTCCGGTCGCGCCGTCGGCGGCCGCGGAGATCGACGCGGTCTCGGCGTCGAGCTGATCGGACAGCGTATTGGTGCGGCTGCTCGTGAACAGCGTCTTGATGCCCGAGTAGGCGGCGGTCGGCCCGGCGGCGAGGGTGCGCGCGACGCGCAGTGCCTCGTCCTGCACCTGGTCGTCCTCGACGAGGCGGCTGAGGATGCCGAGGCGCACGGCCTCCTCGCCGTTCAGCACGGCGTCGGTGAGCAGGATCTCACGGGCGCGGGACGCGCCGACGATCCGGGGGAGTGTCCACGACATGCCGCCGTCCGGGGTGAACCCGATGGACGGGTACGCCGGACGCAGCTTGGTCGAGGTTCCGCCGATCGCGATGTCGGACAGGCACACGATGCTCATGCCGGCGCCGGCCGCCCAGCCGTGGACGGCCGCGACGACCGGAACGGTGATCGCGTCGAGGGCGCGGACGAACTCGTGGAACGCGGCCGCCACGTCGCCGACGAACTCGCCGCGCTTCTCCGCGGACGCGAAGGCCCGCACGTTGCCGCCGGCACAGAAGTTCGCGCCGTCGCCGACTAGCAGCACGGCGCCGATCTCGCTGCCGGCCTCGCGCAGGGCGGTGGTTGCTTCGGTGATTCCGTCGATGTCGAGAGAGGTCCCGTTCGCGGCGGTGGCCACGGCCACCCGCAGGACACCGTCCTCGATGCGGACATTGCTCGGTGTGTCAGTTGCAGTCACGTGTGCACACTAGCCGTCGGACCTGAAACGACCGGAAGGTCGGTCCCATCCACCGCGACGGGTTCGGGGACGATCGGCCCGACCGCCCCCGGAAACGACAGAACCCCCGACACCGAGGGTGTCGGGGGTTCTGTCGAAGACTGTCCGGGTGGCTGAATCAGCCGCGGACGACCTTGCCGGCCTTGAGGCAGGAGGTGCAGACGTTCAGCTTCTGGGTGTTGCCGGGGGCAACCTGAGCGCGAACGGTCTGGATGTTCGGGTTCCAGCGACGGTTGGTACGCCGGTGCGAGTGCGAGACCGACTTACCGAAGCCGGGCCCCTTGGCGCATACGTCGCAGACGGCAGCCATAGTCGCGAACTCCTTGTGATAGTGAAACATTGTCTTGTGCTTGACCTACGAACACGCGAAGTGGAACCACTCGTGCGAGGCAACCCTGCAAGGGTAACCGCATCGGCACTGATTGGCCAAATCATCGGACCCTCGGAGAAATCGATTCACCGGCGGGTGCAGAACGTAGGACGCGAATGAACGTACACGCTCGCTGCGCGGCGGCCACCACGGGTATGTCGGGGCCACCGCTAGGCTTGGCTGCCGGGACGGCCTCGCTTATATAGAGGTGTGCCCCGGTAGGTATGGAATCGGTGCAGGGAGAGGACAGGCGATTGCTCGAGGTCCTGGAGACGGTGGACGGCCCGGCGCTGCACCGATGGGCCCGCGCGTGCGTCGCCGGTATCGAGAAGCACTGCGACGAGATCAACGATCTCAATGTCTTCCCCGTGCCGGATGCCGATACCGGCACCAATCTGCTGGCGACCATGCGTTCGGCGGTCGACGCGCTGTCGGCCCTGGAGGGCCCCGCGGCGAGCGCGTCCGGTGCGGCCAAGGCGCTGGCTCGCGGCGCCGTGACCGGTGCGCGCGGAAACTCGGGGGCGATCCTCTCCCAGGTGCTGCGTGGCGTGGCCGAGGCGGCGGACGCCGATCTGATCGATGCCCGGACGCTGCGGGCGGCGCTGCGGCAGGCCACGACCCTCGCCCTCGAGGCCGTGAGTGTTCCGATGGAGGGCACGATCGTGACCGTCCTGGCCGCCGCCGCAGACGAGGCCGAGCGGGGATCCGCGGATGCGTCGCTGTCGGAGGTCGCGACGTCGGCCGCGGACGCAGCCGCGGAAGCGCTGATGCGTACGCCGACACAGTTGGACGTCCTCGGCGCGGCCGGCGTGGTCGATGCGGGCGGTCGCGGACTGGTCGTCATCCTCGACGCGCTGGTCGAGGTCATCAGCGGTCAGGCTCCCGAGCGTGCCCCGTTCCGGACTGCGGGCGCACCCGGGCGTGACGGCGAGAGCGCGTGTGCGGCCGATCACGTCGCACATGCGGTGTCGGGTCAGGACTACGAGGTGATGTACCTCGTCGCCGAGACGGACACGGACCGCATCGCACGACTGCGGGCACGGCTGTGCGAACTGGGCGACTCGGTCGTCATCGTCAGCGACGGCAGTGACGGTTCGGCCACCTGGTCGGTGCACGTGCACTGCAGCGACGCCGGGGCTGCGGTCGAGGCCGGGCTCGACGCGGGCCGCCTGCGCGGCGTCCGGATCACCTGTTTCGTGCTCGACGCTGTCCGCACCGAGCGCCCGCGTGAGGCGTCGACGGCTCCGCGCGCCGTGCTGTCGGTCGTGGAGGGCGAGGGTGCGGCGGAACTGTTCGCGCAGGAGGGGGCGCACGTGCTGCGCTCCGACGGTGCGATCACCCGGGCGCAACTGCTCGCCGCGATCCGCGCCACCGGCCACCGGGAGGTGACGGTGCTGCCCAACGGCGCGCTCGCCGCCCAGGACCTGATCGCGGTCGGGGCGCAGGCGCGTGCCGACGACCGGGAGGTCGTGTTCCTGCCGAGTTCGTCGACGGTCCAGGCGCTGGCGGCGATCGCGGTCCACGACAGCAGCCGGATCGCGGTCGACGACGCGTTCGCGATGTCGGAGGCCGCCGCGGCCACGCGATGGGGCTCGCTGCGGATCGCCGACGAACGCGCGCTCACCTACGTCGGCACCTGCGAGCCCGGTGACGGGCTGGGGCTGGTCGGCCACGAGGTGGTGGTCATCGAGCGGGACGTCGCGGCGGCGGGGTGCCGGCTCGTGGAACTCGTGCTGGGTGCCGGCGGCGAGCTCGTGACGATTCTGTTGGGGGCGAAGGCCACCGACGAACTGGGGGAGCGGGTGGCCGCGTACATCACCTCGCGACACCCGGGTGTCGAGGTCATGGTCTATGCAGGCGGGCAGAGCCGCGACCTGCTGCAGTTCGGCGTCGAGTAGAGGGCGGATGGATGGCGACAGTAGCGATGGCACGTGCGACGGGACCCCTCACATGGCGACGTTGAGCGACCGACTCGACCATCTGCTGGGTGCGAAGACCGCGGAGGCGCTCGCCGAGGCGTTCGGACTCCGCACGGTCGAGGACCTGCTGCGGCACTATCCGCACCGGTATGCGGCGCAGGGCCGGGAACTGACGGAGAAGGAACCCGAGGAGGGTTCGCACGTCACGATCATCGCGCGGGTCGTCAAGGCCGACGTGGTGAACATGAAGAGCCGGCGTGGGCAGATGCTCAAGGTTGTGCTCGCCGCGGAATCGCAGAGCGTGGACGTTACGTTCTTCAATCCGCACAAGGTCAAGCATGCTGTCCGAAAGGGTGCACGGGCGATGTTCTCGGGCACCGTCAAGTACTTCCGGGGCAAGTGGAGTCTCACCCACCCGAGCTACCTGATCCTTCCGGAGCCGAGCGAGTCCGACGACCCGATCGTCCCGATGGCGCAGGTGCAGGGGGCCGGGGAACTGGTGGGGTTGGCGCGAGCCACCCAGGAGTCCGGGGCACCGGTGGACATGTCCATCTTCGACCGGGAACTCATCCCGCTCTACCCGGCCACCCGTGAGGTCGAGAGCTGGACCCTGCTGCGGTGCGTGCGCCAGGTGCTCGATCAGCTCGACCGGGTGGAAGATCCCTTGCCGCAATCGATCCGGGACGAACACGGGTTCATCGGTCTCGACGAGGCATTGCGCGCGATCCACCTCCCCGACACGCGTGACGACATCACTCGGGCGCAGGAGCGTCTCCGCTTCGACGAGGCGACGGCGCTGCAACTGGTGCTCGCGCAGCGACGCCGGGACGTCGCGGTGCGCGTCGCCCCGCAGTGCCCGCCGAAGCCGGACGGCATCGCCGCCGCGTTCGATTCGATGCTGCCGTTCGAACTCACCGACGGGCAGAAGGAGGTGGCCGCGGAGATTGCGAGTGACCTCGCGCGCCCCCATCCGATGAACCGCCTGCTGCAGGGCGAGGTCGGTTCCGGCAAGACGATCGTGGCACTGCGGGCGATGCTCCAGGCGGTCGACGCCGGATACCAGTGCGCCCTGCTGGCGCCCACCGAAGTGCTTGCGGCGCAGCATGCCCGGTCGTTGCGGACGATGCTCGGACCGCTCGGGACGGCCGGTGAACTGGGGGCGGCGGACGGCGCGACGAAGGTGACGCTGCTGACCGGTTCGATGCCGGCGAAGGCTCGTCAGGTCGCGCTGCTCGACATCATGACCGGTCAGGCCGGCATCGTGATCGGCACCCACGCGCTCATCCAGAACACAGTGGAGTTCGACAAGCTGGGGTTCGTGGTGGTCGACGAGCAGCACCGGTTCGGCGTCGAGCAGCGGGACGAACTGCGCAAGCGGGCCAAGGACGGACTGAGCCCGCACCTGTTGGTCATGACCGCCACGCCGATCCCGCGCACCATCGCGATGACGGTGCTCGGCGATCTCGAGACGTCGACGCTCCGGCAGCTTCCGCGCGGTCGCTCACCGATCGTCAGCAAGGTGGTCGCGGCGCGTGAGACCCCGCAGTGGGTGGCGCGGGCGTGGGAGCGCATCCGCGAGGAGGTCGCCGACGGCAGGCAGGCGTACGTGGTGTGCTCGCGAATCGGGGACGGCGACAGCGACGAGGAACTGATCAAGGCCGGCAAGGAGCCACCCGAGACGAAGTCTGCGGTGGACCTGTTCGACGAGCTGAGGTCCGGACCGATGCGGGACCTGCGGCTCGGACTGCTGCACGGGCGGCTGCCGTCGGACGAGAAGGACGCGGTGATGCGCGATTTCTCGGCGGGCACGATCGATGTGTTGGTCTGCACCACGGTGGTCGAGGTCGGTGTCGACGTTCCCAACGCCACGGTGATGGTGCTCGTCGACGCGGACCGCTTCGGGGTGAGCCAGTTGCACCAGTTGCGTGGGCGAGTCGGCCGCGGCGGCCACCAGGGGCTGTGCATCCTCATCACCGACATGCCCCCGGGCTCCCCGGCGCTCGAACGCCTCACGGCGGTGGCCGGTACCAACGACGGCTTCGAACTGGCCCAGCTGGACCTGCGTCAGCGGCGCGAGGGCGACATCCTCGGGTCCGCGCAGTCGGGCAGCGTCACGGCCCTGCGGATGCTGTCGTTGCTCGACCACGAGGATGTGATCGCCGCGGCGCAGGACTTCGCCCGCGGTGTGGTCGAGGACGACCCGGATCTGACGCGCCATCCCGGGCTCGCGGCGATGGTGGCGTCCGCGTTGGACACCGAGAAGATCGAGTTCCTCGAAAAGTCGTAGCGCGGTCGGGGCGAGGCCCGCCGGGTCCCGGAGTGGTCGGGCGCTCGGTCTGTCCTGCGCGTTCTTCCCCTGTTTGCAAACTTGCCAATTTTGCACGTCAGGGGCCTGATTTGTGAAGCTTGCGAAGCTTCCCGCATCGTGAGAGGGTACCTCCGCGGAGTGGCGCGCGGCACGGTATTTTGCTTCCCATGTTCACCAAAGTCCTCGTCGCCAACCGCGGCGAAATCGCCATCCGCGCGTTCCGTGCCGCCTACGAACTGGGCGCCGGAACGGTTGCGGTGTTCCCGTACGAAGACCGCAACTCGGTGCACCGCCTGAAGGCGGACGAGGCCTACCAGATCGGCGAGGTGGGCCACCCGGTCCGCGCGTACCTGTCCGTCGACGAGATCGTCGCGGCCGCCGAGCGCACCGGCGCGGACGCGATCTACCCCGGCTACGGGTTCCTGTCGGAGAACCCGGACCTCGCGGCGGCGTGCGAGGCGAAGGGCATCACCTTCGTCGGTCCGTCCGCGGAGATCCTCGAACTGACCGGAAACAAGGCGCGCGCGATCGCGGCCGCGAAGGCGGCGGGCCTGCCGGTGCTGGCGTCGTCGGAGCCGTCCGCGGACGTCGAGACGCTGCTCGTGGCGGCGGAGACCATGGACTTCCCGATCTTCGTCAAGGCCGTTGCCGGCGGCGGCGGGCGCGGCATGCGACGGGTCGCCGAGCGCGCTCAGCTGCGCGAATCGATCGAGGCGGCCTCGCGTGAGGCGGAGTCGGCGTTCGGTGACCCGACGGTGTTCCTCGAGCAGGCGGTGATCGATCCTCGTCACATCGAGGTGCAGATCCTCGCGGACGGCAAGGGTGGGGTCATTCACCTGTTCGAGCGGGACTGCTCGGTGCAGCGTCGGCACCAGAAGGTGATCGAGCTGGCTCCGGCGCCGAATCTCGATCCGGCACTGCGGGATCAGATCTGCGCCGACGCGGTCGCGTTCGCGAAGCAGATCGGCTACCAGTGCGCCGGCACCGTCGAATTCCTCCTCGACACCCGCGGCAACCACGTGTTCATCGAGATGAATCCGCGTATCCAGGTGGAGCACACGGTCACCGAGGAGATCACCGACGTCGACCTGGTGCAGGCACAGTTGCGCATCGCGTCCGGCGAGACCCTCGAGGACCTGGGACTGAGCCAGGACTCGGTCACGATCCGCGGCGCCGCACTGCAGTGCCGCATCACCACCGAGGACCCCGCCAATGGGTTCCGTCCCGATACCGGACGGATCACCGCGTACCGCACGCCGGGCGGCGCGGGGGTGCGCCTCGACGGCGGCGCGAACCTCGGCGCCGAGGTGGGCGCCTACTTCGATTCGATGCTCGTCAAGCTCACCTGCCGTGGCCGCGACCTCGAGGCCGCCGTCGCCCGTGCCCGCCGCGCGGTCACCGAGTTCCGCATCCGCGGTGTCTCGACGAACATCCCGTTCCTGCAGGCGGTGCTGGACGACGCGGACTTCCGTGCGGGACGCGTCACGACCTCGTTCATCGAGGAACGCCCCGAACTGCTGACGCTGCGCAGTTCGGCCGACCGCGGCACCAAGATCCTCAACTACCTGGCGGACGTCACGGTCAACAAGCCGCACGGCGCCCGGCCGACCACGGTGTACCCGCAGGACAAGCTGCCGTCGATCGATCTGTCCGCACCGGCCCCGGACGGCTCCCGGCAGCGACTGCTGGCACTCGGACCGGAGGGGTTCGCGAAGGCGCTGCGCGAGCAGAAGGCACTCGCGGTCACCGACACCACCTTCCGGGACGCACACCAGTCCCTGCTCGCGACCCGCGTGCGGACCTCGGGTCTGCTCGACGTCGCGGGCCACGTCGCCCGGATGACCCCCGAACTGCTGTCGATCGAGGCGTGGGGCGGTGCGACCTACGATGTGGCGCTGCGGTTCCTGCACGAGGATCCCTGGTACCGGCTCGCGGCGCTGCGCGAGGCCGTGCCGAACATCAACCTGCAGATGCTGCTGCGCGGTCGCAACACCGTCGGCTACACGCCATACCCGGAGAAGGTGACGCGCGCCTTCGTGCAGGAGGCGGCCGACACCGGTATCGACATCTTCCGGATCTTCGACGCCCTCAACAACGTCGACCAGATGCGCCCGGCGATCGAGGCCGTCCGCGAGACCGGCACCACGGTCGCCGAGGTCGCGCTGTCGTACACCGGCGACCTGTCCGATCCGAACGAGAACCTCTACACCCTCGACTACTACCTGCGTCTCGCCGAGGAGATCGTCGAGGCAGGCGCGCACGTCCTGGCGATCAAGGACATGGCCGGACTGCTGCGGGCCCCGGCCGCGGCGAAGCTCGTGACGGCGCTGCGCTCGAACTTCGACCTGCCGGTGCACGTACACACCCACGACACCCCCGGCGGCCAGCTCGCGACCTATCTCGCCGCGTGGCACGCCGGCGCGGACGCCGTCGACGGCGCCGCCGCACCGCTGGCCGGCACCACCAGCCAGCCGGCCCTGTCGGCGATCGTCGCGGCCGCCGCGCACAGCGAACACGACACCGGCATCGACCTCCAGGCCGTGTGCGACCTCGAGCCCTACTGGGAGGCGCTGCGAAAGGTGTACGCGCCGTTCGAGTCCGGACTGCCGGCCCCCACCGGACGCGTCTACACGCACGAGATCCCCGGCGGTCAGCTGTCGAATCTGCGTCAGCAGGCCATCGCGCTCGGCCTCGGCGACCGGTTCGAGGAGGTCGAGGCCAAGTACGCCGCCGCCGACCGCATGCTCGGCCGCCTCGTCAAGGTCACCCCGTCGTCGAAGGTCGTCGGCGACCTCGCCCTGCACCTCGTCGGCGCCGACGTCGCGGCCGACGAGTTCGCCGCGGACCCCGCCAAGTTCGACATCCCCGACTCGGTCGTCGGCTTCCTGCGTGGCGAGCTGGGCACCCCGCCCGGCGGCTGGCCCGAACCGTTCCGCACCAAGGCTCTCGAAGGCCGCGGGGCCGCGAAGCCGGAGACCCCGCTCACCGCGGAGGACGAGAAGGGGCTGGCGGGATCGTCGAAGGAGCGTCAGGCGACGCTCAACCGGTTGCTGTTCCCCGGACCCACCAAGGAGTTCGAGGAGCACCGCGACAAGTACGGCGACACCTCTCAGCTCTCGGCCAACCAGTTCTTCTACGGGTTGCGCCGCAGCGAGGAACACCGCGTCAAGCTCGGCAAGGGCGTCGAACTGCTCATCGGCCTCGAGGCCATCTCCGAGCCCGACGAGCGCGGATACCGCACCGTCATGTGCATCCTCAACGGCCAACTGCGCCCGGTATCGGTCCGCGACCGCTCCATCGCCAGCGAGGTCCCGGCGGCGGAGAAGGCGGACAAGAACAACCCCGCCCACATCGCCGCACCGTTCGCGGGCGTCGTCACGTTGATCGTCGAGGAGGGACAGCACGTCACTGCGGGCGATACCGTCGCGACGATCGAGGCGATGAAGATGGAGGCGGCGATCACAGCGCCGCGCAGCGGTATCGTCACGCGCGTTGCCATCGGCGGCGCCTCGCAGGTCGAGGGCGGCGACCTCCTGGCGGTCGTCTCGACTCGGGAGACCGCCGGCAACGACTGACGACCAGGCGAGTGGACAGGACAAGAGCGTGACAAGAATCGTCGCCGGCCGTGCCGGAGGCAGACGTCTGAAGGTTCCCGCGAGTGGGACCCGGCCGACGTCGGAACGAGTCCGCGAGGCCCTGTTCAGTTCGCTCGACAGCCGCATCGATCTCGAGGGCGCCGCCGTGCTCGACCTGTACGCAGGTTCCGGCGCCCTCGGGCTCGAGGCGTTGTCCCGCGGCGCCGAGCACGTGCTGCTCGTCGAGTCGGACACGAAGGCGGCCGCCGTCATCAAGCAGAACGTGGCGGAGGTCGGCCTGTCCGGTGCGGTCGTGCGGACCGCGCCGGTCGCGGCCGTCGTCGGCGCTACGCCGGACCGTGAATACGACGTCGTCCTGGCGGATCCGCCGTACGCCGTCGGCGAGGACGCGGTCACGGCCGCCCTGGCAGCGCTGCTGGCCAACGGTTGGGTCGGGGAGGGGTCGATCGTGGTCGTCGAACGGTCGTCGCGCTCACCGGAGACGTCGTGGCCCGACGGGATGCGCGCCGAGCGCGTCAAGCGTTACGGCGAGACCAGAATCGAGGTCGCCACCTGCTACGGTCTGGATTCATGACTGGCGCTGTGTGCCCTGGATCCTTCGACCCCGTGACGAACGGTCACCTGGACGTGATCGGACGCGCCGCGGCGCTGTTCGACGAGGTCATCGTGACCGTGATGATCAACAAGAGCAAGCGCGGCCTGTTCACCGTCGACGAGCGCATCGAGATGCTCGAGGACGCCACCAGTGACCTGTCCAACGTGCGCGTCGCCTCGTGGCACGGGCTGTTGGTGGACTACGCCAAGTCGCAAGGGATCTCGGCGATCGTCAAGGGTCTGCGCGGCGCCAACGACTTCGACTACGAACTGCAGATGGCGCAGATGAATCAGAAGCTCTCCGGCGTGGACACCCTGTTCATCCCCACCAATCCCACCTACAGCTTCCTGTCCAGCTCGCTGGTCAAGGAGGTTGCGACGTTCGGTGGCGACGTGGCGGACATGGTCCCCGAGAAGGTGCATGCCCGGTTGATCACCAGGATCGCCGAACGGGCCGCCGAGAACTCCTGACCGGGCCGGGCGGGTCCGCTCGGTCACCCTTCGGGCGGCCGGGCGCAACACGTCAGCCGACACACCGGCCGCCGCAGCGGCTGTGACGCGGCAACTGGGGCAGACTGGTTTCCGGCACCAGCGATGGCACTGACGATTGGGGTTGTGCGTGTACCGGGTATTCGAGGCACTCGACGAGCTTGTCGCGATCGTCGAGGAGGCGCGCGGCGTTCCGATGACCGCGGGGTGCGTCGTTCC
This sequence comes from Prescottella defluvii, assembly GCF_000738775.1. Taxonomy (GTDB): domain Bacteria; phylum Actinomycetota; class Actinomycetes; order Mycobacteriales; family Mycobacteriaceae; genus Prescottella; species Prescottella defluvii. The sequence goes on from NZ_JPOC01000075.1 coordinate 13,911, forward strand.
GCGTGGCGACGTGCTCGAGCTGCTGGACGACGTGCGGGACGCGATTCCGGGCGAGTTGGACGACGCGCAGGACGTCCTGGACCACCGGGACAAGCTCGTCGGCGACGCCCGCCAGAACGCGGAGCAGACCGTGTCGAGTGCGAATGCACAGGCGCACGAGACGGTCACCGATGCCCGCGAGAACGCGGACCGGATCCTCGCCGACGCCAAGGCCCAGGCCGACCGGATGGTCGCCGAGGCGCGGTCGCACGCCGAACAGTTGGTGCACGATGCCCGCGACGAGGCGGACACGACCGTGGCCGAGGGCCAGCGCGAGTACGACACGCTGACCGGGCGGGCGCGCGCCGAGTCGGACCGGATGATCGAGTCCGGCAAGGCGTCGTACGAGCGGTCGGTCGCCGACGGTGTCGCCGAGCAGGAACGGCTCGTGTCGCAGGCCGAGGTCGTGCAGGCCGCCAACGCGGAGTCGGCGAGGGTGATCGATGCCGCGCATGCGGAGTCGGATCGCTTGCGCTCGGAGTGCGACCTGTACGTCGACACCAAGCTCGCCGAGTTCGAGGACTTCCTGAACGGCACCATCCGGTCGGTCGGACGGGGGCGTCAGCAGCTGCGGACCGGCACCGGCGTCCCGGACTACGATGCCGGCTACGGCGAACGCCGACGGTAGGATTCGTTCGTCAGGCCCGGAGTTCCGGCCTGAGCACCTGCCGATTTCCGTACGCGGCACCTGATCGCGTACCGTGGAATGGTTGCCCGTTCCATGTGCTTGCCGAAAGAGAATTCGTTGCCTTCCCATCATCGCAGTTCCTCGCGCCCCACTCGGGACGCGGGTTTCGTGCTGGACACGATCAGTTTGGGTCGTCGTCCGGGTTCGATGCGCACTGTGTCGCGGGTGGTACCGGCTCCCGATCGGCTCGGTCTCGACCTGGTCGCGATCGAGCAGGGCACGGACGTGGAACTCGACCTACGGCTCGAGTCGGTTTCCGAGGGTGTCCTCGTCACCGGGTCCGTTCACGCGGACACGGTGGGCGAGTGCTCGCGGTGCCTGGAGCCGTTCACCACCGCGGTGGAACTTCGACTGACGGAACTGTTCGCTTACCCGGACAGCGTCACCGAGGAGACGACCGAGGAGGATGAGGTCTACCGGGTCGTGGACGACGAGATCGACCTCGAGCCGGTGATCGTCGATGCCGTCGGACTGGAGCTTCCGCTCCAGCCGTTGTGCAGCGACGATTGTGAGGGACTGTGCCCCGAATGTGGCGTTCGCCTGGCGATTGCCGAATCGGGACACAGTCATGAGACAATGGATCCTCGCTGGGCTGGGCTCGCAGCCAAATTCGGTGCAGGATCCGAAGCCAGCAATGCACATGCTGATGCCAGCAAGATCAACGAGGAGAAGTAGACGTGGCTGTTCCCAAGCGCAGAATGTCGCGGTCCAACACGAGGTCGCGACGGAGCCAGTGGAAGACCACTGCGCCCACCCTCATCACCTGCCCCAACCGTGGCTGTGGCGAGAAGACCCTGCCCCACGTCGCGTGCCCGTCTTGTGGCACCTACAAGGGCCGTCAGGTTACCGCCGCGGTCTAGTCTGTTCTGTGGCGCTGTGACCAGCATAAAAAGCAATACAGCACCCGCCGGCGGCGAGGGGGATCACGCATCACTCCTCGCCGCTCTTGGCGTGCCTCTGGAAGAGCCGCTGTTGACGTTGGCGCTCACCCATCGCTCGTACGCGTACGAGCACGGCGGGTTGCCTACCAACGAGCGTCTCGAGTTTCTCGGTGACTCCGTCCTCGGACTGACGATCACCGAGCGGCTCTATCTCGCGCACCCGGAGAAGTCCGAGGGCGAACTCGCGAAGATTCGTGCCAGCATCGTGAACATGCATGCCCTGGCCGAGGTTGCTCGCGGTCTCGGCCCGGGCGGACTCGGCGTGCATCTGCTCCTGGGCAAGGGCGAGGAGATGACGGGCGGTCGCGACAAGCCCAGCATCCTCGCCGACGGCATGGAGTCGCTTCTCGGTGCCATCCACCTGGAACACGGCATCGACACCGCCCGCCGGGTCGTGCTCGACCTCTTCGATGACCTGCTCACCCGGGCCCCGAAGTTGGGTGCCGGACTGGACTGGAAGACCAGCCTCCAGGAGCTCACCGCGGAACGTGGTGTCGGCGTGCCGGTGTACGAGATCACCGCGACCGGCCCGGACCATGACAAGGAGTTCACCGCGACCGTCGTCGTCGCGGGTGGCGCCCTGGGTGTGGGTGTGGGTCGTTCCAAGAAGGAGGCGGAGCAGAAGGCCGCCAGCACGGCTTGGAGCGCGCTGTCCGAGGTGGTCGAGTCCACCGAGACCCAGACCGCCGGAACCGACGAGTCCGTCGCCGAGAAGTAACCACGGAATCGAGCGAGACGGACCGTGCCCGAACTTCCCGAGGTGGAGGTCGTCCGACGTGGCCTCGAGGCTCACGTCGTCGGCCACACCGTCGACCGGGTCGACGTGCTGCATCCGCGTGCGATCCGACGGCACCTGCCCGGTGCGGTCGACCTCGCTCGTCGGATGGAGGGCGAGACCGTCGTCGCGGCCGAACGGCGTGGCAAGTACCTCTGGTTGATCCTCGATCCGAGCAACGTCGCGCTGGTCGTGCACCTCGGGATGAGCGGACAGATGCTCGTGCAGGACCCGTCGGCCGCCGACGAGAAGCACCTGCGGATCCGGGCCCGGCTCGATTCGGGAACGGATCTGCGTTTCGTCGATCAGCGTACGTTCGGCGGATGGGCGCTGGGCGACCTCGTCACCGTCGACGGCACCGTGCTTCCCGATTCGGTGGCGCACATCGCGCGTGACCCGCTCGATCCCCGGTTCGACCCCGACAGTGTCGTGAAGGCGTTGCGGGGCAAGCACACCGAGATCAAGCGCGCACTGCTCGACCAGACCGTCGTCTCGGGTGTGGGCAACATCTATGCGGACGAGGCCCTGTGGCGCGCCGAGATTCACGGCAATCGCCCGACGGACAGGATCAGCGGACCGCGGTTGCGTGTCCTCCTCTCGGCCGTCGAGGCGGTCATGACCGAGGCGCTCGAACAGGGCGGCACATCCTTCGATGCGTTGTACGTCAACGTCAACGGGCAGTCCGGCTACTTCGACCGTGCGCTCGCCGCGTACGGGCAGGAGGATCTGCCGTGCCGGCGATGCGGTGCGCCCATCCGCCGTGAGAAGTTCATGAACCGGTCGTCGTACAGCTGCCCCAAGTGTCAGCCGCGGCCCCGGTCGATTCGCGGATGACGTCGGCGATCACCCTCGCCGCGGCGTCGGCCCGCGACTCGGGTAGCCGCGCGTAACCGCACAACAATCCGCGCGGGCCGTCGTCGTGCACCCGGTACGAGTCCAGGCCCCGCACCGTCACTCCCCGTCGTCCCAGTTCCGCGGCGAGCGCCGCGTCATCGACCCCGCCGGGCAGCCGTAGCGCCACGTGCAGGCCGGCCTCGACGCCGCTGGGGTCGACGTCCGGCAGGTGGGCGCGCAGACTGTCGACGAACGACTGCCTCCGCGCCGCATAGGTGCGCGCCACCCGCGCGAGATGCCTGCTGAGCGAGCCGGATTCGATGAAGCGTGCGAGGGCGTCGGACGTGATCGTGGAGGCGGATTCCCCGCTCGCCAGGATCGCCCGTCGAACCTCGGCCAGCATCGGTCTCGGCGGGACGAGCCACGCGAGCCGCAGGGCGGGGGAGAGCATCTTCGATGCCGTGCCGACATACGCGACGCAGTCACGGCCCCCGTCGATCGAGCGCAGTGCCGGCAGTGTCGATACGCCGTACCGGAATTCGCCGTCGTAGTCGTCCTCGATCAGCAGACGATCCGCGGTGAGCGCATCGGTGACCAGTTGCGCGCGGCGTGCGGCCGGCATCCGGGCACCCAGCGGATACTGGTGTGCCGGTGTGCAGTACACCGCGTCGTCCGACTGCCGGATCAGCGCGGGGTCCAGGCCGTCGTCGTCGACCGGGACCGGCCGGACGAGCGCACCGGCGGTTTCGAGGGTTCGCCGCGCCTTCGCGTACCCGGGTTCCTCGAAGGCGACCTGACGACCGGACAACCCGCGAGCGGCAGCGAGGGTGCGCAGTGCCGACAGCACTCCCGGCACGATCACGATTCCGTCCGGGCGCACGGCGATCCCGCGGCTACGGCGCAGATGCACGGCGAGGGCTTCTCGCAGACGGCGGTGTTCGTCCGGTCCGGGGATGTCGTGGGGGACGGGCCCGGACATCGCGCCGCGCCACGCACTGCGCCAGTCGCGGTCCGAGATCAGATCGGTGTCGGGGTAGCCGGGGGACAGGTCGATCGCGGTGGCCCGGCGGGTATTCGGAGCGCCTCGGCCCGGAGCGGCGGTGGGCGCGACATGGGAACCGACCCCGGCGCGGGCCGCGGAATCGGCGCCGGGGGCCACTCGGGTACCCGATCCGGCGCGGGTGACGACGTAGCCGGCGGCGGCCAATTCGTCGTAGGCGTCGACGACCACCGTCCGAGAGATCCCGAGTTCGGCGGCGAGGGACCTCGAGGCGGGGAGGACGTCCCCCGGGCCGAGTGAGCCGGTGCGGACGGCCTCGACGATCGCCGCAGCGACACGCCGCCGCAACGGTTCACCGGTCTGGGCGAGTTCGAGATGCAGATGTACGTCGCGGGAGGTGCGGGCCACCCCGACACCATACTGGTCTGCGCTGGCTGTCAATTCTGGTTCTGTGTACAGGTCCGGAATTGGGGCAGGCTGCAATCGTGACTGCATCCGCCTCCGTCCCCGCCTCCACCTCGACCTCCGCCCTGGAGCGAATCCGCCGAATCCCCGAGCGTTCCCGGCCCGACCGCGCCGACCTCGACTCCGTGCTGGACGCGTGCTGCGTGGGCACCCTGGCGACGGTCGTCGACGGCCTTCCGTGGGCCGTGCCCATGCTGTACGCCCGAACGGGTGACCGGATCCTGCTGCACGGATCGACCGGCGCCGGCGCGCTCAGGCATGTCGCGGCCGGCGCACCCGCCACGTTGTGCGTCACGCTGCTCGACGCGATCGTGGTGGCCGACAACCTGTACAACTCGTCGGCGAACTACCGGTCGGCGGTGGTGCGCGGCAACCTCGAGCGGGTGCCCGACGACGTGGCGGAGTCGGCCCTCGTGACGCTGTCCGACACCCTCATCCCCGGGCGCAGCGGCGAGGTCCGGGAGCCCACCCGCAAGGAACTCGCGGCGACGCTCACGATCGCATTGCCGATCGATCCGGGGCAGTGGACGGTCAAGGTCCGATCCGGACCGCCCAGCGAGGGGGATGCGAATCCCGACGTGTGGGCGGGACTGGTACCGCTGCGAACGGTTGCGGCAGAACCGGTCCGGGCGACGTGGGTCCGCGCTGATCTGCCGGTCCCCGCGTCGGTGAGGGCGCTCGTGGACCGGGCCGGCCGGTGATGCGCCGAGCGGGCCGAGGAGACGACGCGTAAAGATCGCGTCAATGCGGTCAGATTGCGGCGTCAGCAGAGTGTCAGGACGACGTTCGTGCCTCCGAATCGGGTGCACCCTCCAGTAGGCGCCCGAGTTGCGGCGCCTCCACGTCGCGCCGTAGTCCGGTGCGCCCTACGAGGAAGTCGAAGAGGAACGCCATGGCTGATATGGCCTATGTCGGGTTGATCATCGGTGTGTTCACGATCTGTGCGCTCGTGCTGCGGGGCCTGCAGGCGCGGAGCATGCGGTGACCGTTGCGGGGACGGTCACCGTAGCCGTCGTCGTGATCGCCGCCGCCCTGGTGATCTATCTGCTGATCGCGCTCCTGAACCCCGAGCGGTTCTAGTCTCCGAGAGGTCATACCCACATGAATCCCGCTCTGGCAGCGGGACTGCAGATAGCACTGGTCGTGGCCGTGCTGGCGATTCTGTATGTCCCCGTCGGTGACTACATGGCGAAGGTCTACACCACCGACACAGATCTCCGGTCCGGAGATCTGCGCATCGAGTCCCTGCTGTACCGGCTGTGCCGGATCGATCCCCGTTCGGAACAGAGTTGGTACGGCTATGCCGGGAGCCTGCTCGGGTTCTCCGCGGCCGGCGTCCTGTTCCTCTATTTTCTCCAGCGCGTGCAGGGAGTGCTGCCGCTGGGCGGCGGTCTCGAAGGGGTGAGCCCGGCCGTCGCCTTCAACACCGCGGCGTCGTTCGTCGCGAACACCAATTGGCAGTCGTACGTTCCGGAGACGACGATGAGCCACCTCACCCAGGCGATGGGCTTGGCGGTGCAGAACTTCGTCTCCGCGGCCGTCGGTATGGCGGTGGCTGCCGCCCTGATCCGCGGGTTCGTCCGTGTCTCGCGCGGCGGGGAGATCGGCAACTTCTGGGTGGATCTCACCCGCGGCTGCCTGCGGATCCTGTTGCCGATCTCATTCGTGATCGCACTGATCCTGTTGAGCCAGGGCGTGATCCAATCGTTCCACAGCGGGTTCGCGTCGACCGGGTTGGACGGGAACGGCGTCACCAACGCGCTCGCGCCCGTCGCCTCGCAGGAAGCGATCAAGGAACTCGGCACCAACGGCGGCGGCATCCTCGCGGCCAACTCGGCGCACCCCTTCGAGAACCCGACCCCGCTCACCAACATCGTCCAGATCCTCGCGATCCTGCTCATCCCGGTGAGCCTGACCCGCACGTTCGGCACCATGGTCGGCGATCGTCGCCAGGGTCTGACGCTGCTCGCGGTCATGTCGACGCTGTACTTCGGTCTGCTCGCGGTGACGCTCGCCGCGGAGTCCGGGGCGCGGGGCGTCGCGGCCACCGCGGCCGGTTCGATGATGGAGGGCAAGGAGGTTCGGTTCGGGATCCCCGGGTCGGCACTGTTCGCGGTCACCACGACCGGCACCAGTACCGGCGCCGTGAACTCCGCGCACGACAGCATGTCTCCGCTCGGTGGCGGCGCGGTGCTGCTGGGCATGCTGCTCGGCGAGATCGCACCGGGCGGTGTCGGCACCGGTCTGTACGGCATCCTCGTGCTCGCGCTGATCGCGGTGTTCGTCGGTGGCCTGCTGGTCGGACGGACGCCCGAGTATCTCGGTAAGAAGCTGGGGCAGCGCGAGATCACCCTCGCGGCGTTGTCCGTGCTCGTGATGCCCGCGCTGGTGCTGGTCGGCACCGGGATCACCGTGATCCTCGGATCCACCGTCGGATATCTCGGCAACAGTGGCGATCCCGGAACACCGGGCTCGATCCACGGATTCACCGAGGTGCTCTACGCGTTCGCGTCGGCGTCGAACAACAACGGCAGTGCCTTCGGCGGCCTCACCGTGACCAGTGACTGGTTCCAGTCGGCGCTCGGTGTGTGCATGCTGCTCGGCCGGTTCCTGCCGATCCTCTTCGTCCTGGCGCTCGCCGGATCGTTGTCCGCCCAGCGCAAGACGCCCGCCGGCGCCGGCACCCTGCCTACGTCCGGGCCCATGTTCACGGGTCTGCTCACCGGCACCGTCGTGCTGGTCGCGGCCCTCACCTTCTTCCCGGCCCTTGCTCTCGGGCCCATCTCGGAGGCCCTGCAATGAGTCTGCGGACTGACATGAACGTGACACCGATCGACGTCCCGCCCGACCTGCCCGGCGACGACGCTGCCCGCGGCCACTCACCCGTGAAGGCGGGGGTCTTCAGCCCGCGCCAGTTGATCACGGCGCTGCCCGGCGCGGTACGCAAGCTCGATCCACGCCACCAGGCGCGCAACCCCGTGATGTTCGTCGTCCTCGTCGGGTCCGTCGTCACCACGGTGATGGCACTGGCCCAGCCCACCGTGTTCTCGTGGCTGATCGCAGCCTGGCTGTGGTTCACGGTGCTGTTCGCGAACCTCGCCGAGTCGGTCGCCGAGGGGCGCGGCAAGGCGCAGGCGGCAAGCCTGCGAAAGGTCAAGCAGGACACGATCGCCCGACGCGTGACGCCCTCCGGGGCGATCGAGGAGGTCTCGGCCACCGCCCTCGCGATCGGCGACACAGTCGTCGTCGAGGCCGGAGAGATGATCCCCGGCGACGGTGACGTCGTCGAGGGCATCGCGACCGTCGACGAGTCCGCCATCACCGGTGAATCCGCACCGGTCGTGCGTGAGTCGGGCGGGGACCGGTGCGCGGTCACCGGGGGCACGACGGTGCTGTCGGACCGGATCGTCGTGCGGATCACGTGTGCACCCGGTCAGTCGTTCGTCGACCGGATGATCGCACTGGTCGAGGGGGCGTCGCGGAAGAAGACTCCCAACGAGATCGCGCTCAACATCCTGCTGGCGTCGCTGACGATCATCTTCCTGCTCGCGGTGGTCGCGATCGGTCCGATGGGGCAGTACGCCGGGCAGGAGCAGGACCCGATCAAGCTGATCGCCCTGCTCGTGTGTCTGATCCCCACCACGATCGGAGCACTGCTGTCGGCGATCGGAATCGCCGGCATGGACCGGCTGGTGCAGCGCAACGTCCTGGCGATGTCGGGGCGGGCGGTGGAGGCGGCCGGTGACATCGACACGCTGCTGATGGACAAGACCGGCACCATCACCTTCGGTAATCGTCGGGCGACGGCGCTGTACCCGGCGCCGGGCCGGTCGGAGAACGAATTGGCCGAAGCGGCACGGCTGTCCAGCCTCGCCGACGGAACCCCCGAGGGACGCAGCATCGTCGAGTTGTGTGCCGAACGGTTCGGGCTCGGGGTCGACGCCACCGACCACGAGCGGGCCACCGAGTTCGTGCCCTTCACTGCGCAGACCCGCATGAGCGGACTCGACATCGCGACCGCGGCGGGACCTCGGCAGATCCGCAAGGGCGCCGGTGATGCGGTGCTGGCCTGGGTGTCCGGCTACGGGGCCGCGATCGATCCGGCCGTGTCGGACTCCGTCGAGAAGGTCGCGCTCGCGGGCGGCACCCCGCTCGTGGTTGCGGTGGCCGAGCGGGGAACCGCCACGGTCCTGGGCGTGATCGCGTTGACCGACGTGGTGAAGCCGGGCATCGCGGAACGGTTCGCGGAACTGCGGGCCATGGGTATTCGCACGGTCATGGTGACCGGCGACAACCCGCTCACCGCGCGGGCCATCGCGGAGGAGGCCGGCGTCGACGACTTCATGGCCGAGGCCACACCGGAGGACAAGCTCGAGCGGATCCGTCGGGAACAGGAGGGCGGACGCCTGGTCGCGATGACCGGGGACGGCACCAACGACGCCCCCGCCCTCGCGCAGGCCGACGTCGGCGTGGCGATGAACACCGGCACGTCGGCGGCCAAGGAGGCCGGGAACATGGTGGATCTGGATTCGGATCCCACCAAGCTCATCGAGGTCGTGGAGATCGGCAAACAGTTGCTGATCACCCGCGGTGCGCTGACGACGTTCTCCCTCGCCAACGACCTCGCGAAGTACTTCGCGATCCTGCCGGCGCTGTTCAGCAGCATCTACCCGCAACTCGCGGTGCTCAACGTCATGCACCTCGCGAGCCCGCAGTCCGCGATCCTGTCGGCGGTGATCTTCAATGCCCTCGTCATCGTCGGCCTGATCCCGTTGGCGCTCAGGGGTGTCCGCTACCGGCCCGCGGCGGCGTCGAAGCTGCTCGGGCGAAACCTGTTGATCTACGGTCTCGGCGGTGTCGTCACTCCCTTCGTCGGCATCTGGCTGATCGACCTCCTTGTCCGCCTCGTTCCCGGAATCGGGTGATCCTTCAATGCGATTCGGTATCGGTTTTCTCAAGCAGGTGTGGGCGGGACTGCTGGTGTTGCTGGCGCTCACCGTGGTTCTCGGGGTGCTGTACCCGGCGGCGGTGTGGGGTGTCGGGCGGATCAGTTCGGGATCGGCGGAGGGCTCGCCGGTGTCCGACTCGTCGGGCTGCGTCGTCGGCAGTCGCTGGATCGGGGTGGACCCGCAGGTGCCGGCGGGCGAACCGGATCCGTTCTTCCACAACCGGGTCGTCGGCTCGGTCGCGGCCGGCGATCCCTTCGCGACCGGTGACCCGGCGGCGGCGCTGCCGAGCAACCAGGGGCCCAGCAGCGATGTGCTCGCCGGGTTCGTCGACGCCCGCCGCGCCGCGATCGCCGAGCGGGAGGGCGTGGCGCCGCAGGACGTCCCGGTGGACGCCGTGACCGGTTCGGGCTCCGGTGTGGACCCGCACATCTCGCCCGCGTACGCGGAACTGCAGGTCGGACGGGTCGCGGCGGTGAACGGTCTGAGTGTGGAGCGCGTCCGCGACCTCGTCGCGGAGCACACCGAGGGCCGTCAACTCGGCTTCCTCGGTGCCGAACGCGTGAACGTGCTCGAGCTCAACCTCGCGCTCGGACTGACCGCACCTGGATGCAATGCGACCTCCGCGGGTGAATGATGGCGTTGTGAGCAGTCCCGAGCAGCACCGCGCCCCGCGCCGTGGTGAGTTGCGGATCTATCTCGGTGCGGCGCCGGGCGTCGGCAAGACCTACGCGATGCTCGGCGAGGCGCAGCGGCGCCTCGAACGGGGTGGGGACGTGGTCGCGGCCGTGGTGGAGACCCACGGCCGCGCCCGCACCGCCGAGCAACTCGCGGGCCTCGAGATAATCGCGCCCAAGTACGTCGAGTATCGCGGCACCGCGATGCCCGAACTCGACGTCGAGGCGGTGCTCGCCCGGCGCCCGGCGGTGGTCCTGGTGGACGAACTCGCGCACACCAACACCCCGGGCAGTCGCAACGAGAAGCGCTGGCAGGACGTCTACGAACTGCTCGACGCCGGTATCGACGTGCTCTCGACGCTCAACGTCCAGCATCTCGAGAGCCTCAACGACGTCGTCCAACAGATCACCGGCGTGATCCAACAGGAGACCGTCCCCGACGAGGTGGTCCGCGCCGCCACCCAGGTCGAGCTCGTGGACATCACTCCGGAGGCGTTGCGGCGCAGGCTTTCCCACGGGAACGTCTACGCCGCGGAGAAGGTCGATGCGGCGCTGGGGAACTACTTCCGGCGTGGAAACCTCACGGCGCTGCGCGAACTCGCGCTGCTGTGGGTGGCCGATCAGGTGGATGCGGCGCTCGCGAAGTACCGCGCCGAGAACAAGATCACCGACACGTGGGAGGCGCGCGAGCGGGTGGTCGTCGCCGTCACCGGTGGCCCCGAGTCGGAGACACTGGTCCGGCGGGCGAGCCGCATCGCGAGCAGGGCCAGCGCCGAGTTGATGGTCGTGCACGTCGTGCGCGGCGACGGCCTCGAGGGCGTCGCCGCCGCCGAGATGGGCCGGGTGCGCAAGCTGGCCGGGAGTATCGGCGCGAGCCTCCACAGCGTCGTCGGTGACGATGTCCCCACGACGCTGCTCGAGTTCGCCCGCGAGGTCAACGCGACCCAGTTGGTGATCGGAACCTCCCGGCGCTCCCGGTGGGCCCGCATCCTCGACGAGGGGATCGGCGCGTCGATCGTCCAGCAGTCCGGGAAGATCGACGTCCACATGGTCACGCACGACGAGGCCGCGACCCGGCACCGGATCTCGATCCTGGGGCGTGGCGAGCGTCGCCTGGTGTCGTGGCTCGCGGCGGTGGTCGTGCCCAGCCTCGCGGCCGTCCTGATGGGGGTGATCGACCGCTTCGCCGGGGTCGGCGGCCAGAACGCCCTGTTCTTCGTCGTGGTCCTCGCCGTCGCGTTGCTCGGCGGTGTGGGGCCGGCGATCCTGTCGGCCCTCATCTCCGGGCTCCTGCTCAACTACTTCTTCACCGCACCGCTCTACAGCTTCACGATCGCGCAGCCCGACAACTTCATCACCACCATCGTGCTGCTGGTCGTGGCGGTCGCCGTCGCCGTGCTGGTCGACGCCGCCGCCAAACGGGCCCGGGAGGCGCGCCGGGCATCGCAGGAGGCCGAGTTGCTGGCCCTGTTCGCGGGGTCGGTGCTGCGCGGCGCGGACCTCCCGGCGCTGCTCGAGAAGGTCCGGGAAACGTACGCGCAGACCGGTGTCAGCGTCATCCGGCGGGGCGAGGGTGTGATCAGTTCGGCGGGTGCGTCCGCGCCGAGCACCGTCGACGAGGCGGGCACCGCGTGCGAGGCGGGCGACGGCGAGTACACGCTGCTGCTCGCGGGCGGTGAACTCGGTGCCCGGGACCGGAAGGTGCTCGGTGCCGTGGCCAACCAGGCGGTGGGCCTGATCCGGCAGCGGGAACTGGCCGAGGAGGCCAGCCGCGCGAACGCCCTCGCGGAGGCCGACCGGTTGCGCCGCTCCCTGCTGTCGGCGGTCAGCCACGACCTGCGCACTCCGCTCGCCGCCGTGAAGGCCGCGGTGTCGAGCCTGCGCAGCGACGACGTCGAGTTCTCCCCGGAGGACACCGCGGAACTGCTGGCCACCGTCGAGGAGTCGACGGATCAGCTCACCGCGCTCGTCGGGAACCTGCTCGACTCGTCGCGGCTCGCGGCCGGTGTCGTGAAGCCGACGCTGCGGCGGGTGTACCTCGACGAGGTGGTGCACCGGGCGCTCGTCGGCGCCGGGTTCGGCGGGCCCGGCTCGGCCCGGCGGGTGCGCGACCAGGTGAAGGTCGAGGTGGGCGGCGCCGCCGTGATGGCCGACGCCGGCCTGCTCGAGCGTGTCCTGGCGAACCTCGTCGACAACGCGTTGCGCTATGCGCCCGACGAGCCCGTCCGGATCGGTGCCGCACGCGTCGGCGACCGGATGACGATCACCGTCGCCGACACCGGACCCGGCCTGGCGCGCGGTACGGAGGATCAGGTGTTCGACGCCTTCCAGCGGATGGGCGATCGGGACAACACGATAGGAGTGGGGCTCGGTTTGTCGGTGGTCAAGGGATTCGTGGAAGCGATGGGAGGCACCGTCGGCGTGACGGACACCCCGGGCGGTGGCCTGACGATGGTCGTCGAGCTGGATGCGGCACCTGCGGGTGCCGACGACGTGAGAGGGACCCGATGACGCGGGTGCTGGTGGTCGACGACGAGCCACAGATTCTGCGCGCGCTGCGGATCAACCTCAGTGTGCGCGGCTACGAGGTCACGACCGCCTCGACCGGGGCGGCGGCCCTGCGGGCGGCGGCCGAGCGGCACCCGGAGGTGGTGGTGCTCGATCTCGGTCTGCCCGACATGGACGGCATCGAGGTCCTGGCCGGACTGCGGGGCTGGTGCACGGCGCCGGTCATCGTGTTGTCGGCGCGGACGGATTCGTCGGACAAGGTGGAGGCGCTCGACGCCGGCGCCGACGACTACGTCACCAAACCGTTCGGCATGGACGAGTTCCTCGCCCGTCTCCGGGCCGCGGTTCGGCGGGGTGCGGCCGCGGCGGAGACGAGTGAACCGGTGGTGGTCACCGACTCGTTCACCGTCGACCTCGCCGCGAAGCGGGTCACGCGGGACGGGGCCGAGGTACACCTGACCCCCACCGAGTGGGGGATGCTCGAGATGCTCGTCCGGAACAAGGGCAAGCTCGTGGGGCAGAAGGAACTGCTGCGCGAGGTGTGGGGTCCGGCGTACGCCACCGAAACCCACTACCTGCGGGTCTACCTTGCCCAGTTGAGACGCAAGCTCGAGGCCGATCCGTCGAAGCCGCGGCACCTGCTGACCGAGACCGGGATGGGGTACCGGTTCCAGGAGTAGCACTACCGGTCGGTTTCGAACTGGCGCCAGGGGCGGTCGTCCTTCATAGTCCCAGGGTGGACTCTCTTGTCGATGCCGTCACCGAGATCAACGACGCGTACTGGTACGTCGTGATCGCACTCCTCGTCGGATTGGGGCTGTACTTCACCGTTCGCTCCCGATTCGTCCAGGTGCGGTTGCTGCCGGACATGCTGCGGTCGGTGACGGAGCCGGCCGAGACGCTGCCCGACGGGCGCACAGGGATCTCGGCGTTCCGCGCCTTCTCGATCTCCGCGGCATCCCGTGTGGGCACGGGCAACATCGCCGGTGTCGCGATCGCGATCAGCGTCGGTGGGCCGGGCGCGGTCTTCTGGATGTGGGTGATGGCGCTCATCGGCGCCGCCAGTGCCTTCATCGAGTCCACACTCGCGCAGGTCTACAAGGTTCGCGACAAGGACGGCGGATTCCACGGCGGACCGGCCTACTACATGTTGTACGGGCTTCGTCGCCGATGGATGGGTGTCATCTTCGCGGTCGTGATCACCGTGACGTACGGCTTCGTCTTCAACGCGGTGCAGACGAACTCGATCGTCGACGCGGTGTCGACCTCGTTGGACTCGGACGGCCGCGGCATCGCGGTGGCCGTCGGTCTGGTCGTCGCGGCACTCACCGCGGCGGTCATCTTCGGTGGCGTCCGCCGGATCTCGTCGGTCTCGCAGGTGGTGGTGCCGGTGGTCGCGGGTGGGTACCTGGTGCTCGCTCTGATCGTGGTGGCGCTCAACATCACCGAGGTGCCCGGCATGTTCCGGCTCATCGTCGAGAACGCCTTCGGCATCAGCGAGGTGGTCAGCGGCGGATTCGCGGCAGCGTTCATGAACGGCATCCGCCGCGGCCTGTTCTCGAACGAGGCGGGCATGGGCTCGGCGCCGAACGCGGGCGCCACCGCCGCGGTGTCGCACCCCGTCAAGCAGGGTCTGGTCCAGAGTCTCGGCGTGTACTTCGACACCCTGCTGGTATGCACCGCGACGGCGTTCATCATCCTGCTGTCGAATCCCGAATACGGCACCAAGGCGGGTGCGTCGCTGACCCAGAACGCCCTGAGCGCGCAACTCGGCGGCTGGACCGTGCACTTCCTGACCGTCGCGATCTTCTTCCTCGCGTTCACCTCGGTGATCGGCAACTACTACTACGGCGAGACCAACATCGAGTTCCTCACCGGGTCCCGGCGCGTCCTCAACGGTTTCCGTGCGCTGGTCGTCGTGTGTGTGTTCGCGGGTGCAGTCGGTTCGCTGCCGCTCGTGTGGGCGCTGGCCGACCTCGTCATGGGTGTGATGGCGACCGTCAATCTCGCGGCGCTGCTGCCACTCTCCGGCGTGGCGTTCCTGCTCTTCAAGCACTACAGCAGCCAGCGTGCGGCCGGGAAGGATCCGTCGTTCCACCGTGACGATCTTCCGGAGGTAACCGGCATCCAGGTATGGGACGAGGCACCGGCGGATGGCAGGATCTCCACTCATGGCTGAACAGACTCCCGCACCCGCGACCACCGAACTCTGGGTCGAGCGCACCGGAACCCGTCTCTACACCGGACGCAGTTCCCGTGGCGCCGAGGTCCTGATCGGATCGGAGTCGGTGGAGGGCGTCTTCACTCCCGGTGAGCTCCTCAAGATCGCCCTGGCCGCCTGCTCCGGGATGAGCTCCGACTTCCCGCTGTCGCGCCGTCTCGGTGACGACTACGACGCGACCATCCGCGTCTCCGGCGCGGCCGACCGCGAGAACGAGGTGTACCCCCAGCTCGACGAGGTCCTCGAACTCGATCTCAGCGAACTCGACGCCGAGGCCCAGGAGCGTCTCGTCGCGCTCGTCGAGCGTTCGGTCGACAAGGTCTGCACCGTCGGCCGCACGCTCAAGGCCGGCACCAAGGTGACGTTGGCGATCAAGCGCGACTAGCGCACGCCTGGTCGACCCCTGCCGTCACCCGATGACGGTAGGCGTCGAAGGCGCCTACGCTGCGCGCGGTCCTGCCCGCCCGTTGGCGGGGATGGGTTTCTTGTAGGGGTCGACCGTGCTGGGTGGTGTGAACCACGGCTTTCTGTCCGGGCCTATGCGCACTTCCCAGTGGGAGTGATGCAGTAGCTGGTGGTGGTAGCGGCAGAGCATCACGAGATTGTCGAGGTCAGTGGGTCCGCCGTCGGCCCAGTGCTTTACGTGGTGGCCTTCGCAGTGGGCGGGTGGTGCTCCGCAGCCGGGGAATGCGCAGCCGTGGTCGCGGGCGATCAACGCTCGACGCTGTTTCTTCGACACGGTTCTGCTGGTGCGGCCCAGGCTCAGGGGCACTCCATCGTCCATGAGGATCGGGGTGAGGTGGCAGTCGCAGGCGAGCCGTCGTGCGGTCGCGATCGACAGTGGCCCCATGTGGGGCATGCGTGCGATGTCCTTGTCGCCGAACAGGTCCGACTCTCCGTCCGGATACGCCCACTCGTGAGCCGACTCGCTGCGGGCAAGGTCGGTGGCGTTGACGTGCAGCGATAGGTGGGGCCGCTCGCCGCCCTCGATGGGGGCTTTGCCGGAGTCGAGGTATCGGCGCAGGATCTCGGCGAACGCGTCCGCGCGCTGTTGCGCCGGGGTTCGGGCGCCTGTGGCGTCGTCCATCGGGTTGCGAGGCTTCGTCAGCGACGACAGTGCCGCCAGCAACATCTCCCCGGTGACGGCATCGAGGTCCCCCTTCACGGCGACGCGCCCGTTCAACGTCTTCGAGGCGTGGAATTCGTTGCGCTCGGTGTCCTCACTGGGTGGCAGTTCATCTGATTCGAAGATCCGCTCGAGTCGGGAGATGCAGGTGCGGACGGAAATGGTGGTGGCCGCGGGTCCGGTGGCGCTGTCCAGCAACACCTTCCGGCACGAATCCAACGCCTCGTTCGGCATACCGCGCGGCGGTGTCTCGCAAAACTTTCCGATCAGGGCGGCATGCTCGGCCGAAATGTCACCCGCATTGAAGGCGTCAGCGATCTCGGATTGCCGACCGAGCATCCGGCCCAACGCGAGGATCCGTGCCGCTGTGGACACTTCCAACAGTGAATTCGCCGCCAGCCACTGTTTGACGCTCCGAAACCCGAGGGTGTCGAACGAGACAACACGCTCGTCGATCTCGGCGACCATCGCGACCCGCAATGCTTCGAGGCGTTCGATCTCGCGGGTGACTTCGAGAGTGTTCTGCAGCAATGTGATTTCGGTGAGCAGGCGCACGTCGTCGGATTGCAGTGCGGTGGCTGCGATGCCCGTGTCGTTGAGTCCCCCCGGATTCATGACTCTAGTTTAGTTCGAACTGATGTTCGAGTCAATGAAGGTGGCTGGCACATCCGGGCATGATCGGAGGGATCCGGCGTGTGCTGTCAAGCGTCACGTGTTCGAGTATCCGGCTCCTGAGCTTGGAGTCGGTCGACAGGGCGTCGGCCCACACCTCGGTCGGTTCGCTCGGGCAACGACGCGGCAGGTGGAAGTGGAACTGAAACCGACTACGGCGCAAATGTTCACACCTGATCGACCTTACGAAACGGACGAGGCACACTGGCAAACCATGCAGCCCAATTCAAAACGTAGCTTGTGGGGAGGGGCCTGCTCCGCAGTGCTCTCGGCACCTGTCGCGGCTGGCTTGACAGCCCTGGTGTGGCAGTTCCCCATAGCTGTCGCCGGCACCGCCGGCCACTCCGTAGGGGCTGCAATCGGAGCGTCGGTCACCATGGTCGCGTTTATGACGTTGTTTTCAATCTTTGGCGGTGTGCTCGCTATCGGATTGGTGGGAGCCGGGGCCGGCTACCTCGTGCGACACCTCCGGTCTGGAGCTCCGCAGTTTGCCGGTATCGCTGTTGGTTGTGCGTCGGCGTTGGCGGTTGCTGTCGCAGATGTCTTCCTGGCCGGTGGTTAGAATTCGGGTCCCGCGGATGAGCAGTGGGTTTGGGTTCGGGATGCGGCGGGACGCGCGGTGGCGAGCCGCAGTCCCTCTGGCAGTGCTCAACTGGGATATGCGTCTCTTGTCTGCACTAACACGCCACCATTCGGCAAGGCCTTCGGACCGATCCGAGGTCCTGGTTCGACGGCGTTGTGCGGGTCGATTCCGATCCCGACAGGCTCGACGCCTGCGACGATCGCCGCTCGGGACGGACCGAAGCATGGGGGACATGGTGCGGAATCGGCCCTGTATGCGGTGGGCTTCGACGGCACCGTCCGGAGGCTCACCCCGCCCGTCGGATAATGGCAGCCATGACCGCCGACATCGAACGCCTCACCGCCTGGGTTCACGGCTACGTCCAGGGTGTCGGCTTCCGATGGTGGACGCGGGCGCGGGCGCTCGAACTGGGGCTGGCCGGCCATGCCACCAATCACGCCGACGGCCGGGTGCTCGTCATCGCCGAGGGGTCGCGTGATGCGCTCGAGCGACTGCTGGTGCTCCTGCGGTCGGGGCAGACGCCGGGCAGTGTGACGCTCGTCGTCGAGCACTTCGGTGCGGCACGCGGGGGCCTTTCCGGGTTCGTCGAGCGCTGATCCGCCGGTAGAGTCGACCGTCATGCATCTGAAGAGTCTGACGTTGAAGGGCTTCAAATCCTTCGCGTCCGCCACGACTCTGCGGTTCGAACCGGGGATCACGTGTGTCGTCGGACCCAACGGCTCGGGCAAGTCCAACGTCGTCGACGCTCTCACCTGGGTGATGGGGGAGCAGGGCGCGAAGGCGCTGCGCGGTGGCAAGATGCAGGACGTCATCTTCGCCGGCACCGCGGGCCGTGCGCCGCTGGGGCGCGCCGAGGTGACGCTCACCATCGACAACTCGGACGGCGCCTTGCCGATCGAGTACTCGGAGGTGTCCATCACGCGGCGGATGTTCCGCGACGGCGCCGGCGAGTACGAGATCAACGGCAATTCGTGCCGGCTGATGGATGTGCAGGAACTGCTCAGCGACTCGGGAATCGGGCGTGAGATGCACGTCATCGTCGGGCAGGGGCGGTTGTCCGCCATCCTGGAATCCCGGCCGGAGGACCGACGTGCCTTCATCGAGGAGGCCGCGGGTGTCCTCAAGCATCGCCGGCGTAAGGAGAAGGCGGTCCGCAAGCTCGACGCGATGCAGGCCAACCTCGCGCGCCTGACCGACCTCACCGCCGAACTGCGCCGACAGCTCAAGCCGCTCGGCCGTCAGGCCGAGGTCGCTCGACGCGCACAGACCGTCCAGGCAGACCTGCGCGACGCACGCCTGCGCCTGGCGGCCGACGACCTGGTCACCCGCCGGACCGAACTCGCCAGCCAGACGCACGACGAGAAGCTGGCCCGGCAGCAGCAGGAGACGGTGCAGGCCGCGCTCGAGGCGGCCACCGCCGAACTCGGCGGGCACGAGCAGGCCCTCGCCCGGCTGGCACCGCAGGCCGAGGCCGCCGGTCAGACGTGGTTCCAGTTGTCCGCGTTGGCCGAACGGGTGAGTGCGACGATCCGGATCGCGCAGGAACGCGCGCGGCACCTGGACAGCGAGCCGGAGGCGGGACGCGGGCAGGATCCCGACGAGATGGAGGCCCGCGCCGAGCGGATCGCGCACGAGGAGGCCGAACTCGTCGCGGCGGTCGAGATCGCGCGCGCCACCCTGGAGGCGGCTCGCGAGCAACTCGCCGAACGGGAGGAGACCGCCGCGGACGCCGAGCGCGCGCACCTCGCGGCGGTCCGCGCGATCGCGGATCGGCGCGAAGGACTGGCCCGGCTGTCCGGGCAGGTCGACACCCTCCGGACGCGGGCCGAATCCGGCGACGCGGAGGTGGCGCGCCTGGACGTCGCGATCGGCGAGGCCCGCCACCGTGGGGATGCCGCGCAGGCCGAGTTCGACGCCGTGGAGGCCACGGTCGGGGATCTCGACGCGGGCGAGGTGGGGCTGGACGGTCACCACGAACGCGCCGTCGTGGCACTGGATCTCGTGACCGACCGGGTCGTCGAGTTGCAGTCGGCCGAGCGCACTGCGGGCCAGGAAGTGGCATCGCTGAAGGCTCGGATCGATGCGCTCTCGATGGGCCTCGAACGCAAGGACGGCGGCGCGTGGCTGCTCGAGCACCACGTCGACCGGGGCCTGACGGGTGCGGTCGCCGAACTGATCCGGGTCGATGCGGGATTCGAGGCCGCGGTCGCCGCGGTCCTGGGGCCGGCGGCCGATGCGATCGTCGCGGAGTCCGCTGCTGCCGCGACCGGTGCGGTGCAGGCGCTCAAGGACGCCGACGGTGGGCGGGTCGCGGTGCTGTTCGCCCTCGAAAACTCCAGCGGGACAGCACGACCCGAACTGCCCGGAGGGGCGAGGTGGGTCGCGGACGTCGTCGAGTGTCCCGAGTCGGTGCGCGCGGGAATGACGGCACTGCTGGGCGGTGTCGCGGTGGTCGACTCGCTGGACGACGCCACCGCGCTGGTACAGACGATGCCGTCGGTGCGCGCGGTGACCCGGGACGGGGACCTCGTCGGCGCCGGTTGGATCACCGGCGGCTCGGACCGTCGCCCCAGCACGCTCGAGGTGCAGGCGGCGATCGATGCATCCACGGCCGGGCTCGAGTCCGCCGAGCGGCGCGCCGAGGAGTTGGCCGCCGCGCTGGCCGGCGCGCTCGCCGAGCAGGCCGACCGGGCCGAGATCGCCGAGCAGGCCCTGGCCGCGCTGCACGAGTCGGATACCGCGCTGTCCGCCGTCTACGAGCAGTTGGGGAGGCTGGGGCAGGTCGTCCGCGTCGCGCACTCCGAATCCGAGCGACTCGTGGCGCAACGCCTGAAAGCCGAGGCCGGCCGGGAGGAGACGCTGGCGGCGCTCGCCGAGCTCGAGGAACGGTTACGGCGGGCCGAGGCGGAACAGTCGGCCGGGGATCCGGCCGACGCCGGGGGACCCGATGCCACCACCTTCGAGCGGGAGGCGGCCGCGGCGGCGCTGACCGAGGTGCGCGCCGTCGAGGTGGAGGCCCGGCTGTCGGTGCGGACCGCCGAGGAACGTGCGGAAGCGGTTCGGGGCAAGGCGGATTCGCTGCGGCGCGCGGCCCACACCGAGCGTGAGGCGCGGGCCCGGGCGGAGCGGGCGCTGCGGGCCCGGCAGACCGCCGCGGCCGTCGCCGCTGCCGTGGCCGATGCCGGTCGACGGATCGCGGACCGGCTCGACCGGGTCGTGGCCGCTGCCGCCGCCCACCGGGACGAGCTCGCGCGCCTGCGCACCGCACACACCGAACAGGTCGAGGCCGTCAAGGAACGCGTCCGGCAGCTCACCGCCCAGATGGCGTCGCTCACCGACGCCGTCCACCGCGACGAGGTGGCCCGCGCGCAGGCCGCGCTGCGGATCGAGCAGCTCGAGGAGACGATCCTCGAGCAGTACGCGATCGCGCTCGACGACCTGATCGCCGAGTACGGGCCCGACGTGGCGTTGCCGCCGTCGGAACTGGAGATCGCCGAATACGAGCAGGCCCGCGAGCGCGGCGAGCAGGTGACCCGGCCCGCGCCGGTGCCGTACGACCGGGCGACGCAGGAACGCCGCGCGAAGCGGGCGGAGAAGGACCTCGCCACGCTCGGCAAGGTCAACCCGCTCGCGCTCGAGGAGTTCGCGGCGCTCGAGGAGCGCTACACCTTCCTCTCCACCCAGCTCGAGGACGTCAAGAACGCGCGCAAGGACCTGCTCGGCGTGGTCGCCGACGTCGACGCCCGCATCCTGCAGTTGTTCGCCGAGGCCTACGCCGACGTCGAGCGGGAGTTCGTCGACGTGTTCGCGAAGCTGTTCCCGGGCGGCGAGGGCCGACTGGTGCTGACCGACCCGTCGGACATGCTCACCACCGGCATCGAGGTGGAGGCCCGGCCGCCCGGCAAGAAGGTCAAGCGGCTGTCGCTGCTGTCCGGTGGCGAGAAGTCACTCACCGCGGTCGCGATGCTCGTGGCGATCTTCCGGGCCCGGCCGTCGCCGTTCTACGTCATGGACGAGGTCGAGGCCGCGCTCGACGACACGAACCTGCGCCGACTGATCGGCCTGTTCGAGCAGTTGCGCGAGAAGTCGCAGCTCATCGTGATCACGCACCAGAAGCCGACGATGGAGGTCGCCGACGCGCTGTACGGCGTCAGCATGCGCGGTGACGGCATCACCACCGTGATCTCGCAGCGGCTGCGCGGTCAGGACCTCACGACCGGATGATTTCCGGCACCGACACCCGCGTGCGTGCATCCCGCACGCCGACCTTCGACTACATGGGAGAACCGATGAACGCCCACAATTTCCCCGTCCAGACCGCGGACGGCACCACCGAGGACCTCAGCGCCCACCAGGGCAAGCTGCTCCTGATCGTCAACGTCGCCAGCAAGTGCGGGCTCACCCCGCAGTACGAGGGCCTCGAGGCGCTGCACCGCGCCAACCAGGACAAGGGTCTGCAGATCGTCGGGTTCCCGTGCAACCAGTTCGGCGACCAGGAACCGGGCGACGACGCCGAGATCCAGCAGTTCTGCAGCGTCAACTACAACGTCACCTTCCCGGTGTACGCCAAGCTCGAGGTCAACGGCGACGACGCCCACCCGCTGTTCCGGTACCTGCGTGCGCAGGCCCCCGGCGACTTCGGTCCCGACCACGGTTTCCTCTTCGAGCACGTCAGCAAGACGCGGCCCGAGGCGATCGGCACCGACGAAGTGAAGTGGAACTTCACGAAGTTCCTCGTCGGCCGTGACGGCGAGGTTCTGCGCCGCTTCGAGCCGACCGTCACCCCGGAACAGATCGCCGAGGAAATCGCCGAACTGCTGTAGGGCACCGGCCACGCGGGGCTGTGTCGCCCGGAAACTTCACAGCCCCGCGCGGCCTGACAGGATAGCGGTGTGACTACCGGAGCCTGGATAGCAATAGCGGCCGTACTGGCCGTCCTCGTCGTGGCGCTCGTCGTCGGCCTGATCGTGGCCCGGCGCCGCCGCGTCAGCCTCGCCGCGCCGCCCGAGAAGCCCGAGCTGACGGAGCAGCCGAAGGATCGTTCGGGCGGCTATCAAGCGGGTGGCGGATTCAACTTCAGCCAGGGCCCGACGGCCACCGCGCCGCCCAAGGTGCCCCCGGCCGCACCGAAGACTCCGCCGACCGCACCCCCGGTGACCCCGGTGGCTG
>NZ_JPOC01000076.1 GCF_000738775.1 Prescottella defluvii
CGCGTTTTGCGCACTTGGCGCGCGAAGGGAGACCCCGGGTCAGCGATAAGTGCGCAAAACGCGGAACGAGGGCGTGAGGAGGACCGGAGTCAGGGGACCGGAGTCAGTTGCGGCCGCGGACGTCGAACTGGCTGCGGTTGGTGATCAGCTTGTCGAGCAGCATCACGAGAACGTGCTGTTCAGCCTCGGTGAGCACGCTCGCCCACGCGTACTCGCGCTCATTGTGCTCGCGGTAGGTGGCGGCCATCTCGGCGCGCCCCTTCGCGGTGAGCGAGAGCTTCACCGAACGCCCGTCGCGCTCGTCCGGGGTCCGCTCGAGCAGACCGCCCGCTTCCAGCGTCTTCGTCAGATTCGACACCGCGGCGCGACTCATGCCGGTGAGCTTGGCTGCACTCTTGGGTTCGATGGGACCGGCCAGCCACGTCACGAACAACAATCGGAACGTCGACCACGACATTCCGCGCGGACGATGCACCGATGACTCGAGGTCGTAGGTGACGACGTTCGCAGCCCGGTTGAGAGTGAGTAAAACCTGCGTGGCGAGCTGATGGGTGGACCCGAACTCGGTGCTCAGACGCCGATTCGCGAGTTCGATGAAGGACCAGAAGTCGAGGTCGCCGGGCGCACCCGCATCCTGCGCCGTCTGCGCACCGCGCGCCTCGTCCCCGCTCATGCGGTCACCCTATCGCGGCAGGCACCGGGCACGCGGCGCGCAGATCGTCCTGGAAAGCTCACCTAATTAGTATATGTATGAACTACTTTCCCATCCGCCGGTACACACCGGACGGCGTCCCCGCCGGACACGGCGAGTGCTGTGCCGCAACGAGTTACCGCCCCGGAAGAAATGTCTGTACAAAGGGAGCCGAAACCGTGAACCCCCCGGCCCCGAGCCGGTAGACGCCTGGACAGGACCCGACATGAGCACGTTGCAGACCCTCGATCGTGGGTTGCGCGCTCTCGACGTCGTCGCCCAGTCGCAGGCCGGCATCTCGGTGGCCGACCTCGCCAAGGAGCTCGACGTCCACCGGGCCATCTGTTACCGCATCATCGCGACGCTCGAGGCGCATGCACTGGTCACGCGCACCGACGACGGACGCATTCGGCTCGGCGTCGGCGCCGCTGTCCTGGCGTCCCGCTTCGAGCCGCAACTCTTCGGAGACGTGCAGCCCCTGCTGTTCGCACTGGCGAACGAGACCCGCGCGACGGCCTTCGTCTCCGCAGCTCAGGGCCAGAATTGCGTCGTGATCATGGTGGCCGAGCCGGAGGACACGCTGCTGCGCGTCGGATACCGCGTCGGCAGCAGCCACCCCCTCGACAAGGGCGCCGCGGGCATCGCGATCCTCGCACTGCGCCCCGAACAGCCGAATGATTCCGACGCCGTCCGCCAGGCCCGCGCCGACGGCTTCAGCCTCACCCGCGGCCAGCTCGAGCACGGCGCGGTGGGCATCGCGTCCGGCATCGCACTGCCCGCGGGCGTCGGATCCGGCGCCGGCCTCGAACGCAGCGTGGGCGTCGTCGCGATCGACGGCCTCGACACCGACAGCGCCACCGCCGCCGTCATGCGCACCGCCCACGAGATCGAAACCCGCATCAGCATCCGCAACCCCTGATCTCCCGGAGCGGGCCCGCGCATTCGCCGGCCCGCGCCGAGTGCGCACATCGCGGTCGGGGGTCCCGAAAATCCGCGCTGAGTGCGCAAATCGCGAGGACGGGTATCGCGCGGCCGACTCGCATCCGAGGGTGACTCGCCCTACCACATAACAGACCACTTGCGTCGTTATTTGAACCCCACTTGACCCTGAATGTGACCGCACTTACTCTGTCCGGAGTTCGCTCACCGATACACGATGTGCGCTATTAGTAACTTCGCAGATGAGCGCGGTTTTCAGACAGACGGAGATTCAAAGTCATGAGCGTGTGCCCGATCGACCACAAGGCCCTGCAGAACACTGGTTGCCCGGTTTCCGCGAATGCCGCCGCCTTCGACCCGTTCACGGGTCCGTACCAGGTGGATCCGGCGGCCTCGCTGCGCTGGTCGCGCGATGAGGAGCCGGTGTTCTACAGCCCGGAGCTCGGCTACTGGGTGATCACCCGGTACGAGGACGTCAAGGCCGTCTTCCGTGACAACATCCTGTTCTCGCCGGCGATCGCGCTCGAGAAGATCACCCCCGTCTCCGAGGAGGCGACGGCGACGCTCGCGAAGTACGACTACGCGATGTCGCGCACCATGGTGAACGAGGACGAGCCCGCGCACATGCCGCGCCGCCGCGTGCTGATGGACCCGTTCACCCCGAAGGAACTGGTCCACCACGAGCCGATGGTCCGCCGGCTCACCCGCGAGTACGTCGACCGCTTCATCGAGACCGGCCGCGCCGACCTCGTCGACGAGATGCTGTGGGAGGTCCCGCTCACCGTCGCACTGCACTTCCTCGGCGTGCCCGAGGAGGACATGGACGAGCTGCGCAGCTACTCGATCGCGCACACCGTCAACACGTGGGGCCGTCCGGCGGTCGAGGAGCAGGTCGCGGTCGCCGAGGCCGTCGGCAAGTTCTGGCAGTACGCCGGCAAGGTGCTCGACAAGATGCGCAAGGACCCGTCCGGCCACGGCTGGATGCCGTTCGGCATCCGCGTCCAGCAGGAGCAGCCGGACGTCGTCACCGACTCGTACCTGCACTCGATGATGATGGCGGGAATCGTTGCCGCACACGAGACCACGGCCAACGCGTCGGCGAACGCCTTCCGCCTGCTGCTCGAGAACCGCAGCGTGTGGGAGGAGATCTGCGCCGACCCGAGCCTGATCCCCAACGCCGTCGAGGAGTGCCTGCGCCACTCCGGATCGGTCGCCGCGTGGCGCCGCCTGGTCACCGCCGACACCACGATCGGCGGGATCGACATCCCCGAGGGATCGAAACTGCTGATCGTCACGTCGTCCGCGAACCACGACGAGCGCCACTTCGACAACGCCGACGACTTCGACATCCGCCGCGAGAACTCCAGCGACCACCTCACCTTCGGGTACGGCAGCCACCAGTGCATGGGCAAGAACCTCGCCCGCATGGAGATGCAGATCTTCCTCGAGGAGTTCACCAAGCGGCTGCCGCACATCGAACTGGTGCCGGACCAGGAGTTCACGTACCTGCCGAACACCTCGTTCCGCGGACCGGATCACGTGCTGGTGCAGTGGGATCCGGCGAAGAACCCCGAGCGCGCCGACCCGTCGATCCTCGACGACCGCCAGCCGGTCAAGATCGGCGAACCGTCGAAGACCAACATCTCGCGAACCGTCACCGTCGACGCGATCGTCCCGGCCGCCGCCGGCGTCGTGCGCCTGACGCTGTCGGATCCGTCGGGCAAGGCGTTGCCGAAGTGGACCCCCGGCTCGCACATCGACATCGACCTCGGTGACGTGTCCCGGCA
Organism: Prescottella defluvii; assembly: GCF_000738775.1. Lineage (GTDB taxonomy): Bacteria > Actinomycetota > Actinomycetes > Mycobacteriales > Mycobacteriaceae > Prescottella > Prescottella defluvii. The sequence goes on from NZ_JPOC01000076.1 coordinate 3,418, forward strand.
GTACTCGCTGTGCAGCGACCCGAGCGACCTGTCGCACTACGAGATCGCGGTACTCGAGGAGCCCGAGAGCCGCGGCGGCTCCCGCTACGTGCATCGCACGCTGCAGGCCGGCGACACCCTGAAGATGCGCGGACCGCGCAACCACTTCAAGCTCGACCCGGACGCCGAGCGCTACATCTTCGTGGCGGGCGGCATCGGCATCACGCCGATCATCGCGATGGCCGACCACGCCAAGGCGATCGGCAAGGATTACGAAATTCATTACTGCGGGCGCGATCTCACGACGATGGCGCTGCTCGATCGGTTGATGGCGGATCACGGCGATCGTCTCTCGGTGCACGCGAGCTCGACCGGCAACCGCCTCGACATCCCCGCCCTGCTCGACGTCCCGGTCGACGGTACCCAGATCTACTCGTGCGGTCCGGAACGTCTGCTCTCCGCACTCGACGAGGCCACCGCCCACTGGGTCGAGGACTCACTGCACGTCGAACACTTCACGTCGAATCTGGCCACGCTGGACCCGGCGAACGAGCACTCCTTCGAACTCGAACTGCGCGACTCGGGGTTGACCCTCCAGGTTGCCGCCGACCAGACCGTGCTCGATGCCCTGCGGGCGTCGAACATCGATATCCAGAGCGACTGCGAGGAGGGGCTGTGCGGATCGTGCGAAGCCCCCGTCCTCGACGGCGAGGTGGATCACCGCGACATGGTGCTCACCAAAACCGAACGGGCTCAGAATAAGTCGATGATGACCTGCTGCTCTCGCGCATGCGGCACCAAGATCACCCTCGCGCTCTGACCCACCTCCCCCCTCTTCTTCAGCACCCGAAAGGATCCGTAATGGGATCACCGACCCTCTCTGCGCCGACCGGCC
>NZ_JPOC01000077.1 GCF_000738775.1 Prescottella defluvii
CAACGTGCCCGGGCATCACACCTAGTGCGTATGTGGCCGCGGCGGATCCCTGAAACTGACAGTGTTCGGATTGGGCGCTGTTCGGAAAACGACCGTATATGAAACATGGTCACGCGCGGGCGCGTCGCGAAGATCGGTGTGCCCGGGCCACTCGTCGAGGACGTAGGCTGACAGCATCCTTGGGCCGGCGCCGGTGTTCGTGACCAGGAGTGGGCCACCAGGGTAGGGAGGTCCGTCGATGAGTCAACGCCAGCGTCTGCGCCGAGCCTCCGTCGTCGCCGGAGCTGGTGCAGCGCTGCTTCTCGCGGCGCAGCCGGCCACCGCCGCGCCGACCGACACTGTTCTCCCCATTCCCGTCGCCGGGATCAGTGTCGGCGTGACCGGACTCCCGAGCTCGGGGTATTTCTATCTGACCGCCACGACCGACCCCGACACTCCGGGAGTGACCCGTTTGGGGCCGTACACCGGTGTCCACGTCCACTGGCGGAACATCTCCACCGGTGCGGCTGGCGTCGTGTACCTCGACAATCGTTACGGCACATCGGTTGTGACCGGTTCCGGGACGGTGGTCGCCTCGATCACAATTCCCCCCGAAGGGCCCGGATACCGGATACTCGCCGCCACGTCAGGCGCCGGCGCCTGGACGGTCCCCTGACCGGCTCGGACGGCGTACCCGGACCGGATCGAGCGACCGGTCCGCACCCCGGGGCGCGCAGCAGCCACAGGGGCGCGGCCGGCACCCGGAACGTAACGAACATTCGTCCAGAAGTCGGGCATCCTGTGACAACGAAGGGGGAACAGAATGATCATTGTCGCCGGCCATCTGAGGGTTCGACCGGGGGACCGCGAGTCCTACCTGGGCGCGTGCCGGCAGGTGGTGGCCGATGCGCGCGCCGCGGACGGATGCCTCGACTTCGCGCTCGGACCCGATCTGCTCGAACCCGACCGGATCAACATCCTCGAACGGTGGCGGGACCGCGACGCCCTCGAGGCTTTCCGCGGTGACGGATCCGGTGAGGATCTCGGTGCCCGGATCGTCGAGGCGCAGGTGGGCGAGTTCGACTGTGACACCGGCGGCGGGGACACCGGCGGAAGGAACTGACGTCGCCATCACCGGAATACTCGGGGCCGGGTGGCGTTGTGAGATGAAGAAGCCGCCGATACCCGCGAGGGGCCGGCGGCTTCGTCGTGTCGGCTCGGTGGCCGGTCAGTGGCGCTTGCCGTAGCGGTCGGCCATCTTGGCCTCACTCGCCGACAGTGGCGCGCTGGGGGTCGTGTTCTTCTTGCGTAGTCCGCGACGGCGGGTCGGCAGCGCGAACTCGTCGACGGTCGGTTCGAGCGCAGCGGTCGGCGCCGCAGACGCCACCGGGGTCGGTTCGTCGGCCGGTTCCGGCGTCGGCGGTGCGGCCGCGGTCGCCTTGGACTTGCGTCGCTCACGGAGTTCGGCGCGGACGAAATAGGCCAGGCCCAGCGGCGCCATGATGCCGAACGCGAGCCACTGCAGCCCGTAGGACAGGTACGGTCCGGCGTCGAGCATCGGCAGCGGGATGGTGCCGAGCCCGCCCGGCTGGGCGTCGTCGAGTTGCAGGTAGCCGTTGACCAGGTCGGTGCCGATGAACTGCCCGATCTGACCCGAGTCGATGTAGTACACCTGCTTGGTGCCGGCCTCGTTGATCGGCTCCTTGCCGGGGACCGTGCCCTCCGACATCCGGACGCGGCCCTCGACGGACACCTCGCCCGTGGGCGGTGCCGGGATCGGCGGCGCCTCGGTGCCGAGCACCGGGCGCACGTAGCCGCGGTTGACGAGCAGCGTCTGGCCGTCGGTGAGACGCATCGGGGTGAGCACCTCGTACGCGGGCGCGTCCTCCACCGAGCGGAGTCGGACCAGGAGGTCGCTGTCGGGAACGTAGGTGCCCGTCGCGACGACCCTGCGCCACTCGTCGGCCGGTGCAGGCCCGGTGCCGCCGAGCATGGTGTCGATCGGGACTGCGTCGGCGTTGATGGACTGCTCGAGCAGCCCGTTGCGTTCCTCGGTCCGGGTGTTCTTGCCGAGCTGCCACGGCGCCAGCACGGCGAAGCACATGTACGCGAAGCCGACGACGACAGCCGCCAGCACCAGCCAGCCGGGTCGCAACAGAAATTTGAGCCTGCCCACGGCCTCTACGGTACTGGCTCGGTGCAGGTCACCTCTCCCGCACCCAGGCGAGCAACCCGGGGACCGCCGCCTCGATCTGGTCCCGGACGAGTTCGAAACCGTCCAGGTCGCCGTAGTACGGATCTGGCACCGAATCGCCGTCCGCATCAGGGTCGAAGCTGCGCAGCAGTCGGCGGCGCTCGGTGGGCACCCCGAGACGGGCGAGGGTCCGCTCGTGCCCGCGGTCGAGCGCGACCACCAGGTCGGCGGTCAGATGCTCGTCCCCGACCTGCTCGGCCCGGTGCCCCGTCGGATAGCCGGCGGCCTCGAGAATCTCGTCGGTGCGCGGATCGGCGCCGTCGCCGACGTGATAGCCGTGGGTGCCCGCGCTGCTCACCCGGACCCGATCGCCCAGCCCGGCGCGCTGCACGTGCTCGGCGAAGATCTGTTCCGCCATGGGGGACCGGCAGATGTTGCCGGTGCACACGAAGGTGACGTGAATCATGATCGTCACCCGGCCCGGGTGAGGATCCGTGCGAGCTGCGGGACGGTCGACGCCGTCCAGTGCGCGGCCGCCGCCTCGTCCGCGGTGCCGTAGCCCCATTCGACGAACACCGTCGGAATTCCCCAGTGTCCCGCGCCGTGCACGTCGTGCTCCCGGTCACCGATCATGACGACGTCGGAGGTGCCACCGACGGTCGCCGGCAGACCCAGCCCGCCGAGGACGTACTCGACGACGTCGGCCTTCGCACGACGGGACCCGTCGCTGCTGGCACCGCCGATCACCTCGAAGTAGCCGTCGAGGCAGAAGTGCTCGAGGATGCGGATCGCGAACTTCTCGGTCTTCGACGTCGCGACCGCGAGGCGGGCGCCGGTGTCCCGGGCCGCCGACAGCATCGGCTCGATGCCGTCGTACACCTCGTTCTCCGACCAGCCGACGGCGTCGTACCGCTCGAAGTACGCGGCCAGCGCCGCCGCGGTGGTGTCGGTGTCCAGTCCCATCCCGCGCATCGAGTCCATCAGCGGCGGGCCGATCACCGTCGACAGCATCTCCGGGGTGGGCTCGGGGCGGCCGACCGCCGACAGGGCGTGCCGGAAGCCGTTGTGGATGCCGAGAGCGGAGTCGGTGAGGGTGCCGTCGAGGTCGAACAGCAGGACGGGGGCGAGGGGCGAAGCGGAGGATGTCACCCGTTCATTGTGCTCAGACGCCCGCGGCGGCGCCGTCCGGCTCGCGCCGTAGGCTCGACGGCTATGGAATTCGGTTCGGGATCGGCGGGGTCGTCGGTGGATACCCTGGCGCGGCTACGGCACCACGGCGACGCCGAGACCGGACCCGGACTGCTCGACTTCGCCGTCAACGTGCAGGGAGACGGGCCGCCGGAGTGGTTGCGCCGCAGGCTCGCCGCCGCGCTGGCCGGGCTGGGCAGCTACCCGGCCGCCGACGCCGACCGGCGTGCCCGCGAGCAGGTGGCGTCCCGGCACTGCCGGACGCCGGAGGAGGTACTGCCGCTCGCGGGCGGCGCCGAGGGGTTCGCGATGCTGCCGCGGCTGGGGGTACGCGAGGCCGCGTTGATCCATCCGTCGTTCACCGAGCCCGAGCTGGCGCTGCGCGAGGCGGGCGTCCCGGTGACGCACGTGATGCTGGAGGCGCCGTACCGCCTCGATCCCACCGCGGTGCCGGACTCGGCCGACCTGGTGGTGCTCGGCAATCCCACCAACCCGACGTCGGTGCTGCACCCGGCCGACGCCGTGCTGGCGCTGCGCCGGCCCGGGCGGATCCTCGTCGTCGACGAGGCGTTCATGGATGCGGTGCCGGGGGAGACCGAGTCGGTGGCCGGCCGGTCGCTGCCCGACGTCCTGGTGTTGCGCAGCCTGACGAAGACGTGGGCGCTGGCCGGGCTGCGTTGCGGGTACGCGCTCGGGCACCCCGACGTGCTGGCGCGGCTGCAGCACGGGCGCGCGCACTGGCCGGTGGGCAGCCTGCAGCTCGAGGCGATCACCGCGTGCAGCGAACCCGCGGCCGTCGCGGAGGCCGGTGAGAAGGCGGCCACGATCGCCGCGGACCGCGTCGCCATGGCCGATCTGCTGCGCGCCGCCGGTGTCGACGTGCACGAGCCGGCGACGGCGCCGTTCCTGTTGCTGCGGCTCCCCGACGGCGAGAGGATGCGGACCGGTCTGCGCGCGCGGGGGATCGCGGTCCGCCGCTGCGACACCTTCCCGGGCCTGGGTCCGGACTTCCTGCGCGTCGCGGTGCGGCCGCGCGCGCAGGCCGAACAACTGATCGCGACGATGAGGGAGTTCCTGTGAGCACACCGACCCTGGCCGACGTGATCGCGGCCCTCGAGGCCGCCTATCCGCCCGCGCTCGCCGAGTCGTGGGACTCGGTCGGGCTGGTGGCCGGTGACCCGGCCGAGGAGGTGCGCCGGGTCGTGGTCGCCGTCGACGCGACCGCCGCGGTCGTCGACGAGGCGCTCGCGACCGGCGCGCAGCTGCTGCTGGTGCATCATCCGCTGCTGCTCCGCGGCGTCGACACCGTCGGCGCGCACACCCCGAAGGGGGCGCTGCTGCACCGGCTGATCCGCGGCGGCTGCGCGCTGTACAGCGCGCACACCAACGCCGACCGAGCAGATCCGGGCGTCTCGGACGCCCTCGCCGGGGCTCTGGGGCTGATCGACACCCGCCCGCTGATCCCGATCCCGGACACCGTCACCGACAAGTGGGTGGTGATGGTCCCGGCCACCGACACCGCCCGACTGCGGGCGGCCCTGTTCGAGGCCGGCGCCGGCGAGCTCGGCGACTACCGCGAATGCAGCTGGACAGTGACCGGCGCGGGACAGTTCCGTCCGCTCGCCGGCGCGAACCCGGCCCTCGGCACCGTCGGCGAGATCGAGTCCGTCGCCGAGGACCGGGTCGAGGTGATCGCGCCGCGCGCGGCCCGCTCGCGAGTGCTGCGCGCCCTGCGGGCGGCGCACCCGTACGAGGAGCCCGCGTTCGACGTGTTCGAGCCCGTCGACTTCCCCGGCAGCCGCGGCCTCGGCCGGATCGGGGAGCTGCCCCGGCCGCAGACGCTGCGCGAGTTCACCGAACAGGTCGCGGCGGCGCTGCCGCGCACCGAGTGGGGTGTGCGCGCCGCCGGAGACCCGGACCGGATCGTGCGCACCGTCGCGGTGTGCGGCGGCTCGGGCGATTCGCTGCTCGACACCGTCACCGCCCTCGGCGTCGACGCCTACGTCACCGCCGACCTGCGCCACCATCCCGCCGACGAGCATCTCCGCAAGGGCGGCCCGGCGCTCGTGGACGTGGCGCACTGGGCCAGCGAACAGCCGTGGTGCGCGCAGGCGAAGGGCGTGCTCGACGAGCGGTTCGCGGGCGTCGACGGTTGGGACGTGCGGGTGACGGAACTGCGCACCGACCCGTGGACCGTCGCCTGCCACTGACCGGCGTCGGGGACGCGGCGGCTGATGTGGTCGGCGCGCCGCACCGTCGGGGTACGGTTGACACCTGATCTCGGCCGGTGCGAGTTCGTCGACCACGACGAACGACCAGCGGTCCGACCCCCGAATGTCAAGAACACAGCAGGAGCTTCCACGCGTGAACGTCGATCCCTCAGTGCAGTCCAAGCTTCTCCAGCTCGCGGGTGTGGACACCGAGCTGGCACGGCTCGCGCACCGTCGCTCGACACTGCCCGAGCAGCAGGAAGTGGAGCGGCTCGAAGCCGAGCGCCTCTCCCGTAAGGATGCGGCCGTGTCCGTGGAGATCGTCCTCGACGACCTCGACCGGGACATCAAGAAGCTCGAAGGCGAGGTGGACGCGGTCCGCCAGCGCGGGGCCCGGGACCGGAAGCTGCTCGAGGGCGGCACCGTCGGCGCGAAGCAGCTGTCGGAGTTGCAGCACGAGCTGGGCAGTCTGGAGCGTCGGCAGAGTGTCCTCGAGGACGAACTGCTCGAGGTCATGGAGCGTCGGGAGGCGTCGCAGGCCGACCACGACCATGCCGGTGCCCGCCTGACGCAGGTCGAGGACGAGCTGATCGACGCCGAGCGGCGCCGCGACGACGCCGTCGCGGACCTGGACACGACGCAGCGGCGGTGCGACACCGACCGTGCCGCCCTGGTCGGACAGTTCCCCGAGGACCTGCTCGCGATCTACGAGAAGCAGCGTGAGCAGCGCGGCGTCGGTGCGGCCCTGCTGCAGGCCCGCCGGTGCGGCGCGTGCCGGATCGAGATCGACCGTGGCGAGATCGCCCGGATCGCCGCCACCGCCGCGGATGTCGTCGTCCGCTGCCCGGAATGCGGCGCAATCATGGTGCGCACCAAGGAGTCCGGTCTGTGACTCACGGCCGGGTCGTCGTCGAGGCCGACGGCGGATCGCGGGGTAACCCGGGCCCGGCCGGGTACGGCGCGGTGGTGTTCGACGCCGACCGGAACCGGGTGCTCGCCGAGCGCCGCGAGTTCGTCGGCGTCGCCACCAACAACGTCGCCGAGTACCGCGGCCTGATCGCGGGCCTGACCGCGGCCCGCGACCTCGACGCTCGCGAGGTGGACGTCCGGATGGACTCCAAGCTCGTCGTCGAACAGATGTCCGGGCGCTGGAAGATCAAGCACCCGGACATGATTCCGCTCGCCGAGCAGGCACGGACGTTGGCGGAATCGTTTGCGCGGGTCACCTACACGTGGATCCCGCGGGCCGAGAACTCCCACGCCGACCGCCTCGCGAACGAGGCGATGGACGGCGAGGCCGCGATGACCAGCGGTGTCGTCGCCGAGGTCCCCGAAGTGTCCGAGGTGTCCGAGGAGTCCGTGGCGGAGCCGGCCGAGGCGACCGCCCCGGGCTGGACCGGCGCGGTCGGCGCCCCCACCCGGATGCTGCTGCTGCGGCACGGGCAGACCGAACTGTCCGTCGAACGGCGGTACTCGGGCCGCGGCAATCCGGAACTCACGGCGTTCGGGCGAGCACAGGCACGCTCCGCGGCGGAGCGGATTGCAACGCGCGGTGCGATCGCCGCCGTCGTGTCGTCGCCGCTGGGGCGGGCGCGGGAGACCGCGGACGCGGCGGCCCGCGCGCTGGGACTCCCGGTCACGGTGCACGAGGGCCTCACCGAGACGGACTTCGGCAAGTGGGAGGGCCTGACCTTCGGCGAGGCCACCGAACGGGACCCCGACCTGCACCGCCGGTGGTTGTCGGACACGTCGGTGCGGCCGCCGGAAGGCGAGAGCTTCGACGAGGTCCGGGCCCGGATCGAGCGCGTGCGCGACGACCTCACCGCGTCGTACGCGGGCGCGAACATCCTGGTGGTCACGCACGTCACCCCGATCAAGACGCTGCTGCAACTGGCGCTCGACGTCGGTCCGTCGCTGCTGTACCGCCTGCACCTGGATCTGGCGTCGCTCAGCATCGCCGAGTTCTACCCGGACGGTGGCTCGTCGGTGCGGCTGGTCAACGATACGTCGCACCTGTAGGGCCGTCGTCGTGCCGCGGCAGCGCGACACCCAGGAACACCAGTGCCACGCCGGCGAGTAGGTGCAGCCAGTTCCCGGCGGTGTCGATCGGCATGAAGTTCGACGCCGTCTCGGCGTCGATGACCAGCCCGTACACCGCGAGCATCGCCGACAGGAAGCCCGCGCCGATGAGGAACATCTCGGCGGCGGCGAGGGTGCGGGACATGGCCAGGCCGACGACGCCGGTCACGATGTGCGCCAGGTTGTGCAGGATCGACACCTCGACGGTGCCGAGCAGTCGCGCATCGGTCCCGGGACCCGCCCAGCCGATGTCGTCGACGTCGACGGTGACGCCGGGCACGAACCCGAGGACGCCGATCGACAGGATGATCACGGCGACGACGGTCGTCGCCAGTTGAGTGGTGGTCCGGGCCAAACCCTCGGACTCGCCGGACTCGTCCATGACAATCGCCTCCCCGTCGGCCGCGATCGTCCCCGGCCGGTGTCGTCGATCGTGGCCCCCATTGTCCGCCGATTCCGTCGCCGGTGCCGCCCGATTGGAGTCGACGCCCGATATGGGCGTACCCTTCGTCGTTGTGAACGCCCTGCTGACCTGTCGCCGCTACGTCGACAACTGTCTGCAGGCGAGCGCGGTCTGTCACGCCTGACATCCCGGTAGACATCTCGAGTCCCGGGACGACTCGTTCCCCGAGTCCTCCGTGCGTCCCCTTCGGTCGCGCGCGTCGTCGTGCGCCGCCGTCTCCACATCTCCACCCGAAAGGCCCTCATGTCGGCCCCCACCCTCGACGCGCCCCGTCGCGCCCTGCCCAAGTGGGCAACCTCGTTCGGCCCGCAGATCGTCGCCGGTCTGATCCTCGGTGTCGTCATCGGACTGATCGCCCGTGCGATGCCCGACGCCGCTGACGGCAACGAGAACTGGCTAGTCGGCACCGTCAAGACCCTCGGTTCCAGCTACGTCGCCCTCCTCACCGTCGCGGTGATCCCGCTGATCTTCACCGCGATCGTCAGCTCCATCGCGAATCTGCGGAACGTCGCGAATGCCGCTCGCCTCGCGGTGCAGACCCTGCTGTGGTTCGCGATCACCGCGTTCATCGCGGTGCTCGTCGGCATCGCCGTGGGTCTGCTCATGCAGCCCGGCTCCAACACCACCGTGGACGCGACCGCGGCGTCCGAGCCCAAGAGTTCCGGATCGTGGTGGGCGTTCCTCACCGGCCTCGTGCCGCAGAACTTCCTCGGCCTCGGTGCCCGGACGACCGTCACCGGTGACGCCGCCTCCGGCTTCGCGGCGACCACGTCGCTCAGCTTCAACGTGCTGCAGCTGCTCGTCGTCGCGATCGCGATCGGCATCGCCGCCCTCAAGGTGGGCGAGAAGGCCGAGCCGTTCCTGAACTTCAACGCCGCGCTGCTCGCGATCGTGCAGAAGGTGCTGTGGTGGATCATCCGCCTCGCCCCGATCGGCACCGCGGCCCTGATCGCCAAGGCCGTCGCCACCTACGGCTGGGACGCGATCGGTCAGCTGGGCGTGTTCACCATCGCCGTCTACATCGGTCTGGCGATCGTGTTCTTCGTCGTGTACCCGATCATCATCCGCGTGCACGGGCTGTCGGTGAAGAACTTCTTCTCCGGCGTGTGGCCGGCTACCCAGCTCGGGTTCGTCTCCCGCTCGTCGATCGGCACGCTGCCGCTCACCGAGCGGGTCACCGAACGCAACCTGGGTGTGCCGCGGGAGTACGCGTCGTTCGCGGTGCCGCTGGGTGCGACCACCAAGATGGACGGCTGCGCGGCGGTGTACCCGGCGATCGCGGCGATCTTCGTCGCCCAGTTCTACGGCATCGACCTCAGCGTCACCGACTACCTGCTCATCGTCGTCGTCTCCGTGATCGGTTCCGCGGCCACCGCCGGTACCACCGGCGCCACCGTGATGCTCACGCTCACCCTGTCGACGCTGGGTCTCCCGCTGGCCGGTGTCGGCCTGCTCCTGGCCGTCGAGCCGATCGTGGACATGGGGCGCACCGCCCTCAACGTCACCGGCCAGGCGCTGGTCCCGACGATCGTGGCCAAGCGCGAGAAGATCCTCGACGAGGCGCTGTACAACGCGCCGCGCCAGGGTGATCCCTTCGCGGACGAGTCCCTGGAGCCGGCTCGGAGCTGACCTGTCGCAGTGACCGCGGTGACCCCGGCGTCCGGGGCCACCGCGGTCACTTCAGCAGCTTCACCAGGGTCCGCAGATTGCGAGTGGTGGTGACCGCCTTGAGTTTCGGCTTACCGGTGATCTTTCCGACGCTGCTCTTGAGCGTCATCCCACGCTCGACCTCCCAGTAGAGGACGCCGTCACCGCCCTGGATCCGCTCCACCGCCGGATCGAGATCGCTGTGATCGGCGAGCAGACCCGTGAGTACCCGTGGATCGGCGGTAAACATCACGTACGGGTGCCACCCCTCCCGCTCCGGGTCGAACGGGTAGGACTCCACGATCCGGGCCAACCTCTCGATGCTCAGCACGAACACCCATGCCTCGTAGCCGAACACGGCACGCAACGCCGCCTCGATGTCCGACTTCAGCGCCGCGATGTCCGTCGAGTCGCTGGAGAACAGCACGTTGCCGGACGCCAGCACGGTCCGGACGTCGTCGAAACCCAAGTCAGTGAAGACCCGGCCCAGATCCGCCATCTTGATGTTGATGCCGCCGACGTTGATGCCTCGCAGCAGTGACACGTATCGGGTCATGCCCGGACCCTAATCCTGCGCTCCGACACCGCCGGTTCGGACACGGCGCGGCGACCCAGTAGGCTTACCGTGCGGACGAGTTGGCCGGGCGGCCGCGGCGACGGGAACCGACATCCTCGAGGTGTCAGGCCCGGTGCCGAGGAAAGTCCGGACTCCACAGAGCAGGGCGGTTGCTAACGGCAACCCGAGGTGACTCGCGGGACAGTGCCACAGAAAACAGACCGCCGACTGCCGTGTCCTCGTGACACGGCGATCGGTGAGGGTGAAAAGGTGCGGTAAGAGCGCACCAGCGCCCCAGGTGACTGGGGCGGCTAGGTAAACCCCGCCCGGAGCAAGGTTGAAGGCCGCACCGGTGTCCTCCGGGACATGGTGCGGCTGCGCAGGTGTTCGAGGGCTGCTCGCCCGAGCCTGCGGGTGAACCGCTCGAGGTACCCGGCAACGGTGTGCCCAGATGGATGGTCGCCACCCGGCGCTCGCGTCGGGGACAGGATCCGGCTTACACGCCAACTCGTCCGCCTCGAAGCACAGACGAGAAAGGCCCCCGGCACAGCCGGGGGCCTTTCTCGTCGTCTGGGAAGACTACGCCTGGATGCCGCTGAGGGGGTTGATCATCAGCAGCTTGGCCCAGTACTCCGCGCCGGTCTGGCCGAGGACGGGGAGGAGCGTATCGAACAGGATGTAGGACATGCGGGGCTCCGATCTATGACGCAGCGCGTCGGGGGGTCGGTGACGCGATGCGTCGACGAGAAGAGAATGCGCGGTACGCGCAGAGATTAGCAGCCTGAGCGACGTTGTCACAGACCTACGTCCCGTCGGTCGCGTTGTCGTGGTGACGGCGCGATATACGGGGCACACTGAGAGCATGAGCGACGACGACCAGCAGTGGTATTTCAGCCCGTCCGACGGTTCGGTGACTCAGGGCAAGGCGACCAACGTCTTCGACCGGATGGGGCCGTATCCCGACCGCGAGAGCGCCGAACGCGCGCTCGAGATCGCCGCCGAACGCACCAAGAGGGCCGACGACGCCGACGACGAGTGGAACGACTGAACGGGCCGCCCGTCCTCAGTGCTCGAAGTCCAACTTCTTGTACGCCTTCTTGATCGCCTTGGCGGACCGGGGAAGTTCGCGCGTGGCGCGGGCCGCCCGCTCTTCCTCTGCGGCGTACAGGAGTCCGTAGGTGAAGGTGTCCTCGTCGTCGATACGCGCCTGCGCGACGGCGTCGAGGATCCACCCGCGCGCGAGGACCCCGTCCTGGTGGTCGCCGAGCATCGACTGCAGGGCCTTGGCGGCCGACCCGAGTCGCGCGGCGGACGGTTCCACGGTCGCGATCGCCTCGGCGGCGTAGCGGAGTTTCTTGGCACGCTTGCGGACCCGGTGCAGGGCGGGCCCGAGGTCGGCACCGTCGTCGCGTTGCAGGACCCGAACCTTCTTCACCGCCTTCCGTAGCTGTCGGTAGGCCGTGTCGAGGCCGCTGCGCAGCGGCAGATCCGTCGGCCCCGGATCGCGTCCGGTGGTGACCTCGTCGAGCAGGGCGCACAGCGCCGCGTACCGGGGCCGGGTGAACTCCTGGGCCGCGTCCGCGTGTGCGGCCCGGTACAGGTCCTGTTGGGTGCCGACCAGACGCTGGTGGACGGAGCCGACCACCAGATCGGCGGGCTCGGCGTCGATCAAGTCGCCGAAGCGGGCCGCGAGCACCTCCGCGTCGCGAGCCTTTCCGAGAACCGATCCGAGCCAACGCAGTTCGGAACGTGCGTCGGCTGTCGCGTCCGGGGGGAAGGCGTCCCGGTAGGTGCCCAGCAGGCTGCGCAACCGGCGGGCGGATACCCGCATCTGGTGCACGGAGTCGTCGGCATCGGCGCGGACGTCCGCCGCGAGGGACACCAACCGCTCGTAGTGGGCCCGCGCCGCGGGGACGACCACGTCGGTGACGGTACTGCCGGAGCCCTGCTTCCGTGCTGCCACGACTCAGGTCTACCAGTGCCGACCGTGCGAGTCGACCGAAACAGTCACGCGCGGAAGCGGTCCGTCGCCTCCACCAGGTGATGCGTGATGCCGGGCTCGGCGGCCGCGTGCCCCGCGTCGTCGACGATGTGGAGGTCCGACGCCGGCCACGCCCGGTGCAACTCCCACGCGCTCGTCGCGGGGCACACCACGTCGTACCGGCCCTGCACGATCACCCCGGGGATCGACGCGATGCGGTCGGCGTCGCGGAGCAACTGGGCCTCGTCGAGGAACCCGGCGTTGCGGAAGTAGTGGTTCTCGATCCGGGCGAACGCCAACGCGAACCGCGGCTCCGACGTCTCGGTGACCCGTTCCGGCTTGGGCAGCAACGAACTCGTCGCGCCCTCCCAGCGGGACCACGCGATCGCGGCGCGCAGCGCGATGTCCGGATCGTCGGCGTGCAGCAGACGGTGGTAGGCCTCCACCAGATCGCCGTCGCGCTCGGCGACCGGCACCGGCGCGAGGAACTCCTCCCAGCGTTCCGGGAACAGGTTCCCGGCCCCGCCGTTGTAGTACCAGTCGACCTCGCTGCGGCGGAGCAGGAAGATGCCGCGCAGCACCAGTTCGGTGACGCGCTGCGGGAAACGCTGGGCGTACGTCAGCGCCAGGGTCGAACCCCAGGATCCGCCGAACACCTGCCACCGCTCGACACCGAGATGCTCCCGCAACGACTCGATGTCGGCGACGAGATGGTCGGTGGTGTTCACCGCCAGGTCCGCGCCGTCGGCGACGTGCGGGGTGGAGCGGCCGCAGCCCCGCTGATCGAACAGCACGATGCGATAGGCGTCGGGATCGAAGAACCGGCGGTGCGCCGGGTCGGTGCCGCCGCCGGGACCACCGTGCAGGAACACCACCGGCTTGCCGTGCGGGTTCCCGCTCACCTCCCAGTACACGCGCTGATCGTCACCGACGGCGAGGAAACCGGTCTCGTGCGGGACGAGCTCGGGGTAGAGGCTGCGCATGTCGATCAGAAGCCGATCAACCCAGCTGCGAGCGTGGGCAGTTCGAGCGCGTACAGCGCCCCGTCCCGCACCTGCGGGCACTGGGCGGTGGTGATCGCGTCGATCCGGCCGCGATCACCGGCGAGTTCGACCAGGTTCATCCCGTTGGCGGTGGCCCACGTGACGACGACCGTGTTGAGTCCGGCCTTCCCGATGGACGGGGTGTAGGTGCGCCAGCTCTGCAGCTGCGGCTCGATGTCCGAGCACAGCTGCGCTGCCTGCTCGGCCGTCACGCCGGCGACGGCTCCGCCGGTCGTGCCCGGGTTCCCGGCGGTCGCCGGGGGCGTCGACGGCGTTGTCGGAGCGGAGGTCGCGGTGTGCGCGCTCTGTCCCGGTGTCGGCGACTCGGTGCTGCTGCACCCACCGATCAACGCGGCCAGGGCAGCGGTCGCGGCGACGGTGGCAGTGATACGTCCACGGCGTTCGAGCATGGTGCACCTGAGCTTTCTGTCGGGGCCGGCTCGCGGTGAGCCCGGAATGTCGAGTGTGCCCGACAGTCGCCTGTGCGCCCTTCCGGTGGTACCGACCACCGGAAGGGCGCACAGGCGCCGAAGGTGCCTAGAAGCTGTGTTCGTCGGCCGGGAACGTGCCGGCGCCGACCTCAGCGGCGTATGCCGCGGCCGCGTCGCGCAGGGCCGTGCCGACCTCGCCGAAGCG
>NZ_JPOC01000078.1 GCF_000738775.1 Prescottella defluvii
GGCGTCGTCGCGGGCGCGCATCCCGTCGAGCAGGTACAGGGCGGCGTTCCCGCCGCGGGCCGCCCACTGGATCTGGACCTTGATCGGACCCATCTCCGAATTGACGAAGACTTCCTCGTAGCCGCCCGCGGGCGCGGCCGATGCAACCGGTGCTCCGGCGACAGCCGCGAACAGCGGAAGTGCCAGTGCCGCTGCCGCGACACCGAACAGACGCTGCTTCAGTCTCTTCGGAAGACCCGCTCGGTCAGTGCTGCGCATACGCTCGCCTTTCCCCCAACGAACCGGCATGAATGGAGTGCGCCCCCGCGCGAAATGCCGTCCCGTCGTCATCGATGTCCTGTCACGGATTTCCCTGGAAGGCTTCCAACGAACCGGACGGACTGTCCACGGAACTTCCCAAGAGGTACCGGATCGTGACCTTGGCGCGGAGGCGGTGTATTCGGCGTGGAGGAGCGGGCAGGTAGCATCGAACATCCGACAAATGTGCAGTGGACTTCGTCGTGGGATTTGTCGCATCTACCACGGCGCGCTGCAGGAAGGGGCTTCGACGAATGAGCGGCCACTCCAAATGGGCCACCACCAAGCACAAGAAGGCCGTGATCGACGCCAAGCGCGGCAAAGCCTTCGCGAAGCTGATCAAGAACATCGAGGTGGCGGCTCGTACCGGTGGCGGTGACCCGGCGGGCAATCCGACGCTGTTCGACGCGATCCAGAAGGCCAAGAAGAAGCGGCGGGCGGCGCCGACTGGCAGACGATCATGTACGAGGGCTACGGCCCCAACGGCGTCGCAGTGCTCATCGAATGTCTCACCGACAACCGCAATCGCGCTGCCGGTGAGGTTCGCACGGCGATGACCCGCAACGGCGGAAACATGGCCGACCCGGGATCGGTGTCCTACCTCTTCACCCGCAAGG
>NZ_JPOC01000079.1 GCF_000738775.1 Prescottella defluvii
GAGGGGGCCTCTTGCGTGTTGTGGAGCTGAGGGGAATCGAACCCCTGACCTCTTCGATGCGAACGAAGCGCGCTACCAACTGCGCCACAGCCCCGAACCACGATCGACTTTCGCTGACCGCTCGGAAACTGTAACAGGACACTCGCCGAGATGACGAATCGCCTGTTCAGAGGCGGAAAACGAACCTGCCGGAGCGTCACTGCCCGGAGGCGCGCCTCATGCGGTCGTCGCGGTAGGTGACCTCGTAGTCGTCGTGCGGGCGACGATCGCCACGCTCGACGAACTCCGCGTCGTAGTGGTCGAGATGATCGAACGCGGGGTCACCGTCGTCGACCTCGAGAACCACCGCACCGGGCCGCCGCAGCCTGGCCGGGACCAGTCGCAGTTCCCCGTCGGACTCGGACTCGACACCCAGACGCGAACGCCCCAGTCGGGCCATCCGACGGCCACGGATCTCCTGCTCGAGATGGACCTGGCGACGCAGGTGGGCGAGGTAGCCGACGAGGGCCACCACGGAGAAGGCAGAGACCCACCACATCACGGGCGTCAACGCCACGGCGAGCGCGGCCGTCAGGATCGCCGAGAACACCAACCCGAGCACCGCCCGCTGACGGAACCGGTATCGGGCGGCGCTCGCAATAGCGTCGGCCTCGGGATCGAATCCGCCCCGGCCGCGCCGATTCGGAACGAAGTCCCGAGCCGCGCCGCGCGAACGGTCGATCGCATCGTCCATCATGTTCTCGTCGGCGTGAGCGTCCATTCGATCCTCCGCATCCGTGCCGTATGAGTCGTCATAAGTGTCACCGCGCAGCCGTATTGCTGCGGGGCGCCAGTTCGGATCGCTCCGATGCCCTGCCGCAGGCCCACGAGCCGGCCGTTCCGCGTCGCCGCGATGCAGCACTCGAGTCGCGAGTGCCGCATCCGTCGTCTGCCGGATCCGGGGCCGCTTGCTGACAAGCATCGGAACAAGGACGAACAGCCAGACGGCGACCAGCGCGATCCAGATGATCGAGGAACTCGGCATACCGACGACCTCCTCCCATTCGTCTACCAGCACTGATGACGCCAATGACCTTGTTCAGGGTAGTGGCATCCACACCGTTGCCGCCGCAGGCGCGCCGACTCAGGTTTCGCAGCTGTCACATCCGTCACTCGATTATCACCTCTCGAGATGGAAATTGCAGCCTCGAGATTCAACTGAGCCGAAGACCACTTCCCGCGCGCGACGGCAGCACCTATGCACCCGCCCGATGCAAACTCGCGGCCGGCGGCGCCGACACGACGGCCGCGCACACCCCGAACCGCGGTCTCCCGACTGTTCACGCAAAAGCGAAAACAACGACAATTCGGCGTCGAAACAAAATCGTTAGCTTCCCTTTATCAAATTCGCGAAAATAAGTCGCCGAAACCTTACGGAACAATGACGGAGAACCAATACTGCAACCGGACGCCCGCGATTGCCGTAGCCGTCCGACTCTGCCCGAGGCCGGCACGCTCCGGTCGCGAACATCGAAGACGAGGAATTCCCATGCACGTGAATCACCGGTCTTTTCTTCGCCGCAGGCTCACGCGATCCGCCTCCGCCGTCATCGCCGGGGCGGCCGCGGTGATGCTCACCGTTTCCGTCGGTTCGGCGGGCGCCGAGGCCACCTTCCAGGAGAACACCTCCGCCCACGCCGTGAGCTTCGACGGGTGGGAGCTGCACATCGATCAGACCGGCCAATCCATCAACAGCGTCCCGCCGCTGTCCGGCAACCAGTTCACCCGCGACATCTTCGCCAGCGGTCGCGCGCTCGCAACGGTCAGCGGCAACGGCGGCTCCCCCTACACCGGCGGCATCCTCGAGGTGGGCTACCAGATCGGATACCAGGCGGACGTCTCCAACGGCGCCGTCATCACCGGTAACGCCGGTGTGACCCCGGGTGCCGTCTTCGTCCCGGAGGTCGGCGAGACCCTGATCCTGACTGCCGACCCCGCAGTGCCGGCCGCCGTGGAACTGTTCAACGGGCAGGCACTCGAACTGGGTGTCGAGACGCCGGTCGAAGGCAACCTGTCCACGCAGGTCGCCCCCGGCACCATCGCAACGGTCCCGGTGCAGAAGAAGGAATGCAAGTCGACCCAGTGCGCCATCACGCTGCGCGACGTCCACCTCGAGGTCAACCACGCCCTGGGCACGGTGTCGGTACGTTCCTACGCCATCTTCACCGCATCGACCGACCTCGCGGACGACGTGGTCGTCAGCTACGGTCCGCCCGTGATCGTGTGACCTTCGGCCGAGCGGCCTCGTCGGGCGTCGGGCCCCGGCGGGGCCGCTCGGCCGTCACACGACAGATGGCGCACCAGGATCCGGCTCCCCGCGTCCGCCGTGTACCCGTCGTCCCCGGAAAGACACCCCCATGGCGAAGTCTCGGACTGGTCCGCACAGTTCCCGCGGCCTGCTGACACTGTGCGGTGTCGCGATCGTCGCCGGCTGCGCCACCGGGTTCGTCGGTGGCGCCTTCCGCTGGTGTCTGCAGGTCGCCGACCGATGGCGGCTGGACCTTCTGGACTGGGCACATCGGGCGCCCGGCCCGGGCTGGCTGGTCCCCATCGCCGTCACGGCCGTCGGTGCCGCGGCGGCCGCCGGGATCGTACGGACCGTGCCGCTCGCCGCGGGCAGCGGAATCCAGCACGTCGAGGCCGTCGCACGGGGCGAGGCGACTCCGCCGTCCCTGTGGGTGGTACCGGCCCGGTTCATCGGTGGGCTCCTCGCGATCGGCTCGGGCCTCGTCCTCGGCCGGGAGGGCCCCACGGTGCACATGGGTGCCGCGATCGGCGCCGAAACCGGACGACGCGCACACCTCGCCGACGACGACGTGCGGCGGACCCAGTCCGCGGTCGCCGGCGCGGGACTCGCGGTCGCGTTCAACGCGCCGATCGGTGGCGCGCTGTTCGTGTTCGAGGAGGTGACGCAAGCTTTCCACGTGCGTGTCGTCGTCCCCACGCTGATCGCGGTCACCACCGCCGTCGTGTGCTCCCGATCTGTGCTCGGCGACCGACCGGACTTCGACGTGCGCCTCACCGAATCACCATCGGTCGCCGTGCTTCCGCTGTTCGTCGTGTTCGGTCTGCTCACCGGACTGCTCGGCGTGCTCTACAACCGACTCGTGATCGGCTTCCTGGACCTCGCCGAGGCCCTGCGCCGCGTTCCTCCGGTCGCACGGGCCGGCGCAATCGGTGCGGTCATCGGTCTGCTGCTGGCGATCGACCCGCTCGCTGCGGGCGGCGGCGACGCCCTGGCCCAGCGCATCGTCGGGGGCGGAAACCTCCTGCTGCCGGTGGCATTCGGACTTGTGCTGATGCGCGTCGTCGCAGGTCCGTTGTCGTACGCCGCGGGCACGCCCGGTGGCCTCTTCGCGCCACTCCTCGCCGTCGGCGCGCTGTGGGGCGTGCTCTTCGCCGGTGTCGCCGATGCCGTCCTGCCCACCGGCGGGACGTCCCTGACCGTGCCGATGGCCATCGTCGGCATGGCTGCGTTCTTCGGCGCCACGGTTCGTGCGCCGCTCACCGGTATCGTCCTCGTGATCGAGATGACGGCCACGGCAATGATCACCGTCCCGATGGCCGCTGCCACCGCGGCAGCCGTCCTGGTCGCGCAACTCGCCGGGTCGGCGCCGATCTACGACAGCCTCCGGGAACGGATGCTCGGCCGGCCGACGGTGGACGGGCCCTGAGACGGGGCGCCGCCCGGCCGACCCCTAGCCCCAGCTGGCTCGCCCGGCCCGCACCAGGCGGTCGGACACCGAACCTGGCACCTCCTCGACGGTCATCGCGACCAGCAGGTGATCGCGCCACTGCCCGTCGACGTCGAGGTACCGCCGCAGCAGTCCTTCCTCACGGAATCCGGCATGCCGCAGTACCGCCCGGCTCGCCAGATTCTCCGGGCGCACAGTCGCTTCCACCCGGTGCAGCCCCATCGGACCGAAGCAGTGGTCGAGTCCCAAGGCCAGCGCCGCCGTCGCGACGCCCTGCCCGCCCACATCCTTCGAAACCCAGTAGCCGATCCACGCCGACGACAAGGCGCCGCGCACGATGTTGCCGACGGTGATCTGCCCGCAGAAGTCGCCGTTCAGCTCGATGGTCATCGGCAGCATGCGCCCCTTGCGTGCCTCGGAGCGCAGACTCGAACACAATCCCGGCCACGCCGTGACGTGGTGCCGGTCCGCCCACGGGGCCTGACCCGTCGGCTCCCACGGCTCGAGATGCTCCTGGTTGGCGATGCGCATCCGGCTCCAGACGGCGGCGTCCCGCAACCGTATGGGCCGCACCGTCACCCGGCCACCGGCAACTCCCAGCGGCCCGAGCCGAGCCGGCCATCCCGGATGAACCGACATCGTTCGTTCAGCCCCGCTGCGCAAGGAACGCGACTTCCACCTCTTCACCGGCACGGATCTCGGTGACGTCGGGATCCACGAGTACCAGGCAGTTCGCCTCGGCCAACGTCGCGAGCAGGTGCGACGACGCACCGGGCGCACCACCGAGCGCCTGCACCAGGTACTCCCCCGTGGACTCGTCGCGCATCAACTGACCGCGCAGGAAACCCTTGCGACTGGCGATGGACGTGATCGGAGCGACCGTGCGGGCCGTGACGATCCGCCGCATCGGCTGACGGCGGCCCAGCGCGATCCGGATGAGCGGACGCACCATGACCTCGAACACGACGAGCGCGCTCACCGGATTGGACGGCAACAGGAACGTCGGGACCTCGTCCCGCCCCAGCTGGCCGAAACCTTGGACCGATCCCGGGTGCATGGCGACCCGCTCCACCTCGAGATCCCCGAGGTCGGCGAGCGCGTCCCGCACCTCGTCGGAGGCTCCGCCCCCGACCGCGCCCGCGATCACGACGATCTCGGACCGGATCAGCTGGCCCTCGACGACCTCACGCAGGCGACGCGGATCCATCGTCGCGATGCCGACCCGGTTGACGTCGGCACCGGCATCGCGCGCCGCAGCCGCCAGCGCGTACGAGTTGACGTCGTAGACCTGTCCCGGCCCCGGGGTGCGGTCGATGTCGACCAGTTCCCCACCCACCGAGATCACCGACAGGCGCGGGCGCGGATGCACCAGCACCTTGTCGCGGCCCACCGCGGCCAGCAGGCCCACCTGCGCGGCGCCGATGATGGTGCCCGCCCGCACGGCAACGTCGCCCGGCTGGACGTCGTCACCGGCCCGGCGGACGTAGTCGCCGGAGCGGACCGGCTTGTAGACCTTGACGCGGGCGTGGCCGCCGTCGGTGCGGTCCATCGGCAGGACCGCGTCGGCGAGGGTCGGCAGCGGCGCACCGGTGTCGACGCGGACGGCCTGACGCGGCTGCAAGCGGATCGGCTGACGCGAACCCGCCGTCACCTCCCCGACCACGGGAAGCGTGAGTTCGGTGGGTTCGCCGTCCTCGCCGCGGATATCGGTACCCGCGGCGAGGACGTCGACACTCCGAACTGCGTAGCCGTCGATGGCGGCCTGGTCGAAGCCGGGCAGTGGCCGTTCGGTCACCACTTCTTCGGCGCACAGCAATCCCTGTGCCTCGGAGATCGCCACCCGGACCGGCCGGGGCGCCACCGCGGCAGCAGTCACTCTCGACTGCTGCTCCTCAACCGAGCGCATGTGGTTTCTCGTCCTCCCGACCCTGTCGACCCGACCTCGTACCGCAGACTGCTACTCGCCGGACGGCTTCAGCCGCTCGACCAGCCATTCGCGCAGCGACGGACCGTACTCCTCGCTGTTCAACGCAAAGTCAACCGCAGCACGCAGGTAGCCGCCGGGATTTCCCAGATCGTGTCGAGATCCGCGATGGACGACGACGTGGACCGGGTGGCCCTCGGCGATCAGCAGTGCGATCGCGTCGGTGAGCTGCAACTCACCACCGGCACCGGGCGTGATCCGGCGCAGCGCGTCGAAGATCGCCCGATCGAGCAGGTAGCGGCCGGCCGCGGCGAACGTGGAGGGAGCGTCCTCCATCGCCGGCTTCTCGACCATGCCGATCACCTTGAGGACGTCCGGGTTGGTGGCGTCCGGGACGGTCTCGACATCGAACACGCCGTACGCGCTGACCTGGTCCTTCGGGACGTCGATCGCGCACAGCACCGAACCGCCGCGCTTCGCCCGGACCCGGGACATCGTCTCGAGGACGCCGCGCGGCATCACGAGATCGTCGGGCAGCAGGACGGCGATCGCATCCTCGTCGTCGTCGAGGACGGACTCGGCGCACCCGACCGCGTGACCGAGGCCCAGTGGCTCCGCCTGCACGACGGAATCGACCTCGAGCAGACCCGGAGCCTTCCGGACCTTCTCGAGCAGGTGGTACTTACCGCTGGCTTCGAGCTTGCTCTCGAGGACGAGGTCCTCGACGAAGTGAGCGACGACACCGTCCTTACCGGGAGAGGTCACGATGACCAGTCGGCTCGCTCCGGAGTCGGCCGCCTCGCCCGCCACCAATTCGATTCCCGGGGTGTCGACCACCGGGAGTAACTCCTTCGGAACGGTCTTCGTCGCAGGTAGGAACCGTGTTCCCATTCCTGCAGCGGGCACAACCGCCGTCCGAAAGCACCTGTTGTCATTGGTGACGGCATCTGTCATAACTCACCACCCTATCCACCGGCCCCCGCGGCCGGTCGCAGCGATCCTAAGGTGGCGATCATGAACTCGCTGTCCAAGACCGAATGGCGGAGCCGGATTCTCGGAGAACGTCGCTCAGTGAACGACCGAACCCGCGTCGCGGAGGACGCCGCCCTGGTCTCGTTCGTCACATCCGCCGTCGCGACGCTGACAGGAGATCGGCCCGGACCGACGGTGTGTGCGTACGTCCCGGTCGGCACCGAGCCCGGGACGATCGACATGCTCGAGGCCCTGCGTGAATCGGGGGCTCGGGTCCTGGTGCCGGTCACCGGCGCCCCCGGCCCCCTCGAATGGGCCGAGTTCACCGGCGCCGATCACCTCGTCGCGGCGAGCTACGGGCTGCGTGAACCGAACGGTCCGGTACTGCCGTCGACCGAGGTCGCGGCCGCTTCCGTGGTGTTCGTGCCGGCTTTGGCCGTCGACGAGCACGGCGTCCGGCTCGGCCGCGGGGCCGGGTTCTACGACCGCACGCTCGGGCTCGCGAATCCCGCGGCCGCGCTGGTCGCCGTCGTCCGCGACGACGAGTTGGTTACCGAACTTCCCGCCGATCCCCACGATGTCGCGATGGGGTGGGCGCTCACGCCGGGCCGCGGCCTGACCCGCCTGGCGGGCGGAGACCACCGCGACGGGGCGGCCGGGCAGGAATAGGGATCTGGTTCGCACTGTTGGCACTGTCGACTGTAGAGTGCCAACACCTGCGGTTTGACTACACAATGCGGAGGAACCCAGTGCCCACCTACTCGTACGCCTGCACCGAATGCGACAACCGGTTCGACATCGTGCAGTCGTTCACCGACGACACCCTGACCGTGTGCCCGGAGTGCTCCGGCAAGCTCCGCAAGCTGTTCAACTCGGTCGGCATCGTCTTCAAGGGCAGTGGCTTCTACCGCACCGACAGCCGCGGCGGATCGAGCACCGCGAGCGAGCCGGCCAAGAAGTCCGAGTCGACCACTGCGTCCTCGTCGTCTGCGTCGTCTGCGTCATCCGCACCGGCCTCGACCAGCGCACCGGCCGCCGCCAGCTGATCTTGTCCACAGCCCGCCGTTCATCCACAGGCGGGTTCGAATCGGCGTCGTGACGCGATCGGGTCTCCGCACCCCGGCCTAGTGTTCCCGCCATGCCGACCATCCCGTTTCGCCGTGGCGGGCCCGACCGCAACGGTCCGCTGGCCCCGACCCTCGGTGACCGCCTCGGCCGGATGACGCGTCCGGGCTGGGCGCGAACCGACACCGCCCGACGCACCGCGGCCGCGGTCCTCGTGATCGCCGCCGGGATTCTTCTGATCCGGGGCAATCCCGACGCTGCCGGTGAGCCGGTCGTCGTCGCAGCCCGAGACCTCAGTCCCGGCCTGGTCCTGTCCGAGGCGGACCTGCGCACGGTCGACCGGTCCGGAGACGCCACCCCAGACGGTGCCGTCCGTGTACCGGACGGGGCAGTGGGGCACACGGTCGCGTCGCCGGTCCGTGCGGGCGAGATCCTCACCGATGTCCGACTCCTGGGCCCGCGCCTCGCGGCGGCCGCCGTCGGTTCCGCCGACGCGCGGATCGTGCCCGTGCGCCTGTCCGACGCGGGCCTCGCCGCGCTCATCCGCGAAGGTGACCGGGTGGACGTCCTGACCGTCGACCAGTCGCGGCCCACCGCCGACGCACGACCACCCGCCGCCGAGATCCTGGCGTCCGGTGCCACCGTCGTCCTGGTCTCCCCCGAGAAGGAATCGGGCACCGAACGACGCGATCGTGTGGTGATGCTGGCCCTTCCCGCCCCCGATGCGGGCGCCGTTGCCGCGGCATCGCTGACGAACGCGATCACGGTGACCCTCCACTAGCGGGCAGCGCACGACGCGCGGATTCGCCCCTCCCTCAACTAGTCTCGATTCGACCTCGAGACCACCCGATCGGAGGGGGCATCACATGCTGAAGGGGTTCAAGGATTTCCTGCTCCGCGGAAACGTCCTGGATCTTGCCGTCGCGGTGGTGATCGGCGCGGCGTTCACGGCGATCGTGACCGCGTTCACCACCAACATCATCAACCCGCTCGTGGCGGCGGTCGGCGGCTCGGAGGAGTACGGCTGGGGCCGGACGATCATCGAGGGCAACGAAGCGACGTTCGTCAATGTCGGCGCCGTGGTGACCGCGATCATCAACTTCGTCATCATCGCCGCCGTCGTGTACTTCGTGCTGATCGTGCCTGCGAACGCCGTGAAGGCCCGCTTCGCGACGGAGGAAGAGGACACCAAGGCCAGCGAGGCCGATCTCCTCATCCAGATCCGCGACATCCTCGCCGAGGGACGAATCGGCGAGGCCGCCGACCCGCGTTCTCCGTCGGATCCGGACGGCAAGCACGCCCGCCTCCCGGAGTAGTCCGTTCCGGCCGGTTCCACGGGGAACACGGGGTCCGTCACGACCCGAGCCCGCCCCGGTCGTACCGGGGCGGGCTCGAGCGCTGTCAGCGAACCCCGGCGACTATCACGGATCTCCGAGAATCGGGGAGGTTCGGGGAGTTCAGAGCACCCAGGGCTTTCCGAACGTGGTGACGACGTCGCCGGCGGCGCTCTTGACCGTCACGTACGGCCGGATCGTGACCCGACCGACGACACCCGTGGCGCTGCCGTGCACGTTCGCGAACTGGATCTCGGTGGCGGCACCGTCGAACTTGCCCTTGGCAACCTCGACGGTCTTCACTCCCCCGCCCGGGGCGAGTTCGAGGTCCAGGCTCGGACCGAAGGCGACCGAGACGCCGGTGCCGCTCGCCTCGAGCTTGGGGACGAAGTTCATCTTCAGCTTGCCGCCCAGGGAGACCGGGTAGGCGACCTGGTAGCCGACGATGATCTCACTGCCCTTGTACTTGTCGGCGCCGGGTCCCTCGATCTTCGCCGCTGCCCGACCGTTGTGGAACCACTCGCGGGTGAGCGGCGAACCGTCCAGTGGGACGACACCGTTGATGAAGGTGTCCTGCTGCGACACGGTGATCGTCGCGCCCTTGCCGTCGACGATCGAGTTGCTGTCGTCGACGGCGGCAGCGGCCACGCCCGCGCTACCGACGACCAGTCCGACCGCTACCGCACCGGCAACCACGACATTCCGCACCGCGCTGAAGCGGCCCTTACGAATCTCCGTCATTTTCCCTCATCCATGTAAATCCGAACACCCTCGGGGACCGCCCGAGTTGCGCCGAGGACCCTCGACATTCGGTAATTCCGGGCGAATCCCGCGCCGAGATTAGACGGACCGGTCGCCCAGTAGTCAAACGGCGGTCCCGCCCGAATTGCGTTCGACATACGAACAATTGAACCGCTCAGTCCGTAATGCGCTGTTCGGGTGCCGTGGGCCGGTCGTTCGAGCCGAGATCGCTACGGCGCCGCGACGCCCCCAACTGGGAAGGGACCGATATCACTCCCCGGATTCGTTGTGAGCGAATCGGCCGGCCCGCCACTGTGGGAAGGCCCGGGACTCGGCGCGCACACGACAATGCGCCGGGTATGGGTGATGAAACACACATACCCGGCGCATTCCGGCTTATTCGAGAAACAACCTATTGATTGAACCGATGGCGGCCGTCAGCCGTGGTGCGGAGGGACCTGCCGCCGCAGCCATTCATCCTGGCCGCCACCTGTTGTCGAGGCACCGTCGGAGGATCGTTCGTCCGCGGTCTGCTCGGGTAGGACGGTGCCGAAGATGGCATCGAGTCGGGCCCGATCGACGCGCGACCGCTCCGGAGTCCCGGAAGGCGCTGCAGATACCGAATCGGGGTCTGTCTCGTCCGACATGACTGGAGTGTGCGCCTTCCTACTCGTCGATACTCGACAGCTGGCCGATGACGTGGCTCGCCAACGGCGTCAGCGTCGCCATACCGTCGCGGACCGCGGCCCGGGAGGACGCCAGGTTGACGACGACCGTGCTGCCCGAGATCCCGACGAGGCCCCGCGAGATGACCGCGTCCACGGCTCCCGCAGCGAGCCCGGACGAGCGCAGGGCCTCACTGATTCCCGGCAGCTCCCGATCCAGGACCTCGGCGGTGGCGTCCGGCGTCACGTCACGCGGTGACACACCGGTGCCGCCGACCGAGATCACCAGGTCGACGCCTCCGATGACCGCGGTGTTCAGGGCGTTGCGGATCTCCACCTCGTCGGCGGTCACCGCGATCGTCGCATCCACCAGGAATCCGGCTTCGGTGAGCAGTTCGGTGACGAGCGGCCCCGTCGAATCGATATCGCCGTGCGCGGTCCGATCGTCGACGATCACGACCAGCGCTCGTCCTGCCAACGGTGCTTCGAGTTCCATGGTCCCTACCGTAATGGCCCCGTCGGGGTCAGTCGGGATCCGGCGGAGAATCCGTGTCAGCACCGGCCGGTTTCCCGTCACCATCAGCGGCCGCCCGTGGTCGGCGCGGTGCCGAGTTCGACGTCGACGGTCTTCGAGTTGCCTGCGCCGTCCCGATACGTCACGGTCACCTTGTCGCCGGGCGCGTGGGAGCGGATCGCCGCGATCAGGGAGTCCCCGCTCGTGATGACCCGGTCGTCGACCTTGGTGACGACGGCCCCCTTGGGGATACCGGCCTTCTCGGCCGGTCCGCCCGCGGTGACCTCGACGACGGTCGCGCCACCGGTCGACTCCTTGGCCGCGACCTGCACACCGATGATCGCCTGAGTGGCCTTGCCGGTCTTGACGAGTTCGTCCGCGATGCGTCGCGCCTGGTCGACGGGGATCGCGAAGCCGAGGCCGATCGATCCGCCCTGCCCACCGGCGGTGGCGATCGCCGTGTTGATGCCGACGAGTTGCCCGTCCATGTTCACGAGCGCGCCGCCCGAGTTGCCGGGGTTGATCGCGGCGTCGGTCTGGATCGCGTCGATGACGGTGTTCTGGTTGCCCGCCTCACCGCTGGTCGAGACCGGGCGGTCGAGCGCCGAGACGATGCCGGAGGTGACGGTGCCCGCCAGTCCGAGCGGCGAACCGATCGCCACGACCTGCTCACCCACCTTGACGTCTTCGGAGGTGCCCAACTCGATGGGTGTCAGGTCGGACTTGCCCTCCGCCCTGATCACCGCGATGTCGGACTGCGGGTCGGTACCGATCAGTGTGGCCGGCGCGGTCGTTCCGTCGGCGAAGGCGACGACGAACTTGCCGTCCGGGCCGCCGCCGGCGATCACGTGGTTGTTGGTCATGATCAGACCGTCGGACGAGAGGACCACACCGGAACCCTCGCCCTCCCCGCGGGTGCCGGCGACCTGGATCTGGACGACGCTCGGCAGCACCTTGGCCGCGACCGCCTCGACGGACCCCTCCTGCGCAGTGGACGCCGGGCTGGTCTCGGGCTTCGGGGCGTCGAGCGCATTCGACACCGGAGCGCCCCCACCGTTCGACGACGTCGCCATCGACCCGACCACACCACCGATACCGCCACTGACGAGCGCGAGCACGAGCGCGCCGGCGACCAGCGCGGAACGGCCCACCCGGCGGGGCTCGGTGACGACGGGGGCACCCGTCGTGGGCAACGTGCCTGTCGTAGGCAGTGCGCCCGGTGTGCCGAGGCCCGGAATCTGCTCGGTGGGCTGGTAGCCGGCCTGGTAGCCGTGCTGGGAGTAGCCCGCTCCGGGCGCACCGGCGCCACCGGGGTAGCCCTGATGCTGCTGATGCTGCTGACTCTGGGGGTAGTAGGCACCGCCCGAACGCCACTGGTCCTGCGGTCCGGGCTGGTTCCCCGCCTGGTAGGGCGAACCCTGCTGGGGATCGCCGTGCCGGGGAGTTCCCTGGTTGGGGTCGCCGTGGAGGTTACGGTCGTCGGTCATCGCACCGCCTTCTTTCCTGACTCGATTCACCGATGTCCCGGATCCGCTCCGGTCGCTGGAATCAGCTTGCCCGGCACGGCTGAGAAGCCCCTGAGACGCTGCTTTCAGTTTCCCGTGTTCCCGCCGAAGTGGCCAGCCTCACATCCGGGCCTCCAGGTCAGCGGCTGTCCGCCTCGGGTTCGCCGGGCAGGACGATGCGGATACGGGCACCGCCGCGATCGGAGGTCTCGACCGCGATCGTGCCGCCGTGCTTGACGACCACCTGCCGGACGATGGCCAGGCCGAGACCCGATCCCGGCATCGACCGGGACGCCGTCGACCGGTAGAACCGCTCGAAGACCAGTTCACGGTCCTCGAACGGGATGCCGGGGCCGGCGTCGTCGACGACGAGCTCGAGCAACCGATCGCCGATCTGCCGCATCGTTACCTGGACGCGCTCCCCCGTCGGACTCCACTTGGCGGCATTGTCGAGGACGTTGAGGACGGCCCGAGAGAGCCCGGCCTGGTCGCCGTAGATGAACCACGGCGTGGTCACCGCCTCGAAGTCGATCTCGTTCCGCCGCCGCCGGGCCTTCTCCAGCGAGCGCTCCACGACCTCGCTGAGATCGACCAGTTCGAACACCGTCTCAGGAGCGTCCTCGCGTGCGAGGTCCACCAGGTCCCCGACGAGCGTGGACAACTCCTCGATCTGTGCCACCACGTCGGCCCGCAGGTCCGCCATGTCCTGATCCGGAATGCTCGGTGCACCCGGGCGACTGGAGGCGATGAGCAGTTCCATGTTGGTGCGCAGCGAGGTGAGCGGAGTGCGCAACTCGTGTCCGGCGTCGGCCACGAGCCGGCTCTGCCGGAGCCGCGATTCCGCGAGGGCACGCAGCATCGTGTTGAAACTTGTTGTCAGGCGAGCCAGTTCGTCGTTGCCGGTGACCGGGATGGGGGTGAGGTCGTCGGTCCTGGCGACACGCTCGGTGGCCGCGGTCAGTCGCGCGATGGGTCTCAGGCCCGTGCGACCGACGGTTGTTCCGGCCGCGGCGGCGAGGACGACACCGCATCCGCCGACCACGAAGAGCACCCATGCGAGCCGGTCCAGCACGTCCTCGGTCGGCTCGAGGCGCTGCGCGATCACCAGGGTGCTGCCGTCACGGGTGCGTTCGGCGAGCACCCGATTACCCTCGACGGTCCGCAGCGAGAAGTCGAGCTGGCCGCGGGCCACCGCCATCTCGGCCGGCCCGATCGGTACCACCGAGCCTGGCGGGATGTACTTGTTCAGGTCCGGAAAGATCAGCGCCACACTGATATCGCTGGTGTAGAGCGTCGCGCCCGCGATGTACCGGGGGTCGAACGTGATGAGGTCGTTGTCGACGATCGCGGACGCCCGCGACCGCAACTGGTTGTCGACGTCGGCGTACAGGGCCCGCGACACCACCGCGTATGCAGCCAGCGCCATGACGGCGACCGCGATCGCCACGACGGACGCCGCGAGCAGCGTCACACGCCACCGCAGGGACACCGACCGGGTGAGGGGCATCGGTGGCCGCATCTCGTGCTGCGGCGGGGACATCGGACCGAACTGCGGGCCGGTCGGGTCGGGGTGGGTACCCGATCGCCCGAAGGGGGTGCCCATCACGGAGGAGTCTCCCGCAGCACGTACCCGACGCCGCGGACCGTGTGGATCAGTCGCGACTCGCCCTCGGCTTCGGTCTTGCGACGCAGGTAGCCGACGTACACCTCGAGCGCGTTGCCCGACGTCGGGAAGTCGTATCCCCACACCTCTTCCAGGATGCGACTGCGGGAGAGCACCCGACGGGGGTTCGCCATGAGCATCTCGAGGAGCGCGAACTCGGTTCGGGTGAGGCTGATCGACCGGCCCGCCCGAGTCACCTCGCGGGTGACCGGATCGAGCGTCAGGTCCTCGAACGTCATCGCCTCGGAGTCGTCACCGGTGGCCGGCGCGGCGCGGCGCAGCAGGGCACGCAGCCGTGCGAGCAGTTCCTCGAGCGCGAACGGCTTGGGCAGGTAGTCGTCGGCGCCCGCGTCGAGACCGGCCACCCGCTCCGACACCGAATCACGCGCCGTGAGAACGAGAATCGGAAGATCGTCACCGGCGCTCCGCAGGCGTCGGCACACTTCCAGCCCGTCGAGTCGCGGCATCATGACGTCGAGCACCAGCGCATCGGGACGCGACGCGGCCACCTTCTCGAGCGCATCGACGCCGTCGACGGCGAGCTCGACCGTGTACCCGTTGAAACTCAGCGAACGCCGCAGCGACTCCCGGACCGCCCGGTCGTCGTCGACCACCAAAATGCGCATGCGGACATTTTGGCCCCACCGACTGAGATCCCGCTGAGAGGATCCCGTTCACCGCGTCCGGCGTGTCGCATCATTCCCGGGGTTGCCGCGGCCCCGGCAGGCTCCAGTGCCGCCACAACGCGGCCAACCGGACGCTCGTCGCGACGACGGTGCCCAGGACCAGCGCGGTGTTGACGGTCAGTCCCGCCTCCGATCCGACGACGACCAGCGTGGCGCCCAGCAGTGCGGGAATCGCGTAGAAGTCGCGGTGCAGCAGCAGGGGCACCTCGT
Organism: Prescottella defluvii; assembly: GCF_000738775.1. GTDB lineage: Bacteria > Actinomycetota > Actinomycetes > Mycobacteriales > Mycobacteriaceae > Prescottella > Prescottella defluvii. Next base: position 15,014 of record NZ_JPOC01000079.1, read on the forward strand.
TGACGAGCACGTCGCGCAGGATGCCGCCACCGATTGCCGCGGTCGCGCCGATCAGGACGGCGGCGAGGGCACCGGCGTCCGCCCTGAGCGCGATGATCGCACCCGTGCTCGCGAACAGTCCCATCCCCAGCGCGTCGAGCACGAGGATCTCGCGGCGCAGCCGTCCGATCGCCGAATGCACGAAGAACACGATCGCCGACGTCGTCGCCGCGGTCGCGAACAGCGGCCAACTCGTCAGCGACGTCGGCGGGTGGATGCCGAGCAACACGTCGCGCACGATGCCGCCGCCGATGCCGGTGAACACGCCGACGACGCAGACCCCGAAGATGTCGAACCGCTTGGTCACCCCGACCAGCGCCCCCGATGCGGCGAACACCGCGATGCCCGCGAGTTCGAGGATCTTCAGCAGCACGCGGACAGCGTCGCACGAACACATGCCGGACCACCGTCGTTCGGCTGCCGGGGGACGTCGGTCCGGTACGATTGCGCAATCGAGACGCTGCGGATGGACGTCCGCACAGCGACCTGCAAAGGTTCGGGCCGTCGAGCCGGTAAGGAAGAGCAATGGCAGTCAAGAGGGCACCGTCGAAGAAGGGGCGCGGCGCGGACGCGGGCCGCAAGCCCAAGAAGAACCCGCTGTTCGCGGCCAAGATCGAGTACGTCGACTACAAGGACGTCAACCTGCTGCGCACGTTCATCTCCGACCGCGGCAAGATCCGCAGCCGCCGCGTCACGGGCCTCACGCCGCAGCAGCAGCGTCAGGTGGCCGTCGCGGTGAAGAACGCCCGCGAGATGGCCCTGCTGCCCTTCACCAGCCGGTAGCACACCCGCATCGCCGAGGGGCCGCGCAGTCGAGCGACTGCGCGGCCCCTCGGCGTTTTCGGCGCGGACGCACCACCGGTTCGGGGCCGCGCTAGATTCTCGGGGTGTCGTTCTCGCTCCGTACCGCTGTTCTCCTCACCGCCACCGCCCTGACCGTGGGTGGTGTCGCGGCCTGCTCGTCCGACTCGTCGAGCACCGCGGGGGGCGGCACCGACAGCGGCGGTGTCGGGTGCATCACCGACTTCGACGCGAACACCGACTACTTCCCCGACAAGCAGGCGGTCGAGTACGCCGCGAACTTCGACATCGAGTACCACAACTCGTACCAGGTGCTGACGGTTCGCCAGCCCGGACAGCCCGACGAGGCGTACGTGCTCACCCGGTGCGGTGCCCCTGCGCCGGAGCTGACCGGCGACCTGGCCGGCGCGCAGCAGGTCACGACACCGGTGACCGACCTGTTCACCGAATCGACCACCCACCTGCCCAGCCTCGAGGCGCTCGGCCGGCTCGACGCCCTCACCGGGTTCGCGAGCGCCGACTACGTCTACAGCGAGACGGCCCGCGCACACATCACCGGCGACGGCGTCACCCAGTTCGCGACGGCCGGTCAGGTGGACGCCGAGTCCGTCGTGGCGCAGGGCCCGCAGGCCTTCGTCACCGGCGGGTTCGAGGATCCGGCGTTTCCGGTGATCGAGCGGGCGGGCATCCCGGTCCTCGACAACTACGACTGGCTCGAGACCGATCCACGTGGCCGCGCCGAATGGATCAAGTTCTTCGCGGCCCTGACGGGCACCGAGAAGCAGGCCACCGAGACGTTCGACGGGATCGTCGCCGACTACGACCGGTACACGACGATGGCGGCGAACAAGACGCCGGTCGCCATCGTTCCGGGCCTGCCCTACCAGGGCGGGTGGTCGGTGCCGCTCGCCAGTTACTCCAACGAGTTGTATGCGACGGCCCGCATCACCCACCCGTGGATGAGCGAGCCGGGCACCGGCAGCCTGCAGACCGACCTCGAAACGGTGTTCGCTCGCGCCGGGGACGCACCGGTCTCGATCAGCAATTCCGCCGACACCACCAAGGCCGCGGCGATCGCCGCGGAACCGCGCCTCGCCGAGTTCGCGGCCTTCCGTGACGGGCAGGTGTGGACGTCGTCGAACCGGGTCACCGACGCCGGCGCCATCGACATCTACGAGCAGGGCGTCCTGCGCCCGGACCTGGTGCTGGCGGACCTGATCGCGATCGCCCATCCGGATCTGATGCCCGGACACGAGTTCACCTTCTACCGCCGCCTGCAGTGAACCGCACCGCAGCCGCACTGACCGCACTCGCCGCGTTCGTCGTCGTCGCGGTCGTGCTCGCGGTGTCGGTGGGGTCGGTGACGATCCCGTTCGACGCCACCGCGCGATACCTGCTGACCGGGGATGCGGGCAATGCGCGCTGGACGACGCTCGTCGCCGACATCCGGCTCCCCCGCGTCGTCACCGCGGCCTGCGCGGGCGCCGCGCTCGCCGTCGCCGGTCTGCTGATGCAGACGCTGTTCGCGAACCCGCTCGCCGACCCGTACATCCTCGGGGTGTCGTCCGGCGCGAGTCTGGGTGTCGCGCTGGTCGTGCTCGGTTCGGGGACCGGCGCCGGCGTGTTCGCCGCGGTGGCCGGAACGGGACGGCTGGGGATCGCGGCGGCCGCGGCGATCGGGGCCCTGGTGGTGCTGCTCGTGGTGCTGGCGATCTCGCGCTGGATCAGGTCGGTGGTGACCCTGCTGATCGTCGGCGTCATGGTCGGTTCGGTCACCAGTGCCGTCGTCTCCCTGCTCGTCGCGTTCTCCCAGCCCGCGCAGATGCAGCAGTTCATCCTGTGGAGCCTGGGGTCGTACTCCGGCGCATCGTGGTCCGATCTGCGTGTGCTGATTCCCGCTGTCGTCGTCGGAATCATGCTGGCCGCCACCCTGGTTCGCCCGCTCAACGCGATGCTGCTCGGCGAGGACTACGCCCACTCGATGGGCGTGCACATGCTGCGCACCCGCACGGTCGCGATCACCTCGGCGGCGCTGCTGGCCGGCGCGGTCACCGCATTCTGCGGGCCCATCGCCTTCCTCGGGATCGCGGTCCCGCACCTCGCGCGCCTGGTCCTCGGGACATCGGATCACCGGGTGCTGCTGCCCGGCGCCGTCCTCATGGGGGCCGCGGTGTCACTGCTGTGCTCGGTGGTGGCGCAGTTGCCGGGCCGGGACGGGGTGCTGCCGCTCAACGTCGTGACCGCGCTGGTCGGGGCGCCGGTCGTCATCCTCGTTCTGATGCGGTCGCGGCAGACCAAGGCGGGAATGGCATGACCCTCGTACTCGACGGCGTGACGGTCGGCTATCCGGGTCGGCCACCGCGGGAGGTGCTCACCGACCTGCATCTGACCGCGCACTCCGGCCAGGTGACCGCGCTGCTCGGACCCAACGGCGCCGGCAAGTCCACCCTGTTGCGCTCGGTGGCCGGTCTGCAGCGGATCATCCGCGGATCGGTCCGTCTCGACGACACCGACATCACGACGTTGACCCCGGCCGAGCGGGCCCGGCGGGTCGCAGTGGTCCTCACCGACCGCGTCGACGGCGGCCTGCTCACCGGCGGTGAGGTCGCCGCGCTGGGACGACTTCCCCACCAGGGCTTCGCATCCCGCCTGAGCGCGGCGGAACGGCGGCTGATCGCCGAGAGCCTCGATCGCATGGGCGCCACCGACCTCGCCGACGTCCGACTCCACGAGATGTCGGACGGTCAGCGGCAGCGGGTGCTGATCGCACGCGCGCTCGTGCAGCAACCGGCCCTGCTGGTGCTGGACGAGCCCAGTGCCTTCCTCGACGTCGCGGCCCGCGTCGAGTTGCTCGTGCTCCTGGAGGAGATCGCCACCGACGCCGGCATCACGGTGCTGTTGTCGACGCACGACGTGGAACTGGTGCTGCGGACCGCGCAGCACGTGTGGCTCGCGGCGGGGGACGGCACCGTGGTGGACGGCACCCCCTCGACGCTGATCGACTCCGGCGCGATCCGTCGAGCCTTCGACTCCCGGCGGGTCCACTTCGATCCCGCCGACGGGATCTTCCGACTGGGCGGAAGCTGAGCGCCCGAACACGTCTCTGACACCGGCATTTTCGTTGCCCCGACTAAACAAACCGACCGGTCTTGTATTTGCTGTCCGGGTTGTCTACTCTGAGTGAAGTCGTTCAGCTCTTCAGTCACATGAACGAGGGGGCGACGCCTGTACCCATGGGGGGATCACAGGGGATGGCGTCGAAGGTATCCAGAAGGCATCCGCCGAACACCGACGTCGCATCGACTCATGGCATCCCGGGCCGGCCTTTCGGCCGCTTCCCACCGGGGCGTCGAACCGTGTCCACTACACGCACAGAGGTGAGTAAGTATGTCCAAGAACGCATTCCGAATCGGATCCGCCGCAGCGATCCTCAGCGCCGTCGCGCTCGTCGCACCCGCGATCGCTGGCGCCTCGTCGACCGGATCGCTCGGCTCGACCGGCTCCACCGGCTCGACGGGCTCTGCCGGCTCCAGCGAGACCACGGAGGCGCCCGAGGCGTTCGCCTGCGCCGAACTGTCGACCAAGACCACCCCCAACGGCTGGGGCAACCCGTTCGACGACGAGGTCCGGCAGATCGCGTACCACACCGACAAGAAGGTGCTCGACGAAGACGGCTCGCTGAAGCTCGAGGTCTTCGGCACCGCCGACCGGTCGGCCAGCTACCACGAAGCCGGCGGCATCAAGCTGTCCGACGCCATCAAGCAGGAGATCGGCTTCTCCGAGCGCGGCGCGAACCCGCAGGCCTCGTTCCAGCTGCGCCTGACCGGGACCACCGACAACGAGAAGTACAAGGACAACGGCTTCACGACCCTGGTCTGGGTTCCGGACGCCGACGCCGCCGACACCACCGAGGGCTACACCCACGCCAACCTGCAGGACGGCAAGTGGTGGAGCACGTCGAACATCGCGGGCGCCACCGGCCGCGCGCTCGTGCCGCTCGCCGACATCGCCGCGGCCAACCCGGACGCGGTCGTCGACCACTACGGAGTGAGCATCGGCCGCGGATCCGAGGAGACCTCGACGCTGGTCGACGCCGTGAAGTTCAACGGCTGCACCACGAACTTCGCGCTGAAGGATCCGGCGCCGAGCGAGACCGACTCGCCGGAGAGCGGTTCGCTCGGTTCGGCGGGCTCGTCGAGCACCGGTTCGCTCGGCTCGCTGGATCTCGGGTCGCTGAGCACCGATTCGCTCGGTTCCTGATCCGTCTTCACGTCACGGCGCCCCCACCTCCTCGACTTCCCGAGGAGGTGGGGGCGCGGTCGTCGTGACGGACGCGGAGGCATCACCGGTGATCGGCGGCGGTAAGCTTCCCGAACTGGGTTGATCATGCAGGTCGGCGCCACAAGGGAATCGAAGGATGTAGGCGTGTCGGGCGTGGTGGCAGGGTTCACGGTCATCTTCGTCGTCATCGCGATCGGATACTTCCTCGGGCGCAGCGGCACGCTCGGCGACCACGGACAGTTCGTCCTCAGCCGCCTGGTGTTCTTCGTCGCGACCCCGGCGCTGCTGTTCGACACCCTCGCGAACTCCGACCTATCGGTCGTCTTCTCCCCCACCCTGGCCGTCGCGGCGGCCACGGCGTTCGCGGTCGCCGGCATCTACCTGGCCGTCGCGAAACTGTGGCTGCGAAGACCGCTGCCGGAACTGACGATCGGCGCGCTCGCGTCGTCGTACGTGAACTCGGCGAATCTCGGCATCCCCATCGCGGTGTTCGTCCTGGGCGACGCATCGTTCGTCGCGCCGTTGCTGCTGTTCCAGATCATGATCTTCTCGCCGATCGCTCTGACCGTCCTCGACGTCAGCACGATGCGTGAGGGCAGCTCCCGGCTCGAGACGATCACCGCACCGTTCAAGAACCCGATCGTGCTCGCCGGGGCCGCCGGACTCGCTGTCGCAGTGTCGAACTGGACGCCGCCCGAGGCGCTGATGCAGCCGTTCCGGCTCATCGGCGGCGCCTCCGTCCCCGGCGCCCTGCTGGCGTTCGGACTGTCCCTGTACGGGGTGCGCGTCCTCGAGAAAGGTGCGAGCCCGCGGCGTGACGTGGCGCTGGCGTCGGTGCTGAAGATCTGCGTGCAACCGGTCCTCGCGTACCTGATGGCCCGCTTCCTACTCGGCCTCGACGGGCACGAACTGTTCGCGATCGTCGTTGTCTCCACCCTGCCGACCGCGCAGAACGTCTTCGTCTACGCGAGCCGCTACCAGCGCGGCATGGTCCTCGCGCGAGACGCGGCCTTCGTCACGACGCTGGCGTCGATCCCGGCGATCGCGCTGGTCGCGGCACTGCTGACCTGATCGGGATCGATGGGACTCACAGGATCCCGAGTTCCGTGGCGCGCACCGCCAGCCGCACCCTCGACCGCGTGCCGGTCTTGGAGAAGATGTTCTCGAGGTGGGTTGCCACCGTCCTCCGGCCGACCAGCAGTTCCGTCGCGATCTCGGCATTGCTCAATCCCTGTGCGACAAGTGTCAGGATCTGATGTTCCCGGCGGCTGAGCCGGAACTTCTCGCGGTCGCCGTGATCGGCGACGATCCGGCGGCACTGCACCGCGAGGGCCTCGATCCCCGCGCGCGCGGCCGAATCGATCTCGGGGCGGGCGAAACTCACGTGCAGGACACTGGTGACCTCGCCGCGCTCGAGGCCGAGCGCCACCGACGACCCTTCCCGGAATCCGGACGGACGCAGCACGTCCTCCACGGTGGTCGTCCGCTGGAAGTCCGGAACGTCCTCCCAGCAGACCGGACGACCGGAGGCGATCCGGATGTGGTCGAAGACCTGGGCGTCGTCGACGAACTCCCGAGCCAGGTACTGCGCGACGGGCAGCGTGTACCCGCCGTTGGCGAGCACCCGGTGCGAGCGGTCGCCGCGACTGCGGTACGTGATGGCGGCTGCGGCATAGCCGAGTTCGGTCGACCAGCGCGAGAGCAGGCCGTACGCGACGGTGACCGGGGATCGGGACGCCAGCAGGTCCTGATCCACGGTCACCGTCGCGCGCTGCTCGCTCATGGACCCGAATGTACCTGCGAGCTACGCCACCGGACGCCGCTCGGCCCAGGGCCGCGCCTGTTCGAGGCTCGCCGCGGCACGCAGAACGAGCGCGTCCTGACGATGACGCGCCGCGATCTGCAGACCGACGGGGCGCCCGTCCGGGGTGAAGCCGGCGGGCACCGTGATCGCCGGATTGTTGAGCATGTTGTACGGGTAGGTCAGCAGCCAGCCCAGCAACTGCTCACGCAGCGACCTGCCCTCCAGCCAGTCCGGCGTGAACTGGGTGAGTGGGAACGTGGCGGATGCGAGCGTCGGCGAGATCAGGACGTCGTAGTCGTTCATGAACTCCGTCCAGGTGTCCCACATCCCTCCCCGGAAGGTGTCGGCACGGCCGTAGTCGACACCGGTCAGTCGTCGACCCTCGTGAATGAGCTCGATCAGGTTGTCGTCGACCTGGCCGTGGAGCGAGTCCCAGTCGAGCATGTCGTGCTCGCCGGCGAAGCCCGGCACCCAGATGCCATGCCACATCGCTTCCGACGGATCGCCCCAGCACGGCGTCGCCTCGACGACCTTGGCGCCCGCCTCCTCGAAGCACGCCAGCGCCTCCACACACACCGCGGCGACGTCGGCGTCGACCGGCCCCAGACCGAGGTTCGGCGACCATGCGACCCGCAGACCGTCGATACCGCCGCGCGCCGCCTCCACATACGACGACTCGACCCGCTCGATGCTCAGCGGATCCGAATGATCAGGACCGGCAAGAACATCCAGCATCAGGGCGTTGTCGGCGACGGTCCGGGTGATCGGCCCGTGGTAGGCCCAGTTGTTGAAGCGGCCCGGCATGATCGTCTGCGGGATCACCCCGGTCGTGGGCTTGAGTCCGACGACGCCGCACAGCGACGCCGGGATCCGCACCGAGCCGGCGCCGTCGCTGCCCTCCGCGAGCGGGCCCAGACCGGCGGCGACGGCGGCCGCCGCACCGCCACTCGATCCACCCGCGGAGTAGCCGGGCTTCCACGGATTGTGGGTCGGACCGAACAGGTGGTTGTCGGTGCCTCCGTAGTAGCCGCTCTCCGGCGTGTTCGTCTTGCCGAGATACAGTCCGCCGGCCTGGCGCAGCCGTGTCACGATCACGGCGTCACGCTCGGCGATGTTGTCGCGCATGGGCTTCAGCCCGAACGTCGTCGGGGTTCCCTGGACGTCGGTGAGGTCCTTGATCGTGAACGGGACGCCGTGGAGTGGGCCCAGCGCGTCGCCGCTGTCCTGTGCACGCGCCAGTTCGGCAGCGTCACGTCGCACCTGCTCGGCGTCGAACTGCACGATCGCATTGACGGCAGGGTTGACCTCCTCGACGCGACGGATCATCTCCTCCGCGATCTCGTTCGGCGACAACTTCTTCGAGGCGACCTGCGCGGCCATCTCGGTGGCCGGCATCCAACCCAGGTCCGATGTGCTCATGGGAACCACCCTTCACGGTGACGTGTTTCGGAGACGACCGCAACGCTATGACCGCCGTCACACCGGCACCATCGGTCGGATGACCGATGGCGCGCCGGTTCACCGCTGCGGTCGGCGCATCCGCATGTAGTCGCTGACGACCGCCGCCCCGAGGCCGTCGAGGGCGGGCGCCACCACCCGGCCGCCGACACGCTGCGCCATCCGGTCGACGACGCGGGCCAGCCCCGGATCGTCGCCGAGCCGGAAGATCGTGACCTGCGCGCCCAGGCGGGCGAGGGTGTCGAGTTCACGCACCGTCAGGCCGAGCGTGCGCACGCTCGGCGGGTAGTCGAAGAACGCCTCACCGTCGGGTTCGAGGTGCGCGGTGGGCTCGCCGTCGGTGACGATGAGCACGACGGGCTGCGCATCGGGGTGCCGACGCAGGTGCCGGGCCGCGAGCAGCAGCGCGTGGTGCAGATTGGTGCCCTGATCCCAGGCACCGTCCAGACCGGCCAGCTCCGCCGCGGTCAGCACCTGCGCGTGCCGACCGAAACCTATGAGCTGCAACGCATCCCCACGAAATCTCGTGGTCACCAGATGCTCGAGCGCGAGCGCGGTGCGTTTCATCGGCACCCAGCGCCCGTCCATCACCATCGAGAACGACGTGTCCACCAGCAGCGCCACCGCCGCCTGCGCCCGCTGCTCGGTCTCGGCGATCTCGACATCGGCGACCGACATCCGCACCGGCATCCGTCCGGGGTCGCGCAGGATCGCGTTCGTCAGGGTTCGGGTGACGTCCCACGGCTCGGTGTCGCCGAACTCCCACGCCCGCGATGCCCCGGTCGGCTCGCCCATCGCGCCCGCGCGGCGGGTCTCCCGCTGACCGCCGCGGTGCGCGAGGCTTCCGGCGATGTCCCGCAACGCGGTCTGGCCGAGCTGCCGCATCGCCTTCGGTGAGAGCCGCCACTGGCCGTCCGGGGCGCGGTCGAAGAAGCCCTGCTGTTGCAGTGCCCGTTCCAGCTCGGCGAGCGTCTTCGCATCCGCGACCGCCTCGTCGCCGAGCTGCCGGGCCAGCGCCTCGGTGTCGATGTCGTCGAGCTGGGCGCCCGGATACTGTTGCGACAGTTGCTCGGACAGCCGCTCGAGCTCCGCGATATCCGCGAGCGCGGACGTGCCCTCCCCCAACCCCATGCCGTCGTCGCCGCGGAATCGTGCACTGCCGGCCCAGTCCTCGCCGGGACGCGCGGCCTGCAGGTGCGCGTCGAGACGGTCCAGCTGGTTCATCAGCGACGGGTCACCGAACGCCTGCTGCGCAAGCGCATCCAGCTCGGCACGCTGGTCCGGGGTGAGCGAGTTCCGCAGACGCTGAGCCGCGGCGGCCCGGCGCGCCAGCGAGTCCAGCAGTTCCTCGGTGTCCCGCGGGTTCTCCGGGAAGTAGTCGCCGTGCCGGTCCATGAAGTCCCGGAACTGCTCGGTGGTGTCCTCCCCGCGAGCATGACTCTCCAGCAACGCGTTCAGGTCCCCGAGCATGTCCCGGATTCGCCGGCGGTCCTCGTCGGTAGCCCCCTCCAGTGCCTGTTTCATCCCGGCGAACCGCTGGTCGAGCAGTTCACGGCCGAGCAGTTCGCGGATCCTCTCGTAGTCCTCGCGGGCCCGGCTGCTGCGCCAGTCGTAGTCGGCCAGGTCCGACACCGCCTGCGCCGTCGACGGCGGCAGTTCCTCGATCCGCATCTCCGCGAACCGGGCGTCGTCGTCGAGCGCGCGGGCCAGCGCCTTGCGTTCCTCGAGCACCGCACGATCGAGCAGCTCACGGATCTCGTCCAGCGTTCCCGCGAGGTCGTGGTTCTCCAACAGTTCATGTCGACGCCGATTCGCCTGCGCGGCAAGCTTGTCGAGCCCACGTCGGGCACCGCCACCGCGGCGCAGGAACTCCCGCAACGCCTGCCGCGGCGACACACCCTCGAGCACGTCGTCGCCGATCGCGGCCAGCGCGTCGCGCAGGTCCACCGGCGGCGCCAGTGGATCACCACCCTCGTACCGGCCGTAGCGCGCACCGCGGGACGGACTCACGAGGCCGCCGTCCTCATGAATACACCGCCTGCCCGTTCTCGTCCGGGTTCTTCGAGATCCTCCGCGCGAGATACAGGCCCTCGAGCGCCAGTTCGGCGGCCGACGCCCGCTCCCCGTCGGACTGCGCACCGAGTCGGGTCGCGACCTCGTCGAGCACCTCGAGGTCGGGCAACTCCCCCAGCAGCGCCTTCGCGGTGACCCGCTCCCCGGTCACCACGGGCTGCCCCTGTTCGACGGCGATCACCAGTGGTGCGAGGTCGATGCCGCCGAGCCGGGTTCGGGCGGTGTCCGCGGTCGCCCGCCGCAGCAGGTGTTCGAGGATCTCGAGTTCCCTGCCCTCCTCGCCCGATTCGAACTCGACCTTGCCGCGCAGCACCTCCACGATCGTGCCGAGGTCGATCGGCCGGGCCACGGGATCGGCCTCCCCGAGCACCGCGCTGCGATGCACCGCGGCCGCGCTCACCGTCTCGGCCCCGGCCACCGCGAACCGGGCCGACACTCCCGACCGCTGATCCACCGACGTCGACTCGCGCAGCAACCGGGTGAACCGGGCCAGCACCTCGAGCAGGTGATGCGGCACTCGCGCCTGCAGGTGCGCCTCCTGCTCGATCACCGCGATCTCGTCCGCGAGCAGCGACGGATAGTGGGTGCGGATCTCGGCGCCGAAGCGGTCCTTGAGCGGGGTGATGATCCGGCCGCGGTTGGTGTAGTCCTCCGGGTTGGCGCTGGCCACCAGCACGACGTCGAGCGGGAGTCTCAGGGTGTAGCCGCGCACCTGGATGTCGCGTTCCTCCATGACGTTGAGCAGCGACACCTGGATCCGCTCCGCGAGGTCCGGCAACTCGTTGATCGCAACGATGCCGCGGTGAGCGCGGGGCACCAGGCCGAAGTGGATGGTCTCCGGGTCGCCGAGACTGCGGCCCTCGGCAACCTTGATCGGGTCCACGTCGCCGACGAGGTCGGCCACCGACGTGTCGGGGGTCGCCAACTTCTCGGCGTACCGCTGACTGCGGTGCCGCCACTCCACCGGCAGGCCGTCCCCCAGCTCGGCGGCCCGCCGCACCGAAAGCGGCGTGATCGGCTCGTACGGGTGCTCCCCGAGTTCCGAACCGGCGATCACCGGGGTCCACTCGTCGAGCAGCAGGAACAGGGTTCGCAGCAGCCGCGTCTTGCCCTGCCCGCGCTCACCGAGCAGGACGACGTCGTGCCCGGCGATGATCGCCCGCTCGAGTTGCGGCAGCACCGTCTCCTCGAATCCGACGATCCCCGGCCACGGGTCGAGTCCGTCCCGCAGCGCCGCGAGCAGGTTCTCGCGCATCTCGTCCTTGACCGCACGGTGGACGTGACCGGACGCCCGCAATTCGGCAACGGTCCGCGGCAGATCGGCTGGCGATGTGGCAGTCACCACTCCAAGTTACGAGTGTTCGGGCGATTCGGCACGTGGGCCCGCCGCCGCGTGCGAAGTGGGTGCCCGGCTCTGATAAACACGGGGCATGGCCGATACCGAGATCACCTTCACCACCGGCGCGATCACCCTGCACGGCAGCCTGCGCCTGCCCGCCGGGTCGGGTCCCGACGCACCCGCCCCCGCGGTCCTGCTGCTCGCCGGCAGCGGGCCGACCGACCGCAACGGCGACAGCGCGCTGCTCCCGGGTTCGATCGGCACGCTCGGGTTCCTCGCGGACCTGCTCGAGCAGCACGGCTTCGCGAGCCTGCGCTACGACAAGCTGGGCAGCGGTTCCACCGGGCTCGGACCGTACGACGTCGAGGACATCAGCGACCTCGGCTTCTCGGTGTTCACCGACGCCGCCGACGCCGCGCTGACCTTCCTGTCCGACCGGGCCGCCGTCGACCCGGAGCGCGTGTACGTCGTCGGGCACAGTGAGGGCGCACTGATCGCCCTGGCGCTGGCCGACAGCGGCGCGAAGGTCGCCGGCCTGGGCCTGCTCGAGCCGCTCGCCGTGCGCCTGTTGGACCTGCTCACTGCGCAGATCGACGGCCAGCTGACCGCCGTCGTCGGCGCCGGTCAGCTCCCGATCGAACTGGCCGACGAGCTGCGCCTGGCGCTCGCCGGGGCCGTCGAGTCGCTGCGCACCGATGCCACCCTGAGCGACGACCTGCCCGACCCGCTGCGCGCCGCCGGGCTGGTCCCGGCGAACGCCCGGGCGCTCGCCGAGGAGGACGCGCTCGATCCCCGCGAGCTGGCCGGCCGCCTGCCCGCCGGGATGCCGGTCGTGACGAGCTGCTCAGCCAAGGACATCCAGCTGATCAGCAGCGACGTCGACGCACTCGACGCCGCGCTCGCTCACACCGCGCTCACGTCGGTGCGGATGACGACCGCGAACCACGTGCTCAAGGACATCGGCACCGGCGTCTCGACGGGCGCCGACTACATCGAGCCGCTGCCGTGGTCCACCGAGTTCACGGACGGTTTCGAGGGCTGGCTCGCAACCCTCCGCTAGGCACCCCGGACGGCCGCTCGGCGACACACTCGCACGAAAACAAGATGTCGCCGAGCGGTCACTGCTGTATGGTTCTCCGTTAACCAACGGGCACACACGAGAAAGGTACGGTCACGATGCGCGTCGAAAGCGCCGCGAAGTATGCAATGCGGCTTTGCAGCAAGCATTTTTCCCACGATCACGTATTCGCAGCCGTACCCGCGTGGCACGGCCCCGCAGCCTTCGATCGACGGCACCGAGAATGAGTCACCCGTAAACGGCACCATTCTCGGCACCCGAAGGCACACCGCCTCGGGTGCCTTTTCTTTTCGGTCGATCACCCACACACAGTTCAGGAGAACCACGATGAAGCTTCGAATCGGCGCACTGAGCGCCCCCCAGCAGGACCTGCCCGGTGACCTCACCGGACAGGTCGTCACCCTCGACCTCAGTCACATCGACATCGGCCAGGACGCGGCCGCGGCCGAACTGATCGGTCGACTGCTCGCCCGCGGTGCCGCCCGCCTGGTCATCTCGGGCACCGACGACGCCAGTGCCCGCGCGCTCGTCGAGTCCGCACAGCACAACGCTCCCCCGTCCGGGCTCGCGGCCTGAGGCTCGCGAACTCCGGACGAGGGAGCGTCGTCCGAGTGATCGATCAGTGCGCGAAGTGGCGCGCACCGGTCAGGTAGAGCGTGACGCCGGCCTCGCGGGCGGCCTCGATGACCTCGTTGTCGCGGACCGAGCCACCGGGCTGGACGACGGCGCGGACACCGGCGTCGAGCAGCACCTGAAGGCCGTCGGGGAACGGGAAGAACGCATCCGACGCGGCCACCGAACCCTGCGCACGATCACCGGCACGCTGCACCGCGAGGTGCGCCGAGTCGACACGGTTGACCTGGCCCATGCCGACGCCCACCGAGGCGCCGTCGTTCGCGAGCAGGATCGCGTTGGACTTCACGGCACGGCATGCGCGCCACGCGAACTCGAGATCCGCGAGGGTCTTCTCGTCCGCGGCCTCGCCGACCACGAGAGTCCAGTTGGCCGGGTTGTCGCCGTCCGCGTCGAGGACGTCGCGCTCCTGCAGCAGTGCGCCGCCGGAGATCGGGCGCAGTTCGACACCGGTTGCGGTGGGAGCCGCGGCCTCGAGGACGCGCACGTTCTTCTTGCGGGCCAGCACCTCGACGGCGCCGGCGGCGTAGGACGGCGCGATGATGACCTCGGTGAAGATGTCGGCGACCTGCTCGGCCATCTCGACGGTCACCTCACGGTTCGCGGCGATGACACCACCGAACGCGGAGACCGGGTCGCACGCGTGCGCCTTGCGATGCGCCTCGGCGATGTCGGCACCGACAGCGATGCCGCACGGGTTGGCGTGCTTGATGATCGCGACGGCGGGCTCGGCGTGGTCGTACGCGGCACGCCACGCGGCGTCACCGTCGGTGTAGTTGTTGTACGACATCTCCTTGCCGTGGAACTGCTTCGCCTGCGCGAGCCCTGCCGGGCCGGACGGGCTGTCGTACAGCGCCGCCGCCTGGTGCGGGTTCTCGCCGTAGCGCAGCACCGCGGAGCGGTCCCAGGTGGCACCGACCCAGCGCGGGAACTTCGACAGTGCAGAGTCTTCCGTCGCTTCGCTCGGGGTGACGGACTCGACGAGGCTCTCGGTCATCCAGGTGGCGACCGCGACGTCGTAGGACGCGGTGTGCTGGAACGCCTGCGCGGCCAGAGCGGTGCGCTCGAAGAGGTTGAAGCCACCGGCCTCGACCGCGGCGAGGACGCCCTCGTACTTCGCGGGGTCGACGACGACCGCGACGGACGGGTGGTTCTTGGCGGCCGCGCGGACCATCGACGGACCGCCGATGTCGATCTGCTCGACGCACTCGTCCGGGGTGGCGCCCGATGCGACGGTCTGCGTGAACGGGTACAGGTTCACGATCACCAGCTCGAACGCCTCGATGCCCAGCTCCTCGAGCTGGGCGAGGTGCTCCGGCTTGCGGGTGTCGGCGAGAACGCCGGCATGCACGCGCGGGTGCAGCGTCTTGACGCGGCCCTCGAGGCACTCGGGGAAGCCGGTCAGGTCCTCGACCTTCGTGACCGGGATGCCGGCGTCGGCGATCCTGGCTGCGGTGGAACCGGTGGAAACCAGCTCGACACCGGCCTGGTGCAGGCCGGTGGCCAGTTCGACCAGTCCGGTCTTGTCGTAGACGCTGACAAGTGCGCGGCGCACAGCCTTGCGTTCACTCACTGGGGATCACGGCCTTTCGTCCGTCGGAAACAACACCTCGGAGGGCGACGGCGGCCACGACCTCGGCCAGCAGTCGCCGCTCAACAGTCTTGATGCGCTCGTGCAGCGTCGCCTCGTCGTCGTCGGCGAGGACCTCGACCGGCTCCTGCGCCAGGATCGGGCCGGTGTCGATGCCGCCGTCGACCAGGTGCACCGTCGAGCCGGTGACCTTGACGCCGTACGCGAGAGCGTCGGGAACCGCGTGCGCGCCGGGGAACGACGGCAGCAACGCGGGATGCGTGTTGATGATCCGGCCACCGAAGCGTTCGATGAACGCGGGGCCGAGGATCTTCATGAAGCCGGCGCTGACGATCAGGTCGGGCCGGTGTCCTGCGACGGCCTCGGTGAGCGCGACGTCCCAGGCGGCACGGTCCGGGTGATCACGCAACGCCACACGGAAGTGGTCGATGCCCGCGTCCTCGGCGTGTGCGGTGGCGCCGCAGTCCCGGTCGACGCCGACCGCGACGATGGTCGCGGGGTATCCGTCGGCGTGGGTGGCGCCGATGAGCGCCTGCAGTAGGCTGCCCGTCCCCGACGCGAGTACGACGATCCGAGCGGGCACAGTGGGCCGCAGCTGGTCACGCGTGGCAGTCAGCGCACTACTCCTGATTTCGAGACGGTCGGGCCGCATCACGGGCCGGGTTAGAGACTAGTCGCTGGGGGTCACCGGACCGTCCGGCAGGTCGCCTTCCGACGACTTGCTCGCGGTCGTCTCCGGCGCGTCCGTCTCCGGCTCCCCCGGATCCAGCGGCTCCGCCTCGACTTCCACGTCGATCACGTCTGCACGATCGACGGCGGCCGGGGCCTCCTCGGAGGCGTCGACCAGCTCGCCCTCGAGCACCGCCTCTCCGGAATCAGCGGCGGCATCGAGCTCGGCCGAGCGCGACACCGGCTCCGGCTCCGAATCCGCGGCAGTGTCCGACTCCGGGTCCGAATCCGGGTCGACATCCGGCTCCGAGCGGTACCGCATCGACGGCAGCGCGAGGCGCTTCACCTCGAAGGCGAGCGTGGGATCGTTCTCGCCGCCGTCGAACACCGCCGCCGCCCCGGCGTCCTCGGACGGTTCGGTCGGCGCGGTGTCACCGTCGTCAGCCGACTCGACGTCGCCCTGCCGCGCGATCAGTGTCGCGACCGCCAGTCCCGGCAGCACCAGGAGCCCGAAGGTGATCAGTCCCAGCGCCATCGGCTCGACACCGACGAAGCCGTACGCCCCCAACTCCCCGCCCGCCGCGAAACCGACGGCAGCGGCCACCACGGCGACACCGGCGGCGGCGCACCCCACGGTGTACGCGGTCTCCTGCACCGGCAGCCTCAGCCGGCCACAGTCCCAGCCGAGGAGCGCACCGACCGCGAGCGGCACGATCAGCAGCGCCGGCCACCCGGTTCCGACCAGTTCGGTGGGGACCCCACCGAGGACCGGGACCGGGGGCACCGGGCCCGGGACGATGTCGAAGACGCTCACCGCGGTGCCACCGGCGTGCGCCGTCCCGCCGGCCAGGACCGCGACCGCCCCGACGGCGACGTTCGGCAGGTACAGCACCGACAGGACACTCAGCCCCAGCACGCCGACCAGATCCGAGCCCTCGCCGAGTAGTGCCCCGACCTCGGACCACGACCACAGCAGCGAGGCGACGATGACGGCGGAACCCGCCGCGAACAGCGCCATCGCGGCCCGTGCGGCCACGCGGGGTACCTCCGGAACCCAGGAGGGTGCGCCCCGGCGCACGCATTCGGCCCGCCCGATCGTCGTACCGACCCCGGCCGCCGCGGCAACGAGGTGGATACCCAGCACCCACGCCAGAGCCTCGGCGGCGTTCGGGACCTCGAGTGCGACGGCGGATTCCGCGTCGGCGACGACCGCGAGCGCGATGAGCGTCATCACGAGCGGGCCGGCGACCGCGGCGGCCACGACCCGCGCCGCGTCGACCGGCGTCGTGCGTGCCGTCACCGCACGTGCGCACCCGCGGGCGACGGCCCACATCATCACGGCCGTCGGCAGGAGCGGGAGGACGCCGAGCGGGGCGTCCGTGACGGTCAGCGCAACCTGGTGGAGCGCCAGCCAGCACGCGGCGATCGCCCCGACCACCCCGGCGAGATCACTGTTCGATGCGACCAGCGTGACGATGACGACGACACTGATCGCGGCGATCGCGACACCGGTGGGCCGCAGCGCCACGCCGAGCAGCGCGCGCACCTGGTCGGTGCCGGGATCGGGTCGGTCGGAGATGTCGCGGCGCGCGCCACGACCAAGCAGAGAAGTCATCGGTTCGAGGGTCGCACCCACGCCCGGCGGCGGCGTTCAGGCGCGCCGAGGCGTGGCGCGGCCCACTCGATCACTTCTTCTCGTCGTCCGGATTCTCGGTCTGCGCGCCGAACGCCTGGGTGGGCGCGCTGGGCGAATCGGAGGACCCGGCCGGAGTGGGAGGCTGCGTCGACGGCGCGTCGGACTGCGGCGCCTGCGGCTGCTGCGGAATGTGCTGCGTCGGCTGGTGCGAGGGGTAGGGCTGCTGACCGGCCTGGAACTGTCCGTACCCGGCTGTGGGCTGGGGCTGCTGGGGGTAGCCCTGCTGCGGGTAGCCCTGCTGCGCCTGGCCGGCCGGACCGTACGGCTGCTGCTGCGGGTAGCCCTGGCCGTAACCCTGCTGGACGCCCGGGGCGCCCGGGGCACCCGGGGCGCCATAGCCCTGCTGGCCGGGGTAGGCCTGCGGATGGCCGTAGGCAGCGGGGTGAGTGTGGGTACGGGTCGGCCGCCCCTGCGGCTGCTTGACGAGCCCGGAACCGAACAGGAACACCGCGGTCGCGATCACGGCCTGGACGAACGCCAGGATCAGGATCGTGACGCCGCCGCCCGCGAGGCTGCCGCCGGTGGGAATGTTGAGCATCAGGGCGAACGACGCGAGGAAGCCGACCACCGACGCGGCCGCAGCGGGACCCGCGTAGGACTGCTTCGGCAGCAGCGCCAGACCGGCCAGCAGTCCGCCGAAGAGCAGGAAGGTGAGCGGTAGCGAGCCGTTGCTCTCGAACGCGTTGGCCGAGAGTTCGACACCGTACCGGGAGCCGGCCGCGTCCTTCAGGTACGGAGCGAACCCGAGGAGGAAGTTGACGACGCCCAGCGCGAGGACCGCAATGCCGAGATAGAACGACAAACTCTTGGCGGCGTTCGCCGCCGGCGGCTGCGAGGGCTGGCCGAAGCCCGACCCTCCGTCGGTGTAAGTCATGTCTGCTCCTAGTCGACGTATCAAACCCCATGAACGCTACCCTGATCATCCACGCGGATCATCGGGAAAGTCGTGGGCGATACCGCGACGACGCCGGTCCCGGACACGCCGCCCGCCCGGCCGCGACACACCGCACGGGAAGATGGGCTCATGCCCTTCACGCTGCCCGCCGGGACCGAGATCGAGACCGAGACCGAGGTCAAGCATTCGCGCTTCATCGCGGTGCTCCGGCGGATCGACGGCCCGTCGAACGCCCAGGACTTCGTGGACGCGCAGCGCCGTCGCTATCCCGACGCGCGGCACCACTGCTGGGCCTACATCACGGGCAACGGCCCGTCGGACCGGATCGAGCGGTCGAACGATGACGGCGAACCGGGCGGGACCGCCGGGATTCCGATGCTCCAGGTCCTGCGGGCCCGGGACCTCGTGGACGTCGCGGTGGTCGTCACGCGCTACTTCGGGGGCATCAAGCTCGGTGCCGGTGGGCTGGTGCGGGCGTACTCGGGGGCCGTCGTCGCTGTCGTCGACGACGCGGTCGCCGCGTCCGCGCTGCTGAGTCGCGAGCGCCTCGAACTGGTGTCCGTCGAGGTGGGCCACGACATCGCTGGACGGGTGGAGTCCGAGCTCCGCGCCCGCGGGGTGAGCGTCGTCGACGCCACGTACGGCGCCGCGGTCACCTTCACGCTCGCCACCCGCGATCCCGCCCAACTCGCGTCGACCGTCGCCGAACTGACCTCCGGCGCAGGAGAACTCACGCCGGCGGGCGTCCAGTGGGTCGACGTCTGACGCACTTTCCCCCGAATGCCGAACGGCGCCCGCGGCCAGGCGGATGCCTTGGCTGCGAGCGCCGTTCGGGTGATCAGACTGCGATCAGAGGTTCTTCAGGATCTCGCGAGCGAGAGCCGCGGTCTCGGACGGCGTCTTGCCGACCTTGACACCGGCAGCCTCGAGGGCGTCCTGCTTGGCCTGCGCGGTGCCCGAGGAACCGGAGACGATGGCGCCGGCGTGGCCCATGGTCTTGCCCTCGGGAGCGGTGAAGCCCGCCACGTAGCCGACGACCGGCTTGGTGACGTTGGCCTTGATGTAGTCGGCGGCACGCTCCTCGGCGTCGCCACCGATCTCACCGATCATCACGATGATCTTGGTCTCGGGATCCTTCTCGAACGCCTCGATGGCGTCGATGTGGGTGGTGCCGATGACCGGGTCGCCGCCGATGCCGATGGCGGTCGAGAAGCCGTACTCGCGCAGCTCGAACATCATCTGGTAGGTCAGCGTGCCGGACTTGGAGACCAGGCCGACCGGGCCCTTGCCGGCGATGTTCGCCGGGGTGATGCCGACGAGCGCCTCACCCGGGGTGATGATGCCGGGGCAGTTGGGGCCGATGATGCGGGTCTTGTTGCCCTTCTCCACGTTGTAGGCCCACGCGTAAGCGGAGTCCTGCACCGGGATGCCCTCGGTGATGACCACGAGCAGCGGGATCTCCGCGTCGATGGCCTCGACGATGGCGTCCTTCGAGAAGGCCGGGGGAACGAACGCGATCGAGACGTCCGCGCCGGTCTCCTTCATGGCCTCGGCGACGGTCGCGAAGACCGGCAGCTCGACGGCGTTGCCGTCCTTGTCGGTGTGCGAGACCGTGGTGCCGGCCTTGCGGGCGTTGACGCCGCCGACGACCTGGGTGCCGGCCTTCAGCATCAGAGCGGTGTGCTTGGTGCCCTCGCCGCCGGTGATGCCCTGGACGATGACCTTGGAGTCCTTGGTCAGGAAGATAGCCATTGTTGTCTGTGTCCCTTACTTCGCTGCGAAGGCGAGCTCGGCAGCCTTGTCGGCAGCCTCGTCCATGGTTGCGACGACCGTGACCAGCGGGTGGTTGGCCTCGGCGAGGATGCGACGACCCTCTTCGACGTTGTTGCCGTCCAGGCGCACGACGAGCGGCTTGTTGGCCTCGTCGCCCAGGGTCTCGAGCGCGCCGACGATGCCGTTGGCGACCGCGTCACACGCGGTGATGCCACCGAAGACGTTCACGAAGACGCTCTTGACCTGTGCGTCGTTCAGGATGACGTCCAGGCCGGCAGCCATGACGGCCGCCGAGGCGCCGCCACCGATGTCGAGGAAGTTGGCGGGCTTGACGTTGCCGTGCTTCTCGCCCGCGTAGGCGACGACGTCCAGGGTCGACATGACCAGGCCGGCGCCGTTACCGATGATGCCGACCTCGCCGTCGAGCTTGACGTAGTTGAGGTCGTTCTCCTTGGCCTTGAGCTCGAGAGGATCGGTGGCGTCACGATCCTCGAACTCGGCGTGGCCGGGCTGACGGAACGCAGCGTTCTCGTCGAGCGTGACCTTGCCGTCGAGGGCCAGGATCTGGTCGTCGGGCGTACGGACGAGCGGGTTGACCTCGACCAGGAGAGCGTCCTCCTTGATGAAGACCTCCCACAGCTTCTGGATCGTGTTGGCCGCAGCGTCGAGGACCTCGGCGGGCAGCTTGCCGGCCACGGCGATCTCGCGCGCGAACGCCAGGTCGACACCCTTGACGGCGTCCACGGGGATCTTCGCGAGGGCGTCGGGGTTCTCCTCGGCGGTGACCTCGATCTCGACGCCACCCTCGACCGAGCACATGGCCAGGTACGTGCGGTTGGTGCGGTCCAGCAGGAAGGAGATGTAGTACTCCTCAGCGATGTCACTCGCCTCTGCGACCAGCAGCTTCTTGACGACGTGGCCCTTGATGTCGAGGCCCAGGATCGCCTCGGCGTTCGCCTGCGCAGCATCCGCGTCGGGCGAGTACTTGACGCCACCGGCCTTGCCGCGGCCGCCGACCTTGACCTGCGCCTTGACCATCACAGGCTTGCCGATTTCTTCCGCGATCTCGCGGGCACCGGCGACAGTGTCGGTAACACGGCCGGCCGACGTCGGCACGTCGTGCTTGGCGAAGAGTTCCTTCGCCTGGTATTCGAAGAGATCCATGTGCTCACCGTCTCGTCTGCGTTGACGCCCGCTCGAGGGGTAGGAGCGGGTCCGTGTCGGACTTTATCTAGTTCAATCAATCGACTATCGCTCGCCCACATGCTATGTGGCATATGTCACGCACCGACAGTCGTCACGGCACGCCACACAGCGGGTTGCGCGCCCCGGAGAGGGTAGCGGTCCCGGCGTGGAATGCCACGGCAAGGATGGCAGGTGCGACACCCGGGCCCGCGGGCGGGACCACTTCGCTCGAACTCGTCGCCGGGCGACATGTAACACCGCCGTGTCATCCCGATATATGAACGAGACCATTTGGGATGTTCGGCATTCCCCCAGCTCAGGCTGTGACGCCCGTCACATCTTCCAAATCGTGATGGGGTACAGGTTGCCCAGCCGCAACCGTTTCGTTACCGTCGCCAAGGTCTAAGTCACAGGCAGGTCACGGGCAGGAGGACGGCAGGGCACATGCACCACCGCGCTCAGTTCACGGCCAGTCGATTCACCGAACAACACGCCGACCCGGAATCCATCGAGCCCTCGCAGGCATTTCGGACCGCGGCAGATCACGAGTTCGAGCGTTGCAATCCAGCAGCGGAGCCGTCTCCGGTCACACTGCTGCACCGAGTGGACAACGGCGTCCCGCCCAGTTATCCGACGCCCCCGGAGGTTCGTTACTCCGAGGCCGAAAGTTCTGAGATTTGCAACGCCATGCTCCACAGTGAAAAAAAGCCCGAGAATCCCGAAGGCTCGACCCCGTTCGACGCCTTCGCCCCCGCCGGATCCGCTGACGCGGCCCGCGACGTCGCCTCTCCTGCGCGACGCGGCGGTCTTCACCGCCTCCCCACTCC
>NZ_JPOC01000080.1 GCF_000738775.1 Prescottella defluvii
GGCCCGCGGCCAGCCACGACATGCGCGCGATGTTGCCGGCCTGGCCACCGATCGCGTCGACGCAACCGAAGACGACGTCGTCGACGTTCGACGGGTCGATCCCGGTGCGCTCGACGAGCGCCTTGATGATGTGCGCGCCCAGGTCGATCGGGTGAACGGGGGCCAGGCCACCGTTCTTCTTGCCGATCGGGGTGCGGATGGCGTCGACGATGTAAACCTCGGGCATAACAGCTCCTGGATTCGGATTACTTGTGGGAGTCGGGGCTGGCAAGCCCGTCCAGAACGATGGAGAGGTACTGCTTGGCGACGGCCTCGG
>NZ_JPOC01000081.1 GCF_000738775.1 Prescottella defluvii
TAGATGTATGAGGCCATGACGTTGGTGACACCGGCGTTGAGTCGGGTCGCTGGCGGCCGGTTCCCGGCGGCAGTGTGGGGTCGATGGTAGTTGTAGTGGACGTTCCAGACCGCGAGGGCGGCGGCTCGTTGGGCTTCTGACGTCCAGTCGCGGGCGTAGAGGAACTCCTCCGCGAGGATCCGGTTGTAGCGCTCGACCTTCCCGTTGTGTCGTGGGGTGTAGGGCCTGATGAACTGGTGACGGGTGCCGGCGAGAGTGCGGGCGAACGCCGCCGAGCGGTAGCAGGAGCCGTTGTCGGTGACCACCCGGGTGAACCGGGCGATGCCGTGGACGGCGAAGAATGCCTTGGCACGGTTGATGAAACCGACTGCGGTAACGCCTTTCTCGTCGTTCAGGGCTTCGGTGTACGCGAGGCGGGAGAACCCGTCGACAATCGAGTGCAGGTACACGTATCCGGTGCGGGTACCTCGCTTCTTGCTCCGGTCGACCTTCTTCGCATGGTCGCTGCCTTTGCCGTGCATGCGCCAACCACCCCCGTCGGGGATCAGGCCGACCTTCTTGATATCGACGTGCACCATGTGGCCGGGGTAGCGGGCGACGATCTTGGCCGCCGGCTTGCGATTGTCCGCTCCGCTGGGATCGAGGAACTTGCGGCGATTGAGACCGAGGCGGACCAGGTGGCGGCTGACAGTGCGGACCGAAACGGTGACGCCCTCGACGGAGAGTTCGAGGGCGATGCGGCGTGCTGACCACTTCTTCTGCCGCCGCAGCGCCTCGATCCGGGCCACGATCTGGTCGGCGGTGGCGGTCGGTTGCCGGTGAGGGACGCTCGACCGGTCCAACAGTCCGTGCTCGCCGAACTGGCGGTACCGATGCACCCACTTGCTGGCGCACGCGCGTGAGATGCCCATTTCGGCGGCGACGTGGGCGATCGGACGGTGCTGGCAGCGCTGGACGAGTCTGCGGCGTCCTTCGATGGACAGGGGCGCATTACTGTGGGTCACGGACGGGTCTTTCTGTCGGCGGACGAGTTGGTGGTACTTCTCATCCTGCCGTCGAAGGACCCGTCCGCTTTGTTCGGCCCGATCCTGGCCCGGTGTCTACAACGTCATGACCCGCAACAGTTAGATGGTGATGTGGCAGCTCTGATTTGGCTGGTGGCCGGGGTGTTGCTGGCGGCGACCGAGGCGTTGGTGGGGGAGCTCTTCCTGCTGATGCTCGCCGGTGGAGCGCTGGCGACGGCCGGCTTCAGCGCAGTGACCGACTTTCCGGTGTGGGTGGACGCCGTCGTGTTCGGTGTCGTGTCCCTCGCGCTGGTCGTGGGAGTGCGCCCGGCATTGTTGCGTCGCTTCGAGGTGCCGCCGCTCAAGCTGACGAATGCGGCCGCGCTGCCCGGCAAGCAGGCGCTCGTCCTCGAAGAGGTCGGGGCGCACGCCGGGCAGGTCAAGCTCGACGGTGACGTGTGGACAGCCCGTCCACTCGACGTCACCGAGGTGTATCCGCCGGGCACGACCGTGACGGTGATGGAGATCGACGGCGCGACGGCCGTCGTGTGGAGGGGACCGTAGGAGACATGGCAGCACTGATAGTTCTGGCGGTACTGGTCGTACTCGTCGTGGTGGTGGTCGCGAAGTCGGTGGCGCTCGTGCCGCAGGCCGAGGCGGCCGTGATCGAGCGGCTCGGCCGCTACACCAAGACGGTGTCCGGTCAGCTGACGTTCCTGATCCCGTTCGTCGATCGGATCCGGGCCAAGGTCGATCTGCGCGAGCGTGTCGTGTCGTTCGCGCCGCAGCCGGTGATCACGCAGGACAACCTGACCCTGTCGATCGATACCGTCGTCTACTTCCAGGTGACGAATCCGCAGGCGGCGGTGTACGAGATCAGCAACTACATCGCCGCGGTCGAGCAGCTCACCATCACCACACTCCGCAACGTGGTCGGCGGCATGACGCTCGAGGAGACGCTGACCTCGCGTGACTCGATCAACGGTCAGCTGCGCGGCGTCCTCGACGAGGCCACCGGACGGTGGGGTCTGCGCGTCGCGCGGGTCGAGCTCAAGAGCATCGATCCGCCGCCGTCGATCCAGGAGTCGATGGAGAAGCAGATGAAGGCCGACCGCGAGAAGCGCGCGATGATCCTCACCGCGGAAGGCCACCGCGAGTCGTCCATCAAGACCGCCGAGGGTGCCAAGCAGAGCCAGATCCTGGCGGCCGAGGGTGCCAAGCAGGCGTCGATCCTCTCGGCCGAGGGCGAGCGGCAGTCCCGGATCCTGCGGGCCCAGGGCGAGCGTGCCGCCAAGTACCTGCAGGCGCAGGGTGAGGCCAAGTCCATCGAGAAGGTGTTCGCCGCCATCAAGTCCGGCAAGCCCACCCCGGAGATGCTGGCGTACCAGTACCTGCAGACGTTGCCGCAGATGGCGCAGGGCGACGCCAACAAGGTCTGGCTCGTCCCCAGTGACTTCGGCGACGCCCTCAAGGGGTTCGCGAAGACGCTCGGCGCGCCGGGCGACGACGGCGTCTTCCGCTACGAACCCAGCCGCACCGACGACCAGGACCTGCCGCGGCCCGAGGACGACTCGGACGAGGTCGCCAGCTGGTTCGAGACCAAGGCAGACCCGGCCGTCGAACGTGCGGTCCGCGCCGCCGAGGCCGTCGCACGTACGCCCGTGGACAGCCCTCTGACGCAGGAACACCTGCTCGGCGGAGAGGTACCGCACGAGGAGCTTCCCCCGGGTCGGGAGTAGACCGCGCTTCACCCTCACACCGAGGGGCCCGCGCTGTGCCCCGGCCGTTCCTTCCCCGGACGCCGGGGCAGCGGTGGATTCTTGCTGCGACCGGTGGCGCGATCGTGCTCCTCGCCCTGGTGGTAAGACGACTCAGGGCGGACAAAGGTAGTGAAGGACGCGCCCGGTCCTGGGCGGGCACTGATTCAGGATTGGTACTGCCAGTCCAGTTGGCCCTCGACGACGCGAGGTGTCCATCGACCATAGAAGGTGCGAGCGGATTCCAGGCTGTCCGCGAGGTCGGTGAGCATGGCGCTCAGCGACACCCAGCGCGGACCGGTGGCGTCTGCGTCGACTTTGTCGAATTCGGTGACGCAGCTGTGCATGGGCCCAGGGCGGGTGTCGATGAACAGCAGATAGCCGTCCCTGCCTGCGAATGGAAGAAACTCGGGTCGGAATGTGCCTGCTTCTCGGCCGGCAGCATCGCGATCGGTGAGTGCAGCGAGCATCTCCTCGTCGAATTCACCCCACACGTCGAGTTCCATCTGGCGCTCTTCGACGAGTCGATCCAGGTCGAAGAGTTCATGCGTCGGTAGGAGCAGGAACCAGTTTTCGGCAGGGATCCCGTTGACGTGTCGAAAGAACGTGACCAGCTCGGGCGGCCATGCGCTTCCGGTGGTCTCGGCGGCTTCCGCGATCTGCGCCGGTTCGGCGCCATTTGGCTGTGCGTAGGTGGTGTGGGTGCGCAGCCACTGCGTAATCCGGTTCCATTGCACGGTGACCGATCCGGCGGGAGTCGGCGACAGAGTGGGTGTTTCGGGCAGCGCGGTCTGGGCGGACACCGATTGCTGCCTCCCCTGGGCGCGCTGCTTCTGCCGCGCGATGGCATCCTCGATTCGGGCGCTCAGATCGTCGTAGGAGAGTTCCGGGTCGTCGAACCCGCCCACCTCGCCGAAATCGTCTCCAAGACGCACATACACGACGGAGTTGATTGCGGTTCCGTCTTCTCCCCGGATCACGTCACGGCCAGCGTGAATGGCCTGTGCCCGTGCCGAACCCCGATCAGGCGCCTGCCCGCTGCGCGTTACGGGCTTTTGCTGTTTCAAATTCCAGCACGACACGTCCCAGTTCATCGTTGAGTTCCTCCCCAGCTCACTCTGTTATGACCACCCTATTGACCTCCCAACTGCTGCGACTTTCAGAGCTGGATGGCGCGGTGCTGACCCTGCACGTTCACCACTGCTGAAACAGGTCGTCGACTCCGAAGTGCCGTGATCGGGGTTCCCTCGGATCGACGCTGGCCCGGGTAGGCCTCGCCCGCCACTTCCGACTGAATAACTACCGCCATCAAGTGTTGAGTTGCAGCGCAGATTGGCGGGACACTCCCCGCTACTTTGACGGATCTCGGGCGAGTTCCCGAAGCCAGTCAACTTAGGTCGCGGCGATCTGTTCGCGCAGGATGTCGCCCTGGCCTGCGTGCCGGGCGTATTCCTGGATCAAATGCGTGAGGATGAACCGCAGGGAGACGTAGCTATTGCGCCAGGGGATGGTCTCGGCCAAGTCGGTGTGGTCTGCGACGATTGTTCTGGAGTGTGCGCACGCAGCTATGAAGGCGGTGGACACGCTCTCGATGGAATCGCTATCGATCAGGCGGAAGCTGTCGTCGATGTTATCTGGGATGTCGACCTCGTGTCGGGGTCGCCCGGCGATGCGGTGGTGGAACCACACCTTTTCGACGAAAATGCCGTGCTTGACCAACCCGAGCAGAGTGGTGAGCGACGGTACCAGCCGCTGGCGAACATTGGCCTCGCTCATCCCATCGACTAGTTGCAATAGTTGTGCACGTTGGACGTCGAGCATCCGCTCGAGCATGGCACGATCCTCGATGGTCGTCTGAATCGTGTCGTCGTATAGAGCCATGTGCGAAAGGTAGCCGACATCGGGGGGCAGTCTGTGCCGCATATTGCTTGATCGGTAGGCACTTGGCTTCCGTCAAAGTACGACGCATCTTGTCGATCTTCGTTGAATCTCGACATCAAGGTCACACCAGAATTTCGGTCACGAGGGGACGATAGTCCGGAATGGGCTTCCTATGCCGGACCAACGTGCCGGACGGGTAAACAGGACAGCCCGGGCGGTCGCCGGAACTGGTCGCGTCTCACCGACCCCCCACTTCCGGGTGTCCTGTTTGACGATCCCCCACCGGACCACGCCTACTACGAACGATGTGAGTCGGTGTCTCCTGGCACGATCGGTCGATGCAACCTGCCGTTCGAGCCGTCTATGACCTTGTTGCCAACATCGAGCCACTCGACAACCTCGAGCGTGAACACATCTCAGATTCGCTGGCCTGGATCGAGCGCACCGACGACATATTTCGCCGTGCTAAGCCGGCGACTCCACCACGTCACCTTGTGTCCTACACGGTCGTGGTGGACCCATCCGATCAGAGCGTATTTCTCGTCGACCACATCAGATCTGGACTGCAACTCCCCACTGGCGGGCATGTCGAGCCCGGCGAACACCCCATGGTTGCGGCCAGGCGGGAGACGAGGGAAGAACTCGGCATAGAAGCCGACTTCACCGTCGCTGGGACTGAGCCACTATTTCTTACGGTCACGGCAACTGTCGGGGCCAACAACAACCATGTAGATGTCAGTCTCTGGTACGTGGTCGCGGCCCGCCGCGACACGCGGTTCATCCTTGATCCCCGCGAATTTCGTGGCGGCCGGTGGTGGACAACGGGCGAAGTCCAGACGAGCGACCCTCACCAGTTCGATCCGCACTTCCTCAGGTTCGTTGAGAAGCTACGTTCCTCTGCCCCGGCCTTACGATCGTCGAACAGAACACTGATGCCAGCGTCGGGTACTTAGCCCGATGTCAGGACGCGATCGAGCGTCGCCCGGCCCAAGGGGCCCCATGTCGGTTTGCCGCCAGGAAGGCCCTGTTCCCCGTTCTGGCCCATCAGGATGAGGAAGAGGCTTTTCAGAGCAGCCAGCCCGCGGGCGCGCCGGATCGTCGCGGCGTCCGTCTGCGCGTATCCCTCGAAGAACCGCGAGGATCTGCTTGCGGGGAGGAGTAGCCATGCGGCTGCGAGGTCCCATGCCGGGTCGCCGGCGAACATGTCCCCGAAGTCGATCACGCCCGAGAGCGTCCCGTCCGTAACGACGGCATTCGCGGGATGGAGGTCACCGTGCAGCCATACCGGTGGCCCACCCCACCCGGGAGCTGCAACAGCATCGCTCCAGACTTCCCGGATTCTTCCGGCGGCGACGGCAAGGTTTTCGGGGGCAACGGATTCCATGTACTTCTCGAAACCGTCCGTGCACTGCCTGGGGTGAGCGCCGCGGTCCGAACTGATCGGTGCCTCGACGGGAGCCTCCACATGGAGTGCCGTGAGGAAGCCGGCCAGAATGTCGGCCGCGTGGTCGCCGCGAGTGATCGAGATGCCGTCCAGTGGCCGCCCGGGGACCCACGTCATGATGGCCCAAGGCTTCGGGAAGCGGGCAGACGGTTCGCCCACCCGCACAGGGATCGGAACCTGGAGCGGCAGACGCGGGGCCAGGACGGGAAGCCACTGGCACTCCTTGCGCTGGAGATCCGGCGCGCGTTCGGTGCGAGGTATGCGCACGACCAACTCGTCGCCGATGCGCCACATGTGGTTGTCCCAGCCGCCCGCCACCTCGCGGATAGCCAGCCCAGCAAGGTCGGGGTGCTGGTCCTGGAGAAGTTCGCGGACCAAATCTGCGGTCACCTCGATCTCGGGGCTGGTCATGCCAAGCCACGGTACGGGAACCGTTCGCCAGCCTTTTGGGTCTCGTCGTCCATAGATGCCCAGGCGGTACTGGTGAGACGTGTCCTGTTTGACGATCGCCAAACAGGACACGGCGAGATCCTCCTCCAGCTGTGACTTTCAGCGGTAGGTGGCACGGTTCTGAGGGATGAAAGTGACGGGGATGTCCAGGACCCGGCCCGGGAAGGTTCCTGCGTCTTTGTCAACGGCAGGATATTTGAACGTCGCTGGCTGGATCGACGCGGAGACTCGGGAAGCGCGAGACTATGTTCTCGCGCCCGTCGTCGATGCCCCCCGCTTCGGGCGTTGACAGGGCCCCGGCTATCTCGTGATCGTTCGGCAAGGCGGCCTATCTGGCCTGGACGCGTTCAGCATGGGCAGAGCTGCCCAGCAGTCCGGGTTGTCAAGTCTGTCCTCCCAGCATTCTGCGCGCAAAAAGGTCGCGCGCGCAGGCCACGGCCAGCCGGCCCAGGCTCAGTACTGCCGTCCTGTTTGACACGAGTCCACGAAGCCTCCGCTGCCGTGGACGTTCGCCGAGAGGTGCCGTATGTCGGTTTTGCGAATCCTGCAAAGACACTCGCAATGCCGCTCCTAGCCTGAGGGGCCTCGGAATGCAGGGCCTTCACATGCTACGAAGCACTCCTGAAGCACCCCCGGCACCGTCTTTGTCCTGCATCGATCGATGCCTATCAAACAAACGTCCAGGACAATTCCGCTAGCGCTCATTTAATTGTACTGCAGTTCAAAATTAACGCCACTCGTCGGATTTGTTAACGTAGCCGGCCGGCTGGAAACTCCCTGAATTTTGTCGACGGAAAAGTTACCGATCGGTAGATGTGCGAAATCGTTAACGAGATTGATTGATCCGTAATAGCGTCCTGCGTTGCAGGGGACATCCGACGGCCCGACCCTGCGACAGCAGTCCTTCATAGTGGGCCGCCATATGGAATCCAGAGGTGAATCTGTATGAGTGTTCGGAACAAGATGGCAGTTGCTGGCGCACTCGTCAGCGTCGCGGCGCTGACGGCTCTCGGCACGGGGGTCGCTCAGGCGGCGACTCCGGAGCTGCCGACTGACCACTACCAGGTGTGCGGGAACGTCCAGGACGGCTCCGGAAACGGAGTCAAGGACGTCGAGGTGTGGGGCGGGCTGTACGACAGCTCCGGCACCAATCTCATCCTCGACTTCCCCACAGGGTCGATCCCTTCCGGAACCAGCACGCTCCTGACGAACGCCGACGGCGGGTTCTGCCTCGAAGGCAACGCCACCCTGGTCAACGAGGTCCAGAACAACGGCGCCGTCGTCAAGCTCGTCGGCAAGAAGGGGACGTCCAACGTCAACTTCAGCAACTGGGGTTCGCCGGGAATCGGGCTGTGGGACTTCTTCATCCACAAGTACTCGGGGCTTGACTCCGCCTACGGATTCAACGGCACCATCTGATTCATCTGCACGACTCATCGCCCTCGGCGGTCTGCGCCGAGGGCGATGAGTTGCGAACACACAGGCACACAACCTCTGGAAAGGAATCACATGTCTGTTGACTTCTTCAAGGCCCTGCGCATATTCGTGGTGGGGCTCGCTCCGGTCCTCGGTGGATCACTGACGGGCCTGAACACCATGTCCGGCAACGAGTACTCCTAGCCGGCTCGAAAACGGAGGAACGATGCTCTCGATTCAGAACGCAACCAGCTCACTTGGGCAGACCGTCCAGCAGATGATCCCGATGTTGTACATGGTCTTGGTGCAGCAACCCGTGACACTGTCCCTGGGTGCGCCGGTCTAAAGCAAAAATCTCAACAGAAAGGAGATATAGACATGGATTTCCAGCAGTTCTTGACGGATCTACTGCGGGTAGCGAGCGGCTCGTGGATGGGTGGCGCTTACACCGGGTCCGGCATTCTCGGCACCAACTTCCTCAAAGCACTCTCGTAAGGAGACACCATGCTCGGAAAGTACTTCGACGGGATGCTCG
This sequence comes from Prescottella defluvii, assembly GCF_000738775.1. Taxonomy (GTDB): domain Bacteria; phylum Actinomycetota; class Actinomycetes; order Mycobacteriales; family Mycobacteriaceae; genus Prescottella; species Prescottella defluvii. The sequence goes on from NZ_JPOC01000081.1 coordinate 8,488, forward strand.
ACGTCGTGTATGTCTTCGGCAATCTCGTACTGTCCGGCCTCCTCACGGCTTCGAGCCAGGGTGGCGGCTGGCAGAGCCTGGGCTGATGACCTGATCGGTTACCGCAAGTGCGTAGGGTCCCTCCGGGGGAGGCGGGACCCTACGCACTTGCTGGCGCGATGTTGGCCCTGAGAACCTCCAATGGACACGATGGACACGCCTCGGAAACTCCTCAGGAAGCCGGGCCCGACCCGGACTGCGCCAACCCAGCCACGTTCACATCGAGGGGGTCGTGTGTACAAGGTGGTCGTGGAGATCTTCGATGATCTCGACGGAAAGAAGATCGAATCCGGTGGAGAGACAGTCGAGTTCTCCATGGACGGGGTCGCGTATTCGATCGATCTCGGGGATGAGAACTCAGCACAGTTGCGCCGGTTGCTGGGCCGCTACATCCGGAACGCCCGGCGCGTCGGCGGACGCAAACCTCAACCTCAACCGAAAGGGAAGCGCCCGCTCGAATAGCGGGATCCGGGTCAAGCTCCCCGAAACCGCCTGAGCGACTTCCTGCGCGTTTATGTGTGCATCTTGACCATCGTCAAACAGGACACCTCGCCGAGGGCGATGCCCTCGCAATCGAGGCTTGCCGAGACCACAGCTGTGATCTTCAGTGGTAAGCGGCGCGGTTCTGACGGTCGAAAGTGGCATGGCGACCGGACTCTCACCAGGTCACTTACTCCTCACGTCCGCGCCGGCGCTCGGGGACCTTTCATGCTCAATTGCCTCGTTCGTCGAGAGCCGCGTCGACGAGGTCGGCGGCGGCCTTCAATCCCAGGCCGGGGTGCCGTTCACGCAACGCCTTGATCGCCGAAATTCGGTTTGACGTCGATGCGATCGCCGACTCCACATCCGCGGCCGGAACATCCTCGGGTGCCGCGAAGGCGCGATCAGGATCGGTCGCGCCTCCTCTGGTTAAGTGCTTACGCCACAAGGTGATCGCCTCGGATGCGAAGGCGGCGATGCCTCCCACGAGAACCACGACGACAACCCAGTGCCACACCGTGGGATGTTCGATGGCGTCGCCAAGGCGGGACGGCAGAACAACCAGAGGGAACCCGATTGTGGCGACAGTAGCTGCCCATCGCTGAAGTGCCTCGTTCTCGAGTACCTGCACGAACTTCGACATCCCACTCCTTTGGTCATCGCCGCTCATTGTCATCGCCGCACAGAGGAGTCAGCGGCCGGCGTGAGGAACATCGTGCACATGTACGTCACCGCCGACCAGGTCGCGAACCTGTGCCGCCGACACCGTTCCGACCGCGGCGGCCACACCTGCGCTGATCGCACCGCGAGAGCGTCGCCCACCACCGTGCGCTCGCCGATGAGGTTGCGTTCGATCACGTGGACCGATTGGCCTGGAAGGTTGTTCTCGTGCCGCGCCGCTGGAGCTATCGAACCTCCGGTCCGAGTCGGCAACCGGATGCGGGCTAAGCTGCTGGGCGATGCCTGTAACCGTGCCACGCGACCTTCCCGCCAGGGCCATCCTGGAGGCGGAGCGAATCTTTGTCATGTCCGACGAGCGTGCCGGACATCAGGATATTCGCCCGATGCGGATCGCCATCCTGAATCTGATGCCGATGAAGGTCAGCACCGAGACGCAGTTGCTGCGGTTGCTCAGCAACAATCCGCTGCAGATCGAGATCACCCTGCTGCACATGGCCAGCCATGTCTCGCGTACCACCTCTGCGGAGCATCTCGAATCGTTCTACTCGACTTTCGATGATGTGGCCCACATGCACTTCGACGGCCTCATCATCACCGGGGCGCCGATCGAGAAGCTCGAATTCGAGGACGTCGACTACTGGCCGGAGATGACCAAGATCCTTGACTGGTCCCGCAGCGCCGTGCAGTCGACTCTGCACGTCTGCTGGGGTGCGCAGGCGGCCCTCTACCACCACTACGGTGTCCGCAAGCACGAAGTCCCGCAGAAAATCTCCGGGGTGTTCTCCCATCGGATCGCTGGCGCGCGGTCGCCGATCGTCACCGGGTTCGACGACGAGTTCCTGGCGCCGCACTCACGGCACACCGATGTCCACGCCGCCGACATCGAGGCCACCGGTGAGGTCGACGTGTTGGCGGTGAGCGAAGAGGCCGGGGTCTACCTGGCAGCCACCGCGGACGGCCGCCAGGTCTTCGTGACCGGTCACCCCGAATACGATGCGGACACCCTGGCCGGTGAATACCGCCGCGACAGCGAGCAAGGGCTGCCGGTCCCAGTTCCGGCGCACTACTTCCCCGGGGACGATCCCACTGCCACCCCGCTCAACCGGTGGCGCGGCCACGGGCACCTGCTGTACTCCAACTGGTTGAACTACTGCGTCTACCAGGAGACACCGTTCATTCCAGGCGAGGCCTGACCGGCTGAGCGTCGACGGAAGTAGAAGGGTCACCGCGCCGGGTCAGAGTCCCCAGGTGTTCCGGCCCAGGGCGCGGTGCTCGTAGTAGAGGCTGTTGGTGCGGGCCGCGAGGTAGCCGGCCAAACCGCATGTGAGGCCGATATCGACGGTGCTCGACAGATCGAGCGTGATGGAGACGGTACCGACCGCGACTCCGATTCCGAGGAAGGTGAGCGCCTTGCGCCACATTCCGAGATAGGCGAGGTAGAAGGCGCCGAAGAAGAACGCGAACCCGTTGAACGAGATGACCATCCGCTCACGCGTAGGCAGGGCCTTGAACGCGGCCTGGAAGTCGCGGTCCGTCTTCCACATGCCGGGCGAGCCGTGGGCCTGGAAGAACCGGAACCGGGTCTGCCACTTCGGGCGCAGCCCCGTCAAGGTGTCGTTGCCGGCAGGCTGGTCGGTTCCGTGCATCGTCATCGTGGTTACTCCCCCTGAGTGTGCAGGCCGGCGGGTCGTGCCGGCCCGAGGTCATCGTTCCCGGTCGCGGCAGGCGACACCAAATCCCGAACTGTTTTGGGCAGGAAAGCGTTCCGGTCCTCAGGTCGCGTGCGTGTCCACGGTCGGTGGCTGCGGCACCTCCCGGCCGGGCTCTCCTACGTCACCAGCGCGCGGCCGACCCCCGCGACGGCGACCGCCCACAGGACGCTGGTGAAGGTGCCGATGATGAACTGCTCCGACGCGTGCGGTTCGCGCAGTTCCGGGTAGCGGGCCAGGCCCTTCACCGCGAGGACGATCGCGATGCCCTCGGGCCAGCCGGCGAGGATGGACACGGCGACCGCGGTCCGTTCCAGGAGGCCGATGATCCGGCCGCCCCGGAGCGGTCCGTCGTCGGGTTCCGGCCCGGCATCGGGTTGGCGCCGGGCGAATCGGAAGGCCGCCAACACCATCGGCGCGCCACCGGTCGCGGCTGCCGCCACGGTCAGGACGTAGGTCGCGGCGAGCGCGAAACCCGTGACCGGGGGCGCGCTCGCGGTGGCGACGGCCGCCCCGCCGAGCGCGAGCACCGCGACGACGGGCGCGACGCGGACCACCGTTCCGGAGTGGGCGGACGACGCGGCCAGGCGCCCGGCGACGGTTCCAACCAGGGCGGCGATTCCGAGCAGGATCAGACTGAGCACTGTCATCGATCGGCCCTCCGGAGTAGGCGCTCGGTCAGCAGTCGGCCGGAGATCTCGGCCTGCCAACCGGCGGCGGTGAGGCGCTGGGAAACCGCCTGCTTGCTGATGCCGAGTTCGGCGGCGGCCTCGGCCTGGGTGAGGCCGCGCTCCATGAGCGCCACCGCGGCATGACCCTGTGGCGAGCGACGCGAGACCAGGAGCGCGGTGAGCGTCAGCGCGGCGTCGGCGTCGGCCGCGGCCCGCGGGTCGGCTGCCTCGACGGCGACGGCGGCCGGCGCCTTCTTGGCCCGCTCGACCGCCACCCGGGCTGCCTCGAACGCCGGACCCCGGCCCGCCCGCGTCTGGGTCGGCAGCGGTTCCTCGACGGTCCCGACGCCGACCCCGATGCTCCAGTGACCCCGTCGAACGAGGTCGAGCACGAGATCCACGACGGTGGCGGCGTCGCCGTCGACGGCCTGGACCTCGTCGCCGGCGGTCCGTTCGAACGGACGGAGCAGACGGCGGTGCCGGAGGTCGGCGAGAAGTGGGCCGACACGGTCGATGTCGCGTCGACTGCCCCGTTGATCCACGGTCAGAACGAACATGAAGCAAGGCTAGAGGCTTGAAATGCCAAGATCAAGCCTCAAGGCTTTACTTGATGAAGTCAAGGTTCAGGACTGGACGGAATCCGCGGGTGGGATGACCGGCGTGCGCGCGTCGAGGATCAACCCCGCCACGCCCACCGCTATGCAGATCCCGGAGAGCAGCAGCATTGCCGGATTCGCCTCGCCGGTCAGGGCGTCGCCGAGGAGGACGACGCCCACCGTGCCGGGCACGATCCCGACGATCGTGGCGGCGGTGTACGGCAGCGTGCGGATCGACGACACCCCGCAGCAGTAGTTGATCACCGAGAAGGGGATCGGCGCGATCAGTCGCAGTGAGCCGACCGCGAGCCATCCCCGGCGTTCGAGGCGCATGTCGACGGCCCGCACCGCAGGGTGTGTCAGGTGCGCGGCGACGGTGTCCCGGCCGATCGCCCGCACCAGCAGCAGCGCGAGGATCGCGCTGATCGTGGTGGCCGCGATCGTGACGAGGAGGCCGGTGGCCGCACCGAACAGCACGCCTGCGCTGATGGTGAACAGGGTGCGGGGGACCGGCGCCACCGTCACGACCACGTGCACCAGGAAGAAGATCAACGGAAAGATCGGCCCGACCGACTCCGACCACGCCCGGATCTGGTCGATCGAGGGGTACGGCACCACCGCGGCGGCGGCGAACAACACCGCCAGGCCGACGAGGGCAGCGAGTAGCCGAGGATCCCTCAGTCGCGCAATCACAATCGGCCAGGGTACCCGCGCGGGTGCCGGTCCCCGCCGGATCGGCCCAGCTATCGGCTCGGACGCCGACACGTCACGGTGGCGACCGCGCACACGCGCCCGTCCGCCCCGGTGCTCGTGACCCGGGCGACCGCGACAGCACGACCGGCGCGGATCACCTCCGCGGTGAAGACGACGTCGGCGTCGACGGGAGCGGGCCGGAAGAAGTTGATCCGCAGCGATGCGGTGTGCATCGGCGCCTCCGGCGTGCTGACGGCGGCATTGCCGATCAGGTCGAACGCGCAGGCCTGGATGCCGCCGTGCATCACCCCGAGCTTGTTCGCCAGCGCCTGGTTCGGCGGCACGATCAGCCGGGGATGCGAACCGTCGCTCTCGATCCGGCCACCGATCCGTAGCAGAGGCGCGACCGGTGCGGCCGGGATCGACGTCGCCGGTGCCACGGGCCGGACCGTCGTCGCGCTGCGATCTGCGCCGGCGTCCACGAAATTGCCCCACGCGGTGCCGGTCGCGATCAGCGTGCCGGCACTGTCGCGGATCTCCGTCGAGCCGGTGCCGCCGTCCGCCGTCACGGCCACGACCCGGCCGTCGGCGTGCAGTTCGGGACCGTGCCAACCGGTCGGTGTGACGAAGTCCACTGACAGGTCCGCGGTCACCAGTCCGCTGCGTTCGCCGCGACGGTCCCACAGCGTGAAACCGAGGATGTCGTCGACGAGAATGCCCAGCGTGGCGGTGGGGGAGGCGGCCCGGGTGTCGAGGCCGTCGATGTCCATGGTGATCCGGTTGAACCCGGCCAGCCGCTGCGGTGGACGCATCCGGAACAGTCGCTGGGGAGTGACGGACACGCCTTCATCCAGCACGTTCGCAACGCTCATCAGCCGAGGCTAACGAACGTCGGGTGGTCCTCACGTCGGCGGCCTCGGCCGTGCGGTTAGCATCACAGGTCAGAGGACGACAATCGTCCCAATTGATTGCCTGATTGTTTTGCCCGATTGGAAGACCGGTCGCCGTGAGCGGCCGCATGTGAGAGTGAGAGGGAGCCGCCCCGTGTCACCAGCTTCAGAGGCCGAGGACGCCGCGCGCGCCTACTCGGAATGGCAGCAGGCCGTCGCCGGCGTGCTCGCCAAGTCCCGTCGAGTGGATGCCGCCGAGCTGGGCCCGGAACCGCAGAAGCTACTCGAGACGACCACCTACGACGGTGTGACGATCTCGCCGCTGTACACCGGTCGCGACGAGCGCCCCGAGGCCCCGCTGCCCGGACGGTTCCCGTTCGTGCGCGGCACCGACGCCAACCGTGACGTCAACGCCGGGTGGCTGGTCAGCGCCCAGTTCGGTCAGGGTGCGCAGGATGCCGCCGAGGTCAACCGCACCGTCCTCGACTCGCTCGAGAACGGCGTCAGCGCCCTGCGGCTGTCGGTCGGTGGCAAGGATCTGCCCGTCGAGTCGCTCCGGGTCGCGCTCGAGGGCGTCCTGCTGGACCTGGCTCCGCTGACGTTGGACGCCGGGGCGGACGCCGTCGCGGCCGCGCAGCAGATCTTCGCGCTTCTCGACGAGCGCGCCGCCGCCGGTGACGGCGTGACCGACCGCGCCCAGGTGCGGGTCGGCCTCGGCGCGTCCGCGCTGACGGATGCCTTCTCCGGCGCCGCCGGAATCGACACCGCGCAGGCCGTCGCACTCGCCGCCACCGCCGCGGACCGCGCCGAGTCGATCCGCGCGATCACCATCGACGGCACCGCATTCCACAACGCCGGTGCGAGCGACGCCGAGGAACTCGGTGCGGCCGTCGCGGCCGGTGTCGAGTACCTGCGCGCGCTCACCGACGGGGGTCTGACGATCTCGCAGGCGCTCGGTCAGCTCGAGTTCCGTCTCGCCGCCACCGACGACCAGTTCCAGACCATTGCGAAGTTCCGCGCCGGTCGCCAGGTGTGGGCTCGTGTCGCGCAGGTGTGCGGAGCCTCCGAGTTCGGTGGCGCCGTTCAGCACGCCGTCACGTCCGCCGCGATGATGGCGCAGCGTGATCCGTGGGTGAACATGCTCCGCACGACCCTCGCGGCGTTCGGTGCCGGTGTCGGCGGCGCCGACTCGGTGACGGTGCTGCCGTTCGACGTCGCGCTGCCCGCGGGTGCCGCCGGCGTCTCGAAGTCGTTCTCGGCGCGCATCGCACGCAACACCCAGTTGCTGCTGCTCGAGGAGTCGCACCTCGGTCGCGTGCTCGATCCCAGTGCAGGTTCCTGGTACGTCGAGGACCTCACCGAGGAGATCGCGGCCAAGGCGTGGGAGTTCTTCCAGCAGATCGAGACGGCCGGCGGTTACACGGCGGCACTCGGATCCGGTGTGATCGCCGATCGCGTCGCCGCGACGAAGGCCGCCCGCGACTCCGACATCGCGCACCGCAAGACGACGGTCACCGGTGTCAACGAGTTCCCGAACCTCGCCGAGGCCCCGCTGCCCTCCGGTGCCGCCGAGGCCGGCGCCACGGTGGCCCGCTACGCCGCCGCGTTCGAGGCACTGCGCGATCGTTCCGATGCAATTCTCGCCGCCAACGGTGAACGGCCGCAGGTGTTCCTGGCCCCGCTGGGTCCGGTTGCCGAGCACAACGGCCGGTCCACGTTCGCCGCGAACCTGCTCGCCTCGGGTGGCATCGAAGCCGTCAACCCGGGTCCGCTGGACGCCGGCGACGGCAGCATCGCAGCCGCGGTGAAGGAGTCCGGAGCCCGCATCGCGGTGCTGTGCGGCACCGACAAGCGCTACGCGGAGCAGGGCGCGGCCGCCGTGGCCGCACTGCGGGAAGCCGGTATCGAGCAGGTGCTGCTCGCCGGCCCCGAGAAGATCTTCGCCGATGTCGTGGGCGGCGAGCGCCCCGACGGATTCCTTACCGCTCGCATCGACGCAGTGACGGCACTGGCCGGCCTGCTCGACGCAATCGAAGCTGGGAGCAACAAGTGACAACGAACGAGGTGCAGCACGTCATCGGCAGTTTCGCCGATGTCGCGCTGACGGATCCGCAGTTCCCGGAGCCGGCTGCCCCCACCTCGGAGCAGACCGCGGCGCTCATCGAGAACCTCGCGACGGCCAACAACTACACCCCCGAGCAGGTGGTGTGGTCGACGCCCGAGGGCATCGACGTCAAGCCGGTGTTCACCAAGGCCGACCGTGACGCGGTCGAGGCCGAGGGCTACCCGCTGGGCAGCTACCCGGGTGCGGCCCCGTTCCTTCGCGGCCCGTACCCGACGATGTACGTCAACCAGCCGTGGACCATCCGTCAGTACGCCGGATTCTCCACCGCCGCTGAGTCGAACGCCTTCTACCGCCGCAACCTCGCGTCCGGTCAGAAGGGCCTGTCGGTCGCGTTCGACCTCGCGACGCACCGCGGCTACGACTCCGATCACCCGCGCGTCGCCGGTGACGTCGGCATGGCCGGTGTCGCGATCGACTCGATCCTCGACATGCGTCAGCTCTTCGACGGCATCGACCTGTCCCAGGTGTCGGTGTCGATGACCATGAACGGCGCCGTGCTGCCGATCCTGGCGCTGTACGTCGTGGCCGCCGAGGAGCAGGGTGTCGCCCCCGAGCAGCTGGCCGGAACCATTCAGAACGACATTCTGAAGGAGTTCATGGTCCGCAACACCTACATCTACCCGCCGAAGCCGTCGATGCGGATCATCTCCGACATCTTCGCGTACACGTCGGCCAAGATGCCCAAGTTCAACTCGATCTCCATCTCGGGCTACCACATCCAGGAAGCCGGTGCGACCGCCGACCTGGAACTGGCCTACACGCTCGCCGACGGCATCGAGTACATCCGCGCCGGACTCGACGCGGGCATGGACATCGACAAGTTCGCGCCGCGGCTGTCGTTCTTCTGGGCGATCGGCATGAACTTCTTCATGGAGGTCGCCAAGCTGCGCGCCGGGCGTCTGCTGTGGGCCGAGCTGGTCGAGAAGTTCGCTCCGAAGAACGCCAAGTCGCTGTCGCTGCGTACCCACTCGCAGACCTCCGGCTGGTCGCTCACCGCGCAGGACGTGTTCAACAACGTCGGCCGCACGTGTGTGGAGGCGATGGCCGCGACGCAGGGCCACACCCAGTCGCTGCACACCAACGCGCTCGACGAGGCGATCGCGCTGCCGACCGACTTCTCGGCCCGCATCGCCCGCAACACCCAGCTGCTGATCCAGCAGGAGTCGAACACGGTCCGTCCGATCGACCCGTGGGGCGGCTCGCACTACGTCGAGTGGCTCACCCACGAGCTCGCGAACCGTGCCCGCGCGCACATCGCCGAGGTCGAGGAGGCCGGCGGCATGGCGCAGGCCATCGGTGAGGGCATCCCGAAGCTCCGCATCGAGGAGGCCGCGGCCCGCACGCAGGCCCGTATCGACTCCGGTCGGCAGCCGCTGATCGGCGTCAACAAGTACGTGCCGGACGAGCCGGACAGCATCGAGGTCCTCAAGGTCGACAACACCAAGGTGCGCGCCGAGCAGCTCGCCAAGCTGCAGCAGCTCCGCGCCGAGCGTGACGAGGCCGCGACGCAGGCCGCGCTGGCCGAGCTGACGCGTGCCGCGGCGTCGACCGAGGGCGGTATGGAGAACAACCTGCTCGCCCTTGCCGTCAATGCGGCCCGCGCGATGGCGACCGGCGGCGAGATCTCCGATGCGCTCGAGAAGGTGTACGGGCGCCACCAGGCCGAGATCCGGACCATCAGTGGTGTGTACCGGGACGAGGCCGGAAAGGTGAGCAACATCTCGAACGCAATCGAACTCGTCGAGAAGTTCGCCGAGGACGAGGGACGTCGTCCCCGCATCCTCGTCGCGAAGATGGGCCAGGACGGCCACGACCGCGGCCAGAAGGTCATCTCCACGGGCTTCGCCGACCTCGGCTTCGACGTCGACGTGGGACCGCTGTTCCAGACCCCCGAGGAGGTCGCCCAGCAGGCGGCCGACGCCGACGTCCACATCGTCGGTGTGTCCTCCCTCGCCGCCGGCCACCTCACGCTGGTGCCGGCGCTGCGGGAGGCCCTCGCTGCTGCGGGCCGCCCCGACATCATGGTCGTGGTCGGTGGCGTCATCCCGCCGGGCGACTTCGAGGAGCTCTACCAGGCCGGTGCCGCGGCGATCTTCCCGCCCGGAACGGTTCTCGCGGATGCGGCGATCGGGCTGCTGCAGAAGTTGTCGGAGCAGTTGGGACACGATCCGATTGCCGCCGACTAGCCGTCCGCCGCTCGATCTGGCTGCGCTCGGTGACGCGGTCCTGGAGGGCCGGCGAAGTGACGTCTCCAAGGCGATCACTCTCGTCGAGTCCACCCGGGCCGATCACCGGGAGCAGGCGCAGCAGTTGCTGCTGCGCCTGCTCCCGCACGCGGGCAACGCGATCCGGGTCGGGATCACCGGTGTTCCCGGTGTCGGCAAGTCCACGACCATCGAAGCCCTCGGGATGCACCTGATCTCGTTGGGGCACAAGGTCGCCGTCCTGGCCGTCGACCCGTCGTCGACGCGCACCGGTGGATCGATCCTCGGTGACAAGACCCGGATGCAGAACCTGTCGGTGGAGCCCAACGCGTTCATCCGGCCGTCCCCGACCTCGGGCACGCTCGGCGGTGTCGCGAAGGCGACCCGCGAGACGATGGTGCTGCTCGAGGCGGCCGGCTACGACGTGATCCTCGTCGAGACCGTCGGTGTCGGGCAGTCCGAGGTGACGGTCGCGAACATGGTCGACACGTTCACGTTCCTCACCCTCGCCCGGACCGGTGACCAGTTGCAGGGCATCAAGAAGGGCGTCCTCGAGCTCGCCGACGTCGTCACCGTCAACAAGGCAGACGGCAAGCACGAGACCGAGGCGCGGGTCGCGGCCCGCGAACTGGCCGGCGCCCTGCGGCTGATCTATCCGCACGACGCGCTGTGGAAGCCGCCGGTGCTCACCATGAGCGCACTCGAGAACATCGGTGTGGACAAGTTCTGGGACGAGGTGCTCCGGCACCGCAAGGTCCTCGGCGACGCCGGTGAACTCGAACGCAAACGCGATCAGCAGCAGGTGGACTGGACGTGGTCGATGGTCCACGACCAGTTGCTGCGTCGACTCGACGCGAACGACCGGGTCAAGGCGATCCGCGGTGAGGTCGAGCAGCAGGTGCGTGACGGTTCGCTGACCGCGGCTCTCGCGGCGCACCGGATCCTCGATGCGTTCGACGGAGCCGAGTAGCTCGCTCCCACAGTCGGTACGACGCCGATGGCCCCACACCACCAGGTGTGGGGTCATCGGCGTTCTCACCCGACCGTCGTGAGTCGCACGCGCCCTTCGGGATCGACGCTCCAACCCGGGTTGTGGCAGACCTCCCAGACGACACCGTTCGGGTCGGCGAAGTGGCCGTGATAGCCGCCGAACGCCGCCCGCTGCGGGTGCTTGACCAACGTCGCGCCGGCGTGGACGGCAGCGGCGACCAGCGCATCCACCTCTTCCGGGCCGGTGACATTGTGCGAGAAGGTGATTCCCGACGTCGCGGAGTCACCGCCGGGTCGGCCGATGTCCTCACGGAACTTCTCGGCATCGAACAGCCCCAGCACCGTCCCCGGTGCGGTCTGGAAGAAGATGATCTCCCCGGGCACATCCAGGAGCGGTTCCCACCCGAGTCCGCCGCGGTAGAACGCACGGGCGGCGTCGAGGTCCGGTGTGGCCAGGGTGACGAAGTGGATGCGTTGGTCCATGTCCGGAAGTCTCGCACCGAACAGCGCACGGGCCCCGCATCACGGACTGCGATGCGGGGCTCGTGGCTGCCTGTGAATGGATTCAGATGCCGACGGACGTATCCGTCGCGTTCTCCGTCGAATCGGCCGGAGGCGTCCACCGCGCGACGCGGATCTCCGCCAGTTCGGCGGAATCCTGTGCCGCCGCGATGCTGGGCAGCAGGTAGCCCCACATCTCGTCGATGCGTTGCTCGATGTCGTCGCGTCGCGCCATCACCTGGGATACCAGCTGGACACCGGTGAACGACCCGATGACGAAGCGGGCCAGCGTCGGAGGATCGATGGTCTCGCGGATCTCACCGCGGGCGACACCCGCCTCGATGAGTGCCTGGGCGCTCGTGATCCAATCGGTGTACGGCTGTGCCGGGGCGTCCACGGTTCCGCCGAACTCGAGTGTCAGACGGGTGCCGGCCCGGACGATCGGATCGTGCACTATCTGCCGGGCCATCGCGTGAGACAGCATCACGAGTTGGCGCAGTGAACCTGCACCGGTGCTCGCGATCGCATCGACCGTGCCGATCGATGTCTTATGGTGTTCTTCCATGACGACTCTCGCGAGTTCGTCCTTGGACCGGAAGTGGAAGTAGAGCGCACCTTTGGTGGTTCCCGCCCCGTCGACGATGTCGCCGAGGCTCGCTCCTTCGAATCCTGACCGCTCGAACATTCGAGCCGCTCCGGTGATGATCTGTTGCCGTGTTGCCACAGCGCGTGCCTGTCTAACCACGTGTACCGCCTTTTTTCCCGACTTGACGATCCGGTCGAGCGCACGGTCGCTGTGCGGACTGGACGCTCTTCCAGATCGACGAAACCGTACCAGTGTCGAGCTACTGGTCGGTTCGCTTACTCGGGCGTCGGCACCGTGCGAGCAAAGGCCGCGAGACGGTCGATCAGGTCGTCGAGAAACGCGTCGGGATCGGTTTCCCAGGTGATCGCCGCATTGGGTGATCTTCCCCACAGTCCGTGCCAGTCGGCGACGGTCTGTCCGCGGGTGATCCGGCCCGCGGTTTCCACGTCCACGGTGGCGGTGCGGTAGCGGGCGATGGTGGGATCGAGTGCGACAGCGGCAGCGAACGGATCGTGCATGTGCGCGATGAAGCCCTGCCCGTGATCGCGGTGGAACTGGAAGTAGAAGCGCACCGCGTCCGACAGGTGGCGGACGATCGGATTCGACGTCGTCGAGCGGGCGTCGGGGGCGTCGTCGGGGCCGACGAGTTCGACCGGCGTGCTGCCGGCGAGTTCGGCCAGCCGGCGGAGGTGGTGGGGGTGCAGTTCGATCCGTTCGGTGACGTCGAGGCCGCAGATGATCGGGACGCGGTCCTCGGGCACCGTCGAGAATGCCTCGAAAACCTCGGCGGCCGCATCGGGGTCGACCGAGATGTTCCATTCCGCGACCGGAGTGGTGTTGCCCGGATGCTGGAAGGCACCACCCATCACGATCAGACGTCGGAGTCGCTGGGGGAGTTCGGGATCAGCGCGGATGGCGAGCGCCAGATTGGTGAGGGGGCCGGTGACGAGCCCGACCAGCTCGCCGGGTTGATCGCGGGTCAGTTCGATCCAGGCCTGCGCAGCGGACCGCTCCGACACGGCCCTGCCGGACGGCGGCAGGACCGCGTACCCGATGCCCTGCGGGCCGTGGGTGTCCTCGGTGGTGCGCAGCGGGATCGCGAGGGGGCCGTCGGCGCCGACCGCGACCTCGATGTCGGGCCGCCCGCACAGGTCCAACCAGGCCAGGTTGTTGGCCGCGACCTGCGCGGTCGGGACGTTGCCCGCGGTCGAGAGGACCGCGACGATCTCGGCATCCTCGTGCGCCAACAGGTACAGCAGGGCGACCGAGTCGTCGATGCCGGTGTCGACGTCGACGATCAGCCGGGTCGGTGCGCTCATCGCGGTCCGGCCGGCGCGGTGTCGCGGTGGTGCACGGGGGACTGGGCGTCACTGGGTATGGTCACGCCCCCATTCTCGCGGAATCCGGTTGGATGCGAGACAAACTCGTGTCCGGTCCGAGTCGGGCGCCTAGCATGGCGCCGTGATTTCCAGGCAGCGTGCAGTGCGGTTCGTGTGGGTGGTTTTCGGTGTGCTGGCCGCGGTGCATCTGGTGGCGCAACTGGTCGGCGCGGACGGTGTCGCGAACGTCAGCCAGTGGTTCCTCATGCCGGTCCTGGCGTCGGTGCTGTGGATGTCGACCGGGCCCGGCCGGAGTCGGCTCGTGATTCTGACGCTGGTGGCGCTCGGCCTGTCGTGGATGGGAGACACCGCGCCCGATCTCGCTGACGGCGACGTGTCGTTCCTCGTGATGGTCGGCTTCTTCCTGCTGGCGCAGATCGCCTACATCGTGGCGTTCGCACCGTACGGGCGAGCGGAGATCTGGGGGCGGCGGCGCCGTTCGACGATCGGTTGTCTCGTCGCGGTCGGGTTGCTGATCCTCGCGTGCGCGCCGGGCGCGGGGCCGCTGCTGGTGCCCGCACTGCTCTACGGCGCCGCGCTGGGTGCGATGGCGATTCTCGCCGCGGGCGTTGACCGCCGGGTGGCGGTCGGCGGCGCGCTGTTCCTGGTGTCCGACGGCATGATCGCGCTCGGCGCGTTCGCGGACTGGTTCTCCCCGCCGGCCGAGGGCTTCTGGGTGATGGTCACCTACATCGCCGCGCAGGTGCTGATCGTGCTCGGCGTGCTGGATGTGGCGCACGGTCGAGGCTCGGCTCCGATGCCGCTGCGCGCAGAGCCTGAGGGCGGCCGGTCGTCCCCCGTCCGATAGCGGACCGAATCCGACCGCAATCGGCGATAGCGTTTCGTCCATACGGGCTTCATCGACACGATCGAAGGGTGCTGGACATGACCGCGAACACCACGACTACTTCCGATGCCGAGAAGGCCGACCTCCTCGCGATGCTCGCCGACCAGCGCAACAGTCTGCTGATCACCGTCCGCGGCATAGACGACGAGCAGGCCCGCACGCGATCCACCGTCAGCGACCTCACGCTCGGTGGCCTGATCAAGCACGTCGGCCGGACCGAGCGCAACTGGATCCGGACCGTCGTCGAACGGGACGAGACCGCGGAGTTCGACATGGAGGTTGCGATGGAGAGCTACTTCATGGCGGACGGCGAGACGATCGCCGGACTGCTCGACGACTACCGGCAGGCGGCGGAGGAGACCGAGCGAGTGGTCGCCTCGCTCGACGATCTGAATCTCATGGTTCCACTGCCGACGGCACCGTGGGCGCCGCAGCGCGAGTGGTGGACCGCCCGCCGGGTCCTGATGCACGTCCTGCGCGAGACCGCCCACCATTCGGGCCATGCGGACATCATTCGCGAGTCGCTCGACGGGGCGAACACCACGAGGCAGATGGGCGCGGACGCGGGCATGGAGTTCTGACCGCGAACGGGCCCGCCGGACCGGGGTGCCCGTTCATACTGGTCGAAACCCGGTCTCGAACCGAGGAGGACGACGGCCATGTGTCGACTGTTCGGACTGTCCGCGGCCCCGCGTCGCGTCCACGCCACCTTCTGGTTGCTCGACGCGGAGGACAGCCTCGCGGAGCAGAGCAGACGTATGCCGGACGGCACCGGTCTCGGCACATTCGACGCGGACGGTGTGCCGCGCGTCGAGAAGCAACCCATCGCCGCGTACCGCGACCGGCAGTTCGCGCGGGAGGCGAAGGAACGCGAGTCGGAGACGTTCGTCGCGCACGTCCGGTACGCGACGACCGGCGAGAACGAGGACGTCAACACCCATCCGTTCGAACAGAAGGGGCGCCTGTTCGCGCACAACGGGGTGATCGAGGACCTTGCCGCGCTCGAGGCCGAACTGGGTGGCTACCGCGACCTGGTCCGCGGCGACACGGACTCCGAGCGGTACTTCGCGTTGATCACCCGGTACATCGACGAGCACGGCGGCGATGTCGCGGCCGGTGTCGCGGCCGCGGCAGGGTGGATCGCCGACAACCTCCGCGTGCTCGCGCTCAACTTCGTGCTGGTGACCGCCGACGAGTTGTGGGCGTTCCGATACCCGGACACCCACGACCTGTTGGTGCTGCGTCGCCGTCCCGGCGGATCCAGCGGTCGGCGACATCTCGAGCACGCCAGCACGGCCGGCACCGTCCGGGCGCGGTCCGGGGCACTCGCCGCACTGCCCGCCGTGGTGGTTGCCACGGAACAGATGGACGAGGACCCGGACTGGGAATCGCTGTGCCCCGGTGAACTGCTGCACGTGGCGGCGGATCAGACGGTGACCCGGACGATGCTGCTGGACCGGCCGCCGCGACACCGGCTGACGCTGTCCGACCTCTCGGACCGCGCGGCCGCGGCGCAGGCCCCGAGCGGACCCTGAAGGCTCAGGCGCGCTGCGCCCGAAGCACCATTCCGGCGTCCCGCAGCCGGGTCACCAGCACGTCGCCCATCGCGGTCGCCGGCGTCAACACCCCGGACGTGTCCGGGAGATTGTCGCGCTGCAAGGCCAGCGCGAGCGCCGATTCGCCGAACATGACGGCCGTCGCCGCGTACCCGGGATCGCCCTCGGCGGCGACCCGGGCGGTGTAGCGGGCGCCCGTCGTCGTGTTGCCGTACACGTCGATCGTGAAATGGCCGTTGCGCCGGGCCTTCTCGCTCGGCCCCTGGCCGGGCTTCGGGAGCGCCCGGTCGAGCAGCCAGCGGGTCGGCGGGAACAGGAGTCCGGCGACGGCCGCCCCCATGCCGACCGCGACCGCACCGGCGATCGCCCGTGACGCGAACGACGAGCCGACGTTCATCACCTCGCGGTAGCGGAACTGTCTGCCGTACGCGTAGCCGGTCAGGGCGTTGCTGCGGCGCACCACTCGGGTGTTGACCGGAGCCATGAAGAACGGCGCCTTCCAGCCGGCCAGCCCCGGTGCGATGTCCGACCCGCGGACGACCGCGACGTCGGGCTGGCGGCCGAGATCCGGTTCGGCCGCGCGGTCCGGGCTCAGCGAATACGGCGCCGCGGCGATGCGGCGCAGGGTGGCGTCACGCTTGACGACGTCGAGCTGGGTGCGGAGCGAGTCGATCGTGCCGCCGCTGACGCCCCCGCTCAGCGAGGTCACCACCAGCGTCGTGTCGGTCAACTCGCCGGCGCTGTCGGCATCCACCCGACGATGCAGGACGTGGACCCCCAGATCGGAGGGAATCGAGTCGAAGCCGCACGAGTGGACGATTCGCGCACCGCTCGCGCGAGCGACGTCGTGGTACAGATCGATGGTGTCGCGGGCGAAGAGGGTCTCGCCGCTGAGATCGGTGTAGTCGGTGCCGGCCTCCGCGCACGCCCGGACGAGCGGCAGGCCGTACTTGGCGTAGGGGCCGACCGTCGTCGCGACGACGTGGGTGGCAGCGGCGAGATCACGGAGGGAGGCCTCGTCGCCGGCGTCCGCCCGCAGCAGGGGCCATCCGGCGGCGGCCGGTCCCAGCCGGTGACGAATCTGCTCGAGACGGTCGATCGAACGTCCGGCCAGACCGATGCGGGTGCCCGCCGGTGCGTGTCGGCTCAGGTACTCGGCTACCAGCCTGCCGACGAAGCCGGTGGCCCCGTAGACGACGACATCGAGATCGCGGGTGCGGGAGACAGGGGTCATGCCGACGACCCTACTTGCGGGTAGTGATTTGTGCGGTGCGCATCACACCGTCGCGTGCCGCATCCCGAACGACGCCGTCGGAGAACGACATAGCCGATCCACGACGCGATCACGCACGCGGCGACCAGGCCGCGGACCAGTCCCACGGCGTTCGTGGGGTAGACGACGCCGGTGAGGTAGTGCGCGATGAACCCGGTGGACGGCAGTTGCTGTTCCCCGGCGCGCTGCCGGGCCCAGTTCTCGAGGTTCGTGAGCGGGCACTCGAAGCCGACCAGGACGGTGCCGAAGCCCCAGGCGACCGCCGCGATGTGCAGCCAGATCGTGTGGCGCCACCGCCACGCGAGGAACCCGCCGGCCACCACGTAGCCGAGAAACGCCAGATGGATCACCACCGTGGCGTCCGCGAGCAACCGATACAGCACCGCGACACCTCCCGATACCGGGACGGAACCTCTCGCCTCTCAGGCTACTGCGGGTCGCCCGGTCCCAGCGGGGGTCAGCGGGGTTCCTTGACCACCAGGATCGGCATGTCCACCTCCAGCAGCAGGCGCTGCAGCGAGCGTTCGAGCAGGAACTTGCCGATCGGCGACATGCGCTTGCTGCCCGCCACGAACAGGCCGGCACCGCTCGCGGAGACCAGGTCGACGAGAGCGCCGACACGGTCGCCGCTGTGCTCGCCGGTGCGCAACTCCCACGGGGATTCGCCCACCCCGCCGTTGTCGAGGACGGTCTGTACCGACGCGCGCAGCGCATCGAGGTCGACAGCCCCCGCGGCGTCGTCGAGGATCTCCAGCACCAGCAGTTGCTCACGGCGCTGCATGGCCTCGCGTGCGGCGTACACCATCGCAACGCGCCCCTCCGGAGTATCGCTGTATGCAACGGCAATGGCCATGAAGCCTCCCAGGCGAGTGGAACAGTGCCCGTCCAGTATCGCCGGTCGGCGGCCCGAGGACCGTGTGGCACACGTCGCGATTCAGGTGTGAGATGCCCGTCAGTGTGACGTCCGCGGCCGCGGTGGTGCGGCTACCAGGGGGAGGGCTGGTAGTCCTTGAGGAAGCACCCGTAGAGGTCGACACCCGCCTCGCCCTGCACGATCGGGTCGTAGACGCGGGCGGCGCCGTCCACCAGGTCGAGCGGGGCGTGGAAGCCCTCGTCGGCCAGTCGGAGCTTCGTGTAGTGCGGGCGCTCGTCGGTGATCCAGCCGGTGTCGACCGCGGTCATGAGGATGCCGTCCTCGAGCATCTCCTTCGCGCTGGTGCGGGTGAGCATGTTCAGCGCGGCCTTCGCCATGTTGGTGTGCGGGTGACCCGGGCCCTTGTACGCGCGGCTGAACTGGCCCTCCATCGCGGAGACGTTCACCACGTACTTGCGCCGCGCGGCGGCCGCCGCCATCGCCGGCCGCAGCCGCGAGACGAGGATGAACGGGGCGACCGAGTTGCACAACTGCACCTCGAGCAGCTCGATCGGATCGACCTCCTCGACCGTCTGCACCCAGCTGTTGCTGTGCGCGAGGTCGGGCAGCAGACCGCCCGCGTCGATCGCGATGCCCTGCTCGATCCGGGCGGGTGTCGCCGACCCGGCCACCAGAGCGAGCGAGCTGACCTCGTCGGCCGACAGGTTCGCGGCCGAGGCGAGTGCCGCCGTCGACAGCGATCCGGCGAGGGCCGCCGGGTGCGCCTCACTGGTCTTGCCGAACGTCACGACGTCGGGCAGTTCGCCCGCGGGCAGCGCCCCGGTCTCGGCTTCCGCGAGCGCGCTGTAGGCGCCGGGGGAGCGGCGGACCGTCTGCGCGGCATTGTTGATCAGGATGTCCAGTGGCCCCTGGGCGGCAACGGAATCGGCCAGCGCGACCACCTGTGCGGGATCACGCAGGTCGATGCCGACGATCCGCAACCGGTGGATCCAGTCGGCGCTGTCCTCCATCGCCTTGAATCGGCGGATGGCGTCGTTCGGGAACCGTGTGGTGACGGTCAGGTGGGCGCCGTCGCGGAGCAGGCGCAGCGCGATGTACATGCCGATCTTGGCGCGTCCACCGGTCAGCAGGGCGCGTCGGCCGGTCAGGTCGGTGCGGGCGTCACGCTTGGCGTGACTGCTGGCCGCACAGTCCGGGCACAGCTGGTGGTAGAACGCATCCACGTGCGTGTACCGCTGCTTGCAGATGTAGCACGGACGCGGACGGATCAGTGTGCCGGCGGTCGCACCGGCGGTGCTCGAGGTGAGCAGAATGCCCGCCGTCTCGTCGTCGATACGGTCGGGCGATCCGGTCGCGGTGGCGGCGACGACGGCGCGATCGGCCTCGGACACCGCGTCCCGCGTCTCGTTGCGGCGGCGGCGCTTGAGCTTCTTGAACAGGTTGCCGACCGCGCGCTGCAGCGCGACCGAGTCGGGGTGGTCGGAGTCGAGCGTGGATGCCTCCGACAGCACCCGCATGCAGATGTCCAAATCGGCGGGGTCGATACCCGTCATCGGTTGTGCCATCGGTAGGTAACTCAGTCCTGATCTCGTGCGCGTATGCGTGATCCCCTGGGGGTGGTCGACCGCCGAGTCTACCGAGTGCCGGACCGGCCTCGTCCCGCCACGGTGCCGGTGACACCGAGCCTTCGTCGGAGGAGCATGTGAAGTACCAGGGGGAGTGCCCCCAGGGCAGTTCCCCGCTCGAGAGACGACACTCGAGGAGGGTGAGGGCAATGAGCAAGTCGAACGGGTCCGGCCGATCCGGATCGGACCCATCGAGTGTGTCGACGACATCGGTCATCGGCACATTCGAGATGTTGCACGCGGAGTCCGTCGTGCCGGTCGAGTCGCCACTGCAGAAGGACGGCCCCTTCCTGCCGGAACTGACCGAAGTGGATCTGCTGGTCCGCGCACCCGATGCGCGGCGCGATTTCAACGTGTCGGGCTCCGGCGTCACCGTGGCGGTGCTCGACACCGGATTGCGTTCCACACACGTCGATTTCGCCGGGCGAGTGGTTCCGGGACGGAACTTCACCTCCGACTACGGCGGCGATCCCGCCGAGATCACCGACGGGCACGGGCACGGCACCTCCGTGGCGGGCATCGCGTGTGCGGGACGGATCCACACCGGAATCGCGCCGAACGCGCGGGTGGTGCCGGTCAAGGTTCTCGCCAACGACGGCACGGGGCGCTTCGCCGACATCCGCGACGCACTGGACTGGATCCTCGACCGGCGGGCGTCGCTCGGGATCTCGGCGCTGTGCCTGGCGACCGGGGCGTCCGACAATCGCACGACGGACACCGACATGCCCGGCGACGCGATCGGGGCGCTGCTGCAGGAACTCACCGACGAGGGCGTGTGCTGCTGCCTCGCGGCGGGCAACGACTACTACGCGCACGGCGGCATGCAGGGAATGTGCTACCCGGCGGTGTTCCGTCAGACGATCAGCGTCGGGGCGGTGTACGACGCCGACGAGGGCAGCTTCCGCTACCGGGACGGTGCGAAGGCCTTCGCGTCGGACTCGGACCGCCTCACGCCGTTCACGCAGCGGTTGCACCGGTCGGTCGGTGGCCCGTGCGCGACGGACACCTTCGCGCCGGGATCGCCGATCACCTCGTCGGGCATCCTCAACGACACCGGGGAGTCGATCCAGTACGGGGCCAGTCAGGCGACCCCGGTCGTGCTGGGCGTCGTGGCGCTGCTGCAGTCGTTCCACCTGCGGACCGTGGGGCATCTGCCCAGCGTGGTCGACGTGAAGCGGTGGCTGACCCGCGGTTCGACCGTGGTGTACGACGGCGCCGACGACCGCGACAACGTCAACCACACCGAACTGACGTTCCCGCGGGTGAGTGCGGTGGGGTCGCTGCTGGTGTGTGCGAAGGACCTCGCGGTGCGGGAACTGACGACGGCCGATCGGGCGAACCTGAGGATGGCGGCGATGCGCCGGTGACGTGAATGCGCAGAAACGAGAAGATCCCCAGTTCCTGGAAAACCGGGAACCGGGGATCTTCTCGTCTGTCTCAACTCAGAGTGTCCGAGGGGGGACTTGAACCCCCACGTCCGTTAATAGGACACTAGCACCTCAAGCTAGCGCGTCTGCCATTCCGCCACTCGGACTCGTTGTTGCTCGCCTCTTCGTGAGGCATTCAGTTGTTTTTCTCTTTGCCCCGTTCTCCGGGTGCCTGGAAAGATTATCCGATCTTTCGCCAGGTCCAAAATCGCCTGGTCAGAGGGGGGTTTTGGGCCAAAAGTGCGATGCAACGGTTGCCGATGGAGACGTCGCGGCGGTGGTAGGAAAGTGAGGTGCCATCACATGACGAAGCAATGTCCTCATCGCAGCCCGTGAGCCGCGCCGAATCCGAGGTCGTCGACCTCGTCAGCGCGCTCATCCGGTTCGACACCTCCAACACCGGCGAACTCGAGACGGCCAAGGGGGAACGCGAGTGCGCCCTGTGGGTCCAGCAGCAGCTCGAGGAGGTCGGCTACGAGACCGAATACGTCGAATCGGGCGCGCCGGGCCGGGGCAACGTGTTCGCGCGACTGCGGGGCGCGGATCCCGGGCGCGGAACCCTGATGATGCACGGACACCTCGACGTCGTGCCCGCCGAACCGGCCGACTGGAGCGTGCATCCCTTCTCCGGCGCAGTCGAGGACGGTTACGTGTGGGGCCGCGGGGCGGTCGACATGAAGGACATGTGCGGGATGATGCTGGCGCTGGCCCGCCAGTTCAAGGCCGAGGGCACCGTCCCGCCGCGGGACATCCTGTTCGCGTTCGTGGCGGACGAGGAGGCCGGCGGCAAGTGGGGTTGCCAGTGGCTCGTCGATCACCGGCCCGATCTGTTCGACGGGGTCACGGAGGCGGTCGGGGAGGTGGGCGGCTTCTCCCTCACCGTTCCGCGCGCGGACGGCACGGAACGGCGCCTGTATCTCGTCGAGACGGCCGAGAAGGGGCTCGGGTGGATGCGGCTGACCGCGAAGGCCACCGCGGGCCACGGATCGTTCCTGCACGAGGACAACGCGGTGACGATCCTCGCCGACGCCGTCTCCCGGCTCGGCAACCACACGTTCCCCCTCGTGATGTCCGATTCGGTCGCGGAGTTCCTCACCGTGCTCGCCGAGGAGACCGGCGTCGACTTCGACCCGAACTCGCCCGACATCGACGGCACGCTCGCCAAGCTCGGATCCATTGCGCGGATCATCGGCGCGACGCTGCGGGACACCGCCAACCCGACGATGCTCAAGGCCGGCTACAAGGCCAACGTCATCCCGCAGACCGCGGAGGCGGTGTTCGACTGCCGGGTGCTGCCCGGCCGGCAGGCCGCGTTCGAACGCGAGGTGGACGAGCTGATCGGGCCGAACGTCACCCGGGAGTGGATCACCAAGCTCGACTCCTACGAGACGACGTTCGACGGTCACCTGGTGGACGCGATGAACGACGCGATCCTTGCGCACGATCCGAACGGGCGCACCGTCCCGTACATGCTGTCCGCCGGTACCGACGCGAAGGCGTTCGCGCGTCTGGGGATTCGGTGCTTCGGCTTCGCACCGCTGCGGCTGCCGCCGGAGCTGGACTTCGCGGCGCTGTTCCACGGCGTCGACGAGAGGGTGCCGGTGGACGCATTGCACTTCGGCACCCGGGTGATGGAACACTTCCTGCTACACAGCTGACCCGCTGGACCCGAGATCTGGGAGAGGATTCACATGGCACACGATCCGTACGACGGACTGCCCGACCTGCCGACTTTCACGCTGACGTCCGAGGACGTCACTGACGGCGCCCCGCTGAAGAACGATCAGGTCAGCGGGATCTTCGGGGCCGGTGGACGCGACATCTCGCCGCAGCTGTCGTGGTCCGGATTCCCGCCGGAGACCAAGAGCTTCGCCGTGACGATGTTCGACCCGGACGCGCCGACGGCGTCTGGCTTCTGGCACTGGGCGGTCGCGAACGTCCCGGTCACCACGACGTCGCTGCGTACCGACGCCGGCGACGAGACCGGCTCGGGCCTGCCCGACGGTGCCGTCACACTGCAGAACGACGGCGGCCTCGCCCGCTTCCTGGGCGCCGCGCCGCCGCAGGGGCACGGCCCGCACCGCTACATGATCGCGGTGCACGCGGTCGACGTCGACCACCTCGACGTGACCCCGGACTCGAAGCCGGCGTTCCTCGGCTTCAACCTGTTCTCGCACGCGATCGCGCGCGCGGTGATCACCGGGACCTACGAGCAGAAGTAGTCGGCCGGAAGGCCGGGATCCGACGCCGCGGGCTGTTGC
>NZ_JPOC01000082.1 GCF_000738775.1 Prescottella defluvii
GGAGATCGTGCTCGAGGCCGGTGCCGAGGAGATCAACGATCTCGGCGACACCTTCGAGATCGTGTGCGAGGCCGGGGATCTGATCCCTGTACGGACCGCGCTGGTCGACGCCGGTGTCGACTACGAGTCGGCCGATCCGGACTTCCGGGCGTCGGTCGAGGTCCCGGTCGACGCCGAGGGTGCTCGCAAGGTCTTCAAGTTGGTCGACGCCCTCGAGGAATCCGACGACGTCC
>NZ_JPOC01000083.1 GCF_000738775.1 Prescottella defluvii
CGAAGGCACGGCCCGCGGAGTCGAGCAGCGCGGCGCCCTGCTCGGCCGGCAGACCCGCCGCGACCTGATGGGCACCGCCGAGCGTCTCCCGGGCCGACTCCGCGGCACTCGCGTCGAAGTCCGGGGGGCCGACACCGTCCGCGCCGATCCCGGTGTCACGGTCGAGGTAGTTGCGGCGGTACTCGCGGATCTGCGGCAGGAGGCGTCGGATCAGCTTCGCGTGGTTGTTCTCGTAGTACGCCACGAACTCGTCGTGTGACAGGTCGGGTTTGCGGGCGAGCAGTGCGACGGCCTTGATCATGCCGGAACCCTATGTCGCGGAGTGAGGTTCGGTCGTCATGTGATCCCGCTCACCGGACGGTGGATCAGAGCCAGTGCTGACGCTTGAAGACGAGGAACAGCGTCACCGACGTCGCGACCATCAGCAGGACCGCCATCGGATACCCGAACTCCCAGCCGAGTTCCGGGATGTCCTCGAAGTTCATGCCGTAGACGGTGCCCACCAGCGTGGGGGCGAAGAGGATGGCCGCCCAGGCGGAGATCTTCTTGACCTCCTCGTTCTGGGCGAGGCTGGTCATGGTCAGCCGCTGCATCTCCTCGTTCTGCTTCTGGGCGACGAGTGTGGCGTGGACGGTGAGCGCGGTCTGCAGGTGCGCGCGCGACGAGTCGGCGCGCTCGATCACCCGGATCGTGTGGTCGAGGACGTCCCGCAGGTGCCGTCGGAGTTCGACGTCGACGTGATATTTGTCGGAGCCGCGATCGAGGGCTTCGAGCATCGACACCAGTGGGTGCGTCGCGCGCTGGAAGTCGATCACCTCGCCGGACAGGTCGTAGATGCGTCGGGCGACGGCCGGATCGCCGGTGAACACCTGGTTCTCGATCTCGTCGATGTCG
>NZ_JPOC01000084.1 GCF_000738775.1 Prescottella defluvii
GCGCAGCAGCACCCGGCCGGTGTCCCCGAGTTCGGTCTCCGCCGCGCGGACCGCGTCCTGGACCTGCGGGGCGGCCGCGACGGTCGCCTTGTCCGTGACCCGCACGTTGATCAGCACCTGAGGCAGCGCCGTCATCGCGCCGGCCAACTCCGCCAGCGAACTACCGGTGGCGGCCATGCGTGCCATCAACCGCAGACCGGTGAGCACGCCGTCACCTGTGGTGCCGTGGCGCGGCAGCACGACGTGTCCCGACTGTTCACCGCCCAGACTGAATCCGCCCGAACGCAGTTCCTCGAGCACGTACCGGTCACCGACCGCAGTGGTGCGCATCGCGAT
>NZ_JPOC01000085.1 GCF_000738775.1 Prescottella defluvii
CGCGGGACCGGCGCGACGCCCCACCGGTGCCGGTATCGGTCGGGTCGACGTCGCATTCGACGCGTCGAGCCGATACCTGACTCACCTCGCCGGTGCCGTCGACATCCGTCTCGACGGGCTCACCGTCGTCGTGGACTGCGCGCACGGCGCGGCGTCGACGGTCGGGCCCGACGCCTACCGCAGTGCCGGCGCGACCGTGATCGCGATCCACGCGGATCCGGACGGTCTCAACATCAACGACGGTTGCGGGTCGACGCACCTCGAGTCGTTGCAGCGTGCCGTCGTCGAGCACGGCGCGGACATCGGTCTGGCGCACGACGGTGACGCCGACCGC
>NZ_JPOC01000086.1 GCF_000738775.1 Prescottella defluvii
CAACGTCCTGACCGGGTACATCTAGCCGCATCCGAAACAGCTGAAGGGTCCCTTCGCACGCTCACAGCGCGTGAAGGGACCCTTCAGCTGTTCGAGAGGGTCAGCGCAGCGTGACCTGGCGGCCGCGCAGGCCGTCGCGGGCCCGCAATTCGGCGGCCGTGAGCGGCGCGTCGACGGCCAGAGCCTGTGCCAGTCGGTCGCCCAGTTCGGCGGTGGCCGCGGCCCACTCGTTGGCGTGCTTCTCGGGGTCGAGGTCGAAGACCGGCACCAGCAGGCCGTGGGTGCGGAACGAGCCCGCGAAGCGCGAACCCTCACCCAGGTGCAGTCCACCGGCGGCGTGGACGCGGGCGAGTGCCAGCATCAGCGCGTCCTCGTCCTCGGGGCGCACCCAGCGCAGGTGCGCCTTCTCGCCGGCATCGACCCACCATGCGGCGACGACGCCGTCGGCCTCGACGCGCGCGGACGGCATGATCGCCGTGTTGGCCTGCTGCACGGTCATGGCGACGTCGGCGGCGGGCTCGACGCCCTCGGGGATCCACCAGTCGAAGCTCTGGTGCACGGTGATGGTCGGCAGCGTGTCCGCGTCGATCAGGTCGGCGAGGCGGGGGCTGTCGGCGCTCGGGTTCGCAGCGGTGAGGGAGGTCCCCGGTCCGGCGGTCTGTGCCCAGGCCACGGCGGCACCGAGGTCGGCGCCGGGATCGGCGGTGTGCGCCTGGACCTGCAGGCCGACGTATCGGCCGGCGTCACCGGACTCGTCCCGGACCAGCGCGGCCACGGCGCCCGGCAGCACGGTCGCCGCGGTCACGGGCTTGCCGGTGTCGGTGACGGGCAGCACCGCGAGGGCGGACGGCACGAACTCGCGCAGCGCGACGAGGTCGCATTCGGCGGCAAGGCCTTCGAACGGTCGGGTCGGCGCGGTCACCTCGGCTTCACGTGCGAGGCGGCGCTGTTCGAGCTTCTCGGCGCGACCGCTGTCCGGCTTGGGACCACTGTTTCTCTTGCTCTTCTTACCCACGAGGCCAAAACCTACACGGACGGAGCGATCCGCTCAGCCGCCCAGCAGTTTCTTGGTGCGCCCCGGATGGTTGGTCGCCACCCAGCCGACTCCGAGTTCCTTGCACAGGGCGACGTCGGCGGGGTCGTCGACGGTCCAGCAGTAGGTGGCGCGGCCGGCCGCGGCGGCCTTGTCGACGATCTCGGGATGCTCGCGCAGAGTCCTGATCGACGGCCCGACGGCGGTGGCTCCGACGGTGGTCGCGGCGCCGCCGCCGAGGTAGCGGGACGCGTCTCCGAGCAGCACGGTCGGCAGCAGCGGCGCCGCCCGCCGGACCCGCCACACGGCGCTGGCCGCGAACGACATCACGACGGCACGGGAGTGGTCGGCGGACACGGGCGCGGCCAGCCCGAAGCGGGCCAGTTCGGCGAGGACCTTGCTCTCGACGAGCCCCCCGTAGCGGACCGGGTGCTTGGTCTCGATGAACAGCTTGGTCGGGCGGGACGTCCAGTCCAGGGTCAGGGTGATCAGTTCGGCGAGCGTGAGCAGCCCCGCGGGTTCGCCGTCGGCGCCGTAGTCGTGTTCACCGAGGGACTGCAGCGTCATCTCGCTGACGATCCCGGAGCCGGTGGAGGTCCGGTCGATGCGCCGGTCGTGGACGCAGACGAGGTGTCCGTCGCGGGTGAGTCGGACGTCGCACTCGAGTCCGTCGGCGCCTTCCTGCAGGGCCAGGTCGTAGGCCGCGAGGGTGTGTTCGGGCCGGTCGGCCGACGCGCCGCGGTGGGCGACGACGAGTGGGCCACGCCGATCCGGGCTCATCGGGCCGTCACCTTCGCGGGCTGCTCAGACTGCTCGGGCTGCTCGGCCTGTGGCGCGTTGACCCAACGGGTGACGCGGCGCGGTCGGCCGAACAGGTCCAGGCCGTCGAAGCATCGGATCACGTACAGCGTCAGCACGGCCGTGGCGGCGCCGACGGCGGCCGTGATCGCGGCCAGCACGACACTGTCGGCCTGCGCCTGCAGCGAGTCCGGGTTGCGCCAGAGCACTCCGACCGCGACCAGGACACCGCCCAGCGCCCAGGTCGCCCACCAGATCCGCACGACGGTGCGGGTGCGTCGGTGTCCGCCGGCGATCTCGGTGAGGTACACCCCGGGCATCACGAGGTTGACGACCGGCACGAGGACGCCGAGGGCGAGGGATCGGGGTGTCCGGGGATCGGCGAGCCCGCGGGCGCCGAACACGTCGCGGCGGATGACGACGAGTCGGCACACGGTGGTGACGGCCGCGGCGAGCGCGACGAGCGGCGCGGACACCTGCGTCGCCCACACGGCCGCGTCCGACACGGCCAGCGTCACCGGGTCCACCAGGCGCACCCGGTTGAAGACGAGCAGTCCGTATCGGAAGGCCTCGGAGACCGCGGCGAGCGCGAAGACGATCGCGGTGCAGGCGAGCAGGGTGGGTGCGAGATCCGCGGCCACTTCGACGCGGGGGGCCCGGTCGTCAGGTTCGGGTGGCGGCGGATCGGACAGTCCCCACCGCGGAATATGGGTGTAGCGCGGCGTCGGGCCGAGTCCGCGCGGTGCGGGACGACGGCGACCCAGCGGCGGGTACGGGCTGCGGGCGACCCAGCGGAAGTTGCGGCCGGTCGCCGGGGCGGGGCGGGCGGTGTCGACCGGGGAGAGCAGCACGCCGCCACATCGAGGGCACCACTGGGCCGGGGCGGAGGCCACCGGCCATCGGGATGCGCAGCGTGCGCAGACCTGGACGACGCTCATCTAGTAGATCTTCGCCGAGCCGGGATCGTCGTCGGCTGTGAGCGGGAGGCCGGCCTGTTGCCACGCGACCATGCCGCCGGCGACGTTGTAGGCATCGAACCCGATGTTGTTGAGGTACTCGACCGCAATGATCGATCGCCCACCCTGACGGCACACGACGTACACCTCGGCGTCGATGTCGATCTCGTCGATGCGGGCGGGCACGTCCACCAGCGGGATGTGCAGCGCGGTGGGGGCGTGCCCGAGGTCCCATTCGTCGTGCTCGCGCACGTCCAACAGAACGATCGCGTCAGCAGGTTCCGTCGGCAGGTCTGTCACGACGACGGTGGGGACGTGCGGGATGCTCACAACCTCGATTCTGGCACGAGCGCCATTCCCGGACCGCTCATCTCGCGTTACCGGCCGGCGCGGTTCGTGACCGGACCGAGACGCTCGCTGCGCTGCAGCCGCCAATTGAGTGTTCAAACGTGATCTGCACCACTTGAATTGCGGGGTTATCCACAGTTTCCACAGCTTCATCCACAGCACTGAGGGATCCGAGCGGGCTTCATCCACAGGTCAGCGCCGCACTCGGGATGATTCGTTGACAACTGTGCACCGTCGATCGCCCCGGCAATCCACAGCCTGTGCGGATTTGCGTGGGAGCGGGGTGGCGTGCAGGGGCCCGCACGGGCCGGAGTTTCCCCACCGGCGGGATGTGTGCCCCATCCCGCGCTCCGAAACTCCGGCCCGGCCCTCCCCCCAGATGTCGGGACGCTCCGGTCCCGACATCTGATCTGACGTCGAACGGAGCCGATCGGTTCCCTTCCGGTTGCGTGCATCCTCCGACGCAGGTCACATTCCCGCGTCGGGCACAGTGGTGGGCATGGACCTGAGAATCTTCACCGAGCCGCAGCAGGGCGCCACGTACGACGATCTTCTTGCGGTCGCCCTGGCCGCCGAACGGTTCGGGTACGAGGCGTTCTTCCGGTCCGACCACTACCTGGCGATGAACGCCGAGGGCCTGCCCGGCCCGACCGACGCATGGATCACGCTCGCCGGACTCGCCCGCGACACCTCGACGATTCGCCTCGGCACCCTCGTCACGTCGGCCACGTTCCGGTATCCCGGACCGCTGGCGATCGCCGTGGCACAGGTCGACGCGATGAGTGGTGGACGCATCGAACTCGGCCTCGGCGCGGGCTGGTTCGAGGAGGAGCACCGGGCGTACGGCATCCCGTTCCCGTCCCTCGGCGAGCGCTTCGACCGACTCGAGGAGTCCCTCGCGGTCATCACCGGACTGTGGGAGACGCCGCTGGGGCAGACCTTCACCCATGAGGGCGCTCACTTCCCGGTCACCGACTCCCCCGCGCTGCCCAAGCCGGTGCAGACCCCGCGGCCGCCGATCGTGATCGGTGGCATGGGCAAGCGCCGCACGCCGGCGATGGCCGCGCGCTACGCCGACGAATTCAATCTGCCGTTCGCCTCGATCGAGGACACCGTCACACAGTTCGGTCGGGTGCGGGAGGCCTGCGCGGCGATCGACCGCGACTCGGACAAGCTCGTCTACTCCAACGCACTGGTCCTGTGCTGCGGCCGCACCGAGGAGGAGATCGCCCGCCGCGCCGCGCGCATCGGACGTGAGGTGGGCGAACTCCGAGAGAACGGCCTGGCCGGCAGCCCCGCCGAACTGGTCGACAAGATCGGACGCTACCGCGAGGCCGGGACGCAGCGGATCTACCTGCAGACACTCGATCTCGCCGACCTCGATCACCTCGAACTGGTCGCCTCCGAGGTCATGCCGCAGCTGAACTGACGATCGGACCGGCCCCAGAACTGAGGTGCACACCCGGCGGAATCGGGTGTGCACCTCGCTGTTTCCGGTATCGCCCACCAGCCGGATGCACGGTACCGATCGCGCCACACCTCGTGTGATGCACGCCTCCCCTCTCGGATCGTGAAAGTCCAGTCGATCCGCTCGTTTCAGGCGATTGATGCAGTACTGTGACCTGAATCATGGCCGGTTGGACGGGTGTCCAGATATCCGGTCGGTGCACATCCGCAGAGGGGCTGGAAGAAGTTGAAGAACGAAAACACACGTCGGTTACTGGCAGGCGCCAGCGCAGCCGCATTGGCGGTCGGCGCGGCCGCATCACTCGGTGCCGCGACGGCATCCGCGTTCTCGGTGAATGTTTCACAGGACATCGGGGGCCGCTGGACGATCAACCGGACCATTCAGAACGTCCCCACCGGCACCGCCGCCAACCCGGAGATCGGTAGCCGTATCAAAGTCAGCGCCTCACTGAATACAGGCGATTGGCGAATCCCGACCACGACCGCCATCAAGGACCTCCACGACGCGTGCCTGACCTACGTGCCGGACTCCTCGCGGATCAACGGCAAGGGCGTGACCACCGAGGTCGCACCCGACTACGTCCGCATGACCGGCAGCTGGATCGGTAAGTCGATAAGCTACGAGGCCCAGTACGACGTCAGCACGAGCTGCGCGGTCGGCGTCGACATTCTCTCGAGTGTCCACGTCGGCGCCAACCAGGGGTTCGATACCTCACCCGGCAACGTCGGCCCGAAGTTCCAAATCACCAAGGTCGCCTCGACCACTGATGTGACGATCTCCCCTGCCCCGCAGGCTGATTCGGCATCCACCCTCACCGCCACCGTCACCACCGGCGCCACCGGCGACGTCGAATTCAGCAACAACGGCACCGTCCTCGGCACCGGCACCATCAACAACGGCACCGCCACCTACACCTGGACCCCCGCCGCCGCCGACGCCGGCCAGAACTACTCCATCACCGCCGAGTACCTCGGCGACACCACCCACGCGGCGTCCACCTCGGCACCCCGCACCGGCACCGTCACCGCCGCCCCGACCGCACCCGCGGTGATCGCCGTGAACCCGGCCGCACCCACCGCCGGCGCGCCCGCGACCATCACGGTCACCGGCGCTGACGTGGACACCGATGTCGTCATCAAGATCGGCACCGAGACCGTTTGCACCGCAACGGTTGCTGCTGACGGAACGGCCACGTGTTCGTGGACTCCCGCTGCCGGCGAGCAGATCCTGACCGCCACGGTCATCGTGGACGGCGCAGAGACCACGGTCACCAAGATCGTCACCGTCGATGCCGAGGAAATCCCCGGCGGCAACACCGGATCCGGCCTCGGTTCGCTGTCCGGACTGTTCGGCTCCAGCTAGCGGAAACCGCGAGTCGGCCGACACGACTCGACTGAATTGCGACGAGCCCCCATCGGATCTCTCCGATGGGGGCTCGTGGCGTTCGGTCTCAGGCGCCCAGACCCACAGGACAGCTGACACCCGTCGCGTGGACGGGGCAGTAGCCGCCGGGGTTCTTCGCGAGGTACTGCTGGTGGTAGTCCTCGGCGTAGTAGAACGTGCCGAGGGGCGCGATCTCGGTGGTGACGGCCCCGTATCCGGCGTCGGCGAGACGCGCGCCGTAGGCGTCCGCGGTGGCCCGTGCCGTCGCGGCCTGTTCGTCGGATCCGGTGTAGATCACCGACCGGTACTGGGTGCCGTGGTCGTTGCCTTGGCGCATGCCCTGCGTCGGGTCGTGGTTCTCCCAGAACTGCTTGAGCACGGCCTCGTAGGAGATCAGCTTCGGATCGAAGACCACCGACACCACCTCGGTGTGCCCGGTCCGTCCGGAGCACACCTCTTCGTAGGTGGGATTGGGCGTGTAGCCGCCCGCATATCCGACGGCGGTGGAGTACACACCGTCGAGCTGCCAGAACTCCTTCTCCGCGCCCCAGAAGCAGCCCATTCCGATGACGGCGGTCTCCATGCCGTCGGGGAACGGTGGCTGCAGCGGGTGCCCGTTGACGAAGTGGGCGGCGGGCACCGGCATCGGTGTCTCGCGGCCGGGCAGGGCCTGATCCGGCGTGACCATCACGGATTTCGTACCGGCACGAGCGAGGATGTCATCGAACCAAGACATAGCGTCGATGCTACGCGTGGTCCGACGCGTCCACCGGTCGTGCGGGCGCCTCGGCAGGCTCGGGCGGCGGCGCGCTGCGGCCGATCCTGCGGGTGCGCGCAGACAGCCAGCGCGCGGCCGGCATCTCCACCCACCGGTACAGCACCTCCGACACGAGGGCGGTGACGACGAGGAAAGCGACGACGGCGCCGGTCCGGCCGAGCGGGCCGACAGCGTTCTCGTAGACGCGGTAGAGGATCAGCGTGTGGACGAGGTAGATCGCGTAGCTGCGGGTGGCGGTCCAGCGGATCACCGACCACCGCGTCGGGCGTCCGCTGTAGCGACCGAGCACCACGACGCACGCGGTAACGACGGCGATGGTCCACAGGTAGCGGTCGCCGGCCCAGTACACGCGGATCTCGGTGGCCAGCCGGACCACCTCGATCTGCGCGAGCACACCGACGATCACCCAGCGCCAGTCGACGAGGCGCGACCACCACAGATAGATGAGCTGGCCGAGGAACACCGTCGGTAGTGTCGCCGCGATCTTGGACAGCATCGGCACGGTGTAGGGCTGCGGGACGTAGAGGTTGTAGAGCAGGACCAGTGCGCAGATCGCCGCGCCGAGGAGCGGCACCGCGATCGGCCGGGTCCGCAGGAGTGGCCGCGCGGCAACGCAGTACACATAGAACAGCACCTGAACGACGAGCGTCCACGTGACGCCGAGCACCGCTACCTCGGGTTTGAGGAAGAATCCGCCGAGCACGAAGCTGAGCGCGGCCTCCCCGTTCGAGATCCCCGGCTGCCCACTGAACATGCCGTTGATGCCCAGTTTGACGAGCAGCACGGCGGCGGCGATCGCGATCCAGAACGCGGGCAGCAGGCGGCCCACCCGGTCGAGCAGGAATCGCGTGGGACTGTGCCGGATCGCGGATCGGGTGATGACCGCGCCGGTGAGGGTCATGAAGATGGCGACGCCGACGAACGACAGGTGCTGGTTGAGGTTCAGCCCGTCGACGAACACTTCGTAGACGATGTCGATCATCCACCAGCCGGAGCCGAGATCGTCGATGAGATAGAAGGAGATGTGCGAGTAGACGACGGCGAGCACAGCGATGGTGCGCAGCAGGTCGGCGCCGGTCAGGTCGATGCGAGGTGCCACCTCCGGCCGCGAGTCTGCGGCGGTCGTGTCGGATGGCATCACCTGATCCTAAGGTTTCGTTCACCACCTGTTCCAATTTCGGTCCGCGCCCGCGATGTCCGAAGAGCACATCGGAGGCCCGGTTTCAGGGTGAGCGAACTTTTTTGTGCGGATGTCCCCACCTCGGCGCGCGGCTTGCGCAGGGTGTACCAATGAGATTGGGTTACCCCGAGCACGATTCAACGAACACACACGTCAGGGCGCCACGCCCTAAGAAGGGATCCTCGTGTCCGTCTACACGCTGCCCGAC
>NZ_JPOC01000087.1 GCF_000738775.1 Prescottella defluvii
AGCAGCAGACGTCAGCTTGGCCGCCGCGGCCACCAGATGCTCGCAGTTGTCCAGGAGCAGCAACGCATCCCGGTCGGCGAGGTGCTCGACGAGCAGGTCCAGCGGAGAGCTGGCCGCCTGGTCGTGCAGCCCGAAGACCGCGGCGACCGTGTCCGGCACCAGCTCCGGGTCGTGCAGTTCCGCGAGCTCCACGAACCACACACCGTCCGCGAAGTCGCTCCGCACGTCCTCCGCGACCCGCAGCGCGAGCCGCGTCTTGCCGACGCCCCCGATTCCCGTCAACGTCACCAGCCGCGCCGAGGAGAGCAATCGCTTGGCCGCCGCGAGCTCGCGCCGACGTCCGATGAACGTCGTCAGCGCAGACGGCAGATTGCCGACCTTGCTCCGGACGGTGGTCGCCATCAACCGTCACGCTCCCTCGCGCTCCCTGCAGCTTCGACGGTACGCCCCGCGGCGGCACTACCGTTGTGCGCGTGGACGCGCATCAGATCGACATCATCCGCCTCGCCTGGTCTCGGGAACTCGGCCTCCCCGACCGCGCCCTCGACACCCCGGGAACCCGCCACGTCAGGGTCGACGAGACCGCGAACCGGATCCGGTTCGTGAGGATCGCCGGTGCGAGTGCGCTCGTCGGCCCGGCGTGGGCCACCGAACGCGCGCAGGACTGGTCCGACGACGACCTCGCCCGCCCCGGCGCGTTCTCGGCGCTCGCGAAGGACCACGCGGGCCGCAGCGGCGGACCCACCGAACTCGCCTGGGCCGCCGACTTCGGAACGGCCACGGCGGTCGAGGAACCACTGGTCTCGCACGACCTGGCACACGTCGTCGAGCTGCAGAACCTCTGCCCGCCCGATGACGTCGCCGAGGCCGGCCTCGCCGAGAAGGGCACCTGGTTCACCGTCGTCGACGACGCGCACCACCCACTGGCCGCGGCCGCCTACGCCGAGTGGCAGGGCATCGTCGCGGACATGGGCGCCCTGACGGCACCCTCCGCCCGTCGGCGCGGATTCGGTGCGACCGCGACGCTGCTCGCCACCAACGACGCCCTCGACGCCGGACTGATCCCCCAGTGGCGCGCCCACCGCGACAACGTCGCATCCCGCCGGCTGGCGTCCGCACTCGGCTACGAGGAACTCGGAACCTTCGTGTCGATCGTGGTGGCTCCCAGTACCGTGTGAAGCAGGGGTGACACGGCAGCGGCGAGGCCGAGACACGGAGCAGACACGCGATGAGCGAGAGCACGGAGAACAGGACTGGCGCCGAGGACGTCGGAGCCGATTTCGTGGAAGCGGGCAAGGAATTCACCCGCGACACGCACTACATCACGACACGGATCACCGCCGACGGCCGTGACGGCTATCCGGTCGAGCCGGGCCGGTACCGCCTGATCGTCGCCCGCGCCTGCCCGTGGGCCAACCGGTCGATCATCGTCCGACGCCTGCTGGGACTGGAAGGCGTTCTGTCCATGGGCATCTGCGGCCCGACCCACGACGAGCGCAGCTGGACGTTCGACCTCGATCCCGGCGGGGTGGACCCGGTGCTGAAGATCCCGCGACTGCAGGACGCGTACTTCGCCCGCTTCCCCGGATACCCCCGCGGGATCACGGTCCCGGCGATCGTCGAGATCGAGACCGGACAGGTCGTCACCAACGACTTCCCGCAGATGACGCTGGACCTGTCCACCGAGTGGAAGGAGTTCCATCGAGACGGCGCCCCCGACCTCTATCCGGAGGATCTTCGCGGCGAGATCGACGAGGTGTCCGAACTGGTGTTCCGGGACGTCAACAACGGCGTCTACCGCTGCGGCTTCGCCGGCTCGCAGGACGCGTACGACAGTGCGTACGAACGACTGTTCGAGCGTCTGGACTGGTTGACCGAACGCCTGTCGACCCAGCGGTTCCTGGTGGGCGACACCATCACCGAAGCCGATGTCCGCCTGTTCACCACCCTCGCCCGATTCGACGCGGTCTACCACGGACACTTCAAGTGCAATCGAAGCAAGCTGTCGGAGATGCCGGTGCTGTGGAACTACGCGCGGGACCTGTTCCAGACCCCCGGTTTCGGGGACACGATCGACTTCACCCACATCAAGCAGCACTATTACATCGTCCACAAGGACATCAACCCGACGCAGATCGTGCCGAAGGGCCCCGAGCTGTGGCACTGGCTGGAACCGCACGGCCGCGAAGCGCTCGGCGGCCACCCGTTCGGCAGCGGCACCGCACCGCACCCGCCCCGACCGGAAGAAGTTGTGCCGCTGTCGCACTGGGCGAGCGCGCAGAGGCCCTGATCTACTGGGAGGCGGAATCGCGGGACGGACAACCGACCGCCGGATAGCGAAGTGAGGGCTGATGACGGGCGAGAAGCAGGGGCGGATGGAGTCCACCATCGTCTCCATCCTCGACAATGCGGGCCGGCTGCAGGCACCGGCCGTCGCCAGGTACGTCGAACGGGTCCGCCGGGCTCATCCCGACGAGAGCCCGGCGCAGATCGTCGCGCGGATCGAGAAGATGTTCCTGACCGCCGTCACCGGCAGCGGCAGCGCCGTCGGGGCGGCCGCGGCGGTGCCGGCCATCGGAACCGTGACCTCGATCGCGGCGGTGGGGGCCGAGACCGCGTTCTTCCTCGAGGCGTCGGCGCTGCTGACCCTCGCGATCGCCGCGGTGCACGGCGTCTCCCCGCAAGATCACCAGCAGCGCCGCACTCTCGTGCTGGCGGTCGCGCTGGGCGAATCGGGCATGCAGATCGTCGAGCGCGCGACCGGCGTGACGGCGACCAACTGGGCACGCCTGGTCAGCGGGCGGATTCCGGCGAGCACGATGCGGGCGATGAACAGCTCACTGGTCCGCAAGTTCGTCACCAAGTACGCGGCCAAGCGCAGCGCCCTGATCCTCGGCAAACTGCTCCCCGCCGGCGTCGGCGCGGTGATCGGCGGCGCCGGAAACCGTGCGATCGGTCGCGGTGTCGTCGACAACGCCCGTCAGGTTTTCGGACCGGCGCCCGCCCACTGGCCGGACCGACTCGGCACGCTGGACGGCCAGACCCGACTGCAGGTGGTTCCCCCGATGCCGGACGACACCCACCGCATGGGGTCCTGACCGCGAATCCGCTCCGACGAAAGGCGGCGCCGTGTTCCCCGCATCCCCCGACGCACCCCACGTCCTCGCGTCCGGATCGGGCGAGCGCACGGTGATGCTGCTCCACGGCTACTCCGATCACGGCGGCACGTGGCAGAAGGTGGTGCCGACGCTCGGCGAGCGCTTCCGGGTCCTCGTCGTCGATCTGCCGGGCTTCGGTCTCAGTGCCGGATCGTGGTCCGAACCGCTGATCGACGGCTACGTCGACGCCCTCGCCGGAGTGGTCGGCGACCGCACCGGACCGGTGAGCGTGATCGGCAACTCGCTCGGCGCGGTGACCGCCCTCGCCTTCGCCTCCGCGCGCCCCGACCTGGTGACCGACGTCGTCCTCGCGGACATGCCGGGCGTCGCCGGGATTCCACGCTCGTGGACCCGCGGCGCCCGGCTCGGGGTGGACCGCGTGACACGGCTGCTGACCGGCCCACTGCCCGACCGGTACCTGCAGCAGATGATCGGGGTGCTGTACGCCGGCGCCGCCCTGCGCCATCCGCGGCGGGCCGATGCCCAGGTGCGGGCCGGCTACACCCGGCACTACGCCACCAAGGAACAGGTAGCCGCCCTACTCGCGATCGGACGGGTCGTCATCCGGGAGATCGCGGAGATGCCCGTCGCGACGATGGTGCACGAACTGACCGTCCCCGCCCTCCTGCTGTGGGGCGCGAACGACCTGCTCACCCCGGCCCGCGCCGCCGGCCGGATCACCCGGACCGCCGACCGGCGCGTCGCGGTCATCCCGAATTGCGGGCACTGTCCACAACTGGACTGTCCCAGCGAGTTCCTCGCGGAGGTCCTCCCCTTTCTGGACCGGTGAGCCCTTTCTGGACCGATGAGCCGGCCGAGCCGATCGGTACAGTTGTAGTCATGCGTGACCAGGCTCGAGTGTCGTTCGCTCGACTGGCAGCACTGTGCGCGCTCGTCTTCGGCGTCCTGGCGATGCACCACGTCACCACCACTCCCCTCGCATCGGCCGCGCCAGGCTCGGATTCTGCGCATCACACGGTCGGCCACCAGGCCGGCGCCGGTCCGGAGATGCCTGCCGACCCTCCGATCCACCCGCCCGACCACGACAGCTTCCACATGTGCCTGGCCGTCCTGCTCGCCGCCACACTCGCCCTCGCGGTGTGGCTGTTGCTGCGGACCGCCCGGGAGCAGCGCGTCCGCCCCCGCCGTGCGTCCGGCCCGGCGGGCCGTGCCGGACGCGGACCGCCCTTCGCGCCGTCGACCTCGGTCTTCCTCTCGTCTCTGTGCATCCTGCGGGTGTGACAGGGCCACTGCGGCGCGACCCCGTCGTTCCGGCTGCAGTCCGGTCCCTGATCTCGCACAAGAGTGCACACCCGTAAGGAAAGCCACATGAAGAACCACCTCACGACCACCAAGCGCATGCTCGTCGGAATCGGTGCAGCGGCAGCCGCCGTCACCCTCGTCGTCGGCTGTTCCGACAACGGCTCCGACACCGGCACCTCGACCACCGGCACCGCCACGACCACATCGGCGAGCGCGTCGGGCACCGACGAACAGGGCGGCGCGCACAACGAAGCCGATGTCGCCTACGTCCAGATGATGATCCCGCACCACCAGCAGGCCGTGGAGATGGCCGAGATGGTGCCCAGCCGGAGCGGAAATCCGGACGTCGTCGCACTGGCCGCGCAGATCGAGAAGGCTCAGGCCCCCGAGATCGAGCAGATGGAGGGCTGGCTGAAGGCCTGGGGTGTACCCGAACCGAGCGCCATGGAGACGCCCGGGGAGATGACCGGCCCCGACGGCACGGACCACGACGGAATGGGCCACGGCACCTCGGGACCGATGACGTCGATGCCCGGCACGGAGAGCATGCCCGGCATGGAGGGCGGTCATGAGGGGATGATGACGGCCGAGCAGATGCAGGCCCTGGAGAACGCGACCGGGCCCGAGTTCGACCGCATGTGGCTCGAGCTGATGATCGAGCACCACCAGGGCGCGGTCACCAGCTCCGAGCAGATCCTCCAGGCCGGTGAGAGCCAGGAGGTGCGCGATCTGGCCCAGGAGATCGTCGCCAGCCAGCAGGCGGAGATCGCCCAGATGGAGGCCCTCCTGAACAAGTAGTCCCCCGCAGCACACCCTGCAGACCTGCACGCCCGGCGCCACCAACGCCGGGCGTGCAGTGCAGACCGGCCGGTACCCTCTCAGGAATTCGATCGGCTCCGGTCGGCGCGAGGGGGATTCGTGAGTTCAGCCATGCAGTTCGGTCCACCCGGACCGGCCATCGAGGTGCGGGGACTGTCCAAACAGTTCCAGGCCGTCCGCGCCGTGACCGACCTGAGCTTCACGGTGCAGCGTGGCTCGATCACCGGGTTCCTCGGGCCCAACGGGGCCGGAAAGACCACGACCCTGCGGATGTTGCTCGGGCTCGTGCGCCCGACCGCCGGCAGTTCGACGATCCTGGGACTGCCGTTCGGCGCGATCCCCGATCCCGCTCGGGCCGTCGGGGCGGTCCTCGACTCCCGCGGACTGCACCCCCAGCGCACCGCGCTCGACCATCTCCGGATGTACTGCTCCGCGATCGGAGTGCCGGACGATCGAGCCCGGTACGTACTGCACCTCGTGGGTCTTGCCGACGTGGCCGGTCGCAGGGCCGGCACCTTCTCCCTGGGCATGCGCCAGCGGCTGACCCTCGCGACCGCCCTGCTCGGCGATCCGCAGATCCTCGTGCTCGACGAGCCCTCCAACGGGCTCGACCCCGAAGGCATCGCCTGGCTGCGCGACTTCCTGGTCGCCTTCGCCCGCACCGGTCGCACCGTGCTGGTGTCGAGCCACCAGTTGCGTGAGGTCGAGCAGATGGTCGATCACCTGGTGGTCGTCAGCCGCGGGTCGCTGGTCTTCCAGGGCAGCATGGATCACTTGCGGAGCGCCCACCGGGCTCGACTGCTCGTCGCCTGCTCCGACCCGGTCCGTCTCGCGACCGCCCTCGCCGCCGCCGGAATCATCGACACCCAGCACCTCGCCGACGGGCGGATCGCGATCTGCGGATCCGACCCCGCCACCGTGGGGCGGACCGCCGCGGACGTCGGGGTGACGGTGTTCGGCGCCGCCACCGAGAACGTCGACCTCGAGCAGGTGTTCCTGGCGATGACGTCCGGCCAGTACGCGGCACCCGGTCACGGCTACGGCGCGCCACCCGGACCCGTGCCGCCCCGGCCGTGGTTCGGCCCGACCGACGGAGGTGGACGGTGACCGCACGCCTGCTCACGGCAGAACTCCGCAAGATCACCTCGCTCAGGTTCTGGTGGGCGCTGGGGCTCGTGCCGCTCCTGGTCGGCGTGATGGCGAGCGCGATCAGCGTCCCGATACTCGACGGGCTCATCCACGAGTCCGCCTCGCGGGAATCGAACGCGGCCGCCGCAGCGATCGGACTGTTCGTCGCGCTGGGACTGGTGTTCCTGTTCTCCGCGTTGTTCGGGGCCGTCAACGCCGGCACCGAGTATCGCCACAACACCCTCACCACGACCTTCCTCACCGCCCGGGGCCGCGACAGCGTCCTGGCCGCGAAACTCGCGGTCACGGCCGCGGTCGGCCTCCTCTACTGCCTCGTCATCGAGGCCGTGAGCGTGCCACTGCTGCTCGCGCTGTCCGACGACTTCACGATCGACGGCACGATCGCCGGCGTACTGGTGATCGGTCTGGTCGCGTCGACGCTGTGGGCGCTGATCGGCGCCGGTCTGGCCCTCGCGACGGGGTCGTCGATCGGCAGCGCCGTCGGGCTCGTGGTCTGGTACGTCGCGGGCGAGGGC
Organism: Prescottella defluvii; assembly: GCF_000738775.1. GTDB lineage: Bacteria > Actinomycetota > Actinomycetes > Mycobacteriales > Mycobacteriaceae > Prescottella > Prescottella defluvii. Next base: position 6,905 of record NZ_JPOC01000087.1, read on the forward strand.
ATCGTGCGCCTGATCCTGGCCGGGCTCGGCGCCGACGCCGTCGCGCAGTGGCTTCCGGGCTCGGTCACCGTGACCGCCTTCGTCGGTGCCGTCGACGACGTCGAACTCGACGGCCTCCCCGGCTCGCCGCTGTCGTTGCTGGTGCTGTCCCTGTGGGCTGTCGCGTCGTGCGGGCTCGGCTGGTGGGTGACCCGCTCGCGCGACATCGTCTGACACCGCCGACACCGGGCCCGGTCCGGCCTGTCATCGGGTCCGTCACCGGGCCGGACTACCGTTGATCGCGATGGCTACACACGACGCGACATCGGTGTCCGGCGGGCACCGCGGCTGGATACGACGGCTCGGAGCCGAGTGCTGGAATCACCGCCGGACCGCGGTCGGGGCGCTGACCGTGACGGTGGTGGCGGCGATCATCGACATCGCCTTCCCGCTCCTGACGAAGGTCGCGCTCGACGCGGCCTCCGCCGGCGCATCGACCGCCACCGACGTCATCGCCGCCGTCGCGGGCCTGATCGCGGCCCTCGCCGTCGTCCGGTTCGGCTGCCAGTACGGCCGCCGGATGCTCGCCGGCCGGCTCTCCCTCGACGTGCAACACGACCTGCGACTCGGGTTGCTCGGGTCGCTGCAGCGCCTCGACGGCCGCGGTCAGGACCAGATCCGGACCGGCCAGGTGGTGTCCCGCTCGATCACCGACCTCCAGTTGGTGCAGGGTCTGCTGGCGATGGTGCCGATGTCGGCGGGGGTGGTGCTGCAGTTCGTCCTCGCGCTGGGGATCATGGCGTGGCTGTCGCCCCTGTTGACGCTGGTCGCCCTCGTCGTGGTTCCCGCGGTGGCGTTGGTCGTCTACCTGGTGCGGCCGGTGCTGTTCGCCGCCACCTGGTCGGCGCAGCAGCGGGCCGCCGACCTCGCCCAGCACGTCGAGGAGACCGTCACCGGCGTCCGGGTGGTCAAGGGATTCGGGCAGGAGGAGCGGGCGGTCGACCAGCTCGAGGATCTCGGTCGCACGCTGTACGCCGAACGCATGCGGGCGGCGCGGGTCAACGCGCGGTTCGCCCCGTCGATGGCCGCACTGCCCCAGCTCGGTCTCGTCGGTGTCGTCGCACTCGGCGGCTGGCTCGCACTGCACGGCACCATCACCGTCGGCACGTTCCTGGCCTTCGCGGCGTACGTCGCGATGATGACGAGCGCGACCCGGACGCTGTCGCAGGTCGTGATCATGGCGCAGCTGTCCCGCGCCGCCGTCGAACGGGTCTACGAGGTGATCGACACCGAACCCGACGTCGCCGATCCCCCGCACCCCGTCGACCTTCCCGACGGTCCCCTCGGCGTGGCACTGCGCGACGTCGAGTTCGGCTTCGAGGACGGCCGGCGGGTGCTGTCGAGTCTCGACCTGTCGATCGCGCCCGGCGAGTCGGTGGCCGTCGTCGGTCCGGCGGGCGCCGGCAAGACCGCGCTGTCGCTGCTGCTGCCGCGCTTCTACACCCCGAGCGCCGGAACGGTGTCGCTCACCAGCGACGGCCGCGAGTTCGACGTGTCCACGCTGCGAGCCGAGCAACTCCGTGAGGCGGTCGGACTGGTGTTCGACGAGCCGTTCCTGTTCTCCGACACCGTCGCCGCCAACATCGCGCTCGGCCGGCCGGACGCCAGCTCCGAGGAGATCCGCGCCGCCGCGAAACTGGCGCAGGCCGACGAGTTCATCACGGCGCTGACCGACGGCTACGACACCGTCGTCGGCGAACGCGGGCTGACGCTGTCCGGCGGGCAACGCCAGCGGGTCGCGCTGGCCCGTGCCCTGCTCGTCGATCCCCGGGTCCTGATCCTGGACGACGCGACCTCGGCGGTGGACGCGAACACCGAGGCCGTCATCTTCGACGCACTGCGCGACGATCGGCGCCGGACGACGCTGATCCTCGCGCACCGCCGTTCCACGCTGACCCTCGCGGACCGGGTCGCGGTCCTCGACGGCGGCCGCATCGTCGACATCGGCACCGTCGACGAGTTGGACGAGCGATGCGCCCTGTTCCGCACGCTGCTCGCGGCGCCCG
>NZ_JPOC01000088.1 GCF_000738775.1 Prescottella defluvii
CGTCGGCCTCAATCTCGGTGCCGCTGCCGGTGGATCGCTGGCCGAGCACCTGCACCAGCACATCGTTCCGCGCTGGGGTGGGGACGCGAACTTCATCACCATCCTCGGGGGCGCAAAGGTGATGCCGCAGTTGCTGCGCCAGGCCCCCGCGCAGCAGCGCACGCGTCTCGCGCAGCAACTGCGGCATCACCTTTGCGCCCCCGAGGATGGTGATGAAGTTCGCGTCCCCACCCCAGCGCGGAACGATGTGCTGGTGCAGGTGCTCGGCCAGCGATCCACCGGCAGCGGCACCGAGATTGAGGCCGACGTTGAAACCGTCCGGATTCGACACCCTCTTGATGACACGGATCGCCTGCTGCGTGAACGCCATCAACTCGGCGCTCTCCTCCGGCGTCAGGTCCTCGAGCGCCGCGACCCGCCGGTACGGCACCACCATCAGGTGACCGGGGTTGTACGGGTACAGGTTGAGCACCGCGTACACCGATTCACCCCGCGCGACGATCAGACCTTCCTCGTCGCTCATCTTCGGCGCCCGCCACCGGGCCACCGTTGATCTGGGTGCCGTCACGGAAACGGAAGCCCACCGCGCCCGCCTCGACGTCCCGCTCGCCGGCGAGCAGCATGAACGGCACCTTCTGGGTGGTGTGGTTGCGAATCTTCTTCTGCATGCGGTCGTCGCTGACGTCCACCTCGGCCCGCACACCGGCGGCCTTGAGCTGCTTGACGACGTCGAACAGGTGGTCCTCGAACGCCTCGGCGACGGGGATGCCGACCACCTGGACCGGCGCGAGCCATGCCGGGAACGCGCCCGCGTAGTGCTCGGTGAGCACGCCGAAGAACCGTTCGAGGGATCCGAACAGCGCGCGGTGGATCATCACCGGACGCTGCTTGGCGCCGTCGCTGCCGGTGAACTCGAGGTCGAACCGCTCAGGCAGGTTGAAGTCGAGCTGGATGGTCGACATCTGCCAGCTGCGGCCCAACGCGTCCTGAACCTGGACGGAGATCTTGGGGCCGTAGAACGCGGCTCCGCCCGGATCCGGCACCAGGTTCAGCCCGGACGCCTCGCCGACCTCGCGCAGCGTCTCGGTGGCTTCCTCCCACAGCGCGTCGTCGCCGACGAACTTCTCGGGGTTCTTCGTCGACAGCTCGAGGTAGAAGTCGTCGAGACCGTAGTCCTTGAGCAGGCCCAGCACGAACTTCAGTGCCCTGGTCAGCTCGTCGCGCATCTGATCCTTGGTGCAGTAGATGTGCGCATCGTCCTGCGTCATGCCGCGCACACGGGTCAGTCCGTGCACGACGCCGGACTTCTCGTAGCGGTACACCGAGCCGAACTCGAACAGTCGCAGCGGCAGCTCACGGTACGAACGGCCGCGGGACCCGAAGACCAGGTTGTGCATCGGGCAGTTCATCGGCTTGAGGTAGTAGTCCTGGCCCGGCTTGCGAACCGTGCCGTCCTCGTTGAGTTCCTCGTCGATGTGCATCGCCGGGAACATGCCGTCGCGGTACCAGTCGAGGTGACCGGAGACCTCGTACAGATGCCCCTTGGTGATGTGCGGCGAGTAGACGAACTCGTAGCCCTCCTGCACGTGACGCTGACGCGAGTAGTTCTCCATCTCCTGCCGGACGATGCCACCCTTGGGGTGGAACACCGGCAGTCCGGAGCCCAACTCGTCGGGGAACGAGAACAGGTCCAGCTCGGCGCCGAGCTTGCGGTGGTCGCGCCGCTCTGCCTCGGCGAGCAGTTCGAGATGCTTGTCGAGCGCCTCGGTCGACTCCCACGCCGTGCCGTAGACGCGCTGCAGGTCCTCGCGACTCTGGTCGCCGCGCCAGTACGCGGCCGAGCTGCGGGTGATCTTGAACGCCGGGATGTACTTCGTGGTCGGGATGTGCGGACCGCGGCACAGGTCCTTCCAGATGACCTCGCCGGTGCGCGGGTTGAGGTTGTCGTAGATCGTCAGCTCGTTACCGCCGACCTCCATGACCTCCGGATCGTCGATACCCGACTTGTCGCTGATGAGCTCGAGCTTGAACGGCTCGCTCGCGAGTTCGGTGCGGGCGTCCTCGATGTCATCGACGACGCGGCGGGAGAATCGCTGCGCATCCTTGACGATCTTCTTCATCCGCTTCTCGAGCTTCGCGAGATCCTCCGGCGTGAACGGCCGGTCCACCTGGAAGTCGTAGTAGAAGCCGTCCTTGATCGGGGGGCCGATGCCCAGCTTGGCCTCGGGGAACTCCTGCTGCACGGCCTGCGCGAGCACGTGCGCAGCCGAGTGCCGGATCACGCTGCGGCCGTCCTCGGTGTCGGCGGCGACCGCCTCGACCTCGACGTCGACGTCGGGAACCCAGGACAGATCCTTGAGCTGCCCCTCGGCGTCGCGGACGACGACGATGGCGTCGGAACCCTTACCGGGAAGTCCGGCGTCGCGCACCGCCGTGCCCGCGGTCGTCCCGGCGGGCACTCGGACGCGTGCGGCGGGGGTGGCGGATGCGGGCGTGGTCACGGCGATGCGCTCCTAGGTATGAGAGTGTGCCCCGGGATGAGGGGCGACCCCATGTTATCGGCACCAGGTCGCCATCAGTGGAACCGTCCCGCCGTCGCGCGGAATGGCCGTGATCCCGCTATCGAAAATGTGCGCCGGCACCAATCCCCGGACTTCGGTCCGGGGAGGATGTCAGAGGGGGCTTTCCAACCACGACTGTTCGAGCCCCACCCAGGATCCGATCAGGCTGAACGTGCCGAGCACCCAGAGGGTCGCGACGACGACGATCGTGGTGAACAGCACCCCCAGTGCCTTGACGAAGCCCGACTGCCGGCCGAACCAGATCATGAACCGGTCGTAGCGGGCGCGAACCCAGTGCAGCAGTCGGTGCGCCCACGCGAACTCCGAGGCCAGGATGCCCAGGCCGGCGAAGACGATCAACCAACCGGGACCGGGATACGGAATCGTCACGATGCCGACGGCGAGTACGACGGCACCCACGATCCCGACACCGAACCGGTAGGCGAGGTTCAGCGAGGTGTTTCCGGCGATCCGCCGACGCCAGCGGAGCCACCGGTTCTCGGCCTCTTCGAGCGCCTCGATCGGATGGAACCCGCCGTCTTTCGCCGCGGCGGCGCTGCTGTCATCAGCCGTGCGGTCGTTCACAGTTCGGTCACCCAACGTCCACACCCACCGTCGATTCGAGTCTGCGCCGGTGCGCGCACCGGCAGGATCCAGACTACCGACGACGTGGATCGACCGGCCGACCGCACGAATCGGTTCCGGGGGCGACCCCCGGCATTCGGACGATTCCGACGCACCGGGTCGGTGACTGCCGGATAGTGGCCCGATGCACACGACACATCGTTCACGTCGAATCACTCTCGCGCTCGGGGTATCCGCCGTGTGCGTTGCCGCTCTCGCCGGATGCGCGAGCGGCAACGCACAACCCGGATCCGCCGGGGACCCAGCCGGGATCGACACCCGCGGCACCGGCACGGTGACCGGTACACCGGACACACTGACGGTGGCGCTCGGCGTCCAGACCCAGGCCGGGGAGGCGGCAGCGGCACTGGATGCCAATGCCCAGAGATCCACGGCGCTGATCGACACGCTGAAGGGCAGGGGCGTGCCTGCCGAAGACATCCAGACCAGCGGGTTGTCGGTCAATCCCACGTACGAGAGTGGTTCCGGCCGGATCAACGGCTATCAGGTGACCAATCGTGTGACCGCGACCCTCCACGACATCGCCACCGCCGGGACCCTCATCGATGCGGCCGCGGCCGCCGCGGGCGACTCGATCCGGGTGGAACAGACTGTCTTCTCGATCTCGGACGACAGCGAACTGCGGGCCGAGGCCCGGGCTCGCGCGGTCCGGCAGGCCCAGGACCAGGCCCGGCAGATCGCCGACGCGGCCGGCGTGAACCTGGGCGCGGTGCGCTCGATCGTCGAGGTGCCGCCGACGGCGCCGGAGAACCCGCTGATGCGGTCGCCGATGGCCTTCGATCACGCCAACACCGTGCCCGTCGAGGCCGGCAGCCAGGAGCTGGCCGTGACCGTCCAGATCACCTACGACATCGCCTGAGATCGCCGACCGGAGACGAAAGCCCCGGAAACGAGGAATGCCCCACCCGATTGCATCGGGTGGGGCATTCCTTCTGTGGTCCCGGCTGGGATCGAACCAGCGACCTTCCCGGTGTGAACGGGACGCTCTTCCACTGAGCCACGGGACCGAACCGCGCTGAATGCTCGCGGTCGAACGAGACGAAACACTAACATGCCCTTTCGGCGAACACGAATCCCCTGGTTGTCATTCGTTTTCGGGCCCGCATCGACGCGCCGAGGACGCCGACCGCCCTGGCCGACGCCCCGACACCCACGAGTGACACCGCACGCCGGCACCGAACCCTGGACGCATCTTTCGCGTGCGTACGCACACGCGCACGTACGGGTGAATCACTTCGTTCGAGCGCATCCCGATCGTGAAACGCGCCCACGACCGCCTTCCCTGCGGCCCGCATCGGCGGCGACCGCACTCCCCCGACTCGGCCCTCTGGCCGGCCCGAGGAAACCCGCGCCGGAACCTCCGCACCTGTCGGTTCGGTATTCACGGTGCGTTCACCTGCGCATTCACTCCCCCATGACGCCAGATTCACCCGCTGACCTGCTGATTTGTGCCTTTCTCGAATGGTCCGCTAATGTTCTCACCGCACCGGGAAAGCGGAAACGCCCCGCCGGTGCGAATGCGGATGTAGCGCAGCTGGTAGCGCATCACCTTGCCAAGGTGAGGGTCGCGGGTTCGAATCCCGTCATCCGCTCGAGAGGTTGGACTCGACCTTTTATGGTGGAGTGGCCGAGTGGTGAGGCAACGGCCTGCAAAGCCGTGCACACGGGTTCGATTCCCGTCTCCACCTCGCGCGATTAGCTCAGCGGGAGAGCGCTTCCCTGACACGGAAGAGGTCACTGGTTCAATCCCAGTATCGCGCACCAAGTTTCGAGGCAGCATGCTGCCGAGAATCTTGATTGTTAGAACATGCGGATGTAGCGCAGCTGGTAGCGCATCACCTTGCCAAGGTGAGGGTCGCGGGTTCGAATCCCGTCATCCGCTCCACGGTCGGCCCCAGCGGTCGGCCTGGGAGCCCGGTTATCCGGGTTTCCGATATTTGACCCGCGCGATTAGCTCAGCGGGAGAGCGCTTCCCTGACACGGAAGAGGTCACTGGTTCAATCCCAGTATCGCGCACCACCGAGAAGGGCACCTCCACACGGAGGTGCCCTTCTTGCGTTGGTCCCCATCCGCTTTCGCGGCTGCCCGCCCGATTCGAACCTGAGGGATTCCTCATGTATCGTCGGGCATGCCATCCCCCCCGATGGTGCGGAGCCCCAGCCCTGACCCCCCATCCACGGCTGGGGCTCACTCATTTCCCCGGGCGGGCGGCCTGCGCCACCCGCCCGTCACCGCTATCCGCCGTGCCGCTTCGCGAGCAGATCACGGAACCAGTGGTACGAATCCTTGGGCGTCCGTTCGAGTGTGTCGTAGTCCACATGCACGAGCCCGAAGCGTTCGCGGTACCCGGCCGCCCATTCGAAGTTGTCGAGGATCGACCACACGAAGTAGCCGCGGACGTCCACGCCGGCGTCCATCGCCTCCCGAACGGCGACCAGGTGGTCCGCGTGATACGCGATCCGACGGTCGTCGCGCACGCGACCCGACGAGTCCGGATCCGGATCGTGGAACGAGCACCCGCTCTCGGTGATGTACACCGGCGGCAGGGCCGCTCCGAATCGGTCGCGGAAGATCGTCAGGATCTCCCGCAGGCCGTCCGGCACGATCGGCCAGCCGAAGTCGGTCTTCTCGTAGCCTTCGAGCGGCACCGGCGCGAACGGCATCCCCGGGGGCAGATCCACCTCGAGCACGCCGTCCGTTCCCTCGCCGTCCCGCGGCGCGGCGATGGTCGTGGGCTCGTAGTAGTTGATGCCGAACCAGTCGAGCGGCTGCGCGATGACGGCCAGGTCGTCGTCGACGGGTCCGGTGAGCAGAGCCGCGAGTTCGTCGGCCGGGTACTTGCCGAGCAGGACCGGATCGGCGAACGTCCAGTTGACGATGTGGTCGTAGATGTCGGCAGCCTCGACGTCGGCCTCCGCGCCGCTCGCGGCGTGCACGGGCGCGTGGTTGGACGCGATTCCGATGTTGCCGCACCCGGCCGAACGCAGTGCCTGCACTGACAGGCCGTGACCGAGCAGCTGATGATGCGCGGCCTGCAGCGCACCGAAACCGAGCGACAGTCCGGGCGCGTGGACTCCGAGGGCGTGACCGTAGAGCGTATGCACGACAGGCTCGTTGAGCGGCATCCACATGCCGACGCGGTCACCGAGGCGCTCCCCCACGATCGAGGCGTAGTCGGCCAGTCGCTGCGCGGTCGCCCGGTTCAGCCACCCACCGTCGTCCTGGAGGGCCTGCGGAAGATCCCAGTGGTACAGCGTGACGGCCGGCGTGATGCCGGCGGCACACAGTTCGTCGACGAGCCGATCGTAGAAGTCGAGGCCCGCGAGATTGACCGCACCCTTGCCGTCGGGCTGAATCCGCGACCACGACACCGACAGCCGGTACGAGTCGATGCCGAGTTCACGCATCAGTCGCACGTCGTCCCGGTACCGGTGATAGTGATCGATCGCGACATCGCCGGTCTCGCCGCGCACGATTGCTCCAGGGGTGGAGCAGAATTCGTCCCAGATCGAACGTCCACGCCCGTCCGCGGTCACCGCCCCTTCGATCTGATACGCCGCGGCCGCGACACCGAAGACGAAATCGTCGGGAAACTCGGGAACTGTTCGTTGTACCGCCATGATGAGCAGTGAAGCAGAGAACCCCACGAAACGGAGCGGAATGTTGGACACTCGTCCAGTGATTCGAAACACGAAAACCCTTAGCGGCGCACGCGTCTCGGCTGCCGTCGCCTTCGGCCTGCAGGGGTTCATGCTGGCCGTTCTGCTCACCCAGCTCCCCCAGTTCAAGGACGACCTCGGCTTCAGCGACACCCTGGTCGCGGTGACCGTCGTCGGCGTCTCGGTCGTCGCGGGACTCGGCAGCGTCGTCGCCGAGCAGATCGCGAAGGCCACCTCCAGTCGCACGACGCTCCGGGTGGGCCTGTTCGCCATTGCGGCGGGCGCGGTGACGATCGCGCTCGCGACATCGACGCCGGCGTTCCTGACGGCATTCGCGTTCTACGGCATCGGACTCGGCATCGTCGACGCGTCGGCCAACATGCAGGCGGTGTCGATTCAGCACGCGTACGGCCGCGTCATCCTCTCCTCGTTCCACGCATCGTGGAGCGTCGGCGCGATCATCGGCGCCGGGTTCGTCGCGCTGTTCTCGACACTCGAACTGTCGGTGATGATGTCCGTGCTCATCGCGGCCGTCCTGGTCGCGGCGGTCTGTGCGTGGATCGGGCCGCGTCTGCTGCACACCGGCCATCAGCGGGCCGAGTCCGCTCCCACCGTGCCGGTCGCGATTCCGCTCCGGCCGTTCCTCGCGCTCGGGTTCGCGATGATGCTGTTCTATGCGATCGATTTCGGCGTCGGCACGTACTCGCCCCTGTACCTCAAGGAGGTGCTGCTCTCCGACGCCGGAACCGCGGCCCTCGCGATGGGCGCCTACCAGGTGACGGCGCTGATCTCGCGGTTGACCGGCGACCTCTGGGTCCGGAAGTACGGCGAGATCGCGGTCGTACGGGTCGGGGCGATCATCAGTGTGATCGGCCTGCTGATGGTGGTTCTCGCGCAGGCGCCCGCGCTCGCGATCGCCGGATTCTTCGTCGTCGGCCTCGGCGCCCCCGTCATCGCTCCGCTGAGCTTCAGTGCGGCGGGCCGACTCGCGCCCCCGGGACAGACCGACGTGGTCGTCGCCCGCATCAACCTGTTCAACTACGCCGGCACCGTGATCGCCGGCGCCGTCATCGGCGGCATCGCAGCGGTGTCCGACCTGCGGATCGGCTTCATGGTGCCGCTGCTGTTCGCGGTGGCATTGTTCCTGCTCGCGCCCGCTTTCGCGCCGCGCCGGGTATCGCCGGACTCTGCCCCGAACGAATCCGCTCCCACCGGGGCCTGAGCGTGTGTGTCCCGGCGCGGGTCTGCGGGTCCCTCCCCGACAGTGATGTACTTACCCGGGACACACACGACGTACACGAGGTGGAGCTGTGACGATTTCCGTGGACCGGGCCGGACTCTGGGACGCCGAGGCGTTGGCAGACGTCGCCGCGGTGACGTTCCCGCTCGCGTGCCCACCGCACGCCACACGCGAGGACATCGCGGCGTTCATCGACGACGTGCTGTCCGCGGAGAAGTTCAGCGAGTACCTCACCGACTCGACCCGCACGGTGCTCAAGGCCACCAGCAACGGGGAGATCGTCGGGTACGTGATGCTCGTCGACGGCACCCCCGAGGACGACGACATCCGGTCGGTGCTGTCGCTGCGGCCGACGACGGAGATCAGCAAGCTGTACGTGCTACCCGAACGGCACGGTTCGGGAGTCTCGGCGGCACTGATGGATGCCGCGGTCGATCATGCGCGCAACGCGAACTGCGCCGGCGTGTGGCTGGGGGTCAACCAGGAGAACGAGCGGGCGCAGCGGTTCTACGTCAAGAACGGTTTCGAGAAGGTCGGCACCAAGACGTTCCGGGTGGGCGCCCAGACCCACCACGACTTCGTGATGCAGCGCGGCATCTGACCGCCGCGCTGCATCACGAAGGTTCGATCAGGCCGCGACCTCGAAGCGCGAGAGCGCGAGCAGGCGCGACGTGGCGCGCAGGTACTTCTTCTTGTAGCCGCCGGCCAGCATTTCCGGGGTGAAGATCTCGTCGAGCTTCGCACCCGACACTGTGACCGGGATGCTGGCGTCGTACAGGCGGTCGGCGAGGACGACCAGGCGCAGCGCGACCGACTGGTCGGCGGCCGGATGGACACCCTTGATGAACACGGCGGGAACGCCCTCGATCAGCTTGCCGTAGCGCGACGGGTGCAGCGTGCTCAGGTGCGCGCACAGCTCGTCGAAGTCGTCGAGGGTGGCGCCCTCGATCGCGTCGGCGCGCTCGATCAGGTCGGCGTCGTCGGTCGGTTCGGGGGCCGGCGGCAGGTCACGATGGCGGTAGTCGGGACCGTCGACGCGGATGGTCTCGAAGATCGAACCAAGCTTCTTGATCTCACGCAGGAAGTCCTGTGCCGCGAAGCGGCCCTCACCGAGCTGGCCGGGCAGGGTGTTCGACGTCGCGACGATGGACACGCCGCGCGCCGACAGCTCGGTCAGCAGACGCGAGACGAGCATGGTGTCGCCCGGATCGTCGAGCTCGAACTCGTCGATGCACAGCACGCTGTGCGATGACAGTTCCTCGACGGCCTTGTTGAATCCGAGCGCGCCCACGACGTGGGTCAGCTCGACGAACGTGCCGAAGGCCTTGGGCGACGGTGAGCTGTGGAAGATCGAGGCGAGCAGGTGGGTCTTACCGACGCCGAAGCCGCCGTCGAGGTACAGACCGGCGCCGGTGGACGGCGCCTTCTTGCCGAACAGGCCGCGTCGACCGCCACCCCTGATCTTGGCGACCTTGCCCGCGAACTCCTCGGCCTTGGCGACCGCGGCGGCCTGGCTCGGCTCCTTGGGATCGGGAATGTAGGACGCAAAACTGACCTCGTCGAACATCGCCGGGGGCACCATTTGAGCAACCAATTGATCGGCCGGCACCACCGGATTGCGATCGACAAGACGTGCATGCATGCAGTGAGCGTATCGACGTGCTGTGATCGAACACGTGCACCGCCTGGATATTGCGACCTACTTCACACGAGAAACAGACGCCGGAGATCGGCCGTCCGAACTGAGCGACGACGACCTCCGTTCACTGTACGGATACCCGGCAGCTCTCGACCGGCCGTGGGTTCGGGTCAATTTCGTGGCCAGCATCGACGGCGCCGTGGCGGTCGACGGCGCCAGCGCGGCGCTCGGGTCCCCCGCCGACAAGCGGGTGTTCGCCGTCCTGCGGGAGCTCGCCGACGCGATCGTCGTCGGCGCCGGCACCGTCCGCGCGGAGAACTACGGCGGCGCCCGCACCTCCCCCGCGCTCGTCGACCGCCGGACGGCGACCGGCCTGACGGCGATCCCCCCGATCGTGGTGGTCACCGCGAGCGGGAACCTCGACCCCGAGTCGCGCCTGTTCACCGACACCTCCGTCCCGCCGCTCGTCCTGACGTCGGCCGCGGCGGACCCGGACCGCCTGGCCCGACTCCGTGACGCCGGGGCCGCGGTCGAGACCGTCGCCGATCGGGACGTCACCGGGCCTGCCGTCGTCGACGCCCTCGACCGTCGCGGCCTGCGTCGGGTGCTGTGCGAGGGCGGGCCCGGACTGTTCGGCACCCTCGTCGGCGACGGCGTCGTCGACGAACTGTGCCTGACCACGTCGGCGCAACTGGTCGCCGGCGCCGCCGGCCGCATCGCGGTGTCGGCGGCCGCGAGCCCCACGCCGATGACCCGGGCGCACGTCCTCGGCGACGACGACGGCACCCTGCTCACCCGCTGGGTACGCGCCCACGACGGGTGACGCACCTGGCAGGCTGTCCCGCATGCAGTCGCTTGTGAGCAGGATCGGGGTCGCCGCAGTCGCCGGGACCGTTCTCGCCGTCTGTACCGCGTGCGGCGCCGGACCGTCGATCCGGCCCGACGTCGCGGTCGTCGAGGAGGGCGGCCGCGCCCCGACGACCACGGAGACCGCCGCGCCGGCCCCGCGGTTGCAGACCCCGGTGAACGATCTGAACTGGGTCGACTGCACCGACACCACCCTCACCGCGGCCGGCCTCGGGCCGGGACCCGCCGGGCTGACGCTGGAATGCGCCGACTACCCCGCGCCCCTGGATGCCACCGGGTCCGTGCTGATTCCGATCGAGGTGGGAGCACTGCGCGCGCGGCTGCCGCACACTCCCGCCGATGCCGCGCCCCTGGTCGTGACGTCCGGATCCGACATCGCGTCCTCGACGACCGTCGCGGCGCTCGCGACCGGGCCGAGTTCCACGCTGCTCGAGCGTCAGCCGATCGTCGCGGTCGATCGACGCGGCATCGGGTCGTCCACCCCGATCGATTGCGGCCGGTCGCTGGATCGCCGCGGTCTCGCCGATCTTGGGCAGTTCACCTCCTCGGACGCTCAGGGCGTCGACGCGGCGGCGGCACTCTCGCGGGCGTCCACCGTGGCGTGCACCGATGCACTGCAGCCGTCCGAACTCTCCTACGACACCGCCCACGCCGCGGACGATCTCGAACAGTTGCGGCAGATCTGGCAGGTCGACCGCCTGGGCATCCTCGGCACCGGCAACGGCGCGGCGGTCGCGCTGGCGTACTCGGCGCGGTACCCCGACCAGGTGGGCCGATTGGTGCTCGACTCTCCCGCCGCCACCACCGTCGACGCCGCGACCGCCGCCGAACACCGGGTGCAGGGCCAGGAAGCGGCACTCGCCGATTTCAGCCGGCGGTGCGCGGCACTGAACTGCTCGCTCGGACCGGATCCGACGGCCTCGATCACGGCACTGCGGGACCGCGCGGCCGCCGGTGAACTGGCGACGGTGTCGTCGAGCGCGCTGCTGGCGACGGTCTCCGCCTTCCTGGGGTCGCCGCGCGGTGACCAGACTGCCCGTGTGCGCGAGCTGGCGGACGTGCTGTCGGCGGCGGGAGGCGGCGACACCGGACCGTTGCTCGGACTGATCGCCTCGACCGAGGCCGCGGTCGGCACCGACGGCCAGTTCGTCGCCCGATGCAGCGACGGCCAGCAGTGGCCGGGTCCGGGACGCGCCCGGGAACTGCAGCAGGCGTGGGGTGCGAAGTATCCGACGTTCGGCGCCGATGCCGCCGTCGGGCTGATGCGCTGCTCTGCCTGGCCGACGATGTCGCCGCCCCCGCTCCCGGGCAGTCTCGACGTGCCGGTACTGGTCCTCGGCGGCGCCGCCGACCCCGTGGTCGGCAATGCGGGTCTGGCCACCGTGACGGGGTCTCTCGCGAGCGCGGGTGCCCGGTGGTCGAGCATGACGTGGGAGGGCTACGGCCACCCGGTGACCACGCATTCGGACTGCGCCCGCCAAGCGCTCACCCGGTACCTCGCGTCGGCCGAACTCCCGACCCAGGGCAGCGCCTGCCCGGCGTGACGCGCCGGGGTTGCCGCGACTGCCCGAGGCCGCGGCGGTGTACCGTGCCGTAGTGTTCCTTCGACGATTCGAGCCGCGTACCGGCCGCACCACCGCCGAGGTCGTCAACTTCGCTCTGTGGCCCATCGCTGTGATGACTGTGCTGCATCGAGTGGTCGTGTTGGCAGTCAACGGATCCCATACCGACGACTTCACCCCGGTGTATCGAGCAGCCCTGGCATTCCTCAATCGCCAAGAGGTCTACACCGCCAATTTCAACTCCGTGGACCCGCACTACCTCTATCAGCCCAGTGGCACCCTGCTGATGTCACCGATCGCGCTGATCGATCCCGAGACGTCGCGCTGGCTGTTCATCCTCGCCAACGCGATCGCGGTGATCGTCGCGCTGTATCTGTTGCTGAAGATGTTCGACCTGGCGCTGAACTCGATCGCGGCGCCGATCCTGCTGTTCGCGGCGTTCTCGACGGAAACCGTCACGAACACCCTCGTGTTCTCGAACATCAACGGCATCATCCTGCTCGGCGAGGTCGCGTTCCTGTTCCTGCTCCTGCGTCGGCGCGACCTGTGGGCCGGCACCGCGATCGGCCTGACGCTCGCCGTCAAACCGATCCTCGCGCCCCTGCTGCTGCTGCCCCTGGTGCGGGGTCAGTGGAAGGTGTTCGTCACCGCCGTCGGCATCCCGCTGATCCTCATGGCCGTGGCGTGGCCGCTGGCGGCGGACCCGATGGCGTTCCTCGAGCACACGCTGCCGTACCTGTCGGAGTCCCGCGACTACTTCAACAGTGCGATCGTCGGCAACGGCACGTACTTCGGACTTCCGGTCGCGATGATCTGGGCGCTGCGCCTCGCGTTCGCGGCGATGGTCCTGGTGTCGCTGTGGCTGCTGTACCGGTACTACCGCCACGACGAGCTGTTCTTCCTCGCGACCGCGACGGGCGTGATCATGGGCGCGTCGTTCCTGCTGCTGTCGCTCGGCCAGATGTACTACTCCATGCTGCTGTTCCCGCTGATCATGACGGTGGTCCTGCGCAATTCGGTGATGCGCAACTGGCCGGCCTGGCTCGCGGTGTACGGGTTCCTCAGTGCCGATGCCTGGTACTCCAACCGGTTCGTCGAGACCGGTCGCGTGGTCGAGTTCCTGAAGCCGACCATGGGCTGGAGTCTCCTGCTGATCGTCATCTTCGCGGTGCTCGCGAACCGCTACCTGACAGCCAAGCGGGAGGGCCGGTTGGACTCGGGAATCGATCCGGATTTCCTCGTCGCCGAGCACAGCGCCACCACCCCGGTGCCGGCCAAGGTCTGACGCACGAGGTTGCGGAACGTATTAGCGTGAGGCCATGAGCTCCACACAGGATTCCGGTCTTCCCGCACCCACGTTCCGGCGCAGCGACGCCGAATGGCGCGCACACCTGACGCCCGAGGAGTACCACGTGCTCCGTCAGGCGGGGACGGAGCGGCCGCACGTCGGCGAGTACACCGACACCACCACCGAGGGCGTGTACTCGTGCCGCGCGTGCGGTGCCGAACTGTTCCGCAGCACCGAGAAGTTCGAGTCGCACTGCGGATGGCCGTCGTTCTTCGACCCGGCGAAGTCGGACGCGGTGATCCTGCGTGCCGACAACACGCTCGGCATGCACCGTGTCGAGGTGCTGTGCAGTACCTGCCACAGCCACCTCGGCCATGTCTTCGAGGGCGAGGGCTACCCCACCCCGACCGACCAGCGCTACTGCATCAACAGCATCTCGCTGCGGCTGCAGCCGGCCGACGGCAGCTGACCCCCTCCCGCGCGCAGATTGACGCCCCGCACGCGCGATTGCGCGTGCGGGGCGTCATTGTGCGCGCGGCGTCCTACCTCGTCGCCCTCCCCCGGGCGGCGAGTGAATTGAGCACGGCCGCGGCCTGATCCGCACCGTCGACGGTGACGGTGAACTTGGAGCCGTCGCCGCGGGTGACGCGCAACGCCGCGCCCGGGCGGACCAGCAGTCCGACGCCGTCCGGACCGACGCGGTAGCCGATGCCGCCGTAGCGGTTGATCATCCCGATCTTCACGACGTCGGCGCGGGCGATCTCGTCGAGCGCGATCCGGCGACGACCGCCGGTGAGCACGTAGCGGGTCTCGAGCCCGCGACCGTCCACCACGACGTGCACCGGCGCGAGGGACAGTCCCAGCAGCAGCGCGCCGACGACCGCCGCGATGAGCAGCCGCGGCACCGCGTCCTCCGACGACACCCAGACGCCGGACACGACGATGACGATCGGGACGAGCGCCAGCACCGCGGCGAGCCACCGCGGCATCGCCGCCGACCCGGTCCACACGACGGTCTCGGTGTCGGTCAGGTCGATGCGCGACGCATCCGCGGGCGGGGCTGCGGCGGCGGGCGCCGAGTCGGGCCGCCCGACCACCGCGGCACCGGCGACCGCCGCGACGACGCCGAGGAGCACGGCGGCCACGAGCGACCATCCGGCGAACGAGGCTTCGGCCGCGTCGGCCAGCCCGCGCTGCGCGGCGAGCACGCCCACCGGCAGCACCGCGACGGCGGTCCCGGTGCCCGACGCGACCGCGGCCCCGAAGCGGGCCGCCCGCACGTCCCGCCGGGTGAGCAGCAACAGGATGCCGCCGAGGAGCACCGCGAAGGCCAGGCCCAGCAGCGGCGACCACTGCGCGGCCGCGACCGATGTGAAGCCGTCGGCCTGCCCGCCTGACCCGAAGTGGGTCGCGACGGGGTCCGGGAGGTCACCGGACCAGGCGATCAGCACGACGGACGCCGCGGCGGATGCGACGACGGGGGCGAGCCACGCACCGGCGAGCCCCCGTACCCACGAAACTGTCTGCGCCGGAATCGATTCGGTCATGTCATCTCCCTTGTCACGAGGTCGAGCAGGTCAGCGGTGCTCATGCCGTGGCGCTTGGCTTCGGTGACGAGGCCGCGGACCGCGTCCAGCAATCGACTGCGGGCGGGCGCGTCCGCCGTGACGACCGCGCCGCGACCCCGCCGCAGTTCGATCAGCCCCTCGTCGCGCAGCTCCTGATAGCCGCGGAGCACGGTGTGGACGTTGACGTCCAGCGACGCCGCGAGGTCCCGCGCGGAGGGCAGCCGCTCCCCCGCCGCGACGGAACCGTCGGCGATCGCGCCGCGGACGGACGCGGCGAACTGCACGTACAGCGGTACGGCGGACGACTGATCGATACGGATGAGCACACACCCACCATATTGTTCTAGTTCAAATAGAACAAGTCAGAGCGGCGGATCGAACGCCTTGATCGGGGGCAGATCGCCGTCGAAGCGCTCGATCTGCACCAGGACGTGCTGGCCCGTGCAGCCGTGAGACAGGCGCGAGGAACCCGCGTCGGCGGTGAGCACGTTGGGATTGCCGTGCACGCACATCGAGCCCGGGTCCGCCGGGTCCAGCGGGTCGTACCAAGCGCCGGTGGACAACTGCACCACCCCGCGGCGGACGCCGTCGTCGAGCACGACCCCTGCCAGACAGGAGCCGCGGTCGTTGAACACCCGGACCACGTCGCCGGCCGCCAGACCACGCGCGGCGGCGTCGGCCGGATGCATCCGGATCGGCTCGCGCCCGCGGACCTTCGACGCCTGGCTGGCAGCGCCGTGGTCGAGTTGCCCGTGCAGGCGGGTCCGAGGCTGGTTCGCGATCAGGTGCAGCGGAAACTGCTGCGCGCGTTCACCACCGAGCCACTCCTCCGGCTCGTACCAGCGGGGGTGTCCGGCGCAGTCGTCGTAGCCGAAGCCGTCGATGTCGGCGGAGAAGATCTCGATCCTCCCGCTGGGTGTGGTCAGCGGATTGCGCACCGGATCGTCCCGGAAGTCCGAGAACAGCGACAGCCCGTCCTCGGTGCGCATCCGCACGTGACCGCGCCGCCGGAACTCCTCGAACGTGGGCGCCTCCAGACGCGCCGGGTCCGCCAGCACGAACCCCCGCCACTGCCCGTAGAGATGCTCGATCCACTGCCGTGCGGTGCGGCCCTCGGTGAAGCGTTCCCCGAACCCCATCCGATGCGCGAGCGCGGAGAACGTGTCGTAGTCGTCGCGGGCATCGGCGTGTCGGGGCACCGCCGCGTGCATCGCGACCAGCAGTGGATCGTTGCGGGTGCAGGCGAGGTCGTCGCGCTCGAGCGACGTCGTCGACGGCACCACGATGTCGGCGTGGCGGGCCATCGGCGTCCAGTACGGCTCGTGCACGACGATCGTGTCCGGCCGGGCCAGCGCGCGCCGCAACCGGGCCAGGTCCTGGTGATGGTGGAACGGATTGCCGCCGGCCCAGTAGACGAGGCGGGTGTCCGGGAAGGTGAGGCGTCGGCCGTCGAAGTCGAACTCCTCGCCGGGGCGCAGCAGCAGGTCGGCGATCGCCGCGACGGGGATGAAGTCGGGCACCGGGTTGGCGCCCTGGAACAGCGTCGGCAGCGGGTACGGGACCGGGGCGAGCCCGGGTTCGTTCATGGAGCCGTAGCCGTGCCCGAATCCGCCTCCGGGAAGGCCGATCTGGCCGAGCATCGCGGCGAGCGTGACGCCCATCCACGGGGCCTGCTCGCCGTGCCGGACGCGCTGCAGCGACCACGTCACGGTAACCATCGTGCGGCCCGCGGCCATCCGGCGGGCCAACGCGACGATCTGCTCGGCCGGCATCCCCGACAGCGCCGACGCCCATTCCGGGGTCTTGGGGACGCCGTCGTCGTTTCCCATCAGATAGCTCTCGAACCGGTCGTAGCCGACGCAGTACCGGTCGAGGAAGTCCTTGTCCTGCAAGCCTTCCGACGCCAGCACGTGCGCGAGACCGAGCATGATCGCGACATCGGTGCCGGGGACGGGCGCGATCCAGTCACACCGGCCGTGCAGGTCGTCGCGCAGCGGGCTGATCGAGACCACCTCGCCGCCACGCTCGCGCAGCCGGTCGAGCGCGCCACGGGTCGGATGTTCGCTGGTGCCACCGCCGTTGACGGCGGTGTTCTTCAGCGGCACCCCGCCGAAGCACACCATCAGATCGGTGTGCGCGGCGATGACGTCCCAGTTGGTGGAGCGGGCGAACAGCTTCCAGTGCGTGCCCACCACCCGCGGCATGATGACGCCGGTCGCGCCCAGCGAGTAGGTGTGCACCGAGCGGGTGTAGCCGCCGAGCATGTTGAGGAACCGGTGCACCTGGCTCTGCGCGTGGTGAAACCGTCCGGCGCTGGCCCAGCCGTAGGAGCCGCCGAAGATCGCCCGGTTGCCGTGGGTGTCGACGACGCGGCGCAACTCCCGGGCCAGCAGGTCGAGCAGTTCGTCCCACGACACCGCCACGAACTCGTCGGCGCCGCGGATGTCGGACGGGCCGGGACCCTGCTCGAGCCACCCGCGCCGGACCGCCGGACCGGTGATGCGGGCGCGGTGCCGCACCGAGCCTGGCAGGTTCCCCAGGATCGGCGACGGGTCCGTGTCCCCCGCATGCGGGTGCACGGCGCTCACGTCACCGTCGGCGGACTCGACCTCGAACATGCCCCAGTGCGCCATGTGCTGGTACCGCGAACTCACGGCCCTCAGTCTGCCAGTGGGACGCTGGGCACCCCGAAAGCGCCCGTACCGGCAACGACTGTCGCGGCCGACCGCGAGAAGCCAATCACCCGAATTCTCTCGTCGAATGACATGGCTAGTGGCTCGTCCCGAATCGTCGACCGGGTGATCCCCGGATCGAGCGACCTTCGCGACGAGCCACTACAACCCGCCCAGGGGCGGGCGGTCATTTGAAAAACCGGGGCTCAGTCGTCCAAGACCGACCAGCAGTCGTAGCCTTTGTTCGGGTTCTGATCTTCCTCGATGGTGCACTCCATGTGAAGTGGCCGACCATTGTTGAAAAGCCGAGGATCATACGTCCACGTCGCGGCCGAGCGCGGGCCACGCAGGTTGGTGTAAACCACCCGCGAGTCCTGCCGGGCGATGGAGTTTGCGGCCTCGACGACGTATTCGATCACGTCCTCGGTCCGCTCATCCACATCACCGAACGTCACCATTACGCCCCCCTCCTCCTGGATGATCTCGGGCATCGCAAAGGCGGAAGCAGGTGCGGCAAGCGCGATGCCGGCCGCGGCGACAGCGGTAGTCGAGGTGACGAGTGCACGTCGGATAGAGGGCTTCACTTGGAGTCCTTTCAGTGGCGGACGGTGTCAATCACCATCAATTAGTAAAAACTTACTTGGCTCTTACTCAAATGAGTTGGACTCGCCGACGACTCGCCGTCCCCACCTTTGGACTGAGAAACAGACACGGCGCAGTAAATGCGCCGGCCGGGTTGCAGACCCGAGCCGAGTCAGGGTTTCAGGCGGAGAAGGACTTGCCGTTCCTCGAAGCTCACCGGCGGATCGTTGGCGCCCTGATCGTTGGCCAGCTCCCCGTTACCAATTGGATTCGCTACGTCGCCGACCGTGAGCAGACGCAGCGCGACAGCCCCGGGCAAACGGGCAGATTCCCGCTCTGCCAGCGGTCCTCAGGGCACCACGAAGACACCCGTGCCGGCGATCGTCTCGTAGCCGGTCGTCATCGATGCGGTCACCAGACCCGCCCCGGTGAACACGCTCGCTGACTGGCTGTACGGGATCGTCAGGACCCCCGAGGCGCCGGTCCCGAGATTCCTCCAGGCCATCCGGTAGGTCCAGTTGATGTGGGCGCCGGGTGACAGGGCGGGGAACGTGACGGTGCCGGGCACCTCCCCCGTGATCGCAACCGGGTTGGAGGAGCAGAACGTGTGGATCGCACTGCACGCCCAGATGCCGGTGTTCACGACGAGTGGGATCTGGAAGGTGTTCACGGTGGGGGCGGCGGACGCCTGGGGAATCGGGCCCACCGCGAGACCTGCAGCAACGCCGAGTGTCAGAACTGCCGCCGCGAGCAACCGTCGTGCACTCCGCATCGCATGCCCCTCTCGTGGGCCCGCAAGTGGTGTGCTCAGGATACGAAGCCAGACCCGCCTCGCGCCGCGGTACGCACGAAAACACCCCGCACCTGTCCGGTGCGGGGTGTGGTCGGCGTGGGGTCAGGGCAGCGCGTTGATCAGGTCTTCGACGCTCACGCGCGGACCGGTGAAGAACGGGGTCTCCTCGCGCACGTGCATGCGCGCCTCGGTGGCGCGCAGGTCACGCATCAGGTCGACGATCCGGTCCAGTTCGGGGGCCTCGAACGCGAGGATCCACTCGTAGTCACCGAGTGCGAACGACGGCACCGTGTTGGCGCGGACGTCGGGGTAGGTGCGTCCGGCCATGCCGTGGTCGGCGAGCATCTTGCGGCGGTCCGCGTCGGGCAGCAGATACCACTCGTACGAGCGGACGAAGGGGTACACGCAGATGTAGTTGCCCGGGTCCTCGCCGGCGATGAACGCCGGGACGTGGCTCTTGTTGAACTCGGCGGGGCGGTGCAGCGCGACGTTGGACCACACCGGATCGCTGACCTGGCCGAGGTCGGTGGTGCGGCGGAAGTCCTTGTACAGCTTCTGCAGATCTTCGAGCCGTTCCGCGTGCGTCCAGATCATGAAGTCGGCGTCGGCGCGGACACCGGCGACGTCGTAGATGCCGCGCACGACGACGTCAGTGTCCTCGAACGAGTCGAAGAACGCCTGCGCCTGCTTCACGGCTGCGGCACGGTCGTCACCGAGGACACCGGGCTGCACCTGGAAGACGGAGAACATCGCGTAGCGGAGGGTGGAATTGAGCTTGTCGAAATCGAGGCGTGCCATGCCGTTATCCTGCCACTCGGGCTGCGAGGCGTGCCGCCGCCGTCGTCGCGGACGCCACACACGCCGGGACGCCGACACCGTGCAGGTAGGCACCCGCGACCTCGAGTCGGTCCACGTCGGCCGCGGCGGCCTCGATCGCAGCCACCCGATCCAGGTGGCCGGGCGCATACTGCGGCAGCCCGCCGTGCCAGCGCTGGACGACCGCATCGACGGGATCGGTACGCACGCCCGTCACGGTCTCGAGGTCCGTGCGTGCCTTCGCGATCAACTGCGCGTCGGTGGAGTCGACGACGTCGGCGTCCCCGAAGCGTCCGTACGACGCCCGGACCAGCGTGACGTCCCGATCGGCCAGGTGCGGCCACTTGCGGCTCGACAACGTGAAGGCCTTGGCGCCCAATGCTTCCCCCGTTGCAACGAGGATCCCGGAGTTCTCGGGGACGCCGGCGTCGGTGGGCAGGGCGAGCGCGACGACCGCCGAGGAGGCGAGCTCGATGCCGCGGGCCGCCTCGGCGAGCCGGGGCACAGCCGCGGCGGCCAGGGCGACCATGTTCGGTGCCGGCAGCGCGAGGACGACGCCGTCCACGCGGCCGACGGGGTCGAGCCACCAGCCGTCGCCGTCCCGGCGCAGCCCGGTGGCGGGCGTGTCCAGGACGATCTCGGGTGCGGCCGCGGCACGCAGCGCCTCGAGCAGGACGCCGTACCCGTCGCACAGGGTGCCGAACACCGGACCCGGCGACGGCGTGGGCAGGGCCGCGGCGACGGCCGCGGTGAGGTTCGGTGCGCCCGCGTCGAGTGCCGCGGCGAGGGTCGGGAGCGCGGCCCGTACCCCGATCGAGTCCGACAGCCCCGAGTAGACGCCGCCGAGAAGCGGATCGACACTGCGCCGCACCACCTGCTCGCCGAAGCGGCTACCGACCAGGCCGGCGACGTCGATATCGGCTGTCGGATCCCACTCGAACGCCACGGTGGGCTCGGCGACGATCCGCGCCAGCGTCTCCGCGTCGACCAGTCCGGCCACCGACTGCGGATCCGACGGGATTCCCATCAGGGTCCGGGTCGGCAGTGGATGGAGCGAGCCGGCCGACCAGATCAGTGGCGAACGCCCCGCTGGATGGACCAACTGATCCTGCAAGCCCAGTTCCACGATGAGATCCGCGACCTCGGGGCGCCTGGCGATGAACGCCTCGGCCCCGACGTCGACGGGATCACCGGCCAGATCCACGGTGCGCAGCTTGCCACCGGTCCGTGCAGCCGCCTCGACAACGGTGATCCGGGCGCCGTCACCGAGCTGTTGCCGCAGCCGATAGGCCGCGACGAGACCGGTGACGCCGCCCCCGACGACCGCTACCGAGACGCGCCGACCGGTCACAACGAGTGCACCAGCTCCACGACATCGGTCAGCATCGCCGGATCGGTGTCCGGAAGGACGCCGTGGCCGAGGTTGAAGATGTGCCCGGTGGCACCGGCCGCGATCGCGGCGTCGGCCTCCCGGCAGATGCGGCGGACCTCGCGCTCGGTGGCGTCCCAGCCGGCGAACAGCACCGCGGGGTCCAGGTTGCCCTGCAACGCCTTGCCGGGTCCGACCCGGCGGGCGGCGACGTCCAGGGGGATCCGCCAGTCGACGCCGACGACGTCGGCGCCGGCCTCACCCATCGCGCCGAGCAGTTCTCCGGTACCGACACCGAAGTGGATGCGCGGAACGCCCGCGGACGCCACCTCGGCGAGCACCCGCTCCGAGTGCGGCAGCACGAACTCGCGGTACTCGGCCAGCGACAACGCGCCCGCCCACGAGTCGAACAGCTGGATGGCGTCGACACCGGCGTGCAGCTGGGCCTGCAGGAACGCGATGGTGGTGTCCGCGATCGTGCCGAGGAGGGTGTGCCACATCTTGGGGTCGGCGTGCATGAGCGCCTTGGTGCGCTCGTGGTTGCGACTCGGCCCGCCCTCGACCATGTACGACGCGAGTGTGAACGGGGCACCGGCGAAACCGATCAGCGGTGTCTCCCCGAGTTCGGCGGTGAGCAGTCGCACCGCCTGGGCGACCGCGCCGACCTCGTCGGGGACCAGTCGGGGCAGCGCCGCGATGTCGGCGGTGGTCCGCACTGGGTTCGCGACGACGGGGCCGACACCGGCCACGATGTCGAGGTCGACGCCTGCCGCCTTCAACGGGACGACGATGTCGGAGAACAGGATCGCCGCGTCCACCTTGTGCCGCCGCACGGGCTGCATCGTGATCTCGCAGACCAACTCCGGATCGAAGCAGGACTCGAGCATCCCGATTCCTGCCCGGATCTCCCGGTACTCCGGCAACGAGCGTCCGGCCTGACGCATGAACCACACGGGTCGATGCTTCGCCGGGCGACCAGTGGCCGCCGCCAACAACGGTGCGTTCCCGAGGACCCGTCGAGACGGGTACTCGGCACGCCCGGTCATACCTGCATTCGTATCTTCCAAGCCGCTCATCGAGGACCATGTTGCCATGACCCCCCGCCGGGGCAGAATCGGCGCGCCTCCCCCGTGTCACCAGGCACGGCGTCTAACGTCCGCAGGTGTGAGGACCCCGGGACCACCCAACGAACCCGCCCAGTTCCGCGCCGCTGTCGACGCGATGAACTCGGCCGAGGTTCACCCGGATATCGAGCTCGGCCCGATCCGCCCGCCGCAGCGGCTCGCGCCGTTCAGCTACGCGCTCGGCGCCGAGGTCCGCCACCCCGACACCGGCGCCACCACCGAGCACGCGGTGTTCTCCGAGGGCGACGCCTTCGGTCGCCTCATCCTGCTGCACGATCCCGACGGTGACGAGGCGTGGAACGGCACAATGCGACTGGTCGCCTACATCCAGGCCGACCTCGAGCCGGCCCTCGCGGCCGACCCGCTCCTCCCCGAGGTCGCGTGGAGTTGGCTGGTCGACGCCCTCGAAGACAAGGCCGACGAGATCCTCGCGCTGGGCGGCACGGTGACGGCCACGAGTTCGGTTCGGTACGGCGACATCGCCGGGCCACCCCGAGCCCATCAGCTCGAACTGCGCGCGTCGTGGACCGCGACGTCCACCGCACTGGCCTCACACGTCGAGGCCTTCTGCGAGGTCCTCGCCTCCGCGGCCGGGCTCCCGCCCGCCGGCATCACGACCCTGGGCCGACGTTCCTGACCGAGAAGCCGTGCCCGCCGACAGTTGGCGGCCGCGCGCCCAGTCGAGGAAGTCGGCGACGGCGTGGGCCACGCGGAAGCTTCGGATGGACGGGAAGATGTCGAACGCGTGTTGGGCGCCGCGCAGTTCCGCGTACGCGACCGGATTCGCCGACACCTCGCGCAGCCGGTCGACGAACTCGCGGGCCTCGGCGACGGGTATGAACGAGTCGCTGGTGCCGTGCACGACGAGGAACGGCGGCGCGTCCTCACGCAGGTGTGCGCGCGGTGACGCCGCGAGGTAGTCCCGCGGGAACTGCGCCTTTCGACCCAGCACCATCGGGGAGAGCCCGGATTCGACCCGCAGGCGCGTCGCCTTGATCCCTGTCTCCCCCGCGAAGTCGTAGACGCCGTAGTGCGGGACGCACGCCTGCACGGAGGTGTCCGCATCCTCGAAGCCCGGCTGCAGCGCGGGATCGTTCGCGGTGAGGGCGAGCATCGCCGCCAGGTGGCCGCCGGCCGACCCGCCGGTGACCGCGATGAAGTCGGGGTCGCCACCGTAGGTCGAGGCGTTCTCGCGTAGCCAGGCGACGGCCCGTTTGACGGCGATCAGGTGCGCCGGCCACACCGCTTTCGGCGACAACGGATAGTTGATCGCAGCGCACACCCACCCGCGCGACGCCATCTCCAGCATCAGCGGGATGCCCTGGTGGTCCTTGCTGCCGATGACCCACCCGCCGCCGTGGATCTGGAGCAGGACGGGCGCGTTCGCCGGGGTGTCCCGACGGTGGTAGATGTCGATCCGGAATCGTCGTCCCCCGGACGCGTAGTCCAGGTTCTTCACCCGCACGACGTCGCCTCGGCGCATCCGGAACGGGAACGCCAGCTGCCGCCACGGCACCTGCGGGACCGGACGCGCCTCGAAGCCCTCCGCCCGATAGTCCGGCCCGAGCGCCGACTCAAGCGCCGACTCCATCTCCGTCCGTGCCCCCCGACCGGTCGCGATCACCGCGGCGAGTCCCGCGATCGACAGCCCCGCCGCGGCGAGCGCGACGGCGTCACCGCGCCGCCGGACGCCGTGGCGTGCGACGTGGACGGCGGCATCGGCCGCAGTCGCAGCAAGCAACTGCGGAGCGAGTTCCGCGGTCAGCCAACCGGACAGGAACGTCGGCACCGACAGCGGCATCCCGGGGACGGGCCGCAGCGCGTTCGCCGTCAACGCAGCGGTTGCCACCTGACGCAAAAGGAACCGGTTACTAATCCTCATAAACCTATTTAACCATGACGTTTGTCACATCGGCCACGCCAAACTGGAACAGGTTCTACCGTTAGCTGCATGGAGAGACTCAGTGGATTGGACGCCAGCTTCCTCTATCTCGAGACACCGACCCAGATGCTGCACGTGTGCGGGCTCATCATCCTCGACGGGTCCACGATCCCGGGTGGCTATTCTTTCGCAAAGCTGCGCGACGAGTTGGCCGTTCGTGTCAAAACGATGCCGAGCTTCAAGCGCCGCCTCAAGGACAGCCGGTTCAACCTGGACCACCCGGTGTGGGTCGACGACACCGACTTCGACATCGACCGCCACTTCCACCGGATCGCGGTGCCCGCCCCCGGCGGCCGCGACGAGCTGTCGGAGATGTGCAGTTCGATCGCCAGTCAGCCCATGGACCGCACCCGTCCGCTGTGGGAGATGTTCGTCATCGAGGGCCTCGAGGACGGCTCGGTGGCCGTGATGTCGAAGATGCACCACGCCAACGTCGACGGCGTCACCGGCTCCAACCTCATGTCGCAGCTGTGCGGGCTCGAGCCCGACGCGCCGCGACCGGAGTTCGATCAGCTCCCCGAGAGTGCCGGGCGCGCGAGCTCGCTCGACATCGCCGTCAACGGACTGCTGTCGTTCGCCACGCGGCCGCTCAAGATGGTGAAGCTGCTGCCGGACAGCGTGTCGCTACTGCCGAACTGGATCGGGCGGGCCCGCAAGGGCGAGGCGATGCCGACACCGTTCAGCGCGCCACGCACCTCGTTCAACGGCGCGATCACCGGTCGCCGGACCATCGCGTACACGGAACTGAGCCTCGACGACGTCAAGCTGGTCAAGAATGCCTTCGGCGTCAAGGTCAACGACGTCGTGCTCACGATGTGCGCCGGGGCGCTGCGCAAGTACCTCGAGGACCGCAACGAACTGCCCGACAGTTCACTGGTCGCGACCGTGCCGGTCTCCGTGCACGACAAGTCGGACCGGCCGGGCACCAACCAGATCTCGGTCATGTTCACCCAGCTCGGGACCGACATCGCCGATCCGGTGGAGCGACTGCACTTCATCGCCGAGCACAACGAGATCAACAAGGACCACCACAACGAGGCGCTGGGCGCGACCCTGCTGCAGGACTGGGCGCAGTTCGCGGCACCGGCCACGTTCGGCAGCGCGATGCGGGTGTACTCCAAGCTCAAGCTTGCCGAGCGTCACCCCGTGGTGCACAACCTGGTCGTCTCGAACGTCCCCGGACCGCCGATTCCGCTCTACTTCCTGGGTGCGCGCATCAAGCAGATGTACCCGCTCGGACCGGTCTTCCACGGAGCCGGCCTCAATGTGACGGTGATGTCGCTCGAGGGCCGACTCGACGTGGGTCTGGTCTCCTGCAAGGAACTCGCGCCGCACCTGTGGGATCTGGCGGACGCGTTCCCTGCGGCGCTGGCCGAACTCGTCAAGGCCGCACGCGCGCAAGCACGGAAGAAGAAGCAGCCAGCAGTCCCTCTGTGAACGGCCCGGCGTTCATGACGCACGACGAGTGACCGCAGTCCACCTCGTACGTGGCGGCGCCGGCGATCTGGCGAGCGAGCCAGCGCTGGCGCCGCGGCGGAATGATCAGATCCCTGGTCGGCACGACCACGGCGGTGGGCACGTCGATGTCGCCGACCCACGCCGTGGAATCGAACTTGCCGATCTCGGCGGTGGCCCGGCCGATCGCGCCGTAGCTGGTCTCCCGGAACTGGGAGTACGCCCACACCCGGTCCCCACCGAATCGCGGCCCGCCGACCGGAACCGGACCGGGACGCGGCTTGAGCGCGCCGAGCCCCAGACTGAGCGATTCGAGCGCCACTCGCTCACGTGAGTTCCGCTTGAAGTGTGCGGCGCCCGCGCACAGCACCAGGCCGGACACGCGATCGCGATGCCGCTTCCAGGCCAGCTGCGAGACCAGCGATCCCATCGAGTACCCGACCGGAACGACACGGTCGAGCCCGAGAACGTCGGCGAGCGCGATCACGTCGTCGGCGCAGTCCTCGAGCGTGAACCGCTCCGAGCGGATGCCACGCCCGTGCCATCGCTGGTCGAGGACCACCACCCGCGACTTCGCCGCGAGCCTGGCGATCGTCGGATACCACGTCAGGGTGCCGGTGCAGGCGAGCGCGTGGAGCAGCACGAGCGTCGGCTTGTCACGGTTGTCCGGAGTGGCACCCGTATCGATGACGTAGGTGCTACCCCGGCCGGGTAACTCCACCATGGATCCGGCCGGCACCTCGCCGACGGGAGCGACGGCGGCCGCAAGGTTGAGCATCGATCTGCCTTCCGATCAGGAGTCCTCGGTCCGCCGGAGAAGCCGTGCGGACAAAACTAGAACTCGTTCTACATCATGAGCGGTGTCGTCCGCGAGCAATCCCGGCATTCCACCCGGACCCGCCGGCGCACCGACCAGGCGGACCCACCCGCGATGGTGGCCTTGGTCACATGTTCAACTTTTCGACGGAATTGCGGCGCCGCGCGCAGATCTCGACGTGGGATCGTGCCCTGGCCACGTAGAGTTGCCCGCTATGCCAGATACCACCGAGCCCACCCCCACCCCCGTGCCACTACTGGCTCCGGCAGACGGGGTGCCGCCGGTGATCGAGACGGCCGACGGCGTGCGCGACGCTGCCGAGAGGATCGCCGCGGGAACCGGCCCCCTCGCCGTGGATGCGGAGCGCGCGTCGGGATTCCGCTACTCGTCCCGCGCGTACCTGGTGCAGTTGCGACGCGCCGGCGCCGGAACGTTCCTGCTCGATCCGATTCCGACAGCCGAGGATCTGGCACCGCTCCGGGACGCGATCAACGGCCTCGAGTGGGTACTCCACTCCGCCGACCAGGACCTGCCGTGTCTCGCCGAACTCGGCCTCGAGCCGGCCGCCCTGTTCGACACCGAACTGGCCGGACGGCTCGCCGGTTTCGAGCGCGTGGGCCTGGCCGCGATCGTCGAACGCACACTCGGGCTCGAGCTCCGTAAGGGGCACGGGGCGGCCGACTGGTCGTCGCGGCCGCTGCCCGATGCGTGGCTCAACTACGCAGCCCTCGACGTCGAGGTGCTACTCGAACTCCAGGATGCGATGGCGAAAGAGCTGGCGTCCCAGGACAAGTCCGAGTGGGCCCGGCAGGAGTTCGAACACGTCCGGCTCGCCGGACCGCCGCAGCCCAAACCCGACCGGTGGCGGCGGACGTCACAGATCCACAGCCTCAAGAGCCCCCGTCAGCTCGCGGCCGTGCGCGAGTTGTGGACCGCCCGCGACGAGATCGCCCGCAAGCGGGACATCTCCCCCAGCCGCATCCTGCCGGACTCGGCGATCGTCGCCGCGGCGAGCGCCGACCCCAAGAGCATCGAGACGCTCCGCGCCCTCCCGGTGTTCGGCGGTCCGCGCCAGCGCCGGTCGTCACGACTGTGGCTGTCGGCCCTCGAGCGCGCCCGGACACTGCCCCAGACGGAGCTGCCGCCGATCAACCAGCCCTTCACCGGGCCGCCGCCGCCGAGCCGCTGGGCCAAGCGCGACCCCGAGGCGGCAGCACGCCTGAACGCCGCCAAGGCGGCCATCACCGAACTGAGCGAGCGCGTGAAGGTCCCCGTCGAGAACCTGCTCAGCCCCGACCTGGTGCGGCGGATCTGCTGGGAACCACCGGGCGAGAAGTCGGACCCGTCCGGCGCGATCGATGCGGCGCTCGCGGCGGGCGGCGCGCGTCCGTGGCAACGCGAACTGACGGTGCCCCTCCTCACCGAAGCGGTGCGGGCGGAGCCCTGAACTGCGCAGACCGGGCCAACCACGCCCCGTATGTTACCGGCGGGTAATTAGCGCTACAGTGGTGCTTGTCGGGTCTTCGACCCGCCGTGACCGCTCCACTCCCGCCAGGAGGAATCCAGCGTGGCTGCATCCGCTACCCAGAGAAACGTCGTCTTCGTCGACGGCATCCGCACGCCGTTCGGCAAGGCCGGTCCGAAGGGCATCTACGCCGAGACCCGCGCCGACGACCTGGTCGTCAAGGCCATCCGTGAGCTGCTGCGCCGCAACCCCCAACTCGATCCCGCGCGGGTCGACGAGGTCGCGATCGCTGCCACCACGCAGACCGGCGACCAGGGCCTGACCATCGGCCGCACGTCCGCGATCCTCGCCGGCCTGCCCGAGTCGGTGCCCGGCTTCGCGATCGACCGCATGTGCGCCGGCGCGATGACCGCCGTCACCACCACCGCGTCGGGTATCGGCTTCGGCCAGTACGACGTCGTCATCGCCGGTGGCGTCGAGCACATGGGCCGCCACCCGATGGGTGAGGGTGCCGACCCCAACCCGCGTTTCCTCGCCGACCGGCTCGTCGACCCGAGCGCGCTGGTGATGGGTAACACCGCCGAGAACCTGCACGACCGGTTCCCGTCGATCACCAAGGAGCGCACCGACGCCTACGCCGTCTCGTCGCAGAACAAGTACGAGGCCGCCAAGAAGGCCGGCTTCATCGCCGACACGCTGGTGCCGGTCGCGACCCGCTCGGCCGCGGGCTGGGGCCTGGCCACCGAGGACGAGCCGCCGCGTCCCGGCACGACGCTCGAGGACCTTGCGAAGCTCAAGACGCCGTTCCGCCCGGCCGGCCGGATCACCGCCGGTAACGCCGCGGGACTCAACGACGGCGCCACCGCCGCGATCCTCGCGGGCGAGGACACCGCCCACGAACTGGGCCTGCCGATCGGGATGCGCATGGTCGGCTTCGCCTTCCAGGGCGTCGACCCCGCGGTGATGGGCATCGGTCCCGTGCCCGCGACGGAGAAGTTGCTGGCCCGCACGGGCCTGAAGATCGAGGACATCGGCCTGTTCGAGATCAACGAGGCGTTCGCGGTGCAGGTGCTCGCCTTCCTCGAGCACTTCGGCATCGCCGACGACGACCCCCGGGTCAACCAGTGGGGCGGCGCGATCGCGTGCGGCCACCCCCTCGCCTCCTCGGGTGTGCGCCTGATGACGCAGCTCTCGCGCCAGTTCGCGCAGAACCCGGACGTCCGCTACGGCCTGACCACGATGTGCATCGGCCTGGGCATGGGCGGGACGGTCATCTGGGAGAACCCGAATCACAAGGACTACGCAGGCGACGAAGCGGGAGCCAAGTAAATGACCGACATCGCAACCGCGTTCGCCGACGAGGTCGTCACGAACGCCTACACCAAGCTGGTCTCGGTTCCCGGGATCGACGGCCCGGTGGCGCTGATCACGCTCGACAACGGCTTCGACCACACCAAGCCGAACTCCTTCGGCCCGCGGGGTCTGCTGTCGTTCGACAAGGCGCTCGACGAGGCGTTCGAGGCCAAGCCTGCGGCGATCGCCGTCACCGGCAAGCCGTTCATCTTCGCCGCCGGCGCCGATCTCAAGGGCGTCCCGTCGATCACCACCCGTGAGCAGGGACTCGAGCTGGGCCGGTTGGGCCACAAGGTGTTCCGCCGCCTGCGCGAGTCGTCGGTGCCGACGTTCGCATTCGTGAACGGCGTCGCACTAGGCGGCGGCCTCGAGGTGGGCCTGTACTGCCACTACCGCACCTTCGCCGACAACGTCGGCGCCCTGGGCCTCCCCGAGGCGATGCTGGGCCTGGTCCCCGGATGGGGCGGAACGCAGTTGCTGCCCAACCTGATCGGGCCGTCGAACGCCGTCACCGTCGCGATCGAGAACCCGCTCAACAACGGCAAGGTGATCAACTCGAAGAAGGCGCTCGACCTCGGCATCGCCGACGTCGTGCTCGGCTCCGCCGATTTCATCGAGCAGTCCCTCGCGTGGGCCGCGCAGGTTCTCGCCGGCGACATCACCCCGGCCCGCCCGGAGATCGACCGCGGCGCCGGCTGGGACGAGGCTATCGCCCGCGCCAAGGCGATCGTCGACGGCAAGACCAAGAACAACGCACCGGGTGCGGTCCGCACGGTCGAACTGCTCGAGCTGGCCCGTACCACCGATCTCACCGACTCGAAGTCGCTCGACGCCGGCTTCGCGGCCGAGGACGACGCACTCGCCGATCTGCTCATGACCGACGAGCTGCGTGCCGGACTGTACGCCTTCGACCTGGTGAACCGTCGCGCCAAGCGCCCTGCCGGCGCACCGGACAAGTCGTTGGCGCGCAAGATCACCGGCGTCGGCATCGTCGGCGCGGGCCTGATGGCGAGCCAGCTGGCAATGCTGTTCGTCAAGCAGCTCAAGGTGCCGGTGATCCTCACCGACATCGACCAGGAACGCATCGACAAGGGCGTCGGCTACGTGCACGGCGAGATCGACAAGCTGCTCGCCAAGGGCCGCCTGTCGCCGGACGGCGCGAACCGGCTCAAGGCGCTGGTCACCGGCTCGCTCGACAAGGCCGCGTTCGCGAAGACCGACTTCGTCATCGAGGCCGTGTTCGAGAACATGGACGTCAAGAAGAAGGTGTTCGCCGACCTCGAGGAGCACATCTCCCCCGAGACGGTGCTGGCGACCAACACGTCGTCGCTGTCGATCACCGAGATGGCCGCGGACCTGAAGCATCCCGAGCGAGTCGTGGGCTTCCACTTCTTCAACCCGGTCGCGGTGCTCCCCCTGCTCGAGGTCATCAAGGGCGAGAAGACCGACGATCCCACGCTCGCAACGGCGTTCGCGACCGCGAAGGCGCTCCGGAAGTCGGCCGTCGGCTCCGCCGACCTGCCCGGCTTCGTGTTCAACCGCCTGCTCATCCGCGCGCTCGGCGAGGTCATGAACGCGGTCGACGAGGGCACCCCCTTCGACGTCGCGGACAATGCGATCGCCGAACTCGGCATGCCGATGACACCGTTCACACTGCTCGCGCTGGTCGGCCCGGCGATCGCGCTGCACACCGGCGAGACGCTGAACGCCGCCTACCCGGAGCGGTTCAAGCCGTCCCCCGGCCTCGAGGCGATCGTCGAGGCCCGCAAGCCCGGCGTGTGGTCCTGGACCGACAAGGGCCAGGTCGTCGACCCCGAGGTCGCGGCGCTGTGGCAGCAGGGTGACAACCCGTCGACGTCCGAGCAGGTGCTCGAGCGCACCCGTCGGGCGTTCGCCGAGGAGATCCGGATCATGCTCGACGAGGGCGTCGTCGCCGCTCCCGAGGACATCGATCTGTGCCTGATCCTGGGCGGCGGCTTCGGCTTCTGGAACGGCGGCATCACGCCGTACCTGGACCGCACCGGGACGTCGGAGGCCGTGAACGGCAAGACGTTCCTGGCGAAGGGCGTCGCGAGCGTCTGACCCGATCCGTCACGAGAGGAGCGCGTCCCCTATTGGGGCGCGCTCCTCTTCGTCTGTGCGGAGGTACCGGTCAGGAGATGGCGTCCTCGGGAAGCTGATCCCGTGCGGGGATCGCTTCCGGCTCCGAGGAATCCGCATCGGCGGTCTCGGTGGCGACAGGATCGCGCACGCCGGCCGGGAGTTCGCTGTCGAGGATCGGTTCGCCCA
>NZ_JPOC01000089.1 GCF_000738775.1 Prescottella defluvii
GTTGTGGCGGCGCTCATGATCGCCTGTATCGCCTCCCCGAGTTCGGCCTCGGTTTCTTCGAGGGTCGGGAGGGTGGGAAGGATCGCGGCTGCTTCCGCGATCTCCTCGTCGGTGTGGTTGTAGGGGTTGTCCATGATGTCTCCGCAGGCCGTGGTCAGCAGGGTGAGGGTGGCGATCGCTGCCAGTAGCGGCAGGGTTCGGCGGGTCATCGGCGCACCATCTGGTCGGGGAGGCCGGCCACGACTGCGGCCATGTTGTATCCGGACATGCGTAGCTCCTGGTTGTTGCCGAGTTGGGGGTATCCGCCGTGCGAGTAGACGCCTTCGCGGGTGACGCCATCGGGGCTGGTGCCAGCGTCGGTGGAGAGTTGTTCGAAGTTGGAGGTGCTGGGGTCGGGTCCGAATCGGTGCGTTTTCCCGACCTCGGCGACGAACCAGTCGTCGTCGGCTTCCATGACGTATGCGTGCCCTTCGGCGAGGCCGAGGTCGGATTCGTCGTCGGCGTTGATGCCGGGCGATCCGTAGAACACGGCGTCGTCGACGGGCTGACCCGGTCCCGGATCCTGGAGCGCGAGGCCGGTGGTCAGTGATCCGTAGGAGTGGCCGAGTGCGGTGATGTGCGGGTCCGGATGCTGTGATGCGACGTCGAGGCCGTCGTAGAAGCGGGCCAGGTCGTCCGCACCGGCGGTGGCACGGTCGGACTGCATCACGTCCGCGACACCACGGCCGCCGTCGACGAGCCCTGGGCCGGTGGTTTGCGGTGGTTCGTATCCCAACCACGCGATGCTCGCTACCGTCTCGTCGCGGCGACCGGCGCGTTGGAGTTGCTTCTCGGTTTCGGACTTCAATGCGTCCGCATCGGTGACCATGCTGTTGAAGGAGTCGTCGATGTTGGTGTTCAGTCCGGGGGTGGTGACGGAGATGTGGTCGGCGGTGTCGGGGTCGCCGACGGCGAACGCGGCCATGCCGCGTTCGCCGGACTGGAGGTCGAGCAGCATCAGGCGGCCGTCGGGGTTGTCCGCGCCGATGCCCTCGATCTCGTCGAGGTCGCGCAGTTTCTGCTCGGTGTACCAGAGCGCCGCGTCGTCGTTGGTGAACGTGCCGCCGAAGAAATTGTCGTCGAGGTTCGCCTGCAGTCGGTCGCGTTCGGCTTCGAGGCGGGAGCGTTCGTCGTCGAACCGGCTCACGTTCGCCTCGTGACGGACGGAGGAGGGGATCCCGTCGCGGTTGCCGACCCAGTCCGGGTGTTCCTCGATGATCCGGCGTCGCTGGTCCTCGGTGAGCGAGTCCCAGTACTTCTTGTTGTCGGCTGCGGTGGCACCGGGTATCGGCTCGGGGAGCCCATCGGTTCCGAGGTTCCCCGCTCGGGCCGCACCGGTGTCGCCGAGTTGGGAGGTTGCGGCGTCCAGGGCGGCGCCGGCGCGGGCGTCGAGTTCGCCGACCGTCGCGAGAGCGGGCATGAGCCGGGCCTCGAGCACGGCCGCCTGTTCGCCCAGTTGTGCCTGAATCAGCAGGTCGGCGACCGGGTTACCGCTGACGAACGGTGGGGCGCCGACCCGACCGTCGTCGGCGACCGCGAAGCCGGAGGCGATCGCCTCGTCGGCGATCGCGAGGGCGGTGAGCCGGGCGGGACCGATCGAGGCCGCGGCGTTCGTCAACGCGTCGGCCTGAGCGGTGACCGCTGTCGTGATGCGGCCGGCCGTGTCCTGCTCTGTCGCCGAGCGTGATCCGGCCGCCTCCGCGGCGGTGCCCTGCCAACTCGACATGGCGGTGTCGACATGCGATCCGGCCGCCCGCATCGCGTCACCGAAGGCACGGTTCGCGGCGGCGACCGCGGTGCCGGCAGCGGCGAGCAGGTCCGGCTGCCAGGCGCGGAGCTGTGAGAGCCCGACCATCTAGAGGCTCTCGAGAGTGAGGCGGAAGGCGTGGTCGGCGTCGTCGTAGACGCGGGCGTTCGTCTCCGCGTTCGCGGACATGTCGCGCAGTCGCTCGGCGATGTCGCGGTAGGACTGGAGCAGCGGGCGCCCGGCGCGGGCCGCTGCCGCACCGACCGACGATCCCGGCATCGCGGCGGTGGCGGCGTCGATCGCACCGGACGGGTCGATACCCGCGATCCGATCGGCCTCGCCGGTCAACGACACAGCCAGCGAACGCAAGGCCTCGGTATCGACACCCAGCTGATCTCCCAATGCGCCCCCCAAGTCCACCTGCGCCGCGCGCGGTACCGAGCATGGCTGCTCGGGGCGCACAGCGGAGCCCTGTGTGGTTCGACGCAGCCCAGCCGTGAACGGTTCCATCACGATCACCGCAGGTTGGTGATACCCGCTCGGTCATGGCCGACGGGGAAGTACGGGCACCTGTGGCCTGACGCAGACGAGTCCACCCGCAGTGCGATCACTGCTGTGATCACGGCGCGGATGGACTCGTCTCGGGTTGCTGCGTACCGACCGCGTACAGAAGGGGCTATCAAGCCGCTTCAGTGCAGGTCAGAGTGCTGCTCGACTCAGCAGTCGTAGTACAGCGAGAACTCGTACGGGTGCGGTCGCAGGTTGACCGGGGCGATCTCCTGCTCGCGCTTGATCGCGATCCAGGTCTCGATCAGGTCCGACGTGAACACGCCACCCTCGGTGAGGTAGTCGTGATCCGCCTCGAGGCGGTCGATGACGGCCGACAGGCTGGTGGGGGCCTGCGGGATGTTGCGGGCCTCCTCCGGCGGGAGCTCGTAGAGGTCCTTGTCGACCGGAGCCATCGGCTCGATCTTGTTCTTGATGCCGTCCAGGCCGGCCATCATCTGCGCGGCGAAGTTCAGGTACGGGTTGCCCGAGGAGTCCGGTGCGCGGAACTCGATGCGCTTGGCCTTCGGGTTGTTGCCCGTGATCGGGATGCGGACCGCGGCGGAGCGGTTGCGCTGGCTGTACACCAGGTTGATGGGGGCCTCGTAGCCCGGCACCAGACGGTGGTACGAGTTGATCGTCGGGTTCGTGAACGCCAGCAGCGACGGCGCGTGGTGCAGGATGCCGCCGATGTACCAGCGAGCGAGATCCGACAGACCGGCGTAGCCCGCCTCGTCGTGGAACAGCGGCTTGCCGTCCTTCCACAGCGACTGGTGCACGTGCATGCCCGAGCCGTTGTCGCCGAACAGCGGCTTCGGCATGAAGGTGGCCGACTTGCCGTACTGCCAGCAGGTGTTCTTCACGATGTACTTGAACAGCTGCAGGTCGTCGGCAGCGGCAAGCAGCGTGTTGAACTTGTAGTTGATCTCCTGCTGGCCGCCGGTGCCCACCTCGTGGTGACCGCGCTCGAGCTCGAAGCCCGCGTTGGTGAGGTTCGTGGAGATCGCGTCACGCAGGTCGACGTAGTGGTCGTACGGTGCGACGGGGAAGTAGCCGCCCTTGGCGCGGACCTTGTAGCCGAGGTTGGGGGAGCCGTCGGCGTTGACGTCGTTGCCGGTGTTCCAGGCGCCGGAGACCGAGTCCAGCTCGTAGAACGCGCCGTTCATCTGCGAGTCGTAGCGGACCGAGTCGAAGATGTAGAACTCGGCCTCGGCACCGAAGAACGCGGTGTCGGCGATGCCGGTCGACTTCAGGTACTCCTCCGCCTTGCGTGCGACGTTGCGGGGATCGCGGCTGTAGGCCTCACGGGTGAACGGATCGTGGACGAAGAAGTCCATGTTCAGCGTGCGCGCCTTGCGGAAGGGGTCGATCCGCGCGGTGGAGACGTCGGGGAGCAGCATCATGTCGGACTCGTGGATCGACTGGAAGCCGCGGACCGAGGAACCGTCGAACGCGAGGCCGTCCTCGAACACGTCCTGGTTGAACGCGGAGGCCGGGATCGAGAAGTGCTGCTGGACGCCCGGCAGATCGCTGAACCGGATGTCGACGTATTCGATGTCCTGTTCGGCGATGTACTTGATGACCTCATCGGCCGTGGTGAACGCCACGTTGGTGCTCCTTAAGTCGGTTACCTGCCGGTCGGGTTGCGGCGGCTTCGTCGAGGCAAGACGGTAGAGAGCCGGTGTTGCCCGTTAATCAAGCCTATGTTTCGCCAGTGTTACACGTCGGGATTCGACGCCCGGCACGCAGTGAATGTGACCGGATACACCGTCGCGGGTGTGACGAGCAGCACCGACGCGACGACGTCACGGCGGCCGGCGCACCCGGACGCCTATCCTGGACGGCATGGCACGTATGACCGGCTCCTGGCTCTCCGGACCTTCCGCGGCTCTCCCCAAGGATCAGACGGAGGCGCAGGCTTACCGTGGCGAACTGCTGGGATTGCCGGCGGACGGCCCCGGTGCCCTGACCTCGACCGGACGTCGTGTCGCGGCGCTGGCCATCGACTGGTTCACCTCGGCCGGTGTCGTCATGCTCCTGATCGGTGAGGCGCCCCTCGAGAACTCCCTCGTCGGCACCTACACGCTGATGCTGTGGTTCGCCGTCGGCGTCGTGTGCGTCTCGCTGTTCTCGTTCACCCCGGGCCAGTACATGATGGGGCTGCAGGTGGCCCGCGTCGACGCCCCGGTGCGCGTCGGCTTCCTCCGGGCCCTGTCCCGGCAGGCGCTCATCGTGTTCATCGCACCCGCCGTCATCACCGACGTCGACGGCCGCGGCATGCACGACCGCGCTACGGGCACCGCGCTCGTCCGTACCCGCTGAGCGTTTCCTCCTGAAGGCTGAAGGGACCCTTTGTGCGCTGTGAGCGCACAAAGGGTCCCTTCAGCTTCTTAAGCCGGAAGAAGGTCAGCGACGACGAATGGTGCGCTGCATGCCCTTCATCTTCGCGCCGGGAGGCAGCGGGCCCTTGGGGAGCGCGGAACCGCTGCGGCTGCCGAGGGCGGCGAGGCGGGACTCGATGGAGTCCATCCGCTTGGTGTCGATGTTGCGGGGCAGCTTGCTCAGGTGCTTGGCCAGCTGGGACAGCGGAATCTGGCCCTCGTCGTTGCCGACGACGAAGTCGTAGATCGGGGTGTCGCCGACCAGGCGCGCGGTCTTCTTCTTCTCCTGCGCGAGCAGGCCCTTGACGCGCTGCGGCGAACCCTCGGCGACGAGGATGACGCCCGGGCGGCCGATCACCCGGTGGACGGCGTCGAGCTGGGTGGTGCCGACGACGGCGTTGGTGACACGCCACGAACCCTGCATGTTCTCGAGCGCCCATGCGGCGGCGCCGGCCTGGCCCTCGGCCTTGCCGTAGACGGTCTTCTGGACCCGCTTGCCGAAGATGATGAAGCCGAGCAGGACACCGGTGAGGATGCCGATCGGCAGCAGGAACCACTGGATCCCGAAGATGAGGCCGATCAGGAAGAACACGAGGGCGCTGAGCACCAGCGTGCCGATCAGCAGCGGCAGCAGCAGCTTGTCTTCCTTGCGCTGCATCTGGAACGCCTGCCAGAGCTGAGTCCGACGTTCCTTGGACGCCTGCTTGCGGGCTGCCTTCGCCGCAGCCTTCGCTTCCTTGCTTGGTTTGCCCGCTTTTCCGGACTTACTGCCGTTCGCCATACCTCACAGGATACGACCCTCACCGCGCCGGTCTACGCGCGCGGTGAGGGGGCGGGGCGCGTCAGGCGCGGGTGGCGAGACGTTCGAGTAGCGAGCTGGCCTCCTGCGAGGCGCTTCCGGCTTCCGCGAGATGGGCCTGGCCCTCGGGGAGGGCGCGACCGTGGTGCGCCATCGCCTGCGCGTACAGCCGGCCGGCGCGGTACGACGAGCGGACCAGCGGTCCGGCCATGACGCCGGCGAAGCCGATCTCCTGAGCCGCCTCGGAGTGCTCGACGAACTCCTCCGGCTTGACCCAGCGCTCCACAGGATGATGCAGCGGCGACGGGCGCAGGTACTGCGTGATCGTGATGATGTCGCAGCCGGCCTCGTGCAGATCGACCATGGCCTGCTGCACCTCCTCGGGGGTCTCGCCCATGCCGAGGATCAGGTTGGACTTGGTGACCAGTCCGAAGTCGCGGGCCGCGGTGAGGACCTCCAGCGAGCGCTCGTAGCGGAACGCCGGGCGGATCCGCTTGAAGATCCGCGGCACCGTCTCCAGGTTGTGCGCGAGCACCTCCGGGCGGGATTCGAACACCTCGGCCAGCAGATCCGGCTTGCCGTTGAAGTCGGGGACCAGATTCTCGACCCCCGTGCCCGGGTTGAGGGCGTGGATCTGGCGGACCGTCTCCGCGTACAGCCACGCACCGCCGTCGGGCAGGTCGTCGCGGGCGACACCGGTGATCGTCGAGTACCGCAGACCCATCGAGCGGACGCTCTCGGCGACACGGCGCGGCTCGTCACGGTCGAGCGCGGTGGGCTTGCCGGTGTCGATCTGACAGAAATCGCAACGGCGCGTGCACTGTTCACCGCCGATGAGGAACGTGGCCTCACGGTCTTCCCAGCACTCGTAGATGTTGGGGCAGCCCGCTTCCTCGCACACCGTGTGCAGGCCTTCGTTTTTCACCAGGCCCTTGAGCTCGGTGTACTCGGGGCCCATCTTCGCGCGGGTCCGGATCCAATTGGGCTTGCGTTCGATCGGAGTTTCCGCATTTCGGGTCTCGATGCGGAGCAGCTTCCGTCCTTCTGGGGCGACAGTCACGTGCACGATGGTACGCCTGACCGATCCGTCGCTCGGGGCTGGGCGGGGCTGCTCAGCCGAACCGGACGGTAGTGAACTCGGGCGTCTGCAGTGCGGACTCGAAGGTCACCCGCTCGATGTCGTGGACCGCGACCGGAAGCTCGCCGTCGAGGGCCGCCATGACCGCAACCGTCACCTCGGGGGTGACGTCGTCGACGGTCACGTCGCGACCCAACTCGCGGGACAACGACGTGACTCCGGCGTCGGTGATGCCGCACGGCACGATGTTGTCGAAGCCGTCCAGAGCGGAATTGCAGTTCAGTGCGAAGCCGTGCATCGCCACACCGCGCTGCACCCGGACACCGATCGCGGCGATCTTGCGCTCGGGCAGCCAGTTGCCGTCGATCAGGGAGGCGGGAAGCCACACACCGGAACGCCCCTCGACGCGCCCGCACGTGATTCCCAGATCGGTGCACACCGTGATGAGGGCCTGCTCGATCCGGCGCACGTAGCTGACGACGTCGACCGGTTCGGCGAGCTTGACGATCGGATAGCCGACCAACTGGCCGGGCCCGTGCCAGGTGATCTTGCCGCCGCGGTCGACGTCGATCACCGGTGTCCCGTCGGCGGGCCGGTCCTCGGGTGCGGTACGACGGCCGGCGGTGTAGACGGCGGGATGCTCGAGGAGCAACAAGGTGTCGGGGCCGACATCGTCGGCACGGGTCGTGGCGAGATCGCGCTGCCGATCCCACGCCGCCATGTAGTCGATGCTTCCGAGATGTTCGACGGCCATCGGCTGTGTGCTGAATCGGGCCGATGCGGTGGCACTGCTCATGGACCCAGAGATTACGCCTGACGCCGTGTTCCACCGAACCGTGCGGTCCGGCCGGGACGGGTCAGCGTCCGCACGCGTACGCGAGTGCCTCGTCGATCGTGCCGTGCCGGAACGTGAATCCGGCGTCGTCGAGGGCCGTCGGGACGGCGCGCTGCCCGGACAGCACCGCCTCCCGCGCGAACTCACCGATCAGCG
This sequence comes from Prescottella defluvii, assembly GCF_000738775.1. Classification (GTDB taxonomy): domain Bacteria; phylum Actinomycetota; class Actinomycetes; order Mycobacteriales; family Mycobacteriaceae; genus Prescottella; species Prescottella defluvii. Next base: position 7,582 of record NZ_JPOC01000089.1, read on the forward strand.
CGGAGACGGCGAACCCGGGCACCACCCACGGCGCGGGACGGTGCAGGGCCGCGCCCATCGCGGCGTTGAAGCGCCTGTTGGTGACCGGTTCCGGCGCGGACAGATTGACCGGGCCGTCGATACCGTCGTGGCCGATCACGAACTCGATCGCCGCGATCTGGTCGGCCAGAGAAATCCACGACATGTACTGGCGGCCACTGCCGAGCCGGCCACCCAGACCGAGCGAATACAGCGGCCGTAGCTTTCCCAGCATGCCGCCGGTCGGTGCCAGCACGGTCGCGGTGCGCAGCGCGACCGTCCGCACACCGGCGTCGCGGGCCGGGGCGGTGGCGGCCTCCCAGTCCCGGCACACCTGTGCAAGGAATCCGCCGCCCGACGGCGCACTCTCGTCGACGACCCGGTCGCCGGTATCGCCGTAGTAGCCGACCGCACTGCCGTTGACGAGAACGGGCACTGCCGTGTCGGCGACCGCGCGGGCGAGGACGTCCGTCGTGGTGAGCCGGCTGTCCCGGATGGCCTGCTTGTAGGCGCCGGACCAGCGCTTGTCCCCGATCCCCGCCCCGCACAGGTTGACGACGGCGTCGGCGCCGCGCAGGGCCTCCGGGTCGACGACACCGCGCTGCGGATCCCACTCGCGCTCGTCGGCCGTCGCCGGACGCCGCCGCACCAACCGCGTCACGTCGTGGTCTCCGGCGCGCAGCGACGCGACCAGCGCCCGCCCGATCATGCCGGACGACCCGGCGACAACGATTCGCATCGCATTTCTCCTTCGACGGTGACGGCTGAACGCCGAGGGGCACCATTCCTCGCGGAAATGGTGCCCCTGGCTACGACGGGTGTCGCGATCGAGATCCGGTGGACCTTACAGGCCCAGATCGGCCTCGAACGACGCCTCTTCGAGACGCTGCTTGATGGTGGTCAGGAAGCGACCCGCATCCGCGCCGTCGACGAGACGGTGATCGTAGGTGAGCGGCAGGTAGCACATCGAGCGGACGCCGATGGACTCGTTGCCGTTCTCGTCCTGGACCACGACCGGGCGCTTGACGATCGCGCCGGTGCCCAGCATCGCCGCCTGCGGCGGAACCAGGATCGGGGTGTCGAACAGGGCGCCCTGGCTGCCGATGTTGGTGATGGTGAAGGTGCCACCGGACAGCTCGTCCGGCTTGAGGCCACCGCTGCGGGCACGCTTGGCGATGTCCGCGATCGCGCGGGCCAGGCCGGCCAGCGACAGGTCGCCGGCGTTGTGGATCACGGGGGAGAGCAGGCCCTGCTCGGTGTCGACCGCGATGCCCAGGTGCTCGGCGGCGTGGTAGGTGATCTCCTTGGCGCCCTCGTTGTAGCTCGCGTTCACGTTGGGGTGAACCTTGAGCGCCTCGACGACGGCCTTCGCGAAGAACGGCAGGAACGTCAGGTTGACGCCCTCACGCTCGGCGAAGTCGGCCTTGGCCTGTGCCCGCAGCGCGGCGATCCGGGTGACATCGACCTCGAAGGTCTGCGTCAGCTGTGCCGTGGTCTGCAGCGACTCGCGGGTCTTGACTGCCGTGATCTGACGGATCCGGTTGACCTTCTGCGTGGTGCCACGCAGGTGTGCGAGTTCCGGACGCACGCCGGCGGTAGCGGCGGCGGCCGGGGCGGCAGCGGCAGCGGCGGGGGCCGGTGCGGCGGCAGCCGGTGCCTTCGCGGCCTCGGCGGCGGCGAGGACGTCCTGCTTGCGGATGCGTCCACCGACACCGGTGCCGGTGACCTTGGACAGGTCGACGTTGTTGTCGGCCGCGAGCTTGCGGACCAGCGGCGTCACGTACGGCGCGTCACCCGACGGTGCGGCCGGAGCCGGAGCTGCGGGAGCAGCCGGAGCCGGAGCCTGTGCCGCGGGAGCAGCCGGAGCCTGTGCCGCGGGAGCAGCCGGAGCCGGTGCAGGTGCGGCGGGGGCCGGGGCGGGGGCTGCCGGTGCGGCCGGGGCCGGGGCCGGAGCCGGAGCCGCCGGTGCGGCGGCCGCGGGTGCGCCCGAACCGATGACGGCGAGCTGACCGCCGATGTCGACGGTGTCGTCTTCCTGAGCGTTGATCTCGAGGAGGATGCCGGCGACGGGGGACGGGATCTCGGTGTCGACCTTGTCGGTGGAGACCTCGAGGAGCGGCTCGTCCACGGCGACCTCGTCACCGATGGCCTTGAGCCAGCGGGTGACGGTGCCCTCGGTGACGGACTCGCCCAGCTCCGGCATGGTGACCGGCGTGCCGGACGCGGCACCGGCAGCCGGTGCTGCAGCGGCGGGCGCTGCCGGTGCCGGTGCGGGAG
>NZ_JPOC01000090.1 GCF_000738775.1 Prescottella defluvii
GCAACCGTTCCAGCCTAACCGAATCCACACCCGGGCGCAAACCCGGAACTTCACTCGGCCACCCGAAGACGCTCAACCACCCTACAGGAAGTCTCACACTCGGATTTTCAGGCGCTCTCCGTACAACCTCGTTTTCCCTCGCTGACCTGTGAAGATCGCGTCCGGGTCGGTGTCCGTGTCGCTCTGACTTGGAATAAGTTACGCGAACCCTTCGCCTAACGCCAAATCACCTGGTCAGGCCGGGTGTGCTGGCGAGAATGCCCCCATAGGCCGTCCGTGGCATTCGAAAGCCGTGCCGATGCCGGCTTATGTGACCGTTTCCCGGCACGGACTACCAGTGGCGCGGACTACCAGTGGCGCGGACTACCAGCGTCGACTCCGATGTTCGTCGAGTCGGTGCGCGTCAGCTCGGGAAGATCGTGATGACGCCGTCGGACGTGACGGCATCGATCCGGTACGAACTTGCCAGGTCCTCCCCGATGGTCGCCGCCGCAGTGCCGGCCGAAGTCGTCCGCAGCGCGTAGGTGACGTCATTCGGCACTCCGATAGCGATGTCCCCATGTGATGTTCGCGCGGACACCGCATCGGGTGGCGTGTCCGCGGTAATCCGGATGTCACCGACGTCGGTGGCCGCGGACACGAACGATGCATCTACGGCAGACACGGCGATGGATCCGGCCACCGCAGAGGCCACCATCGATCCCTGGTGCCGTCGGATGGTGATGTCGCCGTGGATCGTCGTGGCCTGCGCGGGGCCGGTCAGGTCGGTGAGGAAGATCGATCCTGCGACGCTGTACGCCGTCACTTCGGTTCGGGCGGGCACCGAGACGGTGACGGAGACCGAGCAACTCCAATAGGGGGCGTCGGGGCACATGATGTCGACGGCATCGCCGGTGTCGGCGACATCGATGCGGGGCGATCCTCCCCGGTAGTTGCCGTCCGCGGACACGTGAATCCGGTCGTCGCTGCTGGGTTCGACGGCTACGTTCACCGTGCCACTCGTGGCGCGCACCGACAGCGGTCCGGTGGACAGGGCGTCCGAGGAGTAGGTAAACCCGTGCCCGCGGGGGGTATTGAAGGCCCATGCGAGTAGCGCGGACACGAGGGCGCCGGCCACGGTGACCACGACCGCGGCGCCGAGAGCCGCCACGATGCGTCGGGTCCAAGCGAGCCGGGTCATTTCACCCCCAGGTACCGAAGTACCGCGAGCACACGGCGATGATCGGCCGGATCGTTGTACAGACCGAGCTTGATGAAGATGTTCCCGATGTGCTTCTCGACCGCGGCCCGGCCGATCACGAGGGTTGTCGCGACCCCGGCGTTCGACTGCCCCTCCGCCATCGCCAACAACACGTCCCGCTCCCGCGGTGTCAGCGAATCGAGCGGATCGCTGCGCGGGGTGCGTGCAAGGAGTTGCTGCACCACGTCAGGATCGATGACGGTGCCGCCGGCGGCGATCCGCTCGACGGCAGCAACGAAGTCGTCCACGTCGGCCACACGGTCCTTCAGGAGACAGCCGACACCGTCTGTCCGGTCCCGGAGCAACACCGCCGCGTAGCGTTCCTCCACGTACTGCGACAGCACCAGGACGCCGACGTCGGGCCAACGGTCACGGATCACGAGTGCTGCGCGGAGTCCCTCGTCGAGGTAGGTCGGGGGCATCCGTACGTCGACGACACAGACGTCGGGCAAAGGATCCGCGTCGGACAACGCGCGCAACAGCGATTCGCCGTCGCCGACGCTTGCTGCGATGTACGCGCCCCGATCGTTCAACAGACGCCCGATACCCTCCCTGAGCAGTACGGAGTCGTCGGCGAGCATTACACGCATGGAACCTCCGCATACAGACGTGTCGGACCGCCCACGGGACTGTCGATGGTCAGGTTGCCGTCCACTCCGCTGAGTCGGTCGGCGCGTCCGGCCAGTCCCCCACTGGACTTCGCGCTGGCGCCGCCCGAGCTGTCGTCGTCGACGATCACTTCGATGGTTGGCCCGGACCGTCGAACCGACACTCCCGCGCGCGTGGCGCTCGAGTGCTTGCTGACGTTGGTCTGTGCCTCCGAGACCAGGAAGTAGATGGTGGACTCGACGGTGGCGGAGGGCCGCCCCGATCGGGACAACTCCTCCGAGACCACGATCTCCACCGGCACCGAACAGAGCGCGGCCACCGAGGACAGCGCGGCATCGAGTCCGCGGTCGGTGAGGATGGGGGGATGCAGACCACGCGTCAGTGCACGGATGTCGGCGATCGCGTTCCGTGTCTCGCGATGGGCGTCCTCGAGTAGATCGCGCAGGACCTCGTCGTCCGTGGTGAGACGAGAACGGGCGTGGCCCAACGAGATCGAGACCGACACCAGCCTTTGCTGGGCACCGTCGTGGAGATCACGTTCGATTCGCGAGCGTTCGGTTTCGGCCGCGTCGAGCACGCGGGCACGACTCTGCGTCAGTTCCTCGACCCGCTCCCGGGACTTGTCGGCGCCCAACAGGGCACGGGTCAGCCACCAGTCAGCGCGGGCGACCGCCGCGACCAGTCAGTGGCGGAGGGACGACAACCAGCCAGACCGCCGCGCACAGAGCCACGACGAGCACGGTGGGCAAGTCGACGACGCCACCGATCGCCAGATCCGACTTCTCGGGATCGGTCACCACCCACACCGCCGGCGCCGCCACCAGGGCCGGGAGAATCACCAGGTGCGCCGCGATCAGCGGGGCTGCCACAAGGGCGAGCGGGATTCGGAGCGTCCAATACGCAACGGAGCGCCAGAGCGCGGGATCGCGCACCGACGCGACGAACCGAAGCCAGTGTGTCGGCCCGCTCGGCGTCGTCGGTGCCTCGATCCATCCGCCCCCGAAGAACCGCACCGACGCGCGCTGGGCAGCGTCAACGGCACGGATCAGGGGGATGGTGGCAGCGAACACTACAACCCCGATCAGTGCGACCGGGAGGGCGAGCACCGACAGGCACAGGAGGGCGAGCAACACCAAGCCCACCAGACCCGCTGCAGCCCCGCCGAACACATAGAGCAGCGCGAGCCACCAGCTCGTCGAGGCCTAGGCCCGCAACGGATTCCGCGGCAGATGCACGCGCTCCCCCGACTCCACGTTGCCCCCCGATCTGTGTACTCGAATGTTCACCCTATGACCTGGTCGGCCCGTTCGCCCTCCGGTGGACCGACCGACGAGGGTAGGGAGAACCCGACCCCGGCGACGTCGGTGAGCACCACAGACCGATGCACTTTCGCCGACCAGGCTGATCTCATGGACATCGCGCAACTGCAGTCCCGTGCGGCCAGAGTCGCCGACCTGGCAGCCGTCGACCATCTCGCACGCCTGCCGGCCGGGCTGCTCCTCGCATGCGTCGCGGCGCTGCTGGTGCTCGAGTCGGGCGTACTCGTGGGGATCGTTGCACCAGGCAGCAGCATCCCGCTGACATTGGGCATCCTCGTGGCGGTCGGCGCGGTCGAGCTCGTCGAGTCGATCGTCGTGGTTGCGGTCGCATCCAGGGCGGGATCGCAATGGGCGTTCACACGGGCCCGGCGTAGTGGAATCGCCGTACTACCGAGACGGCTCGAATCTGCACTGCCCGAACGCATTGCGCGCTGGCAGCGCCGAGTGCCCGCGCAATTCGGTACACGCCCCTGGCTCGCAGCCCTGACCGGTCAGTTGATCGGCACAGTGCGAACGTTGAGTCCGCGTGCGCTGGCCATGTCGTCGATGCGTCGACGCGAGTTCGCCGTTGCCACACTGGTGGGCGCAACGCTGTGGTCCGGTGCGTTCGTCACGATCGGGGTGGCAGGGGGAGGTAACGAGACCTTCCGCTCGCTCTACGGGTTCGCTTGGGCGCCAGTGGTATTGGTCTTGGTGCTCGCGAGCCTGCGCAAGCACCTTGTGTCCAGGAAGATTCTTCGACAGGACTCGAGATCTCCTGCATCGCTGCACGAGTAGGAGCTGGGACGTCGATGCCCCGATCGGCGTCGCCCGCAAGTCGGCGAGTCGGTCGTTCTCCGTGGGCGTCCGACGCCGACGCGGCTCGCTCACCCCATCGGATCCGATTCCGGTCTCGACCCCGAGCG
>NZ_JPOC01000091.1 GCF_000738775.1 Prescottella defluvii
ACCGTGGCGAAGAAGACTGCCGCGAAGAAGACCGCGACCAAGGCTCCGGCCAAGCGCGCTGCGCGTAAGTGACACCGCGGGCGCCTCGGCGCCTACGGAACTCTCCGTAACTGACACGGCGGCCACGGGATCTCTCCCGTGGCCGCCGTGTTGTGTTTCCTGTTGTACCAGATGGGGATTCGGGTCAGTCGGTATTGCGAACGACCGGCAGTGGACTGTCGATGTGGTCCGCGGCAACGAGGCGTCCCCCGGACAGTGACAACACCCACGTGCTGGCCTTGCGGTTCCGGGCCGGGGGGAGTTGGATGCCGTCGCGTTCCGCCCACCACTCCATCAGATCGGGAATGACCCCGCCCTGACTGCAGATCACCTGCACACCCCCCATCGCCGCGATCTTCCGCGCACGGGCCCGTGCGCCCGCAGGATCCGCGGCGTAGCCCTCCTCGGAGAGCAGCGGCTCGATGCGGATCGGTGTCCCCAGCGCTCGGGCCAGGGGTTCGACCGTCTGGGTACAGCGCGTGCGGTCGGCCGACGAGATCTCGCTGGCCCCGAACGCCTGTAGTTGAGGGACAAGGGCTTCCGCCTGGACCAGGCCCTTCGGGTCGAGGGGGCGCACGGTGTCGTCCCCGCTATGGTTCTTGCTGCTACCGGCCTTGGCGTGCCGGACCAGGAGGACCGTGGTGGTGTCGGGCGGGATCTGCATGAATCGTCGCAGGATCGTCCGGTCCATCGGGTAGGACAGTTGGTCCGGGACGCGATCGGGTGCCAGCCAACGTAGTTCGTCGACCTCGTCGTTTGGGGTGAACTGGCCGGTCGCGGCTTCCGCTGCCCAGTACTCGACTCTCTTGAGCTTGCGATGGCCGGGTATCGGATATGTCACACGTGATAGATGTCGCCCCAATTGTGCTGTTATCCCGGTCTCTTCGTGGATCTCACGAACTGCCGCGACGATCGCCGTTTCACCGGGGTCGAGTTTGCCCTTGGGAAATGACCAATCGTCATATCGAGGGCGGTGTATGAGAGCGATTTCGATCTCATACGGATTTGTCGGAGACTTACGCCACAAAACTGCGCCCGCCGCGAAAATGTTCGCCTTGACAGGTTTGTCATGGCTCGGCTTGTCGGTGCTCGACTTCTCACGACTCAACGGCTTCGTTCCTTCCTTCGGCCACGGCTCTCGCGGTGCCCGGAGGCCGTGGTGGATCCTGCTCAGGCGCTGGAGGACCGCCGACGGCGCATCATCTCCTCCTGATGTTCGCGGACCTTCTCGCCGCGCGCCGGCGCCGCGAGCCAACTGCCGTCGGACTGCAGGACCCAGCACCGCGTGGTGGGGTCCAGTGCGGATTCGAAGATCTCGTCGAGCTGTCGGGTGAGCCGAGGATCCTTGACCTGTGCCATCACCTCGACGCGCCGATCGAGGTTGCGGTGCATCATGTCGGCACTGCCGATCCAGAATTCGTCGGCGCCGCGGAAGTGCATGATTCTGGAATGCTCGAGGAAGCGTCCGAGGATCGAGCGGACCTCGATGTTCTCGCTCAGCCCCGGAACTCCGGGCTTCAGCGCGCAGATGCCGCGGACGACGACGCGGACCGGGACACCGGCCCTCGAGGCGCGGTAGAGCGCATCGATCACTTGTTCGTCGACGAGAGCGTTGGCTTTGAGGCGGATCCCGGATTCGCGTCCGGCGTTCTTGTGCTCGATCTCGGCTTCGATGCGCTCGATGATCCCGGCGCGGACGCCGTACGGCGCGACCAGGAGGTTGCGGTACTGGGACTTCCGGGAGTAGCCGGTGAGCGAGTTGAACAGGTCCGTGAGGTCGGCGCCGATCTCGGGTGCCGCGGTCAGCAGTCCCACGTCCTCGTAGAGGCGCGCGGTCTTGGGGTTGTAGTTGCCCGTGCCGATGTGGCAGTACCGGCGGATCGTCGAACCTTCACGGCGGACGACCAGGCAGGTCTTGCAGTGCGTCTTCAGACCCACGAGTCCGTACACGACGTGGACGCCGGCCTGTTCCAGCTTGCGGGCCCACTTGATGTTGGCCTGCTCGTCGAATCGAGCCTTGATCTCGACGAGGGCGACCACCTGCTTGCCGGCCTCCGCGGCCGCGACGAGTGCGTTGACGATCGGTGAGTCACCGGAGGTGCGATAGAGCGTCTGTTTGATCGCGAGGACCTGGGGGTCCGCCGCCGCCTGCTCGATGAACCGCTGGACGCTGGTCGAGAACGAATCGTAGGGGTGTTGCACCAGGACGTCGCCGTCGCGCAGCGTCGAGAACACGCTCTTCGGTGTCTCTCGCTCACCGAAAGCGGGGTGGGTGGCCGGTACGAACGGGGCGTCCTTGAGCTGGGGTCGATCCACGCCGTAGACCTGCCACAACGACGAAAGATCAAGTAGCCCAGGTACTTGGATCACGTCGCCGGGGTCGACATCGAGCTCGCGCAACAGCAGTTCGAGCATGTGTTCGGTCATGTCGTCGGCGACTTCCAGCCGGACGGGGGAGCCGAACCGGCGGCGTGCGAGCTCACGCTCGAGTGCCTGGAGGAGATCCTCGTCGCGATCTTCCTCGACCTCGAAATCCGCGTTGCGCGTGACTCGGAAGGCGTGGTGCTCCACCACTTCCATGCCGGGGAACAGCACGTCGAGGTGCGCGGCGATGAGGTCCTCGGTCGGCAGGAACGCCGCGATGGCCCCGGGTGCGTCACCGGTGCGCTTGACGCGGACGAAGCGGTCGACGTTGTTGGGCACCTTCACCCGGGCGAAGTGCTCGCCTCCGGTGGCGGCATCCTTCACCGTCACCGCAAGATTCAGGCTGAGACCACTGATGTACGGGAACGGGTGCGCGGGATCGACGGCGAGCGGTGTGAGTACCGGGAAGACCTGCTCGTGGAAGTGGTCGGAGAGCTTGCTGCGTTCCTGGGCGTCGAGTTCGGGCCAGCCGATGATCGAGATGCCCTCCTCGGCGAGCGCGGGACGCACCGAGTCGAGGAACACCTGTGCGTGCTTGGACGAGATCTCCTGGGTCCGGGCTCCGATCAGTGCCAGCTGTTCGCGCGGTGAGAGCCCGTCCGCCGACCGTACGGACAGGCCGGTCTCGTCCCGTCGCTTGAGGCCGGCCACGCGAACCATGTAGAACTCGTCGAGGTTGGACGCGAAGATCGCGAGGAACTTGGCGCGCTCGAGCAGCGGCAGCGACGTGTCCTCGGCGAGTGCGAGGACACGGGAGTTGAAGTCGAGCCAGCTCAGCTCGCGATTGAGGTAGCGGGCGGCGGGCAGGCCGATGTCGTCGGCTCCGTCGGGGGTGGCAGCCGGAGGCGCGGTGGGGATGATCGGGTAGCGGCCCCCTTCGGGGCTTCCGGTCGGAACTCCGCGAGTCCCGCCGGAGCCGTCCTCGGTTGCCCGTTCGGAGTCTGTGTGTCGATCGAGTGCTCTCCCGTTGCTCACTCCTCGATCATCCCTCGAGAATTGCAGGCGCGACAATCGATCACACGCAGTTCACCCCGATCGGGACTGCCGGACACCGGGCGTACACCCCATGTGCTCGAGCGCTGCACGTGTGGCCGGTCCGAGGCTCAGTTGTGCGGCCGCGGCGAGATCCGCGACGGTGTCCACGTCCTGGCGCAGTCCGGGCCAGTCGCCGTCGAGCCTGTGCGCGCCGGACGCGATGTGGTGGGCAGCGGAATTGGTGCCGAACCGTGGATCCAGTGCGCTACCCGGCCCGCACGCGAAGAGCGCCGCGGTGCCGGTGCCGGTGTGGTCGACGACGATCGCTCGTCCCACCTTCCGGGCGGCCGCGAGTGCTTCGAGCAACTCGTCCGCCGACAGGGCCGGCAGATCCGCTTGCAGCGCCACCAGATCCGTCAGGTCGGGATCGGTCGGCACGGAGGCCTCGGCCGCGGCCAGGGCGGCATTGAGGCTCGACTCCCCGGAGTGCACGCGGGCCGGGTCGGGGAGATGGCGTACGCCGTACAGGTCCGCGATCGTCGCCACCGTCGGATCGGGCGTCACGACGGTGATTCCCGAGAACGGATCGTCGGGTCCGGGCCCGACGCCCGCGCCGACGAGGGTGGCCAGCGTGTCGTGCAGCATCGCGACGACGAGGTCGGTCCGGTCGTCGGCCGACAGCGATTCGGCGAGCCGTGACTTGGCGAGCCGCAGCTCCTTGACCGCGATCAGGACATGGGTGTGCACCGCTCGTGGCGATCGGTGCTCCGACTTCATAGGACGCAATCTTGCCAGTCGTGTCGTCGATGGCTCGCGACCGGCGAGCGGAGGGGCCGGGGAGATATCGTGTTGCACAGCAGTGAGCGGCGTGAGCAGCGTCGACGGCGGAGCGATGTGGGCAGTGAACGGCGCGAGCGGTGAGCGCAGATCGGAGCGGACGGCGTGAGCAGAGCAGCGGTACTGGGGGCGGGGTCGTGGGGGACGGCGTTCGCGAAGGTGCTCGCGGATGCGGGCACGGACGTGACCCTGTGGTCGAGGCGGCCCGAGGTGGCCGATGCGATCATGTCCCGGCACGAGAATCCGGACTATCTGCCGGGGATCGTCCTTCCGTCGGGGTTGTCCGCGACTGCCGATCACGAGGCGGCCCTCGACGGCGCCGACATCGTCGTGCTGGCCGTGCCGTCGCAGTCGCTGCGTGACAACCTGCAGGGTTGGGCCGGGGCCATCGGTCCGGATGCGACGTTGCTCAGTCTGGCGAAGGGCATCGAGAGTGTGACGTTGCTGCGGATGAGTGAGGTCATCTCGCAGGTGGCCCAGGTGGATCCGTCGCGGGTCGCGGTCCTGTCGGGGCCCAATCTGGCGCGAGAGATCGCGTTGGGTCAGCCTGCCGCCACGGTGGTCGCGTGTTCCGACGAGGCGCGTGCCATGGCTGTGCAGAAGGCTTGTGCCACAGGATATTTCCGGCCGTACACCAACACCGATGTGATCGGCTGCGAGATCGGTGGCGCCTGCAAGAACGTCATCGCACTGGCGTGCGGGATGGCGTCGGGAATCGGTTTGGGCGAGAACACGATCGCGACGCTCATCACCCGGGGGCTGGCCGAGATCATCCGCCTCGGCGTCGCGCTCGGCGCCAATGCGGCCACCCTGGCCGGGCTCGCCGGCGTCGGCGACCTGGTCGCGACCTGCGCCTCCCCGCTGTCGCGCAACCGTTCGTTCGGTGAGCGCCTGGGGCTCGGTGGTTCCCTCGAGAGCGCGCAGGCTGCGACCAACGGGCAGATCGCCGAGGGCGTCAAGTCCTGCACGTCGGTGCGTGCTCTGGCGGCCGCACACGGCGTCGAGATGCCGCTGACGGACGCGGTCCACCGGGTGTGTCACGAGGGGATGTCCGTGCACGACGCCGTCGGCCTGCTGTTGGGTCGCCGCATCAAACCCGAATAGGTCGCCGGCGACCGGGATCGGCATACTCGGTCGGTTCGATGCGGCGGCGCCCTCGACGGTACGGTTTGGGGCGTGAATAATCCGCGTACCAGGGTCGCCGTCGTCTTCGGTGGCCGCAGTAACGAGCATTCGGTGTCCTGTGTCTCCGCCGGCAGTGTCCTGAGGAACCTCGACCCGGACCGGTACGAAGTGGTACCGATCGGGATAACCACGGACGGTGCCTGGGTCCTGGGTTCCGCGGATCCGGCAGACCTCGCGATCCGTGATCGATCGATGCCGACCGTCGACGCGGAGGGCACGGCCCTGGCGCTGACGGCGGACCCCACCCGTGCGGGCGCGCTGGTGAGCCTTGACGAGACGCAGGCCGGCCAGGTTCTCGCGTCGGTAGACGTGGTGTTCCCCGTCCTGCACGGCGCGTACGGCGAGGACGGCACGATCCAGGGCCTGCTCGAACTCGCGGGCATCCCGTACGTGGGCCCGGGCGTCCTGGCCAGTGCCGCGGGTATGGACAAGGAATTCACGAAGAAGCTGCTCGCGGCCGAGGGACTGCCCGTCGGGTTCCAAGTGGTGCTGCGCCCGGGCACCCCGACGCTCACCGACGACCAGAAGGAGCAGCTCGGGCTGCCCGTGTTCGTCAAGCCGGCCCGCGGTGGCTCGTCGATCGGGATCACCCGCGTCGCGGACTGGGCGGACCTCGACGCCGCGGTGGCGCACGCGCGGTCCCACGATCCGAAGGTGATCGTCGAATCCGGCGTCGTCGGCCGCGAGGTCGAGTGCGGTGTGCTCGAGTTCCCGAACGGTGACGTCCGGGCGAGCGTCGTCGCCGAGATCCGGATGCCCGACACCGACGGTGACGAGTCCGCCTTCTACGACTTCGACACCAAGTACCTCGACGCCCGCGGCTTCCCACATCCGGGGGAACATCGAGATCGACGTGAAACCGGGCATCGTGTTGATCTCGTTGATGACCGGCCCGTCGGCGGTAACGAAGAAGTCGACCCGCGCCAGCCCCTGGCAGTCGAGGGCACGGAAGGCGCGGACGGCCAGTTCCCGGATCTCGGCGCTGACGTCGTCGTCGAGCTTGGCGGGGACGTCGAACTCACAGATGTCGTCGAGGTACTTGGTGTCG
>NZ_JPOC01000092.1 GCF_000738775.1 Prescottella defluvii
AACACCGAACGGGGCTGCCCTCCACGAACTTTCGTGGAGGGCAGCCCCGTTTTCGATGTGCGGGTACCTACTTCGCCCAGAGGCGTTCGAGGACGCGCGCGACACCGTCGTCGGAGTTGGTGGCCGTGACCTCGTCGGCGACCGCCTTCGCTTCAGCGTGGGCATTGTCCACGGCGACACCGTGACCGGCCATCGCCAGCATCGGGATGTCGTTGGGCATGTCGCCGAACGCGACGATGCCCGACTCGGACACCTCGAGTCGCCGCGCCGCCAGCGTCAGCCCGGACGCCTTGGTCACGCCCGGCGCCGACACCTCCAGCAGTCCGTTGTCGGTCGAGTACGTCACGTCGGCCCGCTCCCCCACCAGCGGGCGCAGCTTCGCGGCCATGTCGGCGCTGCTCGCACCGGGCACGCGGATCAGCATCTTGACGGCCGGCGCGGACAGCAGGTCCTCGGGCGCCATCACGGTGTGGCCGGGGTTGAGCCACGCGTGTTCGTATCCGGGGGCGCTGACGAACTGCGGGGTCGCGGTGTCGTGCGCGGTGGCACCGATCCGTTCCGCCGCCAGGCCGGCCCCCGGCAGTTCCCACTCCACCAGGTCCGCGAGCCACGCGAGGGTCTCGAGGGACAGGGTCGCCGCGGAGATGACACGGTCGGCTTCGGCGTCGTAGAGCACCGCACCGTTCGCGCACACCGACAGCGGCGCGAATCCCAGTCCGTCGACCACCGGGCCGAGCCAGCGTGGCGGACGGCCCGTCGCCAGGACGAACGGCGTGCCGGAGTCGACCACCGCCTGTACCGCCGCCCGGGTGCGGGCGGTGATGCGTTCGTCGTCGTCGATCAGGGTTCCGTCGACGTCACTGGCGACCAGACTGGGAAGTTCGGGGTACACGCGGCCCATTGTGCCCGTAACCGGCGACTTCCGGCCCCCGGGTTGCGATCGGTGAGCGCAAACTCACCCATCGGATGAATCGCGACAGCTAGCTTCCCTCGGTTTCCTTCCTGCGACGTGCGGCCGCCTTGGCCTCGGCTTCGTCGGCGTCCATCTTGTTCGCTTCCTCGAGCGTCGGCGCACCGCCACCGAGCCGCGCCGGCACCCAGTACTCGCCCGCCGGGTGGTCGTAGTTCGCCTGCACACCGCGGAGCAACTCCTCCATCCGGGTGTGCAGGAGCGCCGTCATCTCGGACGCGGGTTCGAACGGCATGATCGGTTCACCGACCGCGATGGAGATGGGGGTGTTCGTCCGTCCGAGCCGCTTGGGGAAGCCCTTGGTCCACACCCGCTGCGACCCCCAGATCACCATCGGGATCACCGGGGTGTCCGATTCGAGTGCCATCCGGGCGGCACCGGACTTGAACTCCTTGAGTTCGAAGCTGCGACTGATCGTCGCCTCGGGGAAGACGCCCACCAGTTCACCGTCGCGCAGCGCCTGGACGGCCGCGCGGTACGAATCGGAGCCCGCGGAACGATCGACGGGGATGTGCTTCATCGCCCGCATCAGCGGTCCGGAGATCTTGTTGACGAAGACCTCGTTCTTCGCCATGAACCGGATGTACCGCTTCACGGCGCGCGCGGGCAGACCGGCGTAGGTGAAGTCCATGTAACCGGTGTGGTTGATGGCGATCACCGCCCCGCCGCGAGCGGGGATGTGCTGCTCGCCGGTCACCGTGAACTTCAGTCCCTGGCCTGCGAATACACCACGAGTAACGCCGATGATCGTTCGGTAGAAGGGTTCCACACCGAGCAGCGTAGCCGCCGGGCCGTGGCCGCGGACACATCCGTTCCCGCAGACGCCGCGGTCCCCCGCCTCGAGGGAGGCGGGGGACCGTCGTTCATTCGTGCGGGAGTTCGGACCGTCAGGATCCGGATCCCGACCGTCCGGCGCCGCCGAGCGACCCGAACATGGTGCCGAGCGACCCGGCGCTGCCGGTCCCGCCGCCGTCACCGTCACCGTTGTCGGACGCAGTGACCTGGACCGTCTTCTCGGCGGAGGTCGACGCCTTGGCGCCCTGTCCGCCCGAGTAGCGCGCGGTGATGCGGTGTGCGCCATCGGTGGCGAAGGTGTGCTCGAGCTTCGCGACGCCGTCGACGAGGGCGACGTGGTTGCCGATCGGTCGGTCGCCGTCGTAGAACTGGACGGTGCCGGGCAGATCCGTCCCGCCGGTGACGTCGGCCGACAGCGTTACCGACTGTCCGACGGTCGCCGTCGCGGGAACGGTCACGGTGGTGGTCGTGACGACATCATCCTGGGTCGGGACCGACACCTGGACCGTCTGCGGGGTCGCTGTCGCATTCGTGAAGCCCGGCGCACCGGAGAAGACAGCGCTGATGCTGTGCGACCCGGCGGTCGTGAACGTGTGCGGCAGGCTCGCCACGCCGTTCGAGACCTCAACGGGGCCACCGATGTTGCTGCCGGAGTCGGCGAACTGCACACTGCCGGCGGCGTTCGCGGGCGAGACCGTCGCAGTGAGGACCAGCTGCGACCCGGTCTGAGCGTCGGACGGTACCGACAACGCCAGCGAGGCCTGCGCAACCGGGTTGCTCACCGTCACAGTCGCAGGTATCGAGGTCGAGTTCTCGAATCCTGTGTTGCCCGTGAATACCGCGGTGATGCTGCGGCTCCCCGCCGTGGCGAACGTGGTCTGCGTGGTCGCCGTGCCGTTCGAGACGGTGACGGCGCCACCGATGTCGGCGGTGCCGTCCTTGAACTGCACCGTGCCGGCGGCGTTCGCCGGATCCAGGCGCGCCGTCAGGGTCACCTGCTGACCGGTCTCCGCGGTGGGCGGGACGGTGAGCGTCGTGGTGGTCGTGGCGTCCTGCGGAACCGGCGCACTCACGAAGATCGAACGAGCCGGGGAGACCGAGCCCGCGAAGCCCTTACCGCCGGTGAACTCTGCTGTGATGCTGCGGCTTCCGAGCTGAGTGAAGGAGTACGACAGCTGGGCGTTGCCACCACTCACTGCGACCGGTTCACCGATCGGGGATCCGTTCTCCTTGAACTGCACGGTTCCGGCGGCCTGCGCCGGGTCGAGCCACGCCGTCAGCGTCGCGGGCTTGCCCTGCACCGCGGAGGACGGTGTCTGCAGCGTCGTCGTCGTGTCGAGCGTCGGAAGCTCGTTCACCTGCAGGGGGGTCGTCCCCGACGTGGAACCCGTGTACTGCCCGGTGCCGGTGAAGACCGCCGAGATGTCGTGGCTACCCACGACATCGAACGCATGAGGCAGTTGCGCCTGCCCGTTCGAGACCGGGACGGGCACACCGATGTCGACCCCGCTGTCACGGAACTGGACGTTTCCTGTGGCGGAAGCCGGTGCCACCGTGGCCTTCAGGGTCGCGGTGTCGCCCTCGATGACCGGCTCGAGTGGCGGCACCGTCGTCGTCGTGCCGAACGGGGCCACTGACAGATTGAGTCCGTCCAACGGCTTCCACGACTGCTCGGAGCTGAACGAGTAGATGTTGAACGCCATTCCGGCCTGACGAGCGCCGATCGACGCGTCTTCGCGAACTTTGTACGTGAAGGTTATGTCGGCGCCCTTGTCGACCAGCACCAGCTTGCACGCGGCGCCGACGCAATTGCCACCGCTCAGCCACGACAGCTTGACCGCGCCGGACGCATCCTGGGTGGGCGTCCCGTCGAACTGACCACCCTTGTTCCAGTCGCCGGCAACCGGTCCGCTGCGCCACACCCGCGCCGACACCGACTGCAGGACGTAGTCCGCCGGTGCGTAATCGGTGAAGTCCTGCATATATCGGTCGGTGCCGCTCGCATCGAGACGCACCTTCACCTCGACGGTCTCACCGGGCAGCGCCGCAGACGGCGTGACCGTCTTGGTGGCGGTGATGTTGCTGGGCGTCACCGTCTGCGTGCTGGACGCGGCCGCAGCCACTCCCGGCCCGACAATCGCCTGGCCGAGGCCGACAGCCGCCACGGCGACGACGCCGACCATCACTCGCGAGACGGCGGATCGTAAGGACGATCGCGTCATGTCTGTTTCCCTTCGGGATTGCAGCCGGTGAGTCGCCAGCCGCTGGCGGTAGAACCGATGAAACCGAGTACGGGCCACCGATTCCCACGTTCCGCGAGAATCGGTGGCCCGTAGCGGGTCAGGAACCGAAGTTGAGGCTGCCCAGTGAGCCGGTGCCACCCGGGCCCGGACCCGGGCCCGGATCGGTGACGTTGATTGTCTGTTCAGTGGCAACCGAGCCGTTCACACCGGGACCACCGGAGTAGACCGCGGCGATGTTGTGCGGGCCGGCAACCGTGAACGTGTGGCTCAAGACGGCCACGCCGGAGGCGTCCACCGTGACCGGGCCACCGATCGGCGCATTGTTGTCGTAGAACTGGACGGTGCCCGGGAACTCGGTCGCATCGCTGACCTGTGCTGACAGGTTCACGGCAGTACCGGTCACAGCGCTCGACGGAGACGTCATGACCGTCGTGGTGTCCTGATCGTTGGGCCCGGGAACTGTGACGGCGACGTTCTTCGCGGCACCGCTCGAGTCCGCGTACGGGCCCGACCCGAGGAAGTTCGCGCTGACCGAACGAGTGCCCTGGGTGCCGAAGACGTGATCGAACGTGGCGACGCCGTTGGTCACTGCGACCGGCGAACCGATGTTGACGCCGTTCTCCTTGAACTGGACCGTTCCGGTCGCCTCAGCCGGGTTGACCGATACGGTCAGTGGCACAGACGCCCCCACCTTGGCCACCGGCGTGACCGTGACCGTGGTCGTGGTCGCCACCGCGGGCTGGCTGACGGACAGACCGAGGCCCGTCATCGGGTTCCAGATCTGAGTTCCACTGAAGGCGTAGACGTTCATCGACATGCCGGCTTCGCGCGGCCCCACCGGCGCGTCGTTGCGCACCTTGTAGGTGAAGGTCAGGTCGGCGCCCTTGTCGAGCAGCACGAGCTTGCAAGCGGCGCCGACGCAGTCACCGCCCTTGAGCCACGAAAGCTTGACGGCGCCGTTCGCGTCCTGAGTCGGCGTGCCGTCGTACTGGCCGCCCTGGTTCCAATCGCCGGCAACCGGTCCGCTGCGCCACACGTGCGCCGTCACCGACCGCAGCTCGTAGCCCTTCGGCGCGTAGTCGGTGAACTCGCGCAGGTAGCGGTCGACTCCGCTCGATTCGAGGCGGATCTTCACGGTGACGTCGTCGCCTCGGTACGCAGTCGCCGGGGTGACCGTCTTCGTGGCGGTGATGTTGTCGTTCTTCACCGTCTGCGACGCGCTGTCACGCGGGCCTGGATCGGCCGAGGCCACGGTCTGGCCTGCGACAACTTGGCCTAGTCCGACGGCAGCGAGAAGCACAGCACCCGCCGTGACTCTCGTGACGATGCCACGAATCGATGATCGGGCCATCTTCAACTTCCTTCCGATGGACCGTGCGGAGGTATTGGTGAATCCGCAGCACGGTCAAACGTTTACTGGGCACATCAGCCGCCCCCGCGACCGCCCATCCGAGTCGCCGTATCGGCACGACAAATGAGCTGCCACAGAATATAGGACGAACGTCCAGTTGTAGGCACAAATCGGCGAAATCGCACGTGCCATGGAGCCGAGAACATGCACCGTGCGCGCGCCCGCACGATCCTCGCTGAATCTTCCCAGGAGACGGTCGCGCGGACCCGGAACACACCGCTCGAGACCACGCAGGAATCCTCGACCTACGGATCGGGGCCCGGCGCTCACCGCGACCCCGATCCGTCGATTCGATCAGGAGCCGAACGGAAGCCCGGCGAGGCTGCCGGTCCCGGTGTTGCCGCCGGGCGCCGTTTCGGTGGAGGTGACCTCGAGGATGCGCACGTCCGACGACGAACCCTTCAGACCCGCCGCGCCCGAGTAGACCGCGGTGATCCGCTGAGCACCGGAGGTCGTGAACACGTGGTCGAGGGTCGCGACACCGTCGACCAGGTCGACGGCCTCCCCGATCGGCGCGTCACCGGCGAAGAACTGGACCGTTCCCCGCACCTCGCCGGACGACACCACCGACGCCCACAGCGAGACAGTGCTGCCGCCGGCAGCGGAGGCGGGGACGGTCAGCGCCGTCGCCGTGTCCACGTCGGCCGAGGTCGGCGCGGTGACGTTGACGGTCCGAGCGACCGCGGTCGAACCGTCGAGCGCAGGGATACCGGAGAACGCCGCCGAGATCGAGTGCGCACCCACCGTGGTGAAGGTGTGCGCCACCCGTGCCACACCGTTCTTCACCACCACCGGAGCGCCCAGATCGGCACCGCCGTCACGGAACTGGACGGTCCCACCGTCGACGGGAGCACCCGCCGAGGTCCGGACGGTCACCCACAGGTCGGTGGTCGCTGCGGTCTTGGCTTCGCCCGGGACACTGAGCATCGTCACCGTGCCGCGCGGCGTCACCACGGGGTCGGTGACGGACACGGAACCGGCCGACGAGGTCGACGGTTCGAATCCCGCAGCACCCGAATAGATCGCGGTGATGTTGTGGGTGCCGACAGACGTGAAGGTGTGATCGATCGTCGCGGTGCCGTCGACGATGTCGACGGGGCCGCCGATCGCGGTGACGCCGTCCTTGAACTGCACGGTTCCGCCGGTCGGCGTCGGGCTGATCGACGCCGAAAGCGCCACCGACGTACCGGTCTGCGCCGACCCGGGCACCGTGAGGACCGTGGTGGTCACCCGGTCGGGGACGGTCACCGACACCGTCGCCGGTGCCGACGTCGAGGTGACGAAGCCGGCACCGGTGAACACGGCCATGATCGGGTGCGGGCCCGCCGTCGTGAACGTGTGCGGCAGTTCGGCGACACCGCCGGACACCGGCACGGGAGCGCCGATGTCCGTATTACCGTCGCGGAACTGCACAGTGCCCGACGCGTTGTTCGGGGCGACCGTCGCGGACAGCGTCACCGGCGCTCCGGTGAACGCGGTCGGAGGCGCCTGCAGTGTCGTGGTGGTCACCACGTCCGCCGCCGCCACCTGAACGGACTGCACCGCCGACACGGATCCGTTCGCGAACGCCGTGTCCGGGAACTTGGCCGTGACCGACCTCGCACCCACCGTCGACGGCGTCCACGCGAACGTCGCCACACCCGAATCGTTCAGCGCCCCGGAACCGATCTTCGCGGCACCGTCGAAGAAGTCGACCGAGTCACCCTGCGCGCCACCGGTCACCGTCGCACTCAACGGCACCGACCTACCGACCTGCGCACCGGAGACCGCCGCCAGCGACGTCAACGACACGTTCTTGCTCACCGTGATCGACGGGCCCTTGCCGTCGTACTCTCCCGAACCCAACGAACCGCTGTAATGCATCGCCGTCGGCAACGGCACACCACGCGCACAGTTCGCGCCGACCCGATACGAGAACTCGAACGTGTGCGGCTTGCCGTTGATCAGCGCACCGACCGGCCAGTCGACGGACGAGCCCTGCACCCGAGCGAAATCAGCGCCCTGGCTCTCCAGCCCACGCGGAGAACCATTCACCTTCGCCGACCCGTCGATGTACGTCAGACACGTTGGGTGCACGTCCTTGACCGCATAGATGTACTCGCCGATACCGTTGGTCCGTTCGAACTTCGTCGACACTGTGAAAGTCTCGCCCTCGTTCGGTGTCGAATTGCTCACCGTTCGGGTGAACTTGCTGGCGCCGTCGGTCCACGTCACCGAGGCCGGTTCCGCGCCCGCCGAACCCGTCCCGAATGATCCGATGAGAGTCACCGACAGCGCGGCCACGCCTGCCGCGGCCGTCAATCGCCGCGTCGTTCTACCAGTCATACCGATCTCTCGCTCGTCTCTCACCATTGCTGCCTTCGAATTTCGCTGTCGCATCGTCGTCTCCGCTCACGAACCGAACGAGAGGCTGCCGGTGTCGATGCCGGGCAGAGCGCCGCCGGCCTCGGAGATCACGAACGTCCCCGGGATCGAGTTCGATGCCGTGAATCCCGCTGCACCGCTGTACTTCGCGGTGATGGTGTGGGATCCGGTCCCGGTGAACGTGTGCTGCAGGCTCGCGCGCCCGTCGACCAGTTGCACAGCCTCGCCGAGCGGCTTGTCGCCGTCGAAGAACTGCACGGTGCCGCGCGGCGTCTGCGACGCGACGACCCGGGCGGAGACGGTCACGGGCCGTCCTACGGTGCCACCGGCCGGGAGTCCCAGTTCGGTCGCAGTAGCCAGATCGACGACCGATGCGACGGTCACGTTGATGTCCTGAGCGTCCGTGGCCGAACCCGCAAACGCCCCGGCACCACTGAACACGGCCGTGATCGAGTGCGTGCCTGTGGCACCGAAGACGTAGGTCAGCTTGGCGGTGCCGTCACTGACGGGGACGGGATTTCCGATCGGTGCCCCGCCGGCGCGGAACTGCACCGTGCCCGCGTTCGGAACCTGGACGCCGTCGAGCAGGTCGAAGACGCTGGCCCACAGATCCACGGGCACACCGGCCTTCGCCTCACCGGGCGCATTGAGCATCGTGACGGTGCCGATGTCCGACGCCGTCACCGCAACGGCGACCGGGGCTGCGGTGGAGCCGAGAGATCCGGCGCCGCCGCTGTAGACCGCGGTGATCGGATGCGATCCGCCCCTGGTGAACGTGTGCGTGATCTGCGCGGCGCCGTCCGACACCAGAACGGGCGAACCGAGGTTCGTCGCACCGTCACGGAACTGGACGGTGCCGTCGCGAGGTACCGGCGACACCGAGGCCGAAATCGTCACCGCGGCACCGACCTCCGCCGTCGCGGGCGCGTCGACCACCGTGGTGGTCGCCACCGCGTCCGGCATCGGCTCGGACACTGTCACCACGCGGGCGCCCGACGCCGATGCTGCGAATCCGGCGTCACCCGAGAACTGCGCGGTGATGCTGTGCGCACCGGTCGTGGTGAAAGCATGCGGGAGCGTCGCGACACCACCGGTCACCGGGACCGGTGTCCCGAGCGGCGCACCGCCGTCCTTGAATTGCACGGTGCCGGTGGCATTTGCCGGATTCACGGCCGCGACAAGATCCACCGTGAGACCGGTGGTCGCGGTGGGCGGCACGGTGAGCGACGTGGTGGTGGCAGCGGCCGGCGGGGTGACCGTCACGGTCTGCTCCGTCGACGTCGACGTGGCGAAGCCGGTCGCACCCGAATACACCGCGGTGATGCCGTGCGCGCCGACCGATCCGAACGAGTACCACAGGCTCGCCGACCCGCTGTTCACGGGAACCGGAGCACCGATGTTCGCACCGCCGTCCTTGAACTGCACGGTGCCCGACGCCTCGGCGGGCGCCACCGTCGCGGTGAGCTGCGCGGGTGATCCCGTCGCCGCGGCCGGCGGGACGGTCAGCGTGGTGGTGGTTGCAACGTCCGGAACCGACACTCGGATGGTCGCGAGCGGGCCGGCGCCGGTGTTCAAGCCGGCCGACGTGGAGTCCCGTGGACTGCACCGCGTGGGTGCCCACTGGTTGCCCAGGAACGACGCGAGAGCGAGCTGGGTGCTGAAGTTCTTGTCATTGTTGAAGTTGCCCGCGTCTCCGCTCGCGCGGACCTTGGGCTGGATGACGCCGGACTGGCCGGCCACCACGGTCACGTCGATCGCGGGCATCCGGAACCAGGAGTCACCACCCGAGTTCGATGTACCGTCGAGGTTCTTCTTCCACTTCGGCGCCCGGATACCGCCCTCGCTGCCAGTGCTGCTGGACGGGCTGTTCCCGATCACCTGGTTGCCGCCGGAGATCCGGAGAATGGTGCCGTTCGGGTCCTCCACGCCGGCATCGTTCACTCGGATCACGCTCGGCGGGACACCGTCGAGGTTGATGCCGGAGTTCGGCACGATCGTCGCACTGACGAACGTCGCATTCGCGGGGATCTCGAAGTCGTTCTTCAGCCGGGACAGGTTCGTCGTCGTCGCCCCCGAATCGGAATTCGGGTACGACTGCCCGTTGGTCTGCAGGCGGAAGGTGAACTGCTCACCCGGTGCGACGGTTGCCGGAGCGTCGATCGTGACCGAACTCTGCGTGATCTTGTCCACCGTCTTGATTGCGCTGGCCCGGCATGCGGTCTTGAACTCGACCGTCGAGGTTGCCGCCGTTGCCGGCTGGACGATCAGTAACGGCCCGGACAGCAACACAGACCCGGCGAACGCCACAGCGCAGCGCCTCCGTAACGAGGAACTCATCAAACTCCCTGAACAAACAGTCGAAGGGCGCCGCGGATGCTGAGCTCCCGAGCCGGAAGGATAGACCCTCCAACTGGAACGTGTGTCAATTTTCTAGGTCGAACGTTCAGTTCACTGTCGACACGCCATCGGAACGGTGCACGACCTGGTCGAATGCTGATCTTTCGCTGCGCGAAACAAGGGATTGTCGAACCCTTCAACGCGGAGTGGCCCCCTGCCCGGTACCGGGCAGGGGGCCACTCACTCAGGGGTTGCGGAGTCAGGAACCGAACCGCAGGCCGCCGAGCGAACCCAACGATCCGGGGCCATCGGTGCCACCGTCACCGCCGCCGGACTGCGTGACGTCAAGCGTCTGCACCTCCGATGTCGAACTCTGAACACCGGGACCGCCCGAGTACACCGCGTAGATCTGGTGCGGTCCGGACTGGTCGAAGGTGTGCACCAGTTCGGCGACACCGTTCACCACCTGCACCGGCTGGCCGATCTCGATGCCGCCGTCGAAGAACTGGACCGTTCCCGGCAGCGTCGACGCCCCGCCCACCTGAGCGGTCAGCGTGACCGCTGTACCCGCCGTTGCGGACTGCGACGACGTGATCTCCACCGTCGACGGCACGTCGATCGGATTCGGTGCGGACACCTCGACCGGATGCTGCGGCGAGGTCGACGCCACGAACCCTGCACCCGGAATGAACACCGCGGTGATCTGATGCGTCCCGACCGTGGTGAAGGTGTGCTCGAGCGTTGCCGCCCCGTTCGTCAGCGCGACCGGCGAGCCGATCTCGACGCCGTTGTCACGGAACTGCACGGTGCCGGACGGCACCGACGTCCCGGACTGAGCCTGCACCGTCGCCGAGAGAACCGTCTCGACGCCCGTCGTGGCCGCATCCGGGGAGCCCACCACGGTCTGTGTCTCCACCTCGACCGGAGCGGGATCGGACACCGTGATGCTCTGCGCCGTGGACGTGGAGCCCACGAAACCGGTCGCGCCCGAGTACACCGCCGACACCGCGAACGTTCCTGCCGCATTGAACGTGTACGGCGCGCTCGCGTTGCCGCTGGCATCGACCGTCACCGGCGTGCCCACATCCGCGCCGGCAACCTTGAACTGCACGGTGCCGCCCGTCGGTGCCGGCGACACCGAGGCCGACAGCGTCACCTGCTGACCGGTCTCCCCGGTCGCAGGAACCGTCACCTCGGTCACAGTTTCAGCATCCGGCACAACCGGATTCGCCACCGCAATGCTCTGTGCCACAGCAGTCGAGTTCGTGAACCCGGCACCACCCGTGAACACAGCAGTCACGTCGTACTCACCGGCAGCATTGAACGTGTGCGGCAGCGTCGCCGAACCACTTGCAACCGGAACCGCTGCACCCACCGGAGAACCGTTCACCGAGAACTGCACCGAACCCTGAGCATCCGACGGCGTTACCGTCGCCGACAAGCTCACCTCAGCGCCAGTCTCGGCAGAAGCCGGAACAGCCACCGACAGCGACGTGGCCACATCAGGATCCGTGACCGTGATCGACTGCGCCGCAGCCGACGAATTCACGAAACCCGCGCCGGCAATGAAATCAGCAGTGACGCTGTGCGAACCGGCCGTCGAGAAGCTGTGCGGCAGAGTCGCCGTACCACCCGACACCGCCACCGGCGAACCGATATTCACTCCGTTGTCCTTGAACTGCACCGAACCCTGAGCATCCGACGGGGACACCGTCGCCGACAAGCTCACGTCAGAACCCGTCTCCGCCGAAGCCGGAACAGACAGCGACAGCGACGTGGTCACATCAGGATCGGTGACCGTGATCGACTGCGCCGACGCAGACGAGTTCACGAAACCCGCTCCGGCAATGAAATCAGCGGTGACGCTGTGCGAACCGGCCGTCGAGAAGCTGTACGGCATCGTCGCCGTACCACCGGCAACGGTCACCGGCGAACCAATGTTCGTACCGTTGTCCTTGAACTGCACCGAACCCTGAGCATCCGACGGCGTGACCGTCGCCGAAAGAGTCACCTCGGCGCCCGTCTCGGCAGAAGCCGGAACAGTCACCGACAGCGACGTGGTCACATCAGGATCGGTCACCGTGATCGACTGCGCCGACGCGGTCGAAGCCGTGAATCCGGCAGCACCCGTGAACTCAGCAGTCACCTCGTAAGCACCAGCAGCACCGAACGTGTACGGCAACGAAGCAGACCCGCCCGACACCGACTGCGGTGCTCCGACATTCACACCATCAACCAGGAACTGCACCGAACCCTGCGCATCCGACGGGGACACCGTCGCCGACAAGCTCACCTCGGCGCCAGTCTCGGCAGAAGCCGGAACAGTCACCGACAGCGACGTGGTCACATCAGGATCCGTGACCGTGATCGACTGCGCCGCAGCCGACGAGTTCACAAAACCCGCGCCGGCAATGAAATCAGCAGTGACGCTGTGCGAACCCGCAGTAGTGAAGGTATGCGGCAAGGACGCCGTGCCACCGGACACGGTCACCGGCGAACCGATGTTGGTGCCGTTGTCCTTGAACTGCACCGAACCTTGCGCATCCGACGGCGACACCGTCGCCGACAGAGCCACCTCGGCACCCGTCTCCGCAGAAGCCGGAACGTTCACCGAAAGCGACGTCGCCACATCAGGATCCGTCACCGCAATGCTCTGCGCCGACGCGGTCGAGTTCGTGAACCCGGAAGCACCCGTGAACACAGCAGTCACGTCGTACTCACCGGCAGCATTGAACGTGTGCGGCAACGTCGCCGAACCACTTGCAACCGGAACCGCTGCACCCACCGGAGAACCGTTCACCGAGAACTGCACCGAACCCTGAGCATCCGACGGCGTAACCGTCGCCGACAAGCTCACCTCAGCGCCGGTCTCGGCCGAAGCCGGAACTGCCACCGACAGCGACGTGGCCACATCAGGATCCGTGACCGTGATCGACTGCGCCGCAGCCGACGAATTCACAAAACCCGCGCCGGCAATGAAATCGGCGGTGACGCTGTGCGAACCGGCCGTCGAGAAGCTATGCGGCAGAATAGCCGTGCCACCGGCAACGGTCACCGGCGAACCGATGTTCGTACCGTTGTCCTTGAACTGCACCGAACCCTGAGCATCCGACGGGGACACCGTCGCCGACAAGCTCACCTCAGCGCCGGTCTCGGCCGAGGCCGGAACAGACAGCGAGAGCGACGTCTGCTGATCAGGATCTGCCACCGTGACCGTCTGCGCCGTCGCGATCGAACCCGCAAACCCGGCAGCGCCCGTGAACTCGGCAGTCACCTCGTAGGCGCCAGCAGCGTTGAATGTGTGCGGCAGCGTCGCCGAACCACTTGCAACCGGAACCGCTGCACCCACCGGCGAACCGTTCACCGAGAACTGCACCGAACCCTGAGCATCCGACGGCGTGACCGTCGCCGACAAATCAACCGACGTACCCGTCTCCGCCGAGCCCGGAACCGTCACCGACAGCGACGTGGTCACATCAGGATCCGTGACCGTGACCGACTGCGCCGCAGCCGACGAATTCACAAAACCCGCGCCGGCAATGAAATCAGCGGTCACGCTGTGCGAACCGGCCGCCGAGAAGCTGTGCGGCAGAGTAGCCGTACCACCGGACACGGTCACCGGCGAACCGATGTTGGTGCCGTTGTCCTTGAACTGCACCGTGCCCGACGCGTTCGACGGCGTCACCGCCACCGTCAGGTCAACCGAAGCGCCGGTCACGGCGGTACCCGGGACCGTGAGGGTCGCGGTGGTACCGACGGGAGAGTTCACCTGGACGTTCTGGGGGGCGGACTGCGACGACGCCACGGTTGCCGTGCCCGGGAACTTTGCCGTCAGGCTTCGGGCGCCCGCGGTTACCGGCGTCCACACATAGGTCGCGACGCCGGCCGCGTTGGACTGTCCTTCACCGAGCTTGGTTGCACCGTCGTAGAATTCGATCGTGCTGCCCTGTGCTGCTCCGGTCACCGTGCCGCTCAGGGTGACTGACTGCCCTGTCGTGATCGATGTGGGCACCGGGGCCAACGTCGTCGTGGTGGCATCCTTCGCGACGGTGATCGTCGGGCCCTTGTCTGAGTAGGTGCCACTGCCCAAACCACCCGAGTAGTGCATCGTCGTCATCAGGGGGGTCGCACGGGCACAGTTCGCGCCCACCAGGTATGTGAACTCGAACGTCTGAGACCTGGGGCTGATGTTCGGATACACCGGCCAGTTCCCCGCAACACGGGTGTAGTCCGCGGCGATCTCCGGGTTGGAGGTGTTTCCACTGACATACGTCAGGCAGGTCGGATGGATGTCCTTCACCGCCCAAAGCCACTCCACGCCACCACCAGTCCGCTCGAACTTCGTGGACACCGTGACGGTCTCGCCCGCCGATGGGGTGGAGTTGCTCACCGTTCGAGTGAACTTGCTGTTGCCGTCCGACCAGCTCACCGACGCCGATGCGGCACCTGCTGCACCCACACCGACGGTTGCCGCGAAGCCCGCGGATAATGCGAAAACACTTATTCCGCCGACTATTCGGCGAAGTCCCCTGCCAACCATGCATTTCCCTCTCGACGACGGCTCGATGGCCGTCAACTCAACGGATCAGGTACGACCTGGGACACTGCGCCGAGGGGGCGAGCCCGGGGGGCGCGTTGCAGGGACCCACGCCACCCCCTGCAACCAACCGCAGCCCGACTCCGCGTCTGAAATGCGGCTCGAACTCTACCGGACAAACGTCCAAGTGGGATGTGATTTGCCGGGTCGGGCAACATGGCAAGACTCCGGGGGACTGCTGGAGCCCGGACGTTGAACGACGCCAGGCGAGGCCCCGCCTCCGTGAGGAGACGGAACCTCGCCTGGACTGCAGATACTGCCTACGGGGAGGTACCTTACGAACCGAAGTTCAGTCCGCCCAGCAGGTCTCGGAGAATGGTGCCGAGGTTGCCCAGGCTGCCGCCCGAGTTACCACCGGAAACCTGGACCGTCTGCGCAGCCGAGTTGGAGTTCGCCACGCCCTGGGCGCCGCTGAACTCTGCGTGGATGCTGTGTGCGCCGGCCGTCGTGAACGTGTGGTTCAGCGTTGCAACACCGTTGACCACCGGCACCGCGTCCCCGATCGGGTTCTGCCCGTCGAAGAACTGAACTGTACCGGCCACCGCAGCGTCGCCCGCCCCGGTCACCTGCGCCGACAACTGCACCTGCGTACCGACCGTCGCATTGCCCGGTACCGTCACGACGGTGGTCGTCTCGACGTCGACCGCGGTAGGCACCGTCACCACGATCTGCTTGGCTTCAGCGGAGGAGCTCGTGAATCCGTTTGCACCACTGAAGGTCGCGGTGATGGTGTGCGTGCCGGCGGCGGTGAACGCGTGGCTCAGCGTCGCCACACCGTCGACCACCGGAACGGTGCCGATCGAGGCACCGTTGTCGAAGAACTCGACCGTGCCGGCGCTCGGAATGACGTCCTCGGTGCCGTTGTCGAAGACGGTGGCCACCAGGTCCTGCGACTCATCGGTCTTCGCGTTGCCCGGGACGCTCAGGATCGTGGTCGTCGCCGCGTCCACCGGAGTGGGATCGCTGACCGTCACCGTCTGCGCCGACGCCGACGAGTTCGTGAACCCGGTCGCACCCGTGAACTCAGCCGTCACCGACTGCACACCCGCCACACCGAAAGCATGCGACAGAACCGCAGTACCACCCGACACCGTCACCGGCGAACCGATGTTGGCGCCATTGCTCTTGAACTGCACCGTGCCCTCAGCATCGGACGGCGTAACCGTCGCAGTCAGATTCACCGACGCGTCAGTCTCAGCTGTCGCCGGAACCTGCAGCCCAAGCGACGTCTCCACATCCTGCGGAGCAGGATCGCTGACCGTCACCGTCTGCGCCGACCCGGTCGACGCCGTGAATCCGGTAGCACCCGAGAACTCAGCCGTCACCGCGTACGAACCCGCAGCGTTGAACGTGTACGGCATGCTCGCATGACCGGTGCCGTCGACGTTCACCGGCGTGCCGACGTCGTTGCCGGCAACCTTGAACTGCACGGTGCCGCCGGTCGGGACCGGAGCAACTGCAGCGGACAACGTCACCGAAGCACCCGTCTCGGCGGTGCCCGGAGCCGTCACGGTGGTGGTCGTCTCCGTGTCCGGAACCACCGGATCGGTGACCGTCACGGTCTGCGCGCCAGCGGTGGAACCCGCGAAGCCCGCTCCACCGGTGAAGGTGGCGGTGATGCTGTGCGAACCGGCCGAGGTGAACTGATGCGACAGCGTCGCAACACCGTTGGACACCGTCACAGGCTGACCGATGTCGGTGCCGTTGTCCTGGAACTGCACCGAACCGACCGCATTCTGTGGGGCGATGGTCGCCGTCAGGTCGACTGGCGCGCCGGCCTCCGCGGCCTGCGGGACGGTGAGCTCAGTCGTCGTCGTGGTGACCGGATCCGTCACAGTGACGTTCCGGGTCTGCGCCGACGACGACGCGAATCCGGCGTCACCGGTGAAGGCCGCACCGACCGCGACCGTACCGGCAGTATCGAATGCGTACGACAGCGTGGCAACGCCGTTCGACACCGCCACCGGCGAACCGATGTTGTTGCCGTCGGCAGTGAACTGCACCGTGCCGGTCGCATTCTGCGGTGCAACGTTCGCGGTGAGCGTCACGTCAGCACCCGTTGCAGCATCGGCCGGGGCCGACACCGTCGTCGTGGTCTCCACATCGGGGACGACCGGATCGGTGACCGTCACGGTCTGCGCGCCCGCGGTGGAACCCGTGAAGCCGGGCGCACCCGTGAACTCGGCGGTGATCGAACGGGCACCCGCAGTGGTGAACTCGTGCGACAACGTCGCCGCACCGGATACCACCGTCACCGGCGAACCGATGTTGTTGCCGTTGTCCTTGAACTGCACCGTGCCCTGCGCATCCGCCGGGGTCACGTTAGCGGTCAGATCCACGGACGCGCCGGTCTCAGCGGTCTGTGGAACCGTCAGTCCCAGCGTCGTCGCGACATCGACCGGAGTCGGATCCGTCACGGTGATCGTCGACGCCGCCGACGTGGAACCGGTGAAGCTACCCGTCGCGGTGAACACCGCCGTCACCGAGTGCGAACCGGCGTTCGTGAACGTGTGGTCCAAGCTGGCCGAGCCGCCCGACACCGTCACCGGGGAACCGATGTCGTTGCCGTTGTCCTGGAACTGCACCGAGCCCGTCGCATTGCCGGGCGCGACGTTTGCCGTCAGCGTGACCGAGGCACCCGTCTCCGCCGTCGCCGGAGCCGTCAGGGTCGTGGTGGTCGACTCCTGCTCTGCAACAACGTTGATCGTCGCCAGCGGGCCGGAACCGGCGTTGAGGGCCGCGTCCTTGTTGTCGCGGGGGGTACACCGGGTCGGAGCCCACTGGGTGCCGATGAATGCCGACGCCTTCGCCACCGACGTGCTGAAGTTTGCGTAGTCACCATGGTTGGCAGCGTTGCCCGCGATGCGCACACGAGGAGTGATCACACCCGGATCCAGAGCCCTGACAGTGACGTCGACGGCAGGCAGACGGAACCAGGTATCACCGTTGCTGCTTGCGGAACCGTCCAGGTTCTTCTTTGTCTTGGGAGCACGAATGCCCCCCTCCGAGTTCGTGCTGCTGGTCGGGCTGTTGCCTGCAACCTGATTGTTGCCTGACAGTCGAATCACGCGGCCGGAGGCATCGACCACGCCGGAGTCATTGACCAGCAGGACGTTGGGGGCCACGTTGTCGAGGCCGATGGCAGTGCCTGGAACAACTGCCCCACTGACCCATTCCGTGTTGGCAGGGAGTTCGTAGTCGTACTTGAGCCGCGACAGGTTCGTTGTCGTCGCGATCGATTCCTTGTCAGGATAGGACGACGCGTTCGGCTGGATACGGTAGGTGAACACTTCACCGGGCGCGACAGTAGCTGGCGCGTCGACGGTCATCGACGCGGCGACGTTCTTGTGCTGGTCACCGATCGTGCTGCCGGCCACACAGGCGCTGGTGAAATTCGTCGTTTTGACGACGGCATTCGCAGGACTCCCGATCAGGAACGTCCCGGCGACGAGCGCTGTGCCTGTGAGTGGCACGACACAGCGCCTCACTATCGAATTTTGCATACTTGCTTCCTTTGCAGAAGTGCGGATGGGGGGGAGAGGAAATCCGCACAGGTCCGCACACCATAACGGCGGGATTACGTCGATGTGTCGGTTTTACCCACCAAACGTCCAAATGTTGCTGACGATTAGCTGAACCACTGTTTGTTACCGACCGGTACGTCTGATCCACGAGGGCGCCGCGACCACGATACGAACAGGAGCGCACGAAAAGGGCTTCCAACTGGGGCAACAGCACTGGACACCAGTCCAGTATCACGAAGAGGTTCACGGTGGGTGCGGAATCGCAAACTTCACCTCGGGATTAACCCCTTCGCTCCACTCCGGTCAGATTTGAGCCCGAACTCGGCACCGACACTCTCGGCCAGGGCGATGCGTCGCCCGAGAATCGGCGCGCGAGGGCAAACAAAGAATTGATCGCGGCGACATTCCGTCGAGCATTTCTGAATTGAATTCTATAAACGGGACGGGGGTCGACGGGCTACTGCGCCGTCGGGCAACGCTGCCGCGGGTACGGTCTGACGGGTGTCTCCCGAACGTCAGCGCACCTACACCTGGAACGACCCGGCCCCCATTGCGGAGGCGAACCGAAACCTCAGCGGACTCGAGTTCGTCCGCGGACTGGTCGACGGCACCGTCCCGCACCATCCCACCGCGAGCACTCTCGGCTTCCGCGTCACCGACGCCCGCGAGGGGTTCGTGGAAATCACGGCCGAACCGGCCGAATGGCACTACAACGCCGTCGGCAGCGTGCACGGCGGCGTCATCGCCACGATGATCGACACCGCAATGGGCTTCTCGGTGTCGAGCACACTGCCCGCCGGCGTCCACTACACGACGCTCGACATCACCGTCCGCTACCTCCGCGGCATCAAAGCCGATCAGGGATCCATTCGCGTGCACGGCTTTTCGGAGCACACCGGCCGCACCACGGCGACCGCGCGGGCCGAGGTCCGCGACGAGCAGGACCGACTCCTGGCAACGGCGTCCACCACCTGCCTGATCCTGCGCTGACGCCCCTCCCCCGCAACAGCTGAAGGGTCCCTTCATGCGCTGTCAGCGCATGAAGGGACCCTTCAGCTTCTTCCGACCTTCAGCTTCTTCCGACCTTCAGCTTCTTCCGACCATTCGGCCGTTACGGCGCGGTCAGGACCTCACGGCCGACGAAGGGCACGAGGGCGGCGGGGACGCGCACGGAACCGTCTGCCTGCTGGTGCGTTTCGAGGATCGCGACGAGCCAGCGGGTGGTGGCGAGGGTGCCGTTGAGGGTTGCGGCGGTCTGCGGCTTGCCGTTCTCGTCGCGGTAGCGGACGTTGAGGCGGCGGGCCTGGTAGGTGGTGCAGTTCGATGTCGAGGTGAGTTCGCGGTACGCCTGTTGCGTGGGGACCCATGCCTCGCAGTCGAACTTGCGGGCTGCGGACGAGCCGAGGTCGCCGCCGGCGACGTCGATGACGCGGTACGAGAGGCCCATGGCGTCCAGCATGTCGCGTTCCCACGCGAGCAGACGCTGATGCTCGGTGTCGGCGTCCTCGGGCTTGCAGTAGGTGAACATCTCCACCTTGTCGAACTGGTGGACGCGGATGATGCCGCGGGTGTCCTTGCCGTAGCTGCCGGCCTCACGGCGGAAGCAGGACGACCAGCCCGCGTACCGCTTGGGGCCGTTCGCCAGGTCGAGGATCTCGCCGGAGTGGTAGCCGGCGAGCGGGACCTCGGAGGTGCCGACGAGGTACAGGTCGTCGTCGGCGAGGTGGTAGACCTCGTCGGAGTGCTGGCCGAGGAAGCCGGTGCCCTGCATGATCTCGGGGCGCACCAGCACCGGCGGGATCATCATGGTGAACCCGTTGGCCATGGCCTTCTGCGCGGCGAGCTGCAGCATGCCCAGCTGGAGCATCGCGCCGAAGCCGGTGAGGAAGTAGAACCGCGAGCCCGACACCTTGGCGCCGCGCTCCATGTCGATCAGGCCGAGCGACTCGCCGAGTTCGAGGTGATCCTTGGGCTCGAAGTCGAACGTCGGGATCTCGCCGACGGTCTCGAGCGTGATGAAGTCGTCCTCGCCGCCGGCGGGGGCGCCGTCCTGCACGATGTTCGAGATCGCCCGATGGGCCGTCTCCATCGCGGCCTGCGCCTCGTGCTGGGTGGCCTCGGCTTCCTTCACCTTCCGGGCCAGTTCCTTCGAGCCCTCGAGCAGCGCCGGGCGCTCCTCGGGGGACGCCTGCCCCACCTTCTTGCCGAACGCCTTCTGCTCGGCGCGCAGGGTGTCGCCCGCCAGGATGGCGGCGCGGCGGGCTGCATCGGCCTCGAGCAGCGCATCGACCAGACCGGGGTCTTCACCGCGGGTGCGCTGCGAGGTGCGAACGGCGTCAGGGTTCTCGCGAAGGAACTTGAGGTCAATCACGACCACAAACCCTACTTGGTGACACCACGCTCATTCCGGGTGCTGCCCCAATATCTGCAGATAATCGTCCCGTCCGAACATGCGTGCGGCATCGAGCGCGGACGGTTGCCCGGCGGACGCGTCGGCCCCGGCCGCCACGAGCGCGGCCACCACGGCGTCCTCGCCCTTGAACACGGCGCCGGCCAGCGGGGTCTGACCGCGGTCGTTCGGGCGGTTGACGTCGGCACCGCGGTCGACGAGGGCGCGGACCGTGTCGGCGTGCCCGTGGTAGGACGCGAGCATCACCAGCGTGTCGCCGCTCGCGTTGGTGAGATCGACCGGAACCCCGGCGTCGACGTACTGCGCCAGCGTGGCGGCTTCGCCGGTCCGGGCCATGTCGAACAGTCGACCGGCCAACTCCTGCACGTCCGCCGGCAGGTCGTCGTCGTGCTCACCGGGATGTTCCTCACTCATGTCGGACGAACCTACGCGGAAACTTCGGCATCTGCGCCCGATGCGGGCATTATGGAGGCAATGTCCGACGACCTACCGCAGCCGACACCGCAACCGGGGCGGCGCCGACACCTGTCCGCGCCGGTGACCAGGCGTGCCCTCGCGCTCGTCGCGATCGGCGCGGTGATCGCCGCCATCGCCACCATCTTCATCTCCGGCGGTTTCGACCGCGGCGAGAAGCTGCCCGTTCACACCAGTGGAGTGGGCCCGCAACCCACCGGCGCCGTCGCCGGCGAGGCGTTCGGCTCGGCCACCACCGGCGACTGCCTCACCTGGAGCAGCCCCGACGCCAGCGACCTCGAGAAGGTCGACTGCGCGCAGGCGCACCAGTTCGAGGTGGCCACCGACGTGGACCTCAGCCTGTATCCGGGGGTCGAGTTCGGTCCGGGCTCCAAGTTCCCCGGCGTGCTGCGTTTCTCCGAACTCCGCGACCAGCACTGCGCGCCCGCCGTCGACTCCTACCTCGACGGACGGTTCGACCCCAAGGGCAAGTTCAGCGTCGGCCTGATCAATCCCGGCGAGGCCGGCTGGGCCGCCGGCGAACGCACCATCCGGTGCGGCCTGCAGTTCTCCGGTGTCACCGGGACGCTGCTGCCGATCGAGGGCCGGGTCGCCGAGCAGGACCAGTCGAAGGTGTGGAACGTGGGCACCTGCATCGGCATCAACCAGAACGTCCCGTCCGATCCGGTCGACTGTGCGCAGCCGCACGCATTCGAGGTGGTCGGCGTGATCGACCTGGCCAGTCGCTTCCCCGGCGGCATGCCGTCGGTGGAGGATCAGGACAAGTTCCTCGAGGGGGCCTGCACCGAGGCCAGCAACGGCTACCTCGGCTCCCCCGAGGCGCTCCGCGACAAGACCTTGACGCTGTTCTGGGACAACCTCGACCTCGACAGCTGGCTCGTCGGCAGTCGCAAGATCAACTGCTCGATCGGCAAGGAGGTCGACGCCAGCGGCTTCGCGACCATCGTCGGCAGCGCCAAGGGCGACATCCTCATCAACGGACAGGCCCCCGTCCCGCCGCCGCCCGCGCCCGAGGGCCGGTCCCTGCCGACCCCGCTGCCCGGCGCCGCGCCGCTGCCGTCCGCCGGAGGCTGACGTGCCGGTGACCATGACGGCCGCTCACTTCGAGGAGCTGGTCTCGGAGGCGCTCGACCTCATTCCGCCGCAGTTGGCCGCGGGAATCGACAACGTCGTGGTGCTCGTCGAACCGCGCAACGACGAGGAACCGACCCTGCTCGGGCTCTACCACGGCATCGCCCTCACCGAACGGGACAGCCACTACGGCGGTGCCCTCCCGGACACCATCACCATCTACCGCGACGCGCTCCTCGACGTGTGCCACACCGAGGACGAGGTGGTGCACGAGGTGATGGTCACCGTCATCCACGAGGTGGCGCACTACTTCGGTATCGACGAGGACCGGCTGCACGAACTCGGCTGGGGCTGACCCGCTCCGATTCGGTCCGATTTGTATGGAACCGACCGCTCGCTTTCGGCGTCCAAGCAATCAAGGGGCGAGTTCCGTCTGCCCGCCCCGGTTGCCATCGACCCCGATTCGAGGAGAAACCCGCATGTCGGATCACGTGTTCGTCGACCCTGACGTCCTCCTCGCCGCGGCCACCGAACTCGACGCGCTCGCTGTCCGACTGCAGGTCACCCTCACCGCGACGGCCCCGGCTCTCACCGTCGCGCCGTCCGGCACCGAGGAGGTGTCGGTGATGGCGGCCGGCTATTTCAACCGCCTGGCGAACAGCTTCTCCCCGGCGGCCGGACGCGGCATCGAGGAACTGACCGCCGCCGCCGCGATGCTCCGCGCGCAGGCCGCCGCCTACCGGGACGAGGACCGCACGATCGGCACGTCGCTCGCGGCCGGCATGTGACCGTGCCGGAGCGGAACCTGTCAGCCACATCCGAGGGGAACGAGGAGAAGACAGCATGACCACTGGTGTCACCGGAGTCGTCTGGATGCCGCGCGGGGCGACCGTCAATTCGACGACACTCACGGCGGGCGCGGGTCCCGTGCCGCTCAGCGCCGCGAGCCCGGCGTGGGCCGCGGTGGCGGAGGGCTTCGTCGATGCCGGCGCGACACTGCACCGGGTGATGGCGGAACTGCGCGCCGGCTGGGAGGGCGTCGCCGCCGAGGCCGCGCTCGGGCGGATCGCCCCGTTCACCGCGTGGGCGGAACAGACCGCGACGCTGGCCGCGGACACCTCGACGAAGGCCTCCGTCGAGGCCGGTGCCTACACGTCCGCGGCGCTCACCATGCCCAGCCTGCCCGAGATCGCGGCGGTCAAGACCGCCAAGACCGCCGCCTACAGCACCGGCGGCGTGCTCAACGGGTCAGCCGCAGCCGCCGAGGCCGCCGACCGCGCGATGGACATCCGGGCCGGGCTGGTGATGGAGGCGTACGAGGCGGCGTCGAGCATCCTCGCGACGCCCGGATCGTTCACGCAGCCGCCGCCGCTCACCAACGAATCCACCGCCGGCCTCGAGTCCCGGGACGCCGGTGAGGTCGCCCGTCGTCGCCTCGAGAACGACTTCCGGGCCGACCCGGTCGGCACCATCGCCGCGGCGGCCACGGCCTTCGCCCAGAACCCGACGATCGCGGCGGCCGCGTCGCAGGTCGGCACGGTCGCGGGCACCGTCTCGGGTGCCACGTCCGCGGCCGCGAACATCGGCGGGGCCGTGCTCGGCGGTGTCGCCGGTGGCGCCCCCGCGGTGCTGAACACCTCCCGAGCGCCCGCGGCGGGTGGCGCCGTGGCCACGCCGGTCGGCGGTGGCCGGGGATCCGGCTACGCGCCCTCGCGTGCCGCGGGTGTCGCCGGCGGTGCCGGGACCGGGGCGCGGGCCGCGCTGCCCGACGGCTGGGCGCAGGCCGGGCAGCTCGACGGGTCCGGCTCACGCGGTGTCCCGGGCAGCGGTGCCGGCGCAGCTACCGGCCCGGGCGCCGTGGACGCGGCCCGCACCGATGCGGCGGCAGCCACCCGCGGTGCCGGGCTGGGCGGTGCCCCGGTGGGCGCACACCGAGGTGCCTCGGGCGACGCCGACGAGCCCGAACACGCCGCACCCCGCTATCTCGAGCAGTTCGAGCACTTCACC
Organism: Prescottella defluvii; assembly: GCF_000738775.1. Classification (GTDB taxonomy): domain Bacteria; phylum Actinomycetota; class Actinomycetes; order Mycobacteriales; family Mycobacteriaceae; genus Prescottella; species Prescottella defluvii. The sequence continues at coordinate 24,204 of NZ_JPOC01000092.1, forward strand.
GACGGGCGCACCGTGATCCCGTCGGTGATCGGCGCCGACCTGCCCGAGGACGGGCGGTGATCGACTTGGGCCTCGGACCGGTGACCGCGACCCTGCCGCCCACGACGCTGCACGTCGACGAAATCGACCTGCTGGTCGAACTTCTGGACATCGACGTCCTGCCGGTGGTCCTCGACGCCGCACCGAGATTCGATTCACTGCCCGAGCGGGACCGGGTGTTCCGCGCGGCGCAGGACTCCCTCACCGCCGCCGGGCTGATCGACGGGATCTCGGTGCACCCGGAACTGGCCCACCTGCTGCGCACCCTCGCCCGGCCCCGCGACGAGATCGCGTTGCGCCGCCACCTCGACGGCACCGTCGCGCGGCTGTGCCTGGCCCGCGACGACGAGCAGGCCGTGCTCGCGCTGCGCAGCGGCAACACCTTCACCGTCCAACGGCTCGGGCCCGACCTGGCCGGGCCGATCGTGCATGCGCTCGGCGACGCCGCACCGCTCATGTTCGGGGTGCTCAACCGGCCGACGGCGGAACTCGGTGCCGCGCTGACCCGGATCGTCGACCCGGGCACGGCGGCCGCCCAGCTGACGGCGATCGGGGTCCCGGCCGCGGACGCCGCCGTCGTCGGGCCCGCGTTCGTGGGCTGCACGACGTTCACCGAGATCGTCGGGATCGTGCACGACGCCGGACATCCCGGTCCGATGCGCGGACCGGTCACCGTGTTCGACACCGCCGGCGGACGCATCGTCGGCACCACCAGCATCGCCACCGACGGCACCCCGTGGACCTCGTTCAGCCCCGGCACCCCGGGGCGGCTGCGGCAGGCGCTCGACGGCCTGCTCGCGCAGCTGAACTGACCGTCAGCCCATCGGGTCGTCGGTGGCCGCGACGGCCTCCGGGTCGAACCACGGCCGCTGCGGGGCGATGTCGAACGGCGGATCGTAGGTACCCCACCGCACACACCGCCAACCGGTGTCGGTCGGCACCAGTTCCACCGTCGACGTGTTCTCGAGATGCCGGTCCGCGGCGAACGCGCCGGGCACACCCGCCAGGTACGCGGCCACCAGTCGGATCGCGGCGCCGTGACTGACCACCACGACGTCGCCGCCGGCACCGGCGTCGATGTACTCGGCGCGCAGCGAATCGACCACCGGGACATACCGTTCGATGATGTCGATACCGGCCTCGCCACCCGGGATCCGCGCCGACAGGTCGCCCGCGTGCCAGGTGTGGAACACCTTCGCGAACATCTTGTGCGACTCGATGTCCGAGCGGTCCTCGAGCTCACCGGCCTGCGCCTCGTGCAACCCCTCCCGCACCTGCAGCGCAATGCCCGACGCCGTCTCCACGAACCCGGCGGTCTCCCGGGCCCGCAGCGCCTGCGACGACACCAACGCCGCCGGCGGTCGCTCGGCCATCCGGCCGCCGAGTGTCTGGGCCTGCGTCCGGCCCAACTCCGTCAGACGGGCGCCGGGCAGTCGGGTGTCGAGCCGTCGTTCGACGTTCGCCTCGGTCTGCCCGTGCCGGACCAGGATCAACCGGCCGCTCACGCGTTCTCCTCTCCGTGCCGCAGGCGTTCGAGCCATGCGGTGTCGTCGGCGTCGGGCATCGGCGCGCCGCCACCGGGCACGGCCGACGGCCACGACCCGAGGTAGCGGACGTCGCTGAACCGGTGCAGCGCCTTGAGCGCCTCGGCGACCAGTCCGTCGTCGATGTGCCCGACGCAGTCCAGATGAAACAGGTAGGTGCCGAATTCCTTGCGGGTGGGCCGGGATTCGATGCGTGTGAGATCGATTCCCCGGGTTGCGAATTCGGTCATCGCCCGGACCAGGGAGCCGGGCACGTTGTCGAGGTGCAGCACGACGCTGGTCCGGTCGTTGCCGGTGCGGGCGGGAGCGGGTCCCGGCCTGGTCACCAGCACGAAACGGGTGCGGGCACCGTCGTAGTCGGCGACACCCGACGCCAGCGGCACCAGACCCAGCCGCTCCCCCGCCAACGCGGTCGACACACCGGCGTCGGCGATGCCGGCGGCAACGTCCTCGGCCGCACCGGCATTCGACGATGCCGGCTCCACCCGCGCGTTCGGCAGGTTCCGGTCGAGCCACCCCTGCACCTGCGCGGTCGCGACCGGGTAGGCGCGGACGGTGCGGACGTCGTCGAGTGTGGTGCCCGGGCGTCCGACGATCGTGAAGGCGACGTCCAGTTCGGTCTCGGCCATGATCTGCAGTCGATCACCGAGCGAGAGCGCATCCATCGTGGGACGGATCGAGCCCTCCACCGAACTCTCGATCGGCACCACCGCACCGACGACGTCACCGGCGCGGACGAGTTCGATCGCCGCGGCCTGGCTTCCGGCGGACACACGCTCGACGACACCGTCGAACGTGCCGCCCGATTCGAGCTGGGCGAGGGCCATCTCGGTGAAGGTCCCGCTGGGTCCGAAGTACGCGATACGAGGCACGCCTACGAGATTACGCACTTCCGTCCGGCGCACTTCGCCGATCGGTTCCGGTTCCGTTACAGCAGGCCGGCGGCGGCGAGCACCCGCTCGACCTCGTCGGGGTCGTCGACCTCGATACCCAGCAGCACGCCGCGCACCGCCTCGGCCGCCTCCGGGATCAGCGCCGCCAGCGCGGCCGGGTCCGGCGCGGCCAGCGCGGCCCGGACGTCGTCGCCGCGCAGCGCGGCGACGGTGCCGGACAGCAGCGCCAGGACCTCGGCGCCGTCCCGTGCCCGGGCGGCGAAACCGACGGACGTGTGTGCGAGGACCGCGAGGAAATCGGCCACGACGTCGGCCGGGTGGCCGGCGGTCAGGCCCGGGCTGTGACCGGCGTCGGCGAGCTGCTGCGCGGACTCGGCGAGGCTCGCGGCGTCCGCCGAATCGGCGTCGGTCGGTGTCACGAAGACGGTGACGGGAGCGGGCAGCCGGAGGCGGAGCGCGTCGTCGACCTGCTCGGGCGTGCAGGTCACGTGGTAGCGCAGCACGCGGTGCTCGACCGCGCCCTCCAACTCGTCCGGGTCGACGTCGAGCTCGACGACGACGGCACCCGCATCGGCATCGGTACCGGCCGCGGCGGTGAGGGTGGACGCGGTCACGATCTGCGGTCCGGTGGTGGCGGCGTCGCGCACGACGGCCGGAACGGCGGTATCCCGCCGCCGGAGAAGTAGCCCCGCCACGAGCGGCTGCGGCGCGCTGGTGCGGGACGGAAGGGTCGGCATCGACAGGGATACAGGAATCGACACCCCACCACGTTAGCCCGGACCGGCCAAAACTCCCGCTTCCGCGCCGGAGGGGTTGCCACCCACCCCGACAGGAATTAGCTTAGGTTTACCTTATTTCATTGCTCGATCACCCGCCTCCGTCTCGCGCCACGACCGAAGGATGCCGCCATGAACCGCACCACCACCGGACCGTCCACCGCCGAACGGATGCGGAGCACCAGCGCCCGCGCCACCGGCGCCGTGCTCGCCATCGCCGGCAGCGATCCCACCGAGACGTCGATGCACCACCTGCGCGCCGACGGTACCGCCGTGCTCCTCGCACCGTCCGACTCGACGGCCACCGCGCTCGCCTGGCAGGCCGGACCCGGCGGGCTGCCCGCGGTCCTCGAACTCACCGACTACGCACCGCTCGCGCTGCGCGAACCCGTCCGCTCCCTGGTGTGGCTGCGCGGCACCCTCGTCGCCGTCCCCGACGACCACGCCCGCGACGTGGCCGACGACGTCGCCGCCGAACACCCGCATCCCGCACTGCTCGACATCGGGCACGGCGCGGCGCTGCTCCGCCTGCGGCTCGACTCCGCCGTCGTCGCCGACAGCAGCGGCGCCGAGTCCGTCACCGTCGAGGACCTGCTCGCCGCGAACCCCGACCCGTTCTGGGAGGTCGAGACCGGGTGGCTGCAGCACCTCGAGGAAGACCACGCCGACCTGGTCGAACTGCTGGCCCGACGGCTGCCGGCGGCGCTGCGCACCGGGCGGGTTCGCCCGCTCGGCATCGACCGGTACGGGATCCGGCTGCGCATCGAGGGGCCGTCGGGCGACCGGGACGTGCGGATGGACTTCGTTCGCCCCGTCGACGACACCGCGTCGCTGAGCCGGGCCCTGCGCATCCTCGTCGGTTGCCCGTTCGTGAACGGGTTGCGGGCGAGGCACTGATTGCGTTGCGGATCGGTCACCGCGGACCGATACCGGCCCCGTCCGCCGCACGTGCGAGTACAGAGAATCTGTGGGTCTGCATCGCGGTGCTCGATGACGACAACGACGCTGATGTCGCCGGTGGACGTGCTACTGCTCGTCGGCGAGATCGGGTCGCGCACCCTCCACATCGGCGCACTGTTGGTCTTCGATCCACCCCCCGACCGCCCCGACACGTTCGCCGCCGACGCCTACCGGCGCGCGCTCGACGCCACCGGCGCGCAGTCCGCACTCATGGCGCAGCCTGTTCTCTCGCCGGCCACCGGCGGCCTGCCCGCCTGGCAATCCGCCCGGCGAATCCGCATGGACCGACACCTGCGGCGGCTCGCGCTCCCGTCCCCAGGCGACGACGACGAACTGTTCGCGCTGGTCGCGCGCCTGCACGAGACCCGCCTCGACCGCTCCCGGCCCATGTGGGAGGGCTATCTCGTCGAAGGCCTCGCGGGCGGCGGATTCGCGCTGTACGGGAAGATCCACCACGCCACGCTCGACGGGATGTCGGGCATCCGGATGCTCGAGCAGTCCATGGACTCGGACCCGGAGCGGCGTGGCATGCCACTGCTGCTCACCCCGGCCACACCCGAGCCCGCCTCCGACCGTCGGCCCCGGAACCCCCTCCGTCTGGTACGCGCCGGCCTCTCCGGCGTGGCCGCAGCCGCCGACGTCGTCCGCCGCACCACGACGGGAACCCTCGACTGGCTGGGCAAGGGCGTCACGACGAACTCCACTGCACTGCCCATGCGCGCACCCCGGACGGTGTTCGACGGCCGGGTCGGACCCGAACGGGCGTTCGTCGGGCGGTCGTGGCCCAAGGAACGACTGCGTGCGATCCAACGCGCAACCCGTGCGACCGGCAACGAGGTGACGCTCGCGATGTGCGCGGGCGCGCTGCGCAGCTACCTGGCGGAGCAGGACGAGGTGCCCACGTCGTCGCTGATCGCGCTGGTGCCGGTCGCGCAACGCCGACGCGAGGACGCCACCGGCGGCAACGACTTCGGCCTGGCGCTGTGCACCCTCGGAACCGACCTGGCGGATCCGAGGGCCCGGCTGGACCGGATCCGGCACTCGATGGCGGACGCCAAGCGGCGGGTCCATGCGATGGGGTCGGTCGCGTCGATGCTCGCGTCGGTGCCCGCACTCCTGCCCAACGTGGCCCGGGTCCTGCCGCTGGGCGAACTGCTGCCACCGAGCTACAACGTCGTGATCTCCAACGTGCCGGGACCGGAGACCCCGCTGTACTGGAACGGCGCCGAGCTGCGGCACATGTACCCGCTGTCGATCGTGTTCGACGGGACCGGCCTGAACATCACGATCTGCCACTACGCCGACCGGCTCGACTTCGGGTTTCTCGCGCATCCGGAATCAGCGCCGGAACTCGAACGTTTTACAGATGAGATCGAGACCGCACTGGGCGATCTCGAACAGATTCAGGAAGTTCGCTCGCCATGACTGCCGCCATGCCGCGGCGCGACTCGGGCGGGACCCCTCGTCGCCGTCGGCAGTATCGACCGCCGACGACGATGCTCGTCGACCCGCGGTTCGAAGCGCTCGCGACCCAGTTCTTCCACATGTTCCGGCGCACCCGCGACGGCGGTGGCGCGCTGGCCGTGTACCTGCACGGCGCGCCCGTCCTCGACGTCTGGGCCGGATGGGCGTCCCCGATCCGCAAGTGGGACTCCGACACCGTCACCCTGTCGTTCTCCACCGGCAAGGGCGTCGCGAGCACCGTCCTGCACCGTCTCGCACAGCGCGGGTTGATCGACTACGACACCCCGGTCGCCCAGTACTGGCCCGACTTCGGCGCGGCCGGCAAGGAGTCGATCACGATCCGCGAGCTCCTCAGCCACCGCGCGGGCCTGCACCGCATCCGCGGGCTGGTCCCGGGCCGGCTCGCCCTGCTCGACCACGACCGGGTCAGCGCCGCGCTGGCCGCGGCCGTCCCGGATCCCCGCCGCACCCACATGCCCGGCTACCACGCCGTCACCTACGGGTCACTGATCGCGGAACTCACCGCGCGGGTGGCCGGCAAGCCGTTCACCGAGCTGGTCCGGACGGAGGTCGCCGAGCCGCTCGGGATCCCGGAGTTCTGGTTCCAGGTGCCCGAGTCGGAGAAGGCCCGGATCGCGAAGGTGTTCCCGCACATCAACCCGTACGGGGTGCCGTGGGGCGCGACGTCGCTGGCGTTGTCGCTGGTGCCGCACCTGCGGGACATCGCCGACGCCGGCATGCCGGAGGGCTTCGACATGCTGGTCCGCGACCCGACGATCCACGACTTCGTGATGCCGGGCTGGAACGGCGTGTTCAGTGCCCGCGCGCTGGCCCGGATGTACGCCGCGTTCGCCAACGGTGGCGTCGTCGACGGCATCCGGTTCCTCGAGCCCGACACCATCACCCAGCTCAGCGAGGTGCAGACCCGGGCCCGCGACTACGTGCTCGGCATCCGGATGAACTGGCGGCTCGGCTACCACGCGGCTCTGGTCGCCGCGCGCACCCAGCACTCGGGGGCGTTCGGTCACTACGGGCTGGGCGGGTCCGGTGCGTTCTCCGACCCCGACACGGGGCTGTCGGTGGCGTTCGTGACCAACCGACTGGGCAACGCGCTCACCCCGTTCGCCGACCTGCGGCTGCCGAGCCTCGGCGCCCGCGCCGAGTCCCTCGCCAAGCACGCCTGACGCCGTTCGCGGCGCGTTCCGTCTAGCGTCAACGGGGTGATCTCGCGTACCACCGTCGACTCGTGGCTCCGGCCCAGCTCACCACCACCGTCGGATCCACCGCTCGACGCCCGGGAGCGGCGCGCCCTGTGGTTCGAGATCACCATCGTCCTGCTCGTCACCTTCGGGCTCAACGGGATCTACAGCGCGCTGTCGCTGCTCGAATCGGCGCTCGCCCCGGGCGGGCTGTCCGAGCAGGCCGTCGCACTCAACCCGTCCCGGTCGACGCAGTCCTACATCGACCTGGCCCGGCAGCTGCTCGGTGTCGTCAAACTGGCGGCCTGGGCGGCGCTGGGGCTGTACCTGCTGTGGCGCAGCGGCCTCGGTCCGCGCCGGATCGGTCTCGGTCGCAACCAACTGCGCGACGGGGTGCTGCCCGGCGTCGGGCTCGCCGCGCTGATCGGACTACCCGGACTGGCGTTCTACCTGACCGCGGTCGCGCTGGACATGAACCTCACGGTCATGCCGAGCACCCTCGACGACCACTGGTGGCGCCTGCCGGTGCTGGTGCTGTGGGCGATCGCGAACTCGGCCGCCGAGGAGATCCTCGTCGTCGCCTACCTGATCTCCCGGCTACGCAGGCTCGGGTGGCGACGAGATCTCGCTCCACCCGAGCCTGCGTAGCCGGGAGATCAGGTAGGCGACGACGAGGATCTCCTCGGCGGCCGAGTTCGCGA
>NZ_JPOC01000093.1 GCF_000738775.1 Prescottella defluvii
CTGGGCACCTGTATGACGGTGATCATCCGGGACGGCAACATGCGCATCGGCAACCTCGACGTCGCGGTCCCCGACGGCAGCCTGATGATCGCCGGCGGCGTCTCCCAGGACGCCGACGACCCCACACTCCAAACCTTCGTCCCGGCCGCCGACGACGGCAAGTTCGGTGTGTACGCCAACCCGATCACTGTTCCCGGCGGCGCATTCGGCGCCGCCTCGGCCGAGACGTTCGGCCCCACCGCCATCCAGGCCACGGTCGAGGCCGTCGCCTTGCCCGACGTACAGCCCTACACCCTCGCCATGCAGCTTCCGGTGCGGCTCAAGCTCTCCAATCCGATCCTCGGCGACAACTGCTACATCGGCTCCGCCGCCACCCCGATCAACCTGTCCCTGGCACTCGTGGGCAGCGCCGGACAGGCCGAATGGATCTCGGACAACGGCCCCGACGTGCCCGGCGGCGTCTGGCCGCAGGCACCCCACACCGCCACCGACTTCGCCGTCCCCGGTGCCTCCGGTTGCGGCCCGCTCGGCTCGCTGAACTGGGCGGTCAACCTGCGGGCGGGCCTGCCCTCCGCGGGCGCCGGTAACTCCCTGTCCACCACCAGCGCCGTCTACAACGTCGGCGGATGGGAATTGCTCTAGTCCTGATCCGCCCGCATCCCCTGATCCACCGCTGACCTCGTCCCGGTGCCGGTATCCCGCCGGCACCGGGACGAGTCGTGTCGTAGATGTCCCCGCACCACCGCACGCCTCACACCACCGTCCGACGCACCCGGTCGCATGGGTAGGCTCGAGGCCGTGAACTACCTGCCCCTGACGCCGACCGGCCAGACCCCGATCCGCGCCCTCACCATTGCCGGCACCGACTCCGGCGGCGGCGCCGGCATCCAGGCCGATTCACGCACCATGGCGATGTGCGGGGTGCATGCGTGCGTCGCGGTGGCCGCGGTGACGGTGCAGAACTCGGTGGGCGTCAGCGGTTTTCACGAAATCCCGCCCGAGACGGTGGCCGCGCAGGTGCGCTGCGTGGTCGAGGACATCGGCGTCTCCGCCGCCAAGACCGGCATGCTCGCGTCCACCGCGATCATCGAGGCCGTCGCGCAGGTGTGCACCGAGGTGGGCATCGGCCGCGACGGTTTCATCCCGCTGGTGGTGGACCCGGTGTGCGCGTCGATGCACGGCGATCCGCTGCTGCACGCCGAGGCGCTCGACGCCGTCCGCAACACGCTCATCCCGATCGCGTCGCTGGTGACACCGAATCTCGACGAGGTGCGCCTCATCACCGGTATCGAGGTGGTAGACGACGCCACCGCCCGCCTCGCCGCTGAGGCCCTGCACGCACTCGGCGCGCAGTGGTCGATGGTCAAGGGCGGGCACCTGCGCTCGTCGACGTCGAGCACCGACCTGCTGTTCGACGGCGACACCTTCCACGAGTTCACCAGCCCGCGGATCGACACCGGCAACGATCACGGCGGCGGCGACACCCTGGCCGCGGCGGTGACGTGCGCGCTCGCCAACGGCTACGCGATGCCCGACGCGGTCGCATTCGGCAAGGAATGGGTCACCAAGTGCCTCGAGGCGTCGTACGACCTCGGCGCCGGACACGGTCCCGTGTCGCCGCTATGGCGACTGGATCCGAAAAACGCCTGATCAGCGCGAATAGTCGCGCAGGGTCATGACGAAACCGACCGCCACCACCGGCACCGCGAGAATGTAGACGGTGATCCGGAACCACGTGGGCCCGTAGTAGCTCACCGCGATCGCGGCCGCCAGCGCCGCGATGATCATCAGCACCCCGTAGAAGGGTGTGCGCTGCGGATGCCCGGACTCGGTCACGTTCCCCAGTGTGCGCGCCGGGCATCGGGGGCGGCAACGGTTTCCCGAAGTCGTCCGAATGGTCCGCTACGGCGCTCCGGAACTCGCGATGCGCCCTCGGTCGTCGGGCTGGTCGCCATCGCGGAGCCGCGCCCACGCCGCGCGTACTTCCCCGAGCGCACTCACCGCAGTGACGTCACCGAGTCGGGTTTGACCGGCGAGCTGGGACTGCCATTCAGCCTCTCCGGGCGCGGCCGCGAAGTCATGCGCCGCAGGAAGCTTGTTGGTCGGTCCGTGACGCCGATACAGCACGGCCGCGTCGGTGTCGATAGCGCCGATTCGGTTGAGCGCCCACAGGTCCCACAAGTCTCGCGGTGCACGCCTGTTCTGCCACGTCGCTGTCTTGGATGCGGCGAAAGCCGCGCGAGTGGGCACATGCAGCCGGGCTGGTGGCGCATCGCCGTAGCGCTGTTCGAGTTCGCGCAACTCGGTCGGCCAACGCTGATATCCATTGGAGGCGAGCAACTGGATCTTGATCGCCAGGCCCTCACCGGTTGTGAGGTACGCGGCCGTCGTGTCGGGCACGTCGCTGAGCGCGTCGACCCATGTGAGGCGGCCGTGAGTGCGCTGCAAGGCACGCGGAATCAAACGGTCGAGATCCGCCGCGACAGCGTTTCGCCTGTCGAGCGCAATGAGGTCGATGTCTTCGCTCAACCTGCCTTCAGGCAGATGAGTACGTGCGAGCGCGGTACCGCCGATGAACACCACCCGCTCACGAAAGTTCTCGCTGAGAAGGGCGAGCAGATAGGAGATCAGGTGATCACGCTCCACCTGGGAATCGGCGACGCCGAAACGCTCCGCAATGGCAGCGAGCTCGTCAGCGTTCACGTCCGCACTCCCACCCAAGCCTCCGCGCGGTGCAGTGCTGCGACGAGTCGTTGCTCAGCGGCGATCTCTGCCAGACGCTCGGGATCGCTGTGCCGATAGAGCACCTCGACAGCGGACGGCACGTCGTCCTCAGCGCGGCCCAACGACGGGCGGCGCGCAAGGTCGAGAAGGGTCTGCTCCGGTGTCGTGACCAGGGCAGGACCCAATGGTGTCTCGATCCTCTCGGCGTCGAGACGCGCGGTGTCACGTTTCACGAACTGCACGACGGCGGTCCGATCCGCCAGTTCGATCGGTTGATGCTGCCGGGGCACCGCGACCACGGCTGTGGCCAGCGCACGAGGAATGGCGTGATGAACTCGGGCAGCGCTGACCCCCATCAGAATGGCGTTGTCAGGCCCGTAGATGGCGGAAGCAATTCCACAGGCGGCGGCTTCGAGATTCGGCAGCCATGGCCGTCCGACGTGTTCCTGCGGCACAGCCACGTAGTAGCCGTTGGCGACACGGTGCAGCACGCCTCGCTCGGTGAGGCGTGCGAATTCGGGGCGCGGATGCGCGTAGGTGTCCGCGGCGTCCTGTGGGCGTACGGTACGCAGTGGTCGACGCGCGAGGCTCGCCGGCAATGCGGTAGTCCGACTGTCTGACATCTCACCCCCGAGTCGTCAAGTATGTTTTTCGTAGGCTTGTAACCTACGAAACGCATACTTTATCTTGAGGTGGCATGCCTGCACGGGAGTTCGACTGCGATAGGCAGCCCGGGGACCGACAGGTCCGAGCTCATCGCCCCGCCGGCGCCGGGCGCAGCACGTAGACCCGCAGGTCCTCGGGCACCCCGCGCTGCGGCGCCGCCAGCAGCCCACGCCGGTAGCGCCGCGCAACCAGGCCCAGCTCACCGAGGCGCTCCTCGCCGATCGCGTCGTAGGTGTTGCCGGAGATCACGACGTTGCCCTTGCCGCCGAGTTCCATCATGCGTGCGGCCACGTTGACGTCGACGCCGAACCAGTCCGCGCCGATGGGCTGCGGGGCGCCGGTGTGGAGACCGACGCGCATGCGCGGGCGGTAGCCGGCGTGGTCGAGGGTCGCGAGCGCCGCACGCGCCGCGAACACCGCCTCGACGGCCCTGTCCGGATGGTCGAACACGACCATCAGCCCGTCGCCCAGACGTTTGACCACTTGGCCACCGCGCTCGATCATGGGCGGCTCGATGGTGGCCGCGACCTCCCGCAGCAGCGACAGCGTCGCACCGTCGCCCACCTGCAGCGACCAGCCGGAGAACCCGACCAGATCGGTGAAGACGATGGTGACCTCGCCGTTCGCGGGGCTGCCCGACGTCTTCTCGAGCACCGCCTGCAGCACCTGCAGTGCCGCCAGGCTCACCTCGCGCGACGCCCCCGACCCGGTGTCGATCATGCGGGCCGCGGCCCGGGCGCCGCCGGGACCGGTGGTCGACAGGGGGTCACCGAATGCGGGATCACCGGGCAGTGAGCGCCTGATCCGCCGCACGGCGTCGACCAGCTGGGGTTGCCGGTCCGCGTCGCGTACCCACTTCGCCACCGAACCGGTGACCTTGGCGTATCCGCCCTCCGTGCCGGAATCCACTAGAGGAACTCGCCGACTTCTTCGCCCGGCACGAACGCCCCAGGCTCCCCGCCCGCCGGGGCGGGTCGCAGTGA
>NZ_JPOC01000094.1 GCF_000738775.1 Prescottella defluvii
CCGTCTACACGCTGCCCGACCTCCCCTACGACTACGCAGCCCTCGAGCCCCACATCTCCGGCAAGATCATGGAGCTGCACCACAGCAAGCACCACGCCGCCTACGTCGCCGGCGCCAACGCCGCCCTCGACAAGCTCGCCGAACTCCGCGCAGCCGACACCCTCGCACCCGTGGTCAACCTCCACGAGAAGAACCTCGCGTTCCACCTCGGCGGACACACCAACCACTCCGTCTTCTGGAACAACCTCTCCCCCGAAGGCGGAGACAAGCCCGAAGGCGAACTCGCCGCAGCCATCGACGACCAGTTCGGCGGATTCGACGCCTTCCGCGCCCACTTCTCCGCCAACGCCAACGCCATCCAGGGCTCCGGCTGGTCCATCCTCGCCTGGGACTCCATCGGCCAGCGCCTGATCATCGTCCAGCTCTACGACCAGCAGGGCAACATCTCCATCGGCCTCACCCCCCTGCTCATGCTCGACATGTGGGAACACGCCTTCTACCTCGACTACCAGAACGTCAAGGGCGACTACGTCAACGCCTTCTGGAACATCGTCAACTGGAACGACGTCGCCACCCGCTTCGCCGCCGCCCGCACCCAGACCGCCGGACTCATCGTCCCCGCCTGATCTGCGCGCCTGATTCCTCGCCCCACCCCGCGTTCTGCGCCTTGTCCGGCTTCCGGCCCCGGCGCCACGCGTCGACATCGCGAGGGCGAGCGCCGTGCTCGCTGATATGGTTCTGTCACGCGATCTCACACATCGAGG
>NZ_JPOC01000095.1 GCF_000738775.1 Prescottella defluvii
GATCTCGTCGATGTCGTTCTCGAGTCCGGCCGCGACGGGCAGGTACTCGTCGACCACCTGATCGAGGAGCGCGTACAGGATCGCCTCCGGTCCCAGCCTCAGCAGTTCGGGTGCCGCCTCGAGTCGGCGGCGTACCTGGGCCAGATCGGGTGCCTCCGCGTGACGGATGGTGACGACGAAGTCCGGCCCCACGAAGACGTGCACCTCACCGAACTCGACCTTCTCGACGTCGTCGAGGTAG
>NZ_JPOC01000096.1 GCF_000738775.1 Prescottella defluvii
GCTGTACCGAACGCCGTCGGCGGTGGCCCCTTCCGGGGGCCACCGCCGACGGCGTTGTGGGGTCTCTAGCGTGCGCGGACCTGGAGGGTCTGGTTGATACGGCCGACCGCCCCGCTCTCGTCGTAGAGGACGCCGGCGCACATCCCGACACCGTCGGGCCCGTACGACGTCTCCGACGAGAGCCCGATCCACTCGCCGTCGGGGACACGGAAC
>NZ_JPOC01000097.1 GCF_000738775.1 Prescottella defluvii
CGGCTCGCGCGCGGAGGCGATCGTGCATCGCCGGGTTCGGTTCGACGGCGATCAGCCGGGTGCCGGGACGGAGGTAGCGCAGGTTGGCGCCCACGCCGGGCCCCAGCTCGACGACGGTGCGGGGCAGGTCGCCGAAGAGGGATCGTTTGTGGGGCCGCAGCAGGTGATCGAGGTACCGGTCGAGCGTGGTGAAGAACAAAGCATTGAACGGCCCGCGGAACAGGTTGGGCCGAAACGTATCTGGCGCAGTCTCCCTCTGGTCGCGAGAGAGTACGTCGGGGGTGGCGTCCATCGCGGGCGCTCCTTTCCGGGTTCGCGGTCGATGTGACTACGAGCCTCGCGGAGAGCCGCGGCGGCGGATAGGCGGGAATCACCCCAGCCGGTACCTCAATCCGGTACCTCGAGGTCGGTCGCCGAGCCAGGGGCGACGCGTCGGCCCCACCACGCGGCGACCTGGGCTCGGGAGGTGACGCCGAGGCGGAGCCGGATGCGCTCGACGTGACCCTCGGCGGAGCGCTCCTCGATGCCCAGCCGCCGGGCGATCTGCCGATTGGTCAGGCCTTCGGCGACGAGCGCCGCCACCTGCAGCTGCCGCGCGGTCAACTCGCCCGACGGCGGGGCCGGCCGCTCCGCCTGCAACCCGGAGGAGCCGTTCCCTAGGAACTCCAGGATCGCCCGGACGACGGCGGCCGCGTCGCCCACGAACGGGAAATGGCTGCTGCCGGGCAGTGAGACCAGCCGCGCGCCGGGGATCCGTGCAGCCAGCTCGCGGCCCGCGCCGTAGGGAATCGCGCGGTCCCCGCGTCGGAGCGGCGACCCGGTCGAGGAGATCGCTCACGTCGATCTCGTAGCACTGCGCGAGCAGGTCGACGGCGAGTTCGGGCGATGTCGCCTCCCGCTGCAGCCGGGCGAAGAGCGCCTTGGTCGCCGCAGTGCCGTCCGGCAGGAAGATGTCGGCCAACAGCTCCGACCCCAGCCCCCAGTGCGCCCGGACCAGGCCCAGCATCGCGGTGCGGACCTCCGGTGCGGCGACGAGTGAGCCGTCGGCGTATCCGCCGTAGAGGATCAGCCGGTCGACCCGCGGTGGGAACCGCGCCGCGAACGCGATCGACACCGGCGCGCCCACGGAAATGCCCAGCAGGTCGAATCGTTCGAGGTCCAGGTGGTCGGCGAGGGCCTGGAGCACCACCACATCGGTGTCCAATCCCTGCGCCCCCGGCCAGGGATCGGACAGCCCGCAGCCGGGCCGGTCGTACTCCACCACGGTGCGGATCGCCGACAGCGGCGTGACGAAGTCACGGTAGGCCGGGTCGTGCCAGAGCAGTTCCAGGTGGCTGATCCAACCGGCGGGAAGCAGAAGCGCTCGTCCCCGTCCTGTGCAGGCGTAGGCGATCCGCGCGCCGGTCGGCGTCGTGCAGAAGCGGACGGGGCGGCGCGGCGCGGGGGCCTTTGGCCCATGTGGGCCTCCAGCCTGTGATGCCTACGTCACACCATCATGCCCGGTCGCCGACTATCGAGCGTGCGACGGCTTCGATCGAGTCGACGATCCGTTCGGCGCGGGCACCGCCGGCGGCGAGCGGACGCGAGGCCCCACCGATCATTCCGAGCAGCAGGACGGCTGCCCCGTCCGAGTCCATGTCGGGCCGGGCTTCGGCGATCAGCAAACTCACGTGGTCGTACCAGAAGCGGTGCAGGTCGTCGGCGCGTTCGTCCTCGCCCGCCGCGT
>NZ_JPOC01000098.1 GCF_000738775.1 Prescottella defluvii
GGTGCCGGCCAGGCCCAGCGTGAGTGCGAGCGTGAACGTGACGGTGGGCCCGAACAGGAGGGTGATCGGTGCGAGCGGGATGCTGACGCCGAACATCGACGTGTTGGCCATCAGGTTCACGCCGAGCGGATAGTTCTGCAGCGTGCTCGACAGGGGATTCTCGAAGTTCGCGAGGGAATGCGCGGTGACCGCGAAGAACCATTCCCACATCGCCTGGTCCTGGCCGCTGCGGACCAGATAGCCGTCCCCGAGGTGCTTCCACTGCCGTCCGAGGACGAAGACGGCGAGCGCGAGGAACGAGGCGGCGGCGACGACGTCGGCGAGTGCGATCCGGACCCGTCGGCGACGGCTGGGTGTGCCGGTTTCCGTGACGGTGGGAGTCGGTGCGGACGAAATGTTCCCGTCCGACAGTTGCAGGGTCTCGCTCACATCGTCCCTTTCGTGTCGCGGGACGGAAGGGGCGGGCGCCGCTCAGCCGTCGGTTGGCCGACGCGACATTACCGCAGCTAACTGGGTTTCATCTGTGAGAAGAAGGGAGTGCCGGGGACGCAGTGGGCGTAGGGGACAAAGCGATCCGGGCAGAACGGACAACTCTTGATGTGCAATCGAGTGGTTGCGCAAACCCTCGTGATCTGCAATTCTGGAGTTGCAGGTAATCGCCGAACCGGAAGGATCGAACCGATGGACGTGCTGGACCGGATCGAACGGACGATAGAGATCGACGCCCCGGCGTCGCGGGTGTGGAAGCTGATCAGCGAACCCGGCTGGTACATCAACGACGAGCGGATCGTCGAACACAGGATCGAGCGTCGCGGCGAGCTGGACGTCGTGCACGATCCCGCGCACGGCGAGTTCGCCTTCGCGACGGTGCAGTTGGACGAACCCCGCTACGCGGCCTTCCGCTGGCTTGCCGACCCCGGTGCCGCCGACGGGCCGTCGACGCTCGTGGAGTTCACGATCGTGGAGACGTCGGCCGACGCGGTGGTGCTGACGGTGGTCGAGACGGGGTTTGCGACGCTGCCGGGCACCGAGTTGGAACGCCGTGAGAAGTACGACGGCAATGTGGAGGGTTGGGCGGTCGAGATGGCGCTCGCGAAGAGTCACCTGGAGGCCGTCGATGCCGTCGGGTGAAACCGCCCCAACTCCGGTGGTGTTCGCGGCGCTCGCCGACGACACCCGCTGGGACATCCTGCTGCGGCTCGGGCGGTCCCCGGCGTCGGCGTCCGCGCTGGCGCGGGAGCTGCCGGGGTCCCCGCAGGAGATCCCGGCCCCCTGCGGTCCACCAGCACCATGCTCTTCTCGCCCCGCGCGGATCGCAGCAGCTCACCGAGCCTCTGCCCACGTTCGAGTTCCTCCGCCGTCAACGGCACGCGCACCATGATGCATATAGTAATACCGGTATAGTTATTCGAGCCGGAGGTGTGCAGTGGTCGAACTCAAGACCGAATCCGAGATCCAGGGGATGCGAGCGGCGGGCCGCGTGGTCGCGGACGCCCTCGCGGCGGCGCGTGGCCACGCGCAGGTGGGGGTGAGTCTGCGCGAGCTCGACGCCGTCGCTGCCCGCGTCGTATCCGCCGCCGGTGCGGATCCGCTGTTCCTGAACTATCGGCCCGACTGGGCGCCGACGCCGTTCCCGGGGGTGGTCTGCACGTCCGTGAACGATGCTGTGGTGCACGGTATTCCGTCGGATTACCGGTTGCGTGACGGCGACCTCGTGAGCATCGACGGTGGCGCCAGGCTGCGCGGGTGGTGCGGAGACTCGGCGATCAGTTTCGTCGTCGGCACCGCGGATCCCGCGGACGAGGCGCTCATCGCGGCCGCCGACGAGGCGCTCCGGCGCGGCATCGACGCCGCCCGGGTCGGGAACCGACTCGGTGACATCGGCGCCGCGATCGGCGGGTACGTCCGCAGCCGCGGTTACGGCTTGCTCGCCGACCACGGCGGTCACGGCATCGGCCGGGTCATGCACGAGGGTCCGGACGTGCCCAACGAGGCCCGAGCCGGCAAGGGCATGCGGTTGCGCGCCGGCCTGGTCCTCGCGATCGAACCGATGCTCATCGCCGACGGCTCCGACGACTACCGCCACGACGCCGACGGCTGGACTCTCCGGACCGTGACCGGCGCCCGGGCCGCGCACAGTGAGCACACCGTCGCGATCACCGACGACGGCCCGGTGGTGCTAACGGCCCGGCACTAGGCTGCTCGTATGCCGGATTGGACTCCGATCGCCGACGCGCTGCGCCGCGCGGGCGTTCGTGACGTCCGCGACGACGGCACCACCCGGGCGATATACTCGTCGGACGCGTCGCTGTACCGGGTGCCGCCGACGACGGTGGTGTTCCCGCGTGCGATCGACGAGGTCGCGACGGTGCTCGACGTGTGCCGCGCCGAGGGTGTCCCGATCACCGCGCGGGGTGCGGGGACGTCGGTCGCGGGCAACGCGGTGGGGCCGGGTGTGGTGCTCGACTTCAGCCGTCATCTGGGCCGGGTGCTCGACGTCGATCCCGAGGCACGCACCGCCGTCGTCGAACCGGGTGTCGTGCAGGCGGTGCTCCAGAGCGCGGCGGCCCCGTACGGGCTGCGGTTCGGGCCCGATCCGTCGACCCACAACCGCTGCACCATCGGCGGCATGGTCGGCAATAATGCTTGCGGGGCAAGGACTCTCGGCTACGGACGCACGTCGGACAATGTCGTCGGTCTGGAACTGCTCGCCGGTACGGGGGAGCGGCTGTCGCTGCCCGGTGCCGCCGACACCCAGGTCCTCGACAACCTCCGAGGCGTGGTCCGAACCGGATTGGCCACCATCCGAACCGAATTCGGCCGCTTCGGCAGGCAGGCGTCGGGATACGCGCTCGAACACCTGCTGCCGGAGAACGGTTTCGACGTCGTGAAGTTCCTCGTCGGCAGCGAGGGCACCCTCGGGATCGTCACGCAGGCCACCGTCCGACTCGTGGAGGATCCGGCGCATCGGGTGCTGGTCGCGCTCGGCTACGACGACATCGCGTCGGCCGGCGACGACGCCAAGGCTGTCCTCGGGTTCCGGCCCACGGCGTGCGAGGGCATCGACTCGCGCCTGGTCGACGTCGTCCGCGAACGTCGTGGTCCGCAGGCCGTGCCGCCGTTGCCGCGTGGGGCGGCGTGGCTGTTCGTGGAGATCGCGGGCGCGTCACGTGACGAGGTGCTGGGTCGGGCGCGGGCGCTGGCCGACGGCTGCCGCGCCGTCGACACCCTCGTCGTCGAGGATCCGGCCAGGATCGCCGCGCTGTGGCGGATCCGGGAGGACGGCGCCGGTCTGGCCGGACGCAGCCCCGCGGGCCGGCCCGCCTACGCCGGGTGGGAGGACGCCGCGGTTCCGCCGGACCGGCTGGGCCCCTATCTGCGTGACTTCGACGCCCTGCTCACCGACTTCGGCCTCACGGGCCTGCCGTACGGGCACTTCGCCGACGGCTGCCTGCACATCCGCCTGGATCTGCCGTTGGATCGGCCCGACGGCACCGCCGTCTTCCGACGCTTCCTGTTCGCCGCCGCCGAACTGGTGGCGCGGTACGGCGGTTCCCTGTCGGGGGAGCACGGCGACGGCCGCGCCCGCAGTGAACTGTTGCCCCTGATGTTCTCGTCCGACGCGCTGCGCCTGTTCGGGGCCGTCAAGGACGTCTTCGACCCCGACGATCTCCTCAATCCCGGGGTCCTCGTCGATCCCCGCCCGGTCGACGCCGACCTGCGGGTCCCGCAGACGTCGCCGGTGCGCCGAAACCTCGCCCTCGCCTACCGCGACGACGACGGCGACTTCGCCCAGGCCGTGCACCGCTGCACCGGTGTCGGCAAGTGTCGCGCCGACACCACCGCGGCCGGCGGCGTCATGTGTCCCTCTTATACGGCGACGCGAGAAGAGAAGGACTCGACGCGCGGCCGCGCCCGCGTCCTGCAGGAGATGGTGAACGGCGGCCTCGTGGGCAAGGGGTGGCGGTCGCCGGAGGTGCACGACGCCCTCGACCTGTGCCTGTCGTGCAAGGGCTGCGCGTCCGACTGCCCCACCGGCGTCGACATGGCCTCCTACAAGGCGGAGGTCCTGCACCAGAGCTATCGGAAGCGACTGCGCCCGGCCTCGCACTATTCGTTGGGGTGGCTGCCGCGCTGGGCCGCGATCGCGGGTCGGGCGCCGCGCGTGGTCAATGCAGTCACGCGGTTGCCCGGCGTGGCACCTGCCGCGCTCACGCTCGGGGGAGCGGACCGCCGACGGCACATCCCGCAGTTCGCGCCGGTCCCGTTCCGTCGGTGGTTCGCCGACACCGCCGCGGATCGTCGCACCACCGGGGACCCGGTGGTGCTGTTCGTCGACACCTTCACCGACCGCTTCACCCCCGAGGTCGGGATCGCGACCGTGCGGGTTCTGGAGGACGCCGGCTTCCGTCCCCGGCTCACCGCGAAGAGGCAGTGCTGCGGATTGACGTGGATCACCACCGGCCAGCTCGACGCGGCCCGCCGCATCCTCGGCCGCACCGTGACGGCACTCGCAGAAGAAGGAGTGCCGATCGTCGGGATGGAGCCGTCGTGCACGGCGGTCCTGCGGTCCGACGGCGTGGACCTGCTCGGCACCGACGAGGCGCGCCGCGTCGCCGACGTCACCGTCACCCTCGCCGAACTGCTCACCGACTGGGACGGCTGGGAGCCGCCGGATCTGTCCGGAACGACGGTCGTCGCGCAACCGCATTGCCACCACCACGCGGTGATGGGGTGGGGCGCCGACGCCGCGCTGCTCCGCCGGGCCGGCGCGCGGGTGGAACGGCTCGGCGGATGCTGCGGGCTCGCCGGGAACTTCGGGGTGGAGCGGGGCCACTACGACGTCTCCGTCGCGGTGGCCGAGCACCGGTTGCTGCCGGCGGTCGCCCGCGCCGAACGGAACGCGGTGATCCTCGCCGACGGGTACTCGTGCCGGACCCAGATCGGTGACCTGACCGACCGCCGCGGGATGCACCTGGCGGAAGTCCTGGTCACCGGCGCCTGAGGCACAATCCAGTCATGGTCTCCACGCCCGTCATCGTCACCATCGCCTCCGTCTGTGTCGGCTTCGTCTTGTTCGTCCTCGCCGCGAGCGGTGCGCGGGGAAAGTGGGACAAGCGGCTTGTGATCGGACTGCTCGTCGCGGCCGTCGTGTGCCTGTCGGTGGTGCCGCTCTCCGTCGCACTGAGCGCGGCGGTGTGACGGCGATGTCGCGTCCCGACGGCTGGCCCGGTGAGTGGCCGAAGACCGCGCGGCAGATCGCCGTCACCACCGACGACGCCCTGACCGCCGCCCGCGCCGCGTCTGCCGACCAGCTCGGCGAGGCGGTGGACGAACTGATCGTCCTGCCGTTCGAGCAGGTGAGCCTGGTGCACGCCGGTGTCGTGCGGGCACTGCTCGAGGACCTCCATCCCGACGGTTTCTCCGGGGACGACATCCAGGACGCGCTGACGCGGGTCGCCGGCGCGGCGCTCGCCTGGCTGCCCGGGCTCGACGTCACTGCGCTGGCCGCCGTCCTCACCGGTTCGCTCGGACTCACCGAGATGAGCGACGACGCACAACGGATCGGCCAGGCCGACTACCTCCGCAGCGCGATCCTGGTGATCGCGGATCTCTTGGCGACCGCCGACGTGCCGTCCGCCGGCTACATCCGGGCCGCCATCGGGGAGATTGCGCGCGCCGAGACGATCGAGATGCCCTGACGGGGTCTCCCCGACACCCGGTATTCACGCAAAATACGCCGATCGAACGGCCTGACCAGGCGATTTGGCATTCGACGAAAGCTTCGCGTAACTTATTCCAGGTCAGAGCGACACGGACACCGACCCGGACCTGAGGGACTGGGAAAACGAGGTTGTACGGAGAGCGCCTGGCGAATCTGCTTTGATCGGTTCTGGTTCTCGGATTTGCGTCCGGCTCCGGTTCTGGTTAGGCTGGAACGGTTGCCCCGGAACGGCGAGCCTGTGGGTTTGTTGTGATGGTGTGTGCGTGTTCTT
>NZ_JPOC01000099.1 GCF_000738775.1 Prescottella defluvii
AGCAGCGCGTACGGGGCTGCGGCCGCGTAGTCGAGTTCGCTGGTGAGCGACCAGAATCGGGTCGACAGGGTGCGGGTGCCGTTGGGGGCCAGCAGCAGGGTCGCGGTCAGTTCCGTCGCGATCGCCATGAACACCAACGCCGCACCGACGGCGGCCGACGGCGCGGTCAGCCGCAGCGTCACCCGTAGGAACGTCCGCCACGGCGGTTTGCCGAGCGCCGCCGAGGCCTCCTCCAGCCCCACCGGCACCTGGGCGAGGCCGGAGCGCA
>NZ_JPOC01000100.1 GCF_000738775.1 Prescottella defluvii
ACCGCGAGGGACTCGACCTCGATCATCGCGAACCTCCCCGTCCCTCACTCACTTGGTGTAGCCCTTGTCGGCCGCGTACTTCGCCGCAGCGTCGCTGACGGCGGCGTCACGAGCGATCACCGTGCCGCCCTTGGCATTCGGGTCGGGACGGAGGATGAAGGAGGCCAGTGACGGGGCGACACCCGGCGTGGAGAAATCCAGGTCGACGGCGAGTCCGTCG
>NZ_JPOC01000101.1 GCF_000738775.1 Prescottella defluvii
GGTCGACGGCGAGTCCGTCGGTGTCGATGACGCCCACCTTGCTCATGGACGCGGTAATGCCCTGCGGAGTGATGTCGCCGTCCGCACACGCCTGAGTCAGGCCCTTGTCGATCAGCTGCGCCATCAGGTAGCCCGCAGCGGCCGGCGCGGTGGCCGCCCGGTCCCCGAACTTGGCCTCCCACGCGGACAGCAGCTCCCGGATCGGGGCCGCGTCCGAACTGAACGGCGCGTTGTTGGACGTCAGCACGACGTGGTCGACGATCGTCCCCGCGCGCCTGCGCAACAGCGGCCGCGGAGACGGTCTGCGCGCTCGCCGTGCCCATGACGATCGCCTTGGCACCCGCCTGCCGCAGGGAGTTGACCTGCGCGGTGGCATCGGAAGCCGTGCTGTCGATCTTGGCGTTCTCCACCTTCAGGCCGAACTGCTGGGCCGCGCCAGCCACCCCGTTCGAGACGGCCTCACCGATACCGTTCGGATAGGCGATGACACCGATCGTGTCGCCCGACTTCAGGGTCCCCTGCTCGACCAGATAGGCCACGCCGTTCACTGCTTCCACGTCGTACGGCGCACCGGGCATGAAGGCCTGCGACACCTTCAGGAGCACCGGATCGTACGACCCGGCCAGCACTGCCAATCCGTCCTGAGCGAGCCGTGGTCCCAGCGTCACCGCGTCCGTACCCGGGGAGAGGTTGGCGATCGCCGCGATTTCGGAGCGCAGCGAGGTGTACTGCGTCATCGTCTCCTGGGAGTTGTACTTGTTGTCGCGCGCATCGATCCGGACCTCGCGATCACAGACGCCGCCATCCTTGTTGACCTTGTCGAACCACAGCTGGACGCCGGCCACGCCGTCCTGACCCAGGCCACCGATCGGCCCACTCAGGGGCACCAACGCACCCAGGGTGATGGCGGTGGAAGGGAATGGGGCCGGGCGCGGACGAGGGGCAAGCTGCAGCCGGCGGGCGAACTCGGTGATCGACAGGCGCACGACGCGACGAACGAGGAAGAAGCCGCCATCGGACCGTCCACCGATGCCCACCGCGAGCGCCTGCACGACACGCCTACCCGCCGTCTGCATATAAATCTAAACTCAGATTTAGATATAAGCGTGACTCACATCACAAGTCAAGGTGCGGACCAAAGATTTGTTCAACTTTCTCGAAACCTGCAGCTCACAGAGCAGCTCTCGGACGCCAGCTCCATGCAAAGGTCCGGACTAAACAGCGCGGGAGGCCTACGGCCGGATCGAGGCTTTCCGAACTCCCGAACCGGCATTCACAGCACGCGCGCGCCGAAGCCAGCGCCGTGAACTTCCGTCCAGGCGCTGGAAACACGAGTGGCCGGGCACCTTTCGGTGCCCGGCCACTGTCGCGTTCGAGGGTTACTGCTTGGTGAGCGCGCGCTCCGCGGCGGCCAGCAGC
>NZ_JPOC01000102.1 GCF_000738775.1 Prescottella defluvii
CCCCCTCGCGTTTTGCGCACTTGTCGCGCTCCAAGCCGCACTGCCCGGCGCGATAAGTGCGCAAAACGCGGGGGGTGGGTGGGGTGAGGGAGGGCTCGGGCGTTCAGTGCCTGAGAGGGTCAGCGTGCGGCGCCGCGGCCGCGGATGCGGCCGAGTACCAGCAGGGCCAGGAGCGTGACG
This sequence comes from Prescottella defluvii, assembly GCF_000738775.1. Classification (GTDB taxonomy): domain Bacteria; phylum Actinomycetota; class Actinomycetes; order Mycobacteriales; family Mycobacteriaceae; genus Prescottella; species Prescottella defluvii. Next base: position 181 of record NZ_JPOC01000102.1, read on the forward strand.
AGCAGCAGCAGGGTGGTGTTGGCCGCGGCCTGGAACACCTGTCCGCGGTCGGTGAGACCGAAGATGGAGACCGGCAGGGTCTTCCACGTCGCGGGGTACACCATGATCGTGGCGCCCAGTTCGCCCATCGACAGTGCGACGGACAGTCCGGCGGCGGCGCCGAGGGCGGGCACCAGCAGCGGCAGCGTGATCCGGAACAGGACGCGGAGGGGGCCGGCGCCGAGGGATTCGGCGGCCTGGCGGTAGGCCGGGTCGAGGCGGTCGAGCGCGGCGGAGACCGAGCTGAAGGCGAAGGCCAGCACCAGCACGGCGTGCGCGAGGATGACGATCCACTTGGTGCCGCCGAGCAGCAGTGGCCGCTCGTTGAACGCGATGAGCAGGCCGAGGCCGATCGCGACGGACGGCAGCGCCACCGGGAGGTGGAAGACGGCGTCGGTGACCTTGCGCAGCCACGCCGGGGCCTCCCGCGCGGCCAGGGCCGCCCAGGTCCCGAGGAACAGTGCGATACCTCCGGCGATGATCGCGGTCTGCAGGCTCACCGCCATGCTGGCGAGGTTGTCGTCGGACAGGGCCGCCGACAGGTTCTTGGTCCCGAGGTTCGACGGCAGGGGCCCGTTCCAGGCGCCGGCCAGGGCCGCGGCGATCACGGTCGCGATCGGGGCGACGAACACGATCGTGACGACCGCGGCGAAGAACGCGAGGGTGAGGTACCTAGCGCGTCGGGTCCACAGCAGCACGGCTGCCTCCCATCAGTCGGGTGAACAGGAACCGGTAGGCGCCGTACAGGACGAGCGACAGTGCCACCTGGACGGTTGCGATCACTGCGGCGCCGGGCAGGTCGAACGTGACGATGCCGTGGGTGTAGATCAGTACCGGCAGGGTCATGACGTCCTTGGCGCCGGTGAACAGGACGATGCCGAACTCGTTGAGCGTCAGCAGCAGCACCAGCGATCCGCCGGCCATCATCGCGGGCCAGGCCTCCGGCAGGATCACGGTGCGTAGCACCCGCAGGGGTGACGCGCCGAGACTGGCGGCGACGTCGAGTTGTTCGCGGGGCATCTGGGTGAAGGCCGCGAGCAGTGGCCGCACCACGAACGGGGTGAAGAACGTGATCTCGGCGGCGATCACCCCGAGCGGAGTGTTGAGGAAGTTCAGCGGTCCCTGCTCGGCGCCGCTGATCCGGGTGATCAGCGCGTTGACGGCGCCGGCGGTGCCGTAGAGGAACGTGAACGCGAGTGTGACGAGGAACGACGGCAGCGACAGGATCGTGTCGATCAGCCGTCCCACCACCTTCGAGCCGGGGAACGGCACGAACGCGAGGATCAGGGCGATGAACGTGCCGAGGACGAGGCATCCGAGTGTCGACGCGACCGCGACTTCGATCGTGCGCCACAGGGCGTTTCGGAACGACGCCGACCCGAGCACATCGGTCCACGCCGACCAGCCCCGGCCGGTGTCGGTGACGGTGGACTCGGCCAGCACCCGCGCCATCGGGTACACCGCGAAGCCGATCACGAGCAGCAGCGGCGGCAGCACCCACAGTCCGGAACGCCACCGTGACGGCTCCGGTCGGAGCGGCGGGTCGGCGGTGATCGGCGCGTCGAGCAGCGTGGTCATGACACCGCCTCCGGAGCCGGCACCAGGACGGCGCCGCGTTCGGGGAAGCGCATCCCGACCTCGGTGCCCACGGGACGCTCGTCGTGGCCGGGGACGTCCACGTCGACGGGTGTCTCGGGCAGTCCCGGCAACGCGATCGTCACTCGGGTCGACGATCCGCGCCACACGCTCGCCACGATGCGGGCCGGCAGTGCGCCGCGTTCGGCGGGCGAGGTGAGGGTGATCGCGTGCGGCCGCAGGCACAGCAGGGCGCCGGTGTCGGACTCCCACTCGGTGCGGCCGATGTCGGGCTGGGGTGCGTGCGCGGTGACGGGGGTACCGCCGACGGACACCAGTGCCGATGTTCCGATCACCCGGGTCACGTTGCAGGGCAGCAGGTTCGCGCCACCGAGGAAGGCGGCGGTGAAGCTGCTCGGTGGGCGCTTCCACAGGTTCTCGGTGGTGTCGACGTCGACCAGGCGGGCATCGCGCATGACGGCGATGCGGTCGGCGAGGGCCAGTGCCTCGGACTGGTCGTGGGTGACGTACAGCATAGCCGTGTCGGGCAGTGCCGCCCGCAGTTCCTGCAGTTCGGTGAGCATGCTCTGCCGCAGTTGCGCGTCGAGGGCGGCGAGCGGCTCGTCGAGCAGCAGCACCTTGGGGCGGATCGCGAGCGCGCGGGCGATCGCGACGCGCTGCTGCTGGCCGCCGGACAGCTCACGCGGCAGCCGCTGACCGTACGCCGACATGCCGACCATCGACAGGGCGTCGGAGACCCGGCCCGCGATCTCGGACCGCGGAACCCGCTGGGCGCGTAGCCCGAACGCGACGTTGTCGGCGACGCGCATGTGCGGGAACAGGGCGTAGGACTGGACGACGACGCCGATGCCGCGCTTGGCCGGCGGCAGGTCGGTGACGTCCTCGCCGCCGAGCCGGACGGTCCCGGAGGTGGGCCGGGTGAACCCGGCGAGTGCCTTGAGGGCGGTGGACTTGCCCGACCCGCTGGGGCCGAGCAGGGCGACGGTCTCCCCGCGGGCGACCCGCAGGTTGAAGTCGACCAGGGCCCGGGTGGTTCCGCGGCCACGTCCGTAGGAGACCGTGACCCGGTCGAACGTGATGGCCGGCGCGGAGTGTGCGCTGGCGCCGCCGGTGCGGGACCTGGTGCCGAGGGACCGTCCGGACTCGAATCGCGACATGTCAGTTACCGGTGGCCTTCTGGTAGGCGGCGATGTCGGCGTCGAGCGAGGTGAGGACCTCGTCCCAGTTCGGGGTCCACACCTCGACGCCGTTCACGAGGCCGGTGGGGGTGGACGCGTCGGTGGACGTGCCCGCCGCGTCGCGGACGTCGGTGCGCACCGAGACGCCGAGCGCGTCGGTCGCGATCGTCTTCTGGGCCTTCTCCGACAGCAGGTACTCCATGAGCTTCTTGGCGTCGTCCGAGTTCGGTGCGCCGTTGGCCAGGCCCATCACGTACGGCAGGGCGATCGTGGTGCGCTTGCCGCCGTCGGCGGGGAAGAAGATGTCGAACGTCGAGCCGTCGTTCGTGATCGACGCGAGGTTCATCTGGACGTCACCGTTCGCCACGAGCAGCTCACCGTTGCTGACCTTGGGCTGCAGCTTGCCGGTGGACGACGACGGTCCGACGTTGTTGGCCTGCAGTTTCGTGAGGTAGTCCAGTGCGCCCTCCTTGCCCTTGAGGTGCTGGAGCAGCAGCAGGACGGCGGTGCCGTCACCGGCCTGGCCGGGGGTGGAGTACTGCAGCTTGCCCTTGAACTGTTCGGTCAGCAGGTCGTCCCATGTGGTCGGGGCCGGGTTCGCGCCGGGGTTGGCGATGAACGACAGGTAGTTCTCGACCAGCGGCACGTACTTGCCGTCCGGGTCCTGGACATCGGCGGGGACCGCGGAGGTGTCGATGCCGCTGGGTGCGAGCAGTCCCTGGGCGTCGGCCTTCTGGATGAACGGCGGCAGTGTCACCACGACGTCGGCCTGTGGATTGGACTGCTCCTTCCCGATGCGGGAGACGACCTCACCGGAGCCGGCCTCGACGAGGTTGACGGCGATACCGGTCTCCTCGGTGAACGCGGCGAACTGGGTCTCGTACCAGCCGGCGAGACCGTCGGCGCTGTAGACGGTGACGGTGCCGCCGTCACCACTCGCGGCGGCTCCGGTACCGCCGCAGGCGGTCAGGGTGAGGGCGGCGGTGGTCATCGCGATCGCTGCGACGCCGGCACGGAAACGCTTGGTGTTCCTGCTCATTCGGATTTCCTGTCTGGGGAGGGATTCGAACGGGGATCGGGAGGGTCAGTTCTGCGGGGCGAGGACGAGGTCGGCGAACTCACGCACCGACGGCACGACGTGGGTCGGATCGGCGGCCCGCAACTGCTGCTCGTCGTGCGCGCCGGTGAGGGCGCCCGCGACGATGGAGGCGCCCGCGCGCCGACCGCTGGTGACGTCGTTGGCGGTATCGCCCAGGACGGCGACCTGCTTCACGTCGTCGATGCCGAGGCGCATGAGGGCGGTCAGGATCAGGTCCGGGTACGGGCGCCCGCGGCCCGCGTCGGCGGGGGAGAGGGTGAGGTCGGCGAGCGTGCCCCAGTTCAGCGCGGCGAGGAGCTTGTCCTGCGTCGTGCGGCTGAACCCGGTGGTGAGCGCGACCTTGACTCCGGCGTCCCGCAGCGCCGTGATCGACTCGGCGGCACCGGGAATCGCGGAGGCGCCCCCCTCGTCGACCAGCCGGTCGTAGGCGGCCTCGAACGCGACGTTGGCGGCCTGGGCACGATCCTCGTCGCCGAACAGTGCGCGGAACACGACGATCTTGGACTGGCCCATCGTGTCGAGGACGTACTGCCGGGCGGCGTCGGCCTCCGGGCCGGTGGCGGGCAGTCCGGCTGCGGCACCGGCCGCGGCGAACGCGCGCAGGACGAGGCCGTCGTCGGCGACGGTGGTGCCGGCCATGTCGAGGACAGCGAGCTTGATGGTGGTCACGGTGACTCCTGTGTGGGGGTGGGGCTCAGAGGCCCAGTTGGTCGGCGGTCTGTTCGGCGAGGGCGGGGCCCAGGGTCATGCCGCGGCCTCCGGGGCCGGCGACCACCCACACGCCGTCGGCGGGCTGCGCGCGGTGCACCAGTTGCTGCGGGTCGAGGCACTGGCTGTACACCCCGGCCCAGCGCTTGACGATCGGCGGCAGATCCCGGCCGAGCAGTTCCTCGACCACGCCCGTCAGGTGCTGGTACGGGGCCTCGTCGACGTCGAAGTCGAAGGGCTCGTCGTACTCGTGGGTGTCGCCGATCGTCAGGCCGCCGTGCAGGCGCTGCACACACAGCATCTGCATGCGGTGCTCGGCGGCGATGGGCTCCTGCGGTTGGGTGTCGCGCAGTGCGTCGAGCGCCGTGCCGGCGAACGCGGGGTAGTAGCGCATGCTGTCGCCGTCGGCGATCGCGGTGGTCAGGGCCTCGCCGAGTGGCGCGGTCTGCATCATCTGCAGGCGGACCCGGCGCAGCGGCAGGTCGCCGGCGAGGTCGCGGGCCAGTCCGCCGAGCGTTGCGCCGGGGCACACGATCACCAGGTCGGCGTCGAACGTGCGCTCGTGATCGTCGCGGATACGAACTCCGTTCGTGGTGGGGACGATCTCGCGGGCCTCGGTGCCGGCGTGGAAGGTGTATCGGCCCGACGCCTCGAGGTGACGCCGGATGGCGGGCAATGCGATCCGTGACTCCACCGCGCCGTCCCGGGTGCAGTGCAGACCCGCGAGGAACTTGCCGCGCAGCGCGGGGTTGACCGCGCGGACCGCGTCGGAGTCCAGCAGGGAGAAGCCTCGGACCTCGGCGTCGTCGCGAGTCATCATGTCCTCGGCGACCGCGACTTCCTCCGGGGTGCGCAGCAGTGTCATCGATCCCGCGGCGCGGAAGCCGACGTCGGGGACGCGTCGGGCCAGGTCGGCCCACAGCTGGCGGGAGCGCAGCGTGGCGTCGAGTTCGTGTTGCGCCCGGCCGGACACCCACACCAATCCGAAGTTGCGTACGGTGGCACCGCGGGCCTCTAGTTCGCGTTCGAGATGGATGACGTCGTGTCCTCGGCGGATCGCCTCGTCGGCATGTGCCGTTCCGAGGATTCCTCCACCCACAATTGCAATTCGCATGGGACCCAGCATGGGCATTGGTCTAGACCAACTGGGGGCGGTTGGGGGAACGGAAGATGAACAATTGGTATAGACCGAATTTGTGTACTCTGACGCTCGTGAATCACGAATCAAGGGTCCTTGGAGACGTTGCTGCGCTTCTGGATTCACTACGCGCAGTGTTCGAGGGTGGCGCCCGTCGGGTGCCGGCGGCCCGGGGTCCCCGATGACCGCCGAGAACCTGCCCAAGCACTACCTGGTCCGGACGCACGTCGAGGATCTGCTCGCCGACCTCGCCGAGGGCGACGCCGTCCCCGCCGAGCGGGAACTCGCCGCCCGGTGCGGGGTCTCGCGGGAGACGGTGCGGCAGGCCCTGCACGAGTTGCTCGTCGCGGGCCGGATCGAACGCAGAGGGCGGGGAACCGTCGTCGCGCGGCCCAAGCTGATCCAGCCGCTCTCGCTCGGCTCGTACACCGAGGGCGCACTCAGCCAGGGTCGGGTGCCGGGGCGCTTCCTGGTGCGGTGGGAGGAGATCGACGCACACGACAAGCTGGCGCGCATCCTCGAAATCGCCGTCGGGGATCGCGTGATCCACCTCGAGCGTGTACTGCTCGCCGACGGTGAGCGCATCGGTCTCGAGAGCACGTACCTGCCGCACCTGCGGTTTCCGGACCTCGCCGACACCTTCGATCCCGGGACCTCGCTGTATGCGGCGATCCGGGCGCGCGGTGTCGAGTTCGCCACCGCCACCGAGCGCATCGAGACGGCCCTGCCGACGCCGCGGGAGGCGGCGCTGGTGGAGTCGAGCACTGCCATGCCGATGCTGAAACTGCACCGGGTCTCTCGCGACGCGGCGGGTGTGCCGATCGAGCGGGTCCGGTCCCTCTACCGCGGGGACCGGATGGCGTTCGTGACGGAACTGCGCTGATCACGAAGCCAGGATGCGCGCCTTCTCGGCGGCGAACTCGTCCTCCGTGAGCACACCCTGGTCTCGGAGGTCGCCGAGTTGCGTCAACGCGGTGATTCGGTCGGTACCGGC
>NZ_JPOC01000103.1 GCF_000738775.1 Prescottella defluvii
CTTGTGCTCGGGATAGAACTCGGTCACGGGTTTCTTGAACATCGTCGAGAAGGTCACGCCGAACCCGGCGACGGAGTCGAAGAAGTCAGGCATCGAGATCCTCCTTTCCGGAGTGTCCGGACCGCACGAGGTCGGGTGCGGCCCGCACGGACTGGCCGGGCAGCGGCGGAACCGGGAACCCGCCGGCCATCGGGTCGAACGGTTCCCGCTCCGCCGATACCGGTGGTGTCGCGCCGGGGACGGATCGTCCGGGACGCAGCGTGCGGTAGAGGACGAGCAGGAGCAGCAATGCGACGACCGGGCCGCCGACGAGCAGGACGATCGACCGCGTCTCGTAGCCCTCGATGCGCAGTGCACGCACCGTGGCGACCACCATGACCCACACGAGGGACACCGGGATGAGCACCTTCCAGCCCAGGTTCATGAACTGGTCGTAGCGCAGGCGCGGGAGCGTGGCACGCAGCCACATGAACACGAACAGGAAGCACCACACCTTCGCGACGAACCACAGCAGTGGCCACCATCCGGAGTTGGCGCCGTCCCACATGTTCAGGGGCCACGGCGCCCGCCAGCCGCCAAGACAAACGACGGCAGCAGCAGGAAGACGTACCAGTGGCCGTGCTGCGCGGCGACGATTCCCGACGTCGACATGGTGCCGGCGTCGAGGAACACCGCCGCGAACGACAACGCCATCGCGACCTCGTACGAGATCACCTGCGCGGTGGAGCGCAGGCCGCCCAGCAGCGGATAGGTGGAGCCGGATGCCCACCCCGCCAGGACGATTCCGTAGACGCCGACGGAGGTGACGGCGAGGACGTAGAGCACGGCCACCGGAAGATCGGTGAGCTGCAGCGGCGTCCACGTTCCGAGGATCGAGACCTCAGGACCGAACGGGATCACCGCGAACGCCATGAACGCCGGCACGGTGGCGATGATCGGCGCCAGCAGGTAGATGGGCTTGTCGACGCCCGCGGGGACGATGCCCTCCTTGAGTGCGAGTTTGATGCCGTCGGCGAGAGACTGCAGGATGCCGCGCGGCCCCACCCGGTCGGGGC
>NZ_JPOC01000104.1 GCF_000738775.1 Prescottella defluvii
GCCCACCGCCACCTCGCCGAGGAGGACCTGGACTTCGTGGTGTGCCTGGGCGACTACGTGTACGAATTCACCATGCCCGGTGTCCGGGGCTTCGATGCCAACTTGTTCCCGCAAGGGCTCGACAGCATGCGCGACAAGTACCGCAGGTATCGGTCGGACGCCGACCTGAAACTGATGCACAGCCGGCATGCGTTCCTCCCACTCTGGGACGATCACGAGTTCCGCAACAATTACAGCAAGGACGGGTGGACGTTCCCGGTGATCTCACCGATCGAGGGCGCGATCGGGTTCCAGCAGAAGAAGCAGATGGCGTGGCAGGCGTGGTTCGAGCACATGCCGGTGCCCCGGTCCTCCGCCGATCCGCTGCGCAACTACCGGTCGCTGCGGGTGGGACGGACGGTGGAGTTGTTCGCACCGGACACCCGGCAGTACCGGGACCGGCAGGCGTGCGGAGACTCGCTCGACCACATCCTGTGTGCCGAGGCCGACGCGCCGGGCCGCACGATGCTCGGTGCGCCGCAGAAGCAGTGGCTGCTCGACGGCCTGACCGGTTCGGACGCGACATGGAAGGTGGTGGCGAACGCGAACATGATGATGGGCATGGTGGTGGCGGACAACGGCACCCGGGCCTACATGGACACGTGGGACGGCTACGGTGCCGAGCGGGCCGAGATCCTGTCCACCGCGGCCCAG
>NZ_JPOC01000105.1 GCF_000738775.1 Prescottella defluvii
GCCGCCGCGATCGCCGCGGCCCGGCGCGGGTTCAAGGGACTGTGCGTCGGCGGCGCCGTCGCCCTCGCGATCGTCGCGATCCCGCTGTGGTGGCAGTTCCTCGGACCCCAGAGCTACCGGTCGATCGAACACGGACCGGTCGGCAACGACCTCAACGCCTTCACCCACTTCCCCACCCAGTCCCTGGCCGGCGACCCAGAGTCCGCGGCAGG
>NZ_JPOC01000106.1 GCF_000738775.1 Prescottella defluvii
CCGGGTGCTCCAGTCCTCCCCAGGCAGGGGCTGCCACACCGCGCGCGGACTCCGGCCCGACTCGAGGGCCTCGACGAAGTTGAGGCCGTGGGTGTATGCGGACCACGCGTCGCGGTCCACGGTCGGCGACGCCGGACCCGGCCGCGCGACGGCCTCCTCGGACTCGACCTTCGCGTGCCGCGGCGGCACCGCGAGACGCAACACGTCCGAACGGGTCCCGGCGTACCGCTGCGCCACCGCGTCGACGAGGTCCCGGACCTCGGGG
>NZ_JPOC01000107.1 GCF_000738775.1 Prescottella defluvii
GGACCTCGGGGGTGAGAACACATTCGGCGGAGACGACTCGGTCGAGCCAGCCGAGCTTGCCGGGGTGATCACTGGACTCGGCCCGCTCGAGCAGGAAACCGTCGACGAGGCGACCGGAGAACCGCACCCGCACCCGCACCCCGGGCCGGGCCTGCTCGTCCAGTTCCGCGGGGACGAGGTAGTCGAACTCGCGATCGAGATGGGCGAGAGGAAGCAGCGGCAGCAC
>NZ_JPOC01000108.1 GCF_000738775.1 Prescottella defluvii
CCGGCGCGATCATCCGCGATCTGGACCTGCTGCGTCCGATCTACGCGCCGACCGCCGCGTACGGACACTTCGGACGTACCGACATCGATCTGCCGTGGGAGCGCACCGACCGGGCCGAGAAGCTTCGCGCCGCCGCCGGTCTCTGACCGTCGACCGGAAGGCGGCTCGCTGACTGCCACCGACAAGACAGCGGCAGCACACGCGCCC
>NZ_JPOC01000109.1 GCF_000738775.1 Prescottella defluvii
CTCGTCGTGCTCCTGGTCGCATCGATCGGCGGTGTGGTCTTCCTCGACACCAAGCTGAACCGCGTCGACGCCCTCGCCGACTACCCGGGCCGGATCGGCGACACCCCCGGCACCAACTGGCTACTGGTCGGTTCGGACAGCCGCGCGGGCCTGACGCCCGAGCAGGAGCAGCAGCTGTCGACCGGCGGCGACGAGGGCGGCACACGCACCGACACGATCATGCTCGTGCACATCCCGAAGAGCGGCGCCACCACGATGGTGTCGATCCCCCGCGACTCCTACGTGAACATCCCCGGCATGGGCCGCGGCAAGATCAACGCCGCTTTCAACAACGGCGGCCCGGAACTGCTGGTGCAGACCGTCGAGGAGGCCACCGGCCTGTACATCGACCACTACGCGGAGATCGGCTTCGGCGGCTTCGCGGGCATCGTCGACGCCCTCGGCGGCGTCGACATGTGTGTGCCGTACCCGATCGACGACCCCCTCGCCGGCATCAACCTGTCCGAGGGCTGCCAGGAACTGACCGGTCCCGAGGCTCTCGGATTCGTGCGCACCCGGGCCACCGCGATGGCCGACCTGGACCGGATGAACAACCAGCGCGCGTTCATGAGCGCCCTGCTGGAGAAGGTCACCTCGCCCACGACGCTGATCAATCCGTTGCGGCTGTGGCCGACGATGTCGAAGGTGGCCGGCTCCCTGCAGGTCGGCAGCGGTGACCACCTGTGGAATCTCGCCGGGCTCGCATGGGGCCTGCGCGGCAAGATGGTCACCACCACGGTGCCGGTCGGCGGATTCGATGTCGTCGCCGGATCGGGCGACGTCCTCCTGTGGGATCGGGAAAAGGCCACGGAGTTCTTCGATGCGCTTGCAAATGATCGTCCGGTTCCGCAGACACTTCTGACCGGCGCACCGTGATATTCATCGCTGTAGACGCTTTCCCGGCGCCGCAGCGGGTCCGATCTCCTTTGCGGGCGGTAATGTTCGGTGCATGACTGAAGCGGCGCACACGAACGATTTCCACCGACTGTTGCAGAACCAGATCCGAAATGAATTCACGGCCTCGCAGCAGTACGTCGCCGTCGCCGTGTACTTCGATTCCCACGATCTGCCGCAGCTCGCGGACCGCTTCTACCGCCAGTCCGCCGAGGAACGCGATCACGCGATGATGATGATCCAGTACCTCATCGACAACGACCTGCCGGTGGTCGTGCCCGGCATCGATGCCGTAGTCACCGAGTTCGAGTCGGTCCGCGAGCCGGTCGCACTCGCGGTCGCGCAGGAGAAGAAGGTCACCGAGCAGATCACCCGGCTCGCCCGCACCGCCCGCGACACCGGCGACTACCTGGGCGAGCAATTCATGCAGTGGTTCCTCAAGGAACAGGTCGAGGAGGTCGCGAGCATGACAACGCTCCTGACCATCGTCGATCGCGCCGGCGACAACCTCTTCAACATCGAGGACTTCGTGGCTCGGGAGATGAGTTCGGCCGTGACCGCGGACTCCACCGCCCCGAGGATCGCGGGCGCCGGAGCCTGACCGATTTCGAACGTGTGCCGCAATTGTCGCCCGAAAGACAATTGCGGCACTCTCATTTTGAGGGCAGCCCAACCTAAATTAGCAAGCACTTATTGAGGCCATACTTGCCTCAATAAGGCCACGCTTGGATGACAGTTCCACCCGACCAGCGATATCTTTGACGCATGAGTGCCTCAGACGATTCACATCGGACGAAATTCCACGCACTTCTCCACGACCAGATCCGCAACGAATTCAACGCCTCGCATCAGTACCTGGCGACCGCGGTCTATTTCGACAACGCGGATCTCCCCCAGTTGGCCCGGCACTTCTACAAGCAGGGCAACGAGGAACGCAACCACGCGATGATGATCATCCAGTACTTCCTGGACCGAGGCATCACGGTGGAACTGACCGGTGTCGACCCCGCCAAGTGCCACTTCGAGAATGCGCACGAGCCGATCGCGCTCGCGCTCGCGCAGGAGAAGGCGGTCACCGAGCAGATCGTCACCCTCGCCCGCACGGCACGCGACGACGGCGACTACCTGGGTGAACAGTTCATGCAGTGGTTCCTCAAGGAACAGGTCGAGGAGGTCGCACGCATGACCACTCTGCTGACCATCGCCGAACGTGCCGGCTCCAACCTGTTCGACCTCGAGGATTTCGTGGCCCGCGAGATGGACAGCGTCGACGACGCCTCCGGCGCACCGCCCGTCGCGGGCGGCAGCATCTAGCTGTTGCGGGTCATGACGTT
>NZ_JPOC01000110.1 GCF_000738775.1 Prescottella defluvii
TGAGCACGGCAGCCGGCTGCGACGCGGGACGCCGCGAGCGCGATGCGGTCCGAGTAGTCCTGCGAACACCCGTCCTGGACCACGATGTTCGTCGCGTTGGGGCCCTCCACGTAGCCGCTGGTGCACGGCAGGATCCCCTCGTCGTAGCGGGCCATGATGTTGGTGTAGGTGACTTCCGGCGCATCCAGGCCACCGGCGTGCAGTTTCGCGATGAACTGCGATTCGGGGAGGAACTGGAGACCCGCCTGGCGGAACGGCAGCACACCACGGGC
>NZ_JPOC01000111.1 GCF_000738775.1 Prescottella defluvii
GTCGAGGATCGGTTCGCCCAGTCCGATCTTCTCCTGGATGCGTTTCATCCAGGCCGGTGCCCACCAGCAGTCGTCGCCGAGGAGTTTCATGACGGCGGGGACCAGGAACATGCGGATCAGGGTCGCGTCGATGATCAGGGCGGAGATCATGCCGTAGGCGATGTACTTCATCATCACCAGTTCGGAGAACCCGAACGCGCCGGTGACGACGATGAGGATCAGGGCGGCGGCGGTGATGATGCGTCCGGTGTGTGCGGTGCCGATCCGGATCGCCTCGGTGGTGGAGGCGCCCTGGGATCTCGCTTCGACCATGCGGGAGAGCAGGAACACCTCGTAGTCGATGGACAGGCCGTAGATGATCGCGACGATCAACACCAGCACCGGTGAGGTGATCGGACCCGGGGTGAAGTTCAGCAGTCCGGCGCCGTTGCCGTCGATGAAGATCCACGTGAGGATGCCGAGTGTCGCGCCGAGACCGAGCGCGCTCATCAGCACCGCCTTGATGGGCAGCACGAG
>NZ_JPOC01000112.1 GCF_000738775.1 Prescottella defluvii
CGCCGGGGGAGTGGACAGCGGCCCGTCCACCCAGGACAGGAAGGGGGTGACGTCGGAGGGGAGTGCGTCGGCGATGTCGGCGAACTCGCTGTCGAACACGAAGTGGCGCACACCTTCGCGGGTTGCGACATCCACCAGCTGGGGGCGGGCGAAGCCGGTGTTCATCAGTACCAGTCGCACTCCGCCTTTCGCGGCGGCGAGCATCGTGAGGACGAGGCCGCGATGGTTGCGGCACATCGCGCCGACGCAGGATCCGGCGCCGATGCCCTCGGCCTGCCACCCGCGCACCAGTGCGTTGGACTGCGCCTCGAGTTCGCGGTAGGTGAGTTGTCCGCGTTCGTCGATGAGCGCGACGCGGCCGTGTCCCTGGGCGGCGTGGGCGTGCACGGACCCCGCGAACGGTCCGTACTTGCCGACGGCCGCCAGTACTCCGATTCCCTGGTCGATGCGCGGGAACGGGATCAGTCCGGACCGTGCCATCACGCGCACCGCGCTGAGGGTGTCGGTGATCTTCGTCAGTGTGTCCTGCATGGGTACCCCCGATGAGTGTCGTCGGTCTACCTGCGGGCCAGCCCAGACTAACTGTGATGGGGATCACCATGGGGTGATCGGTCCGGTTTGCTGCTCCCTGCAGGTGTTCGAGCCGTGGTGGGCGCTATCCTCTCGGGGTGAAATCTCGGGCCGAGGCTGTCGCGCGCACGCGTGGCATGTTTGTCGGTTCGGCGTCCGGTGCTGTCAGTATCGC
>NZ_JPOC01000113.1 GCF_000738775.1 Prescottella defluvii
CACGTACGTGTGCGTGGCACGCGGGCGCGGGTCGTCCGACGCCACGTCACGCCACCCGGCCAGCAGCAGCAACGGCACGAGGACGGCGGTCAGCAGCACCAGCGCCAAGGCGATGCCGTCGAGCCCCAGCTCGTACCGGGTGCCGAATGCCGGTATCCACGAATGCGATTCGACGAACTGGTACCGCTCACCGCCCGTGTCGAAGCGGACCGCAAGGACGGCCGCCACCGCGACGGTG
>NZ_JPOC01000114.1 GCF_000738775.1 Prescottella defluvii
CGGGGCCCGGCGCGACGACGTCGGCGATGCCGGACAGTTGGACGGTGCCCGCGTACCCGTACAGCAGGGCGACACCGAAGAGGAAGAACGCGGACGAGAACGCCCCGAGCAGGAAGTACTTGAGGGCGGCCTCCTGGGACAGGAGCCGGCGCCGACGAGCCAACCCGCACAGCAGGTACAGCGGCAGCGACAGGACCTCGAGCGCGACGAACATCGTGAGTAGGTCGCCGGCCGCGGGGAACAACAGCATGCCGCCGACCGCGAACATCACGAGCGGGAACACCTCGGTCTGCATGACCCCGGCCCTGATCGCCTCCTTCTCGGCGACGCTGCCCGGGACCGCGGACGCGCGCGGGGTGAATGCGCCGACGGATCCGCCGCCCGCCGCGCCACCCCCGTCGGCGTCCCGGTC
>NZ_JPOC01000115.1 GCF_000738775.1 Prescottella defluvii
CTGCCGGTCGGCGTCGGCGGACACCTCGACGGCCGGGCCGCACACGCCGTCCATGCGCAGCGAGTCTCCGAGTTGGGCGACGATTCCGTCGACCATGTCGAGGTCGTGTTCCGGAATCGTCTCGTCCAACCCCGCCGTACGGGCGACATCCCAGCCGTGGACGACCAGGTCGAAGCAGTAGAAGGTGCGGATCGTCGAGGCCAGATCGGTGCGTCCGAAGTGACCGTCGTACTCGAGCGCCGCCTTCGCGGGATCGTCGAGGATCGCCTGAACCGCATCCCGGGTGTGCTGCCAGGACCCGACGGGTTCGGTGGCGGCGGACGGGCCGGGCGGGACGGTCAGCCCGACGACACCCATCATCTGCGTCTGCGTCCCGATGACGTGGTCGACGATGTCCCGGGCGGTCC
>NZ_JPOC01000116.1 GCF_000738775.1 Prescottella defluvii
CGAGGCCGGCGTACACGCCGAAGTGGTGCGTCCACTTGGTGGGCGTGAAGCTCATCAGCAGCAGCGACGCGAAGATGATGCCGAGGATGCGCCGGGACGGACCGACCGCGGTGCCGGGGATCTTGCCGCCGCGACGCAGCAGCATCATCACGCACACGATCAGGCACAGCAGCATGACGAAGACGCCGAAGCGGCGGGCGAGCGAGCCGTCGGGGGAGACGCCCAGCAGCGCGTCCCAGCGCCGGGGTTTCGCGCACCACGGCCCGGGGGGCGTCGGCGGCGACGGCGACGCGGACGCGGGTGCCGGACGCCAGGATCGGCGCGATCTGGCCGGCGATGCCAACCTGTCGACCGCGCGCGATCAGGGTCTGCACGATCGGCCGGGATCCGGCGATGAGCGCGGCCAGCGCGATCAGTCCGGACG
>NZ_JPOC01000117.1 GCF_000738775.1 Prescottella defluvii
GGCCGATCTTCGAGCGCAGCGCCCTGGGGCACCGATTCGTGTTCGTCTCGGGCGCCGACATGGTCGCGGAACTGTCCGACGAGGCGCGCTTCGCGAAGAACGTCGCACCGGGGATCGCGGAGTTGCGCGGCATCGGCGGCGACGGCCTGTTCACCGCCTACAACGAGGAACCCAACTGGGGCAGGGCGCACCACCTGCTGCGGCCGGCGTTCACGCAGTCCGCGATGCGCTCGTACCACGACATCATGGTGGCGGTGGCCGGCGAGCTCACCGAGCACTGGGACGCGCGCACCGGCGGGGTGCCGGTCGACGTGTCGTCGGACATGACGAAGTTGACACTCGAGACCATCGGGCGCGCGGGCTTCAGTTATTCGTTCGATTCGTTTCGCCGGGAGCGGCCCGACCCGTTCGTCGAGGCGATGATCCGGGCACTCACGCATGCCCAGCGTCGCACCTTCCGCAACGTCCCGTTCGTCTCGAAGTTGTTGTACCGCAAATCCGATCGACAGAACACCCTCGACACCTCCTACCTCGCGCACGTCGTGGACGAGGTGATCCGACAGCGCCGCGACAGCACCGAGCCGGGGCCCGAGGATCTGCTCGAGATCATGATGCGTGCGGCCCGCGAGGACGATCCGAACCGTCTCGACGACGTCAACATCCGCAACCAGGTGGTGACGTTCCTCGTCGCCGGACACGAAACCACCTCGGGTGCCCTGTCGTTC
>NZ_JPOC01000118.1 GCF_000738775.1 Prescottella defluvii
TGCTCTTCGAGGTGCTCTCGCTGCTCAAGGGCGCCGTCGCGCAGTACCCGTCGTACTCGATCGCCCACTCCAACCTGAAGTCCGTGACCGGCAACTCGTGCGCGCTCGCCGACTACGTCCTCGTCGAGGACGACACGAACGCCTCGACGCTGCAACTGGTGACGCCGCCCGAGGATCTCGCCGGTGCGGGCGCGTTCGAGTCGCCGGTCACGGACTTCAGGTTGGAGTGGGCGATCGAGTACGACGGGTACTGCGCGACGGCGCCCTTGAGCAGCGAGAGCACCTCGAAGAGCACCACGGCGGCGGCGGCCAGCGTCAGTGGTGCCGGCGACCAGCGGCGGATCCGGGCGCGCCGGCCGCCGTTGCCGGCGGC
>NZ_JPOC01000119.1 GCF_000738775.1 Prescottella defluvii
TCGTGCGCCGGGTGGAACTCGAAAGTATCCGGAAAGCTGTTGTGCAGGTGGAATTCTCGCGCCCGGACGCGAAGGAGCTCGAGCTCGCGGGAGGTATCCCCGAGGGTCGGGTCGCGCCTGCAGACGTGGAAGCGTCGAACGAAGAGAACGAAGAAGGGTCGGACAAGTGAATATCGATATCGCCGCGCTGCGGGCAATCGAGACGGACAAGGGAATCTCCGCGGGCACGATCATCGCGGCGATCGAGACGGCTCTGCTCACCGCGTACCGACACACCGAGGGACACCAGCCCCACGCGCGTATCGACGTGGACACCAAGACCGGCATCGTGCGCGTCATGGCACGCGAGGTCGATGCGGACGGCAACCGCGTCGGTGAGGAGTGGGACGACACCCCGGAGGGCTTCGGCCGCATCGCCGCGACCACGGCTCGTCAGGTCATCCTCCAGCGCCTGCGCGACGCCGAGCACGAGCGCAGCTTCGGTGAGTACGCCACCCACGAGGGTGAGATCGTCGGCGGCGTGATCCAGCGCGACACCCGGGCGAACGCGCGCGGCATGGTCGTGGTGCGGATCGGCAGTGAGGCCAACGGGGCCGAGGGCCTCATTCCGCCGGCCGAGCAGGTGCCGGGGGAGACCTACGAGCACGGCGACCGGATCAAGTGCTACGTCGTCGGAGTCTCGCGGGGTCAGCGTGGCCCGCAGATCACGCTGTCGAGGACCCACCCGAACCTGGTCCGCAAGTTGTTCGCCCTCGAGGTTCCGGAGATCGCCGACGGCTCGGTCGTGAGACCCCGACGCGCGGGCCGCGCGGGTCGTCGTCCCCGATTTCCAGCTGTCGCTGGCCATCGGCAAGGAGGGTCAAAATGCGCGTCTCGCTGCACGGTTGACCGGGTGGCGTATCGATATCCGCAGTGACGCCGCACCGGGCCCCGAGTCACAGGTCGGTCGCGAAACGACGGGTGCTTAGAAACAGAATGCGGAGTTCACGCCAATACAGCGGTAGAGTGGTCGATGGTTCAGCGTGAACTGTCGGTGTCTGCGCGTGTCCAAGCCGGTGAACCGGTGCGGACGTGCGTGGGATGCAGGCAGAGAGAGCTGGCCGCCGACCTGCTCAGGGTCGTGGCACGGGAGGATGGATCCGGCGGATTCGTCCTCACCCCCGATCCGAGGCGAAGGCTCCCAGGGCGAGGTGCGTGGTTGCATCTCGATCCGAAGTGCCTGGCCGACGCGGTTCGGCGCCGAGCATTCGGCAGAGCACTAAGGGTGTCCGGGAGTCTGGATTCCTCGGAACTCGACCGGCTCGACGAGCCGGGCGGGATGTTCGAGACATCGAAGGCGGGTCACTCCAACCTGTGAGAGCAGGCGTAGTGATCACGCAAGACGTAGTACCACTCGGGACCTCTCGGGTTGCACAACACTCGGGAATGTCGAGCAGTACCTCAGAGAACAGGCACAAGCACTCATGAGCACACCGTGAAGCACCAGCGATGAACGTCCATCGGAGATAACCGAGGTCGTGCGGGCATCAGTCGCTCGCTCGACCTCTCAGTAGAGGAGAGCAGTGGCAGGCAAGGCCCGCGTGCACGAGTTGGCGAAAGAACTCGGTGTCACAAGTAAGGAACTACTCGCACGGCTCAAGGAGCAGGGCGAGTTCGTGAAGTCGGCGTCCTCCACCGTGGAGGCGCCCGTTGCGCGTCGTCTGCGGGAGTCGTTCCCGTCCGCGAAGTCGCAGACCGAAGGCAAGACGGAAGGCTCGGACAGCGCTCCGCGTCCGTCTGCCAAGCCCGGCGCGACCGCGCCCAAGCCCGGTGCCCCGCGCCCCGGCCCCAAGCCCGCTCCGGCCGCTCCCGCGGC
>NZ_JPOC01000120.1 GCF_000738775.1 Prescottella defluvii
CCCCAGGCCCCCGCTCAGGCCGCCGCCGGCGGCCACGCCCAGAGAGCCCGCCGCACCTGTTCCCGCAGCGAGGATCGCGCCCAGATCGGCACCTGCGCTACCGAACAGGCCCGACTCGGCAGCCATCGGAGCCACTGCCGCGATGTCCGCGTGGCACACATCGCCGAGCCCCGCCGCGCTGAGCGCGGCCTGAGGGTTCGCGCAGTACGCGGCGGCAGCGTCCTCGTCGCGGAGCAGACGGAGGATGAAGTCGAGAACTGCGTTGCTGGCCATGAGGAAGCTCCTGACGGTCGGTCGGCCGGCCACCGCGGTTTCCGGTACGGACACTGCGGCGAGATTGATCAATACGCTACGAATCCGGGAGGCGGACGGGAACGGGGCGCATCCCCCCGAACACGGACAGGGGGATGCGGCCGGCGCACCTTAGGGGATTGTGGACGATTAGGGGAATCGCCCTCGAGCTGGGGCGCAGATGCACGCTTGCCGTAACGATCGACGCACTCGCGGCGACAATCGCCATACCACCGGCGGTGCCGCAACCCGCCCCTGACGTATGGGAGAAGCGCATGGGCGCCGTGCTCGGAGTTGCTGTCGGAACGACCAATTCAGGCACCGCACTCGTGACAGCGGACGGGACAGCGACCGATGGGACGGACGTCGTCACCTCGACACGACCGACGATCCTGCACCTGTTGCCGGACGGAACGGCCGCGTTCCCGGAGGCCGACGACGACGCCGGACGCGCCGCACTGACGGGGTTCGTGGAGCGGGTGGGCGACCCGGTCGGCCTACTCGACGACGCCGGCCGGATCCATGCCGGAGCCGACCTCTTCGCGGCCGCGGTGGCGGGCCTGGTCGACTCGGCGACCCCGGCGACGGTGGTCGTCACCCATCCGACGACGTGGAGCAGGTACACCGTCCGCGCGCTCGAAACCGCGCTCGCCCGCGCGGGGCTGCCCGCGGCCGGAACGACCACGGAAGCCGCGGCCTGCGTGCGGTGGCTCGAATCGTCGCGCGGGTACCTCGACGACGGTGTCGTCGTCGTGTACGACCTCGGCGCGTCCGGGCTGGATGTCACGGTGGCCCGCACCGGTTCCGAACCGGTGATCCTCGGCAAGCCGCTCCGCTCGGAGGACTTCGGCGGCGCGCACTTCGACCAGCTGATCACGCGCTACGTGCTCGACGCGATCGCGGACAAGGTGACCGACCTCGACCCGTTCGATGCCCCCACCACCGCAGCCCTGGCGGTGCTGCGCGCCGACTGCGCCGCCGCCAAGGAGAGGTTGTCGACCGACACCGAGACCGCCATCCCGGTCGCCCTGCCCGGAGTGACGACCGATGTCCGCCTGGTGCGATCCGAGCTCGAGGACCTGATCCGACGCCCCCTGTCGGGTTCGGTCGACCTGATCCGAGAGGCCCTGCGGTCGGCCGAGATCGAGATCTCCGACGTCACCCACGTCCTGCTCGCCGGCGGGGGCGGCGCGATCCCCCTGGTCGCCGAGGTCGTGTCGTCCGAACTGGGGCTCACCGTGGTCGCGGCGCCGGTTCCCGCGCTCACCGCGGCGATCGGCGCGGCGTACCTGGCCGGCGACGCCCCGACAGCGGATACCGCCGCCGCTCCGGACCCGATCGAGCCCGAGCACGACACCGCCGACGGCGTCGACCCCGCCGTCGCATCTCGATCATCGCGGCGGCAGTGGCCGCGGCGGGACTCCTCACCGCCGGAGGTCTGTCGATCGGCACGGCCGCACACACGTCACCGTCGCCGGCCGCGACGTCCACTTCGGACACGTCGGCGCCGGCTCCCACCGAGGGCGGCGCCCTCACCGCGGACGGTGCCGGGACGAGCGGATCCTCCTCACCGGAGATGTCGGCCGTCAACGTCACCGTCGACGGCAGGTCCACTGCGGCAACGGCAATCGTCGGCACGAACCGATCCGGCGGGCGCACCGACGCCACCGGCGGACAGTCCAGCCCCCTTCCCCCGGCCCCGGGCGGCGCACCCGCGGCGACGCCGGGAACCCCGGCGCCGGAGAACCCGGGCACCGCAGCCG
>NZ_JPOC01000121.1 GCF_000738775.1 Prescottella defluvii
AATCGTCTCGGTCGCGATCCCGCGGAAGATGTCCTTCTCGAGCCGCTCGAGCTCCAGGATCTGTTCGATCTTCGCCATGGCAGTACCTTTCGCCGATGAATCAGGCTAGCAACGCACAAAGAGAAACGCGGTGAGGGCCGAAGTGGCCCTCACCGCGTCGGAGATTCCGATCGACCGGAGTCAGATCACCAGCCGCGCTCGGAG
>NZ_JPOC01000122.1 GCF_000738775.1 Prescottella defluvii
TCTTCGCCTACGGCGTGGTGGCCGCCTTCTCGAATCCCAACCGCTCCGATCTGGTCTCGGCGAACACCGCCGCCCACCGGGCACGTCGTGACGCGACCATCGACGCGTTGACGGCCGCCAGCGTCGACGCCCCGCAACCGCAGGCCGCGTATTCGGTGCCGTTCCCGGTGACCGATCCGACCTCCGCCGCCCAGCTGGCCGCGCAGATCGAGGCCGACACCGCGGTGGCGTGGCGCTCGGTGATCGAACGCAGCCAGTCCGAGCACACGCGCGAGGTCGGCGTCACTGCACTCACCGAAGCCGCTGTCCGCGCAGCGAACTGGCGCGCCATCCTGGGTGTGGTGCCGGCAACGACAGCGTTCCCCGGCCAGCCCTGACTTCTCCACTGAGCGGGAAAGCCTCTCGCGCGGCGCGCTGCAGGACCTAGGTTCTGTGACACAGATCGCAACCGAGAGGATTTCCCATGACGGAACGCACCATCGAACAGCGCCTCGACGACCTCGAGCGGATCGAGGCCATCAAGGCACTCAAGCACCGCTACCTGCGGGCGTGTGACGCCAAGGACGCGGACACCTTCCGCGCATGCTTCATCGACCGGGGCGCCGAGATCGACTACGGCCCGCTCGGCAAGTTCGACGACGCCGATCCGATCGCCGAGGTCTTCCGCACCATCGCCCTGCAGAAGGTCGACGGCAGGAACGTCATCCTCGACATGCACCACGCCTTCCACCCCTCCATCACGCTGCACGGCGACGAACTCGCCTCCGGTCAGTGGACACTGGCGTTCCGTCAG
>NZ_JPOC01000123.1 GCF_000738775.1 Prescottella defluvii
GCCGCCGTCCGATCCGAATCCGATATTGCCGCCGAACATCGCGGACAGCAGGGCCGAGAAGATCGCGGAGATGGACATGTGTGCTCCTGTGTGTCACTCGATCCAGGTCGACACCGGTCGGTGTCACGAGCAAGTGGACCGTGCACGGACCCGTCCACGTGAGCGATCGGCGGCAGGTTAGGGGGCGATTAGGGGACCGGTAGGGGGATTGTCCGGGCTCGTCGCCCGGCTCCGGGATCCCCTGGGGGCCCCCGATTCGGGCATTCGGCCCTCCCGTCG
>NZ_JPOC01000124.1 GCF_000738775.1 Prescottella defluvii
CGGCACCGCTGAGTTACCGGCATTCGAGAGCTCGAGGGTTGAGAATTGCGTCATGAGTGGTCATCAAGTGAAGGAGCAGTAGATGTCGGCTGGATCTGAATCCGCCGTTTCACGGGAAACGGTTTCACGTGAAACTGTGGTCCCGCCCGAACCGACCGACGGCAGTCGAGACCAGAGCCTCTCCCACTCCCCCTACTCCGGCATCTCACTCGCGGACACACCGATCGGTGCCGCCGCGCAGCGTGCGAGCCAGGTGCTCCATCCCGGTTCGG
>NZ_JPOC01000125.1 GCF_000738775.1 Prescottella defluvii
GATGAACACGATCTCGGCGAGGCCCTCGACGTTGCCGCCGGCATTCGCCTGGTCGAGGCCCACGAATCCGCCCCGCGTGCCGTCCGCGCCGAACGCTCCGACGGTCGCGCTCCCCAGCCCGCCGATCAACAGCAGGCCGAACCCGAGGCCCGCGACCACCGCCGCGATCCGCTGTCCGCGAAGCGTTTCCACGAGCGAATCGGACGAGTCGACGCCGATGAGCATCACCACGAACAGGAACAGCATCATCACCGCCCCGGTGTAGACCACCACCTGCACGACACCGAGGAACAGGGCGCCCTGTGCGATGTAGAAGACCGCGAGGATGATCATCGTCATCGCGAGGAAAATCGCCGAGTACACCGCCTTGGGCGCGCACACGACGCCGAGCGCGCCGAGCACCGCGATGGTGCCGAGGATCCAGAACTGCACGCCCTCGCCGGTGGAGGTGCGGGTGAAGGTGTCCGCGGCCAGCAGCGCCGCCGAATGCAGAGTCCCGGTGTCCACTAGGTCACCTCGCCGCGGTAGTAGTCCTCGTCGGTGGTGCCCGGGGCCATCGGGTGCGGCGGGGCCTCCATGCCCGGCTGCAGCGGCGCGAGCAACCGGTCCTTCTCGTAGATGAGGTCGGCGCGGTTGTCGTCGGTCATCTCGTACTCGTTGGTCATCGTGAGTGCCCGGGTGGGGCAGGCCTCGACGCACAGGCCGCAGCCGATGCAGCGGAGATAGTTGATCTGGTAGACGCGGCCGTACCGCTCCCCCGGCGAATACTGTTCCTCGGCGGTGTTGTCGG
>NZ_JPOC01000126.1 GCF_000738775.1 Prescottella defluvii
CCCCCCCCCCCCCGCCCCCCCCCCCCCCCCCCCCCCCCCCCCCCCCCCCCCCCCCCCCCCCCACCCCCCCCCCCCCCCCCCCCCCCCCGCCCCGCCCCCCCCCCCCCCCGCCCCCCGCCCCCCCCGCCCCCCCCACCCCCCCCCCCCCCCCCCCCCCCCCCCCCCCCCCCGCCCCCCCCCCCCCCCGCACCCCCCCCCCCGCCCCCCCCCCCCCGCCCCGCCCGCCACCCCCCCACCCCCGCCCCGGCACCGCCGCCCCCGCACCCCCCCCCCCCCCGCCCCCCCCCCCACCCGCCCCACCCCCGCCCCCCCCACCCCCCCCCCCCCCCCACCCCCCCCCCCCCCCCCACCACGCACCCCACCACCCACACCACCCCCCCCCCCACCCCCCCCCACCCCCCCCCCCCCCCCCCCCCCCCCCCCCACCCCCCCCCCCCCCCCAGCC
>NZ_JPOC01000127.1 GCF_000738775.1 Prescottella defluvii
CCGGTCACGACGGCGATCAGCCGAGCGTTGCGGACATCCGCGTTTCGGGCACGGGAAGCCGGGGGCGGAGCGCTGGCTTCGGGACCGGGCGCGGGGGCTGTCACAACGTCTGGCACGTTTGTCGATGGTAGGCGAGATGTTTCCGTTACCTAAATGAGCCCGACCCCTCTCAGGTCCCTCACAGGCAGGTCATGCGGGCGGTGTGTTCCGGATCGGGCCGGGCGACCACATGCCTGAGCGGGT
>NZ_JPOC01000128.1 GCF_000738775.1 Prescottella defluvii
TCACCGGCTGGTACGGACTGCCCGAGCGCAGCGACGACGCCCCGATCCTCACGATCGCGGCCGCCGGACGCATCCACTCCGTCGACCCCGACGGCATCGTCACCGACGGCCAGCTGCTCGACGTCGAATACGGAACCCGCACCGCCGACGGCGGCGTCGAGGTCCTCGGCCGCATCGCCCCCATCGACATCGGACCCGCGCCGTCGTGGCGGAACCTGCGGGTGCCGCTCGACGAACTGCCCGCCGACGCGAACGCCGTCCGTCTCGTCGCCTCCGACACCGGGCTCGCCCCCGACCAGTGGCTCGCCGTCACCCCACCGCGGGTGCCGCACATGCAGACACTGCAGTCCGTCGTCGGCAGCACCGCCCCAGTCCTCATCGACTGGTCGGTGGGCCTGGCGTTCCCGTGCCAGCGGCCCTTCGCCCACCACGACGGCGTCGCCGAGGTGCCCGAATACCGGATCCTGCCGGACCGTGTCGGCGCCCAGGCCACCAACGCGTGGCAGGACGCGATCGGCGGCGGCCCGCTCGGCTGGACACATCTGGTGGTGAACGCCGAGACCATCCCGACGTACCTCGACCAGGACTGGCGACGCGACTGGGG
>NZ_JPOC01000129.1 GCF_000738775.1 Prescottella defluvii
GCGGTCACATCCGTGGTCGACCTGGTGGGACGTAGGTCCCTAGCCGGGGAAACGGCTCGTGGGCAGGGCCCGGAACGGGAGAAGCCCCCGGTGACTGAGTCACCGGGGGCTTCCCGTGGCGGAGGATAGGGGATTTGAACCCCTGAGGGCGTTAACCCAACCCGCGTTCCAGGCGAGCGCCATAGGCCACTAGGCGAATCCTCCGTTGGGGAGCATACCGGTTCGAGGGGTCGAAATGCCAAACGGGCCCCAGGGAGGGGTGCGTCACTACCCGCCCGGCGGATCTGGTTACACTCGTAGACGGATCCCGCGCGGCGCGCATCCTGTGAACTCCCCCAGGGCCGGAAGGCAGCAAGGGTCAACGGGCTCTGCCGGGTGCGCGGGGTCCCCTATCTCTTCCCGTCCCCGACCGGTCGCGTCGGTGAAAGGCCGCCCAGATGCCTGTGCAAACCCAAATCGGGTTGATGAGCGATGAAGAACTTCGCGCCGAACTCGAGCGTCAGAACGCGAAGTACGAGCAGCTCAAGGCGGAGAAGCTGAAGCTCGACCTCACCCGTGGCAAGCCGGCACCGGAACAGCTGGATCTGTCGAACGGTCTGCTCGCGCTTCCGGGTGACGGCGACTTCCGGGACGGCGACGGCACCGACTGCCGCAACTACGGCGGCCTGAACGGTCTGCCGGAACTGCGCGCGATCTTCGGTGAACTGCTCGGCATCCCGACGGCGAACCTCATGGCCGGCAACAACGCGAGCCTCGAGATCATGCACGACACCATCGTGTTCTCGCTGCTGCACGGCACCCCGGACTCCCCGCGCCCGTGGTCGCAGGAGCCGGTGATCAAGTTCCTGTGCCCCGCGCCCGGCTACGACCGGCATTTCGCGATCACCGAGTCCTACGGCATCGAGATGATCGCGATCCCGATGCGCGACGACGGCCCGGACATGGCGAAGGTCACCGAACTGGTGTCCTCCGATCCGCAGATCAAGGGCATCTGGTGCGTGCCCACGTACTCCAACCCGACCGGTGCGGTGTACTCCGAGGACGTCGCCCGTGCCCTGGCGTCGATGCCGGCGGCGGCCCCCGACTTCCGCATCTACTGGGACAACGCGTACGCCGTGCACCCGCTGGTCGAGGACTGCGCGCCCGCGCTCGACATCCTCGGCATGGCCGCGGCCAACCTGGCGTGGTACCAGCAGCACCTGGGCAAGAAGAGCATCGGCCCGGACAAGATCAACCAGCTGCGCCACCTGCGCTTCTTCGGCGACGCCGACGGAGTCCGCGCGCACATGGACAAGCACCGCGAGATCCTGGCGCCCAAGTTCGCGAAGGTCCTCGAGATCCTCGACGAGCGACTGGGGGCGACGAAGGTCGCGTCGTGGACCGAGCCCAAGGGCGGCTACTTCATCAGCCTCGACGTCGTCGACGGCACC
>NZ_JPOC01000130.1 GCF_000738775.1 Prescottella defluvii
CGCGAAGGCCGTCGCGACGGCCCGCGAGTTCGTCAACACCCCGCCCAGCCACCTGTTCCCGGCCGAGTTCGCGGACCGCGCCAAGTCCCTCGGCATCGCCGCCGGGCTCACCGTCAAGGTCCTCGACGAGAAGGCCCTCGCCAAGGCCGGCTTCGGTGGCATCGTCGGCGTCGGCAAGGGCTCGTCGCGTCAGCCGCGCCTGGTGCAGATGACGTACTCGTCCGGCAAGCGCCGCGGCGTCAAGAAGGTCGCACTGGTCGGCAAGGGCATCACGTTCGACACCGGCGGCATCTCCATCAAGCCGGCCGCCGGCATGGAGAACATGACCTCCGACATGGGTGGCGCCGCCGCCGTCATCGCGACCGTCGTCCTCGCCGCCGAACTGAAGCTGCCCGTCGACGTCACCGCATGGGTACCGATGGCCGAGAACATGCCGTCGGCCACCGCGCAGCGTCCCGGCGACGTCCTGACGCAGTACGGCGGCACCACCGTCGAGGTGATCAACACCGATGCCGAGGGTCGCCTGGTCCTGGCCGACGCCATCGCCCGCGCCTGCGAGGACGCACCCGACTACCTCATCGACACCGCGACGCTGACCGGCGCGCAGATGGTGGCACTGGGCAACCGCACGCCCGGCGTGCTGGGCACCGACGAGTTCCGCGACCGGGTGGCGTCGATCTCCCAGGAGATCGGCGAGAACGCGTGGCCGATGCCGATGCCCGCCGAACTGCGCGGCGACCTCAACTCCCGGGTCGCGGACCTGGCGAACGTCACCCCGCACCGCTGGGGCGGCATGCTCGCGGCCGGCCTGTTCCTCAAGGAGTTCGTCGCCGACGGCGTGCAGTGGGCGCACATCGACGTCGCCGGTCCCGCGTTCAACACGGGCGGCCCGTTCGGCTACACCGGCAAGGGCGGTACCGGCGTTCCGGTCCGCACGATGATCTCGGTGCTCGAGGACATCGCCGCCAACGGCTAGACGCTCCGCGCCGGTGCGCACTTCCGGTAGCTGAACCCACCGGAAGTGCGCACCGGCGGCGCAGCCGCCTAGTCCAACTCGCGCTGCCGCTCCCGCTTGCGTTCGATCCGACGCCGATTGTCGTAGTCACGCATCCGCTGCGGGTAGCCGGTCTTGCGCACGTCGTAGACGGGGATCTTCAGTTCCTGCCCGAGGCGGCGGGCGCCCCGTTCGCCGCCGACCTTGCGCCGGGTCCACTCGCCGTCCGCCGCGACGAGCACCACCGTCACCTCCGTCACGGTCGTCTGGGGTTCGACGTAGGCCTCCACCCCGTGGTGCGAATGAGCCCAGTCCGCGAGGTGGCGTGCGTCGGACTCGGCGTCGGACTTCGGACCCGCCGACCGCCCGCGTGTGAATCTGTCGAACAACCCCACGTGAGCTCTCCTCCCTGCCCGCCGCGGACCGGTCCGCGGCGATCTGTCCGATTTTGCCAGCAGACGCGCTCGACGACGAGGAAATTCACATGAGCCGCCCCTCGCAGGACACGCTCTGGGCATCAATGAAAGGATGGGCGCAGCGCGCCGCACGACGGGTCCGAAGCGCAGCACACCACCGGAGTGAGGCGCCTCGGATACGTCGTTCTCCGCCGCAGGAAACGTGCATCTCGAGCACAATGGTTTTCGACCACAAGTCGATAAAACTCAACAACCCGAACACAACCGTCGAGGAGTCAAAAGAAATGGCCTTCTCCGTCCAGATGCCAGCCCTGGGTGAGTCCGTCACCGAGGGAACTGTCACGCGGTGGCTCAAGCAGGAAGGGGACACGGTCGAAGTAGACGAGCCTTTGCTCGAAGTCTCCACCGACAAGGTCGACACCGAGATCCCGTCCCCCGTCGCCGGC
>NZ_JPOC01000131.1 GCF_000738775.1 Prescottella defluvii
CGATGGTGGTGATCGCGGTCGGTTCGGTGGCCGCCGGCGGTCTACTCGCGATCGGCGGCACGCTCGAGCACTGGCTCGCCCCGGTGTGGGCCGAGTTCGGCTCGGCCGCAGAGCATGCCGCCCTCGCCGTCCCGGTCTGGGTGATCACGGTCGTCACGCTGGCGGTGGTTCTCGTCGGCGTGGCCGTCGCGTGGCGGCAGTATGCGACGCGGCCGGTACCCGTCACGGCGCCGCAGGAGGTGTCGGTGCTCACCACCGCGGCGCGCCACGACCTCTACGGCGACGCCGTCGACGAGGCCGTGTTC
>NZ_JPOC01000132.1 GCF_000738775.1 Prescottella defluvii
CACCACGCCGTAGGCGAAGACGGCGGCGTACTCGGCCTGCAGTGCATCGATCAGCGCCTGCTGTTCGGGGCCGGGGCTCTGTGTACTCACGGCAGCAACACCGCCTGCTGCGCGGCGCAGGCCGCACTGATCGAGCCGAGCAGTCCGGCGCGGTAGCCGGACTGGTTGCGGGCCAACCGGGCGGCCTCACGCTGCGCGTCGGCGAGGTCGA
>NZ_JPOC01000133.1 GCF_000738775.1 Prescottella defluvii
ACCCGGTTCGTGGGCGCCGGACGGTTCCGCAGCGACCACGGAGGGGCGGGTGCCGTCCCACGCACCGAGGCGTTCGAGTTCGGCGTGCACGGACGCGACGTCGGGCAGCCCGAGACGGACCCCCATCTCGGTGGCGAGGGCGTCGAGCACACGCTGGTCGGGGACGGCACCGGTGGTCCGCAGCGCCGCGTCGAACGGTCGCGCGCGGCCCTCCCAGTCGAGGAAGCTGCCGTCCTTCTCCGCGACGGGAGCCACCGGGAACACCACGTCGGCACGCTCGGTGACCGCGCTGCGGCGCAGTTCGAGGCTGACGACGAAACCGGCGGTGTCGAACGCCGTCCGCGCAAGCCGCGGATCGGGCAGATCGTCGAGT
>NZ_JPOC01000134.1 GCF_000738775.1 Prescottella defluvii
GCGCGCTCGAGGCCGGGGCATTGCCCGGCCTGCTGCCCGGTGGTCGGCCGGTCGCCGACACCGAGGCCCGACGTCGGGTCGCCGCCGTGTGGGGCGGCGCAGAACTCCCGGCCGCACCCGGCCGCGACACCGCCGCCATCCTCGCCGCCGCCGCATCCGGTGACCTCGGGGGGCTGCTGGTCGGTGGCGTCGAACTCGACGATCTGCCCGAT
>NZ_JPOC01000135.1 GCF_000738775.1 Prescottella defluvii
TGTGTGTGACGATCTGTTACACGCTCGCAGCCGGACCGCAACAAGGTCCGGCTCTGGACGGGGAAAATCGGGGGATTCGGATGAGCGCATCTGCGCCCCATCTCGATCCAAGGGCATGCCCGACTCACCCCGACACCAGGCGTCGCCAAGGCCCATGCCAGGGCGGCGCCAACCTGTCAGTAGGGCACTCGGGCAGTCACAGCTGGGTTCGACCGAACCTCCTGGCCGAGTCGACATCCGTATGGGGGAAGTACATGCGAAAGAACACCACCCGCTCCGCCGTGCTGGCGGCCACCGCCGCGCTGGCCCTGGTCGGCGGCGGCGTCGCGAACGCCGCCGGATCGGCCGAAGGCAGCTCCGGTAGCAGCGGCAGCCTGTCCAGTTCCGAAGGCAGTAGCGGCTCGTCCGGCAGCAGTGGCTCCTCGACCGGATCGTCGGCCGCACCCGGCACGCCGTACGAGTTCGAGAACTGGGACACCTGCCGGCTCGATCTGGTCTACAACCCCGTCACCGACCTGGGC
>NZ_JPOC01000136.1 GCF_000738775.1 Prescottella defluvii
GAGTAGGACACCGCCGAACACCCTTTACCGAAGGCCCCCACCCATTACGGGTGGGGGCCTTCGGCATTTCCGCATGTCCGCACATCGCCCCAGG
This sequence comes from Prescottella defluvii, assembly GCF_000738775.1. Taxonomy (GTDB): domain Bacteria; phylum Actinomycetota; class Actinomycetes; order Mycobacteriales; family Mycobacteriaceae; genus Prescottella; species Prescottella defluvii. The sequence goes on from NZ_JPOC01000136.1 coordinate 95, forward strand.
TCTCCGCGGATCTCCGCACGGCTTCCGAGCATCGGCTGGCCCTGTGCTGCCCGCGTCGACCGCGGGTGGTGCAGCTGTGGCCGGCGGACTGCGCGGCAGCCCCTCCGTCGCCCCGTCGTCTGGCTGTCACGCGCGGGACCGGGGGGCGTCAGTCGACGTTCGGCACCGTAGACGTGATGCGCTCGGGGTCGAGACCGGAATCGGATCCGATGGGGTGAGCGAGCCGCGTCGGCGTCGGACGCCCACGGAGAACGACCGACTCGCCGACTTGCGGGCGACGCCGATCGGGGCATCG
>NZ_JPOC01000137.1 GCF_000738775.1 Prescottella defluvii
CATCCGCATGTGCCGCGGATCGTCCATCGCCAGGAACGACATCGTCCGGTGGGCGTGCGGACCGTACGCCGCCGGATCCAGTGAGACACCGTTCGCGCTCGAAAGGCGTTTGCTGTCACGGAAACCGGCCATCACGTCCGCGTGGCGCGACAATGCCCAGAAGGACATGTCGTCGTTGCGGTACAGCGGGTGCTCGTCCCGCAGTCGCG
>NZ_JPOC01000138.1 GCF_000738775.1 Prescottella defluvii
CACCGGCGTCGTCGCGGATCAGCGGGGTCTCGATCCGATCGGGCTCGGTCGCGTACGCGAATGCCCACCGGCCCTTGTCGCAGTTCCATTCCTCGTTGACCTGCGGATCGTCGCCCGCCAGGCGACGCAGGACGGTACCTCGGCGGTGATCGGTGCGTTGCGCGCATCCGCTCGCACAGTGTTCACACACGCTGGGGCTCGACACCAGGTCGAACGGGCGGGCCCGGAACCGGTACGCCGCCCCGGTCAGGGCACCGACCGG
>NZ_JPOC01000139.1 GCF_000738775.1 Prescottella defluvii
GTTGCAGAGCGAGGCGGTCGAGGTCGATCACGTTGAGGTCGGCACGGTAGCCCGGTGCGATCAGGCCACGGTCCTGCAGGCCCACCATGTCCGCGCACCGCTTGGTCATCAGCCGGATCAGATAGGGCAGCGACAGCCGCTCCCCCTGCGTGCGGTCCCGGCCCCAGTGGGTCAGCAGGTGGGTGTAGATGCTGCCGTCGCAGATGACCCCCAGGTGCGCCCCACCGTCGCCCAGTCCCGGAACGGCATGGTTACTGAGGAGCATCTCGCGGGACGGTTCGAGCGAGAAGTCGGCGTAGTTCGAGAAGGCCAGGTAGAGGATGTTGCGGCCGTCGGCCTCCAAAAGCTTGTCGTAGACGAGGCTTTCGGATGGGATGCCCAGACGCTCGGCCTGCGCCCCGATACTGCTCTCCTC
>NZ_JPOC01000140.1 GCF_000738775.1 Prescottella defluvii
CGACGACATCGTCCGCGCCACCGCCCGTGGGGCGAGTGGCGGGACCGCCACCTTTCGGGGCGTCGTCGCCGCCTCGCCGCGGGTGCGGATCCGCCGGCCCGGAACCGGCGACGGTAGTCGGCGGCGGTCGTCCCCACCTGGTCGGCGAACAGCCGACGGAACGTGCCGGTATCGCGATAGCCGACCAGATGCACGATCTCCTCCAACGGCCGGTCCGTCGTCTCCAGCAGGCGCTTGGCGGCGCGGACCCGCGCGCGTCGCAGGAACGACAGCGGCGATTCGCCCGCCTCGGCGCCGAACCGTCGCAACATCGTTCGGGTACTGACGTGAAATGCCGCCGCGAGACGGGGCAGGTCGTACGGGTCCGCGAGATGATCGACCAGCCAGCGACCCACCTCCTCGACGAACTGCCCGTCGCGCCGCGGGAGCATCGATTCGACGATGTACGGCGCCTGACTGGAACGGTTCTCGGCGACGA
>NZ_JPOC01000141.1 GCF_000738775.1 Prescottella defluvii
CTGCATCCCGGCCATCGCGATCCTCCTCGCGCTGGGCACCGACCGCGCGATCGCCGCCGGCCGCACCGGACAACGATCCACGACGCTGCTGTGGCTGGGCTGGCTGATCGTTGCCCTCCTCCCCCTCGCCCCCGGACCGCTCGACATCGCCAAACGCACCCCCACACCGGCGTTCTTCGCGGACGGCACGTGGCGCTCGTACGTCTCCGACGGGTCGGTCGTCACCGTCCCCCTACCGCGCCCCGAGGACGCCAGAGCCCTGAAATGGCAGGTCGGGCAGCGCTTCGGGTACCCCATCGCCGGAGGCTACTTCGTCGGACCGGCCGGACCCGACGACAAGGGCAAGTACGGGCCCGACGACCGCCCCACCGCGATGCTCCTCGGCAACACCCAGCGCACCGGCCAGGTGCCGGTCGTCGACGACACCACCCGCGCGACCGCGCGCGACGACCTGAAGTTCTGGAACGCCGACGTCGTCGTGCTGCCGCCCGGCAAGAACCAGCACGCCCTGCTCACCACCGTGAACCAACTGCTCGGCATCGACGGGCGCCGAGTCGACGACGTCTGGGTCTGGGACGTGCGGAATCTGAGCTGACCGGGCGGCTCACCTAGAGT
>NZ_JPOC01000142.1 GCF_000738775.1 Prescottella defluvii
CGTGGCACTGATCCTCGTCGTCGAGTCGATGGTGCTGATGTCGTTCCTGTCCCTCGACATCCTGCTGTTCTACGTCTTCTTCGAGGCCATGCTGATCCCGATGTACTTCCTCATCGGTGGCTTCGGGCAGTCCGCCGGCCGGTCGCGGGCAGCGGTGAAATTCCTGCTGTACAACCTATTCGGCGGTCTGATCATGCTCGCCGCGGTGATCGGCCTGTACGTCGTCACGGCGGGGGCAGACAGCCCG
>NZ_JPOC01000143.1 GCF_000738775.1 Prescottella defluvii
CCCCGCCGTAGTCCGCGATGATCCTGGTTCCGCGCCGGGAGACCAGGAATCCCGCGATCAGCATCAGTGCGGCGGTGGAGATTCCGTGGTTGACCATGTAGAGGGTCGAGCCGCTCTGCCCCTGGCTGGTCATCGCGAACACGCCGAGCACGATGAATCCGAAGTGGGAGATCGAGGTGTAGGCGATCAGGCGCATCACGTCGGTCTGGCCGATCGCCAGCAACGCGCCGTACACGATGCTGATCACGCCCAGCGTCACCACGAGTGGAGCGAAGTACTGTGCGGCGTCGGGGAACAGTTGCAGGCAGTAGCGCAGCATCGCGAACGTGCCCACCTTGTCGACCACGGCC
>NZ_JPOC01000144.1 GCF_000738775.1 Prescottella defluvii
GCGCTGCACCACCGCCTGCCCGGTCAACGGCAACGAACACTGCTCGACGATCTTGGCGCCGCCATCGCGGTCGGTGTGTTCCATGACCACGATGACGCGCCGGGCACCGTGCACCAGATCCATGGCGCCGCCCATACCCTTGACCATCTTGCCCGGCACCATCCAGTTGGCGAGGTCCCCGTTCCGGGAGACCTGCATACCACCGAGGACCGCGGTGTCGATGTGTCCACCGCGAATCATGCCGAACGACAACGCCGAATCGAAGAACGCCGCACCCGGGTTCACCGTCACCGTTTCCTTACCGGCGTTGATGAGATCGGGATCGACCGCATCCTCGCTCGGGTACGGGCCGGTGCCCAGAATGCCGTTCTCCGAATGCAGAACCACCTTCACCCCGTCGGGAAGATAGTTCGGGATCAAGGTCGGCAACCCGATCCCCAGATTCACGTACTCGCCGTCGATCATCTCCGCCGCAGCACGCGCGGCCATCTGCTCACGTGACCAGCTCATGCCGACACCGTCCGCTTCTCGATTCGCTTGTCCTGCACACCGGTATGCACCACTCGCTGAACGAACACACCCGGCAGATGCACCTGAGCGGGATCGAGTTCACCCGGCTCGACCAGCTTCTCCACCTGCGCGATCGTGACCCGGCCGGCCATCGCGGCCAACGGATTGAAGTTCATCGCAGTCTTGTTGAACACCAGGTTGCCCTCGGTGTCCCCGATCTCGGCGTGCACCAACGCGAAGTCCGCGACGATCGACTCCTCGAGCACGTACGTCCGACCACCGAACTCGCGGGTCTCCTTGGGCGGCGACGCGATCGCGACCGAACCGTCGGCGTTGTACCGCCACGGCAGACCGCCCTCCGAGACGGGGGTGCCGACACCGGCCGGCGTGAAGAACGCCGGAATCCCGGCACCACCGGCGCGCAGGCGCTCGGCGAGCGTGCCCTGCGGCGTCAACTCCACCTCCAGCTCACCCGACAGGTACTGCCGCGCGAACTCCTTGTTCTCCCCCACATACGACGCCGTCACCCGACGGATCCGACCGGACGCCAACAAGATTCCCAAACCGTGGTCATCGACACCACAATTGTTGGAGAACACCTCCAGCCCCGACACACCACGCTCGGCCAGACCCGCGATCAACTCCGTCGGGATACCGCACAACCCGAAACCACCGACCGCCAAGGACGATCCGTCGGCGATGTCGGCGACGGCCTCGGCCGCCGTTGCGAAGACCTTGCTCATCGGGCATCACCGGTGGCGGGCAGGATGCGGGCACGGACCTCACCGAAGCCGATGCGGCCGCCGTTCGCGCCGGGCGCGGTCGCGGAGATCGAGATCTCGTCGCCGTCCTCGATGAACGTGCGCTGCTCGTCGCCGACCGTGACGGGCTCGGCACCGCTCCAGGTCAATTCGATGAACGCGCCGCGCTGGTTCTTCTCCGGACCGGAGATAGTGCCGGATCCGAACAGGTCACCCGTGCTGGCGGCGGCACCGTTGACGGTGGTGTGCGCCAGCATCTGCGCCGGCGACCAGTACATCTGGGCGTACGGCGGGTGGGACACGACGTGACCGTTCCACTCGACCTCGAGGTCGATGTCCAGGCCCCACTTCTCCTCGCCCTGCAGGTACGGCAGCGGCGTCGGATCCTGGACCGGGGTGTCGACGCGGGCGGCCTCGAGTGCCAACAGCGGAACCACCCATGCAGAGATGGAGGTCGCGAAGCTCTTGCCGAGGTTCGGGCCGAGCGGGACGTACTCCCACGCCTGGATGTCGCGGGCCGACCAGTCGTTGAGGATCACGGCGCCGAAGCAGTGCTCCGCGAACTGATCCGGGGTGATCGAGGAACCCATCGGCGAACCGACGCCGACGATGAAGCCCATCTCGGCCTCGATGTCGAGGCGGGTCGACGGGCCGAACGACGGCGCCGCGTCAGCGGGCGCCTTGCGCTGACCGCACGGGCGAGCGATGTCGACACCCGACACGACGACGGTGCTCGAGCGGCCGTGGTAGCCGACCGGCAGGTGCTTCCAGTTCGGCATCAGCGCAGCCGAATCCGGGCGGAACAGCTTGCCCAGGTTGGTCGCGTGGTTCTCCGACGCGTAGAAGTCGACGTAGTCGGCGACGGCGATCGGCAGGTGCATCGTGACGTCGTCGACCGAGAAGACCGCGTCGTCGGCGATCTCACCGGAGACGAGTTCGGCGATCTGCGCGCGCACCGCGACCCACCGGCCGCGGCCCTGGGCCATGAACGCGTTGAGGGTCGGCTGAGCGAAGACGTCATCGCCCAGCACCTTCGCGAGATCGACGACGCTGTCGCCGACGCGCACACCCACCCGCGGGTCCGTGTCGGCGGTCGAGAACACGCCGTAGGGCAGGTTGTCGAGCCCGAACAGGGAATCGGCAGGAATCGAGATGACGGTCATGCGAGGGGTCCTTCGTCGATCGAAGTGGAATCCACCGGACCCGTAGGCGCGGAGGGCCCGGTGGATGATTGGGGCACCAGACCGAGGCCGACCAGTTCGGTCAGCGGATCGCTGATGCTGCAGGTGCCGAAGGACCGGAAGGTCGCGCGCAGCGCGTCCACCGCCTCGGCCGGGAGCCCGTCCAGCTGGGCTGCCAGGTTCTTCCCGTCTCGGTCCGCAAGGGTTGCGGCGATCTCGTCGACGCCCGAGCCGGCGGACGCCCGATGGGTCGCCAGCATGACGTTGAGGAAGCCGTGCTGCTCGAACCCCGTGTCGGGGTCGGTGTTCCGTACCGCGTGATGCAGGCCGGCGGTCGCCTTGAAGCGCACCCCCGACGTGGCGACGGTGTGGATGGCCTCGGCCAGTTCGGTCTCGTCCGGGTACGCGGCCGCGACGATGCCGCCGGTGCGGAACTTCGCGGAGTACGGCGTGCCGGCCAGGCCCGCGAGGATCTCGGGGCGCCGGTCGTCGCGCGGGACCTCGACGAAGATCTCGACTCCCGGTGCGGCCGCGGCTATCTCGCCGATTGCCGCGAGCAGCGCATCGGGCGTCTGCCCCTCGGGAACGCCGATCTCCATCGCGACCAGCTTCACACCGGCGATGGAGCGCAGCTGCTCGAGCGCCGCCGGAACGGCGTCGGTGCCGGCGGGCACGGTCAGGCTCAGCTCGAGCTCGCCGTCCTGCTGCGCGACGATCTCGGCCAGCTCACCGAGACGCGGCGCCGGGAACACGAACGGCCCCACCAGCGCGGCATGTTCGCTGCGCTCGTGGTCGAGGTGCGCGGGCACCGCGGCGACCATCGGCGCGTTCCCCGGGGGGAACAGCGCCGCGTCGTCGCACAGACCCGCGAGCAACGGCGAGATGGTCACTTGTTCGGCCCCCGTCCGGACCAGGACCACGCGTAGGCGTCGTCCTCGCACGCCAGCGCGCCCTCACCGAGTTCGAGCGGACGGAACGTGTCGACCATGACGGCGAGCTCGTCGAAGAACTCGACGCCGATGCTGCGCTCGTACGCGCCCGGCTGCGGGCCGTGGGCGTGGCCGCCGGGATGGATCGAGATCGACCCCTGGCCGATGCCCGAACCCTTGCGGGCCTCGTAGTCGCCGCCGACATAGAACATGATCTCGTCGGAGTCCACGTTCGAGTGGTAGTACGGCACCGGGATCGCCAGCGGGTGGTAGTCCACCTTGCGGGGCACGAAGTTGCAGATGACGAAGTTGTTGCCCTCGAACGCCTGGTGCGCCGGCGGCGGCTGGTGCACGCGGCCCGTGATGGGCTCGTAGTCAGAGATGTTGAAGGTGTACGGGTACAGGCATCCGTCCCAGCCGACGACGTCGAACGGGTGGTTCGGGTACACCATGCGGGTGCCCACGATCGCGCCACCGGCGCGGTGCTTGACGAGCACCTCGACGTCCGTGCCCTCGGCGACCAGCGGCTCGGAAGGACCGTGCAGATCACGCTCGCAGAACGGAGCGTCCTCGAGGAACTGGCCGAACTTCGACAGGTAGCGCTTGGGCGGAACGATGTGACTGTTCGCCTCGATTGCATACGCGCGCAACGGCTCCGAACCCTGCGGCACCCAGCGGTGGGTGGTCGACATCGGGATCAGGACGTAGTCGCCCTGGCGGGCGTGCAGTGCGCCGAACACGGTCTCGACGATCGCCTCGCCGGACTCGACGTACACCATCTCGTCGCCCACCGAGTTGCGGTACAGCGGCGATTCCTTGGCGGAGACCACGTACGACAGGCGCACGTCGGCGTTACCGAGGATCAGCCGGCGTCCGGTGACCACGTCGGTCTCGGCCCAGATCTCCTCGGGGAAGAGGTCGTGGAGCTTGAGGTGCCGCGGCTTGAGCGGGTGGTTCGGCGTGGTGGTCTGGTCCCGCAGCTCCCACACGGTCGCGTCGACGATGGCCGACGGGATGTGGCGGTGGTACAGCAGCGACGAATCGGAGGAGAAGCCCTCCTCACCCATCAGCTCCTCGAAGTAGAGCTGGCCGTTCTCGTCACGGTGCTGGGTGTGGCGCTTCGGCGGAATATTGCCGAGCTGTCGGTAGAACGCCATGACCGGCCTCCTGAGTGCTCGCGCCCGGAGCGTTGCCGGGCTGTGGTCGTCACCTTCGGTGGAACTGCGGCGCGGTATCGATCACCGCTGCCGGCTCGCTCCGAGGTTAGTAAACAGATTAACTAGTTTCGGGGCGTGAGTGCAACCACACAAGCGGTCTCGACTCCCCCACCGGACGTCCGACCCCGCGCCGGCGCGAAGGT
>NZ_JPOC01000145.1 GCF_000738775.1 Prescottella defluvii
CAACCTCCCTGGACATCACACCTAGGCCGTCCTACTGCCGCCGTCGTCGACCGGCCTGTTTCCGGATGGAAACCATCCGGCCGACTATGTTGTTCGGGTGCAGGACAGCCTCTATCACCGCTTCGAGTTCACGTTCATCGTTCCGTTGCTGACGGCGTCGAGGGAGGCGGCGATCGCGGACGAGTTCGACGTGACCGTGCGCGACCAGGCCGGCCTGCAGTTGTTGACGGTGACCGTCGAGGGAATGCGTTGTGCGACTGCGGGAATGAGCCTGGTCGATCAACTCGTCGCGCACGGGGTGACGCCGGAGCGCACCCACCCCGATCTCGTCACCCGGCAGGACATCGCGGACCGTGCCGGCGTGACCCGGCAGGCGGTGGGGCAGTGGGTGCGCGGGGTCCGGCAGCGCGGGACGCCGTTCCCCGTGCCCTTCAACACCGTCTCCGGCGGCATCTGGCTGTGGGGTGACGTGTACGCGTGGTTGCGGCAGCACGACTACGGCCGCGACACCGGACTGCTTCATCCGACGCTCGACGAGCATGTGCGCATCGATCGGCACATCGTGATGAATCACCGCTGACCGCAGCGGTTGCTACGGCCGTCAGGCGCGGTGCGCGTCCCTGGCAGAGGCGGAGACCGCGGCCACGCGTGCGGCCCGGACCGCGGCCCACAGGGGCCGCAGCAGTTCCTCGCGCGCGGCGGCGCTGGATGCGGACGGCGCCTCGGTCGGTGAATCGTGTTCCGCGACGGACAGGATCGTCGCCACCTGGTCGGCCGAGTCGAGGATGCGCAGGGCCCGCGTCGGGATCGAATCGGGGTAGCGGTGGTGGGCGCGGTCGTCGAGTGCCTCGGCGATGCGGCGGCGGGGATCGCCGTCGGCGCGTCCGGTCTGCACCGACGACAGTTGCAGCAGGGCGTCGGCGGCGCCGCGGATGGCCTCCCGCATCGCGTACTCGGCCTCGCCCAGACCGGTGTGCTCGGTGACCGCGGGCACCGCCGCGATCGAGTGGACCGTCCAGCGCAGCACGTCCGGCCCCTCCACGACGGGGACCAGCCCGATGCCGGGCTGTCCGGGTTCGCCGACGATCACGCCCTCGCCGGCTTCGAGGGCGGCCCGCGCGAACTCGGAGCCGGCGGGCAGGCCCCGCACGTCGCCGGGCGCGGGCAGGACCAGGCGTAGTCCGCCCGGTGTGTCGGTGCCCCGCCGGAGGATGCGCAGCAGGATGGGCGCGGCGCCGTCCTGCACACCCGGCCAGTCGAGGCCGGTGGACAGTGCGGTCGCGGCGTCGGACGCGCCGACGATGTGCATCGGCGCCCACTGGTGCAGGGCGTCGATCACATCGTCGGGGGCGCTGTCGCCGGCGAGCCAGGAGGCGGCCCACACGGTCAGCGTCGCGCTGGGGGAACTCACGGTTAACGAGCATAGGACGGCGTGGCGACCGGCGCCCGCACGCCTTGCTCGCCTACCGTGGAATGCCGTGAACGCGAGCAACAAGTACGGCGACATCTTCGCCGGTCATCCCCGTACCCGGAAGCCCTCGATCCCGTCGGTGGCGGCGGAAAGGGACCTGGTGGTCGAGGATGCCGCCACCGGATTCTGCGGGGCCGTCGTCGGCTTCGAACGCACCTACGACGGCGACTTCGTCCGCCTCGAGGACGGGGCCCGGCGCACCCGGCTGTTCGCGATGCGCGAGGCCGCGTTCCTGATCGACGGTCGGCCCGTCACCCTCGTCCGTCCGGCTCCGACGCAGGCCAAGCCCGCCGCGCAGCGTTCGGCGTCGGGGTCGACACGGGTGGAGGGCCTGCGGGCACGCACCGCGCTGCCGAGCCGGATCTGGGTCGAGGGTGTCCACGACGCCGCGCTGGTCGAGCGGGTGTGGGGGCACGACCTGCGGGTCGAGGGCGTCGTCGTGGAGCATCTCGAGGGTCTCGACAACCTCGCCGACCGGTTGGTCGAGTTCCAGCCGGGGCCCGGCCGCAAGGTCGGTGTGCTCGTCGACCACCTCGTCACCGGTTCCAAGGAGGACCGGCTGACGCAGGGCCTCGGGCCGCATGTGATGGTCACCGGCCACCCGTACATCGACGTGTGGGAGGCGGTGCGGCCCAAGGCCGTCGGGATCGATGCGTGGCCGACGGTGCCGCGTGGCCAGGACTGGAAGACCGGGGTGTGCGACGCGCTGGGGTGGGGTTCGCCGCAGGACGGCTGGCGCCGCGTCTACGGCGCGGTGAGCAGTTTCCGGGACCTCGAGGCCCCGCTGATCGGCGCCGTCGAGCGGCTGGTCGATTTCGTGACGGCCGAGTGAGGCCCGCGCATCCACCGGCGGTTTCGCGGGCCCGCGCCCGGATCGGATGTTCTGGTTAGATGTATGAGGCCATGACGTTGGTGACACCGGCGTTGAGTCGGGTCGCTGGCGGCCGGTTCCCGGCGGCAGTGTGGGGTCGGTGGTAGGTGTAGTGGGCGTTCCCGACCGCGAGGGCGGCGGCTCGTTGGGCTTCTGACGTCCAGTCCGGGGCGGAGGGGGAATCCCCCGCGGGGGACCGGGGGAACG
>NZ_JPOC01000146.1 GCF_000738775.1 Prescottella defluvii
TCGCCGGGAGACGCTCGGGTTCGGGAAGGGCATGGGCCACCTCGAAGTTCGTGGGGTCGGGTGGCGCTGACGTTAACGTCGTCCGTTTCCCGATGTGGGGGTTTTGCGTAACCCGGGTGAACTCCGGGTGTCCGTACCGCGACCAGTGGGGTGGGTGCTCGATCCGAACGTCAGAGCAGGGCGCTCGCTGCCCGATCCGCGAGATCGAGCACCGGTTGCGGCACGACACCCAGGATCACCGTCACCGCCGCCGCCACGGCGATCGCCGCGACGGTCGGACCGCTGGACACGACGATCGTCGGCGCGGACGTCGGGGCGCCGACGATGACCAGAGGGACCGCACCGCCCGACGCCGCGGCCTGGAAGACCGCGAACTTGCTGACGAATCCGCTGGTGAGCGGGATGCCGGCGAAGGCGAGCAGAAACAGCGCGAACACCGAACACAGCAGTGGTGAGGTCCGGCCCAGTCCCGCCCACCGCGCCAGGTCGGTGACCTCGGCGCCGTGCCGGTCACGCACCAGGCTCACCACCGCGAACGCCCCGACCGTGCTGAAACCGTAGGCGAGCAGGTAGAACATCGTCGACGAGAGTCCGGCTTCGTTGCCGGCGATCAGGCCGGTGAGGATGAAACCGGCGTGCGCCACCGACGAGTACGCCAGCATCCGCTTGACGTCGGTCTGGGTGACCGCGAGGACCGCGCCGAC
>NZ_JPOC01000147.1 GCF_000738775.1 Prescottella defluvii
CGTCGTCGCGCCGGGCCCCGGTGGCGAGACGCTGGCCCAGATCGGCCTCGGTCTGCTATCGGTGGGTCTGCTCTTCAAAGTCGGTGCGGTGCCGTTCCATTCGTGGATTCCCGACGTGTATCAGGGGGCGCCCACACCGATCACTGCGTTCATGGCATCGGCCACCAAGATCGCGGCGTTCGGCGCGGCACTGCGGGTCTTCTACGTGGCCGTGCCCGGTCTGGACTGGGACTGG
>NZ_JPOC01000148.1 GCF_000738775.1 Prescottella defluvii
AGGGCCGGTGGGCATTCGCGTACGCGACCGAGCCCGATCGGATCGAGACCCCGCTGATCCGCGACGACGCCGGTGACCTGGTTCCCGCCTCGTGGCCGGAGGCGCTGGCGGTCGCGGCCCGGGGGCTGCGATCGGTCGACGGCGGTACCGGCGTGCTGGTCGGCGGCCGGGCCACGTACGAGGACGCCTACGCCTACTCGAAGTTCGCTCGGATCGCACTGGGCACCAACGACATCGACTTCCGCTCCCGCGCGCACTCGGTGGAGGAGGCGGACTTCCTCGCGGC
>NZ_JPOC01000149.1 GCF_000738775.1 Prescottella defluvii
CGTCCCCGGGGACGGCACGCAGCAGCCTGCCGGCCATCTTTCCCAGACCCCGGCTCGCGAACGGTGCGATCGAGAGCACCACGGACCTCGTCGTTTGCACCGCCTTTCGCAGGCGGAGGAAGATCATCGGCGACTCCTCCTCCGGCTCGAACGCGACCAGCAGCACCGCCGGTGCCCGATCGAGGTCGTCGTAGGTGACCGCCGCCGG
>NZ_JPOC01000150.1 GCF_000738775.1 Prescottella defluvii
CGACGTCGTCGACGGCACCGCGAAGCGCGTCATCGAGCTCGCGAAGGAGGCCGGCATCGCGCTCACCGCGGCCGGCTCCGCCTTCCCGTACAAGCAGGACCCCGAGGGCAAGAACATCCGCCTCGCCCCGAGCTTCCCGTCGATGGACGAGCTCGCCAAGGCGATGGACGGCGTCGCCACCTGCGTGCTGCTGGCCGCCGCGGAGCGCGCGCTCACCAAGCAGTAACCCTCGAACGCGACAGTGGCCGGGCACCGAAAGGTGCCCGGCCACCTGTTGCCATCGACCTGCGGAGCGGAGGGCACTGGTTCGGCGACCTGCGCAATGTCCGGGCCGGCGTCGGGACATCGGGATCGCGATCATCTCGATGCCGTAGGACTCGGTG
>NZ_JPOC01000151.1 GCF_000738775.1 Prescottella defluvii
CCACCACGACTACCGCCCGCAGGTCGTCGGCATCTTCCCCGACCTCGACGGCCCAGTCGGTGCCCGGCCTGGGCTTCACGACGGCCGTCGACTCCCGGTTCTCGTCCAGCCCCACCCTGATCAAACTCGTCGCGATGCTCGGCGCCGTCCTCGCGACCGCCGTCTCGCTCGTCGCACTGCACCGCCTCGACAGCGTCGACGGCCGCCGCGCCCGCCGCTTCCTGCCCGCCCGCTGGTGGAAGCTGACCGGCGTCGACGGCGTCGTCGTCGGCACCCTCGTCGGCTGGCACTTCTTCGGCGC
>NZ_JPOC01000152.1 GCF_000738775.1 Prescottella defluvii
GCCGCCGGCGTCGGAAAGGCGACGGTGTTCCACCGGTTCGGGAACCGGAACGAACGGGTCCGCGCGGTCGTGTTCGAGCAGGCGACCGCACTGCGCGAGGCCGTCCAGGGCGCGCCGCCGCCGCCGAGTCCATGGCGGGCCGGGCTTCGGCGATCAGCAAACTCACGTGGCGTACGCGAACCTCATCGTCGGCGCGTTCGTCCTCGCCCGCCGCGTCGTACGCGGCGATGAGTGCGGGGCGATCGACAATGAGGTGCGCGAAGGCGACGAGAAATGCGACGAGTCGCTCGTCCGCGGTCGCGCCGGGTCCCAGCGGCGGTGGTGCGCCCAGGACGGCCTCGCGCAGTGCGTTCGCATGCTCGAACACGACCGCGCGGACCAGTTCGTTCCGGTTCCCGAACCGGTGGAACACCGTCGCCTTTCCGACGCCGGCGGC
>NZ_JPOC01000153.1 GCF_000738775.1 Prescottella defluvii
TCATCTACCGGGCCACCGGCATCCTCAACTTCGCGCACGGCGGGTTCCTGCTGTCCGGCGTCTTCGTCGCCGCGGTGGTGAGCGAGTCGCACGGGTACCTGGTGGGCGTGTGCGCAGGTCTGGCCGTGGGAGCCGCGGTCGCGATCTTCACCGATGTCGTCTTCATTCGACAATCCCGAACACAGGACCACGTGACCCTGACGATCCTCACCCTCGGGGTGAACCTGTTGATCGTCACCGAGCTCAGTCGCCGTCTCGGCACCGAGACGCT
>NZ_JPOC01000154.1 GCF_000738775.1 Prescottella defluvii
CGGATCGTGCAGATCGGGATGATCACCATGCCGGCCGCCCGGTTGATTGCACTCGGCGTCGCCGTGACCGCGATCGTGGTGTTCCTGCTCCTGTTCCGGTTCACCAACTGGGGCCTCGCCATGCGGGTGAGCAACCAGGACGCGGAGGTGGCCAAGCTCATGGGCGTGCGCCTGTCGCGGGTGTCCTGGACCAGCTGGGCCATCGGTGGCGCGCTGGCGGTGCTCTCCGGACTGTTCCTCGCGTCCTTCCCGGCGGCCGGTGTCGCACCCTCGTTGGCCGACACGGCATTTCGGGCCTTCCCCGCCGCCGTGATCGGCGGCCTCGGATCGGTCGGCGGCGCACTGGTCGGCGGCATGATGCTCGGCCTGGCGGAAGCTTTCGCGGCGACCTACGAGAGCGCACTGGGCGGATGGGCGCACAACCTCTCCGGCATCAGCGCCTGGATTCTCCTGCTGGTAGTCCTGCTGG
>NZ_JPOC01000155.1 GCF_000738775.1 Prescottella defluvii
GGGGACGCGAACACGAAGACGGCACCGTAACCCAGAGCCGACACCAGCAGCGCGACCGCCACCACCGTCGCCGGCGTCACCCTCCGGACGAGCGGGACCGCCGCAAGTCCCGAGACCACCATGATCGCCATGCCGGGAAGCAGACTGATACCGGCCTGCATCGGGCTCTGGCCGACCACCAGCTGCAGATGCTGCGAGACGAAGAACAGGAACCCGACGAGGGAGAACACGCTCAGCAGGTTCACCGCCACCGCACCCGAGAAGGTGGGCACCGCGAACAACCGCACGTCCAGCATCGGATCGCGGCGGCGCAACTGCCGCCGGACGAACAGGACCGAGGCGACGACGCCGACCAGCGCGGGCACCACGGTGGACACCAGCGAGCCGTCCTTGGCGACGTTCTTGATCGCGTACACGATCGGCGCCAACGCGAGCAGTGACAGCGCGATGCTGACCGGATCGATCCGGCCCGGATTCGGGTCCTTCGATTCGGGCAGGAACACCGGCGCCAGGATCAGGAGCGGGGCGAGCACCGGGATCGCG
>NZ_JPOC01000156.1 GCF_000738775.1 Prescottella defluvii
TAACAGATCGTCACACACACAGCGGATGTCATGTGCCGGTTTCGGGAGGATCGGCGAAATCTCTCTGCGGTACACCGAAACTGTACTGCAGTACAAACTTTGGCATTGACCGAAAAGGCGACCTGAAAGGTCGGGTGTCGTCACGACCAGGGCTGGCCCCTTGCTGGAAGTCGTGCGCCCAGGCGAATTTCGGCCGACCGGTATCTCGGACTGTCGACCTGCGTGGATCTCGGAAATAGCAAGGGGTGCAACATTTATTGAACGCCCGTCCAGCTGGGGGGCCTGCTTGGCAGCGGCCGGGGGAATTGTCGAAACTGTCACGCGAAGGCGTCGTGTGTGTGACGATCTGTTA
>NZ_JPOC01000157.1 GCF_000738775.1 Prescottella defluvii
GCCCAGGTCGGTGACGGGGTCGTAAACCTTGTCCAGCTGGCAGGTGTCCCAATTCTTGAAATCGTACTTCGCCCCCGATACCGGGGCGGCTGCGTCCGCCACACCACCCCCCACCAGAGCCAAAGCTGTTGCCGCACCCAGGATCACGGAGCGGGTCATGAGTTTTCTCACGTTGAACCCCCATTCGGGTACACACCCGGCCAGATTTGATTCGAGCAGGACTCGACATCGCCGATCGAGTGCATTTCTCACGGAAGAGCATCGGCTCGATATGCACTGCACCTCGAGCACGATGCATGACGTTGGGGTGAGTCGGGTGCGCTGCTGGCGTAAGTCCGGAACGAGCGGGGTTGTGCCCGTTCCTGATCTCCCCCGAGATTCCCCATCCTGAGCCGGACCTGATGTCGGCCCGACCGCGTGCGCGTAACAGATCGTCACACACA
>NZ_JPOC01000158.1 GCF_000738775.1 Prescottella defluvii
CGGGGGCGTGTTCACGCTCGGCTCGCCCAGGGGCAGTGAGAATCTTCGACCCCTTGCGTCATTCACCTGAACCGCACGTACCGAGGAGACAGACAGATCGTGGCACCTTCGACAGGATCGGTGCATCCAGTACGCGCGCTCGCCGTTTTCACGACGATCGTCGCCGCGCTGTATGCGTTGGTCTTCTTCACCGGAGACAAGTCCCCTACCCCGGAACTGGGGATCGACCTGCAGGGCGGGACACGAGTCACCCTCACCGCGCGCACACCTGACGGCAGCACGCCGAGCCAGGACAGCCTCCGGCAGGCACAGCAGATCATCGAGACCCGCGTCAACGGTCTGGGCGTCTCGGGGTCCGAGGTCGTGGTCGACGGTGACAACCTCGTCATCACGGTGCCAGGCGACGACAGTTCGCAGGCCCGTTCGCTGGGCCAGACCGCGCGTCTGTACATCCGCCCGGTGATCGGTTCGCAGGCCGCGGCCGCCCCCG
>NZ_JPOC01000159.1 GCF_000738775.1 Prescottella defluvii
CCACCGGCCAAGGCATTCAGAAAGCTATCCATGAGCAGCCCTCTCGGTTTCGTACGGCGCGGCCTCGCTACCGAGGTACGCGGCGATGACATCGGGGTCCCGTTGCACCACGTCGGGTGTGCCGTCGGCGATGACCCGGCCGGACTGCAGGACCGTGATGTGGTCGGAGAGGTTGAGCACCAACTCCATGTCGTGCTCGACGAGGAGCACGGTGAGGTCGAAGCGGTCACGGCATTCCAGGATCTGCTCGCCCAGGATCCGCGACTCCGCGTCGTTCATGCCCGCGACAGGTTCGTCGAGCAACAGCAGGGACGGCGCCGTTGGCATTGCCGCGGGCGCGCCGCGAGAGCGCCGAGGACGAGAGGATCGTTCGAACCATGGCGGAGGCACTGGCCATCGAGGAGTACCTCGACCAGCCCGTCGGTCCGCTGCCCTACGGCATCCGCAAGAAGGTGGAGATCGCCCGCGCATTGTGTGCGGAGCCGTCCCTGCTGTTGCTCGACGAACCTGTCGCGGGCATGAACGACGCGGAGTCGCGGATCCTGGGCGAGCAGAT
>NZ_JPOC01000160.1 GCF_000738775.1 Prescottella defluvii
CGACGATGCGCTGCAGCATGGTCGGTACCAGTACCAGGGTGTCGGCGCGGTGCTCGGCGAGCAGGCGGACCGTGGTCTCGGGGTCGAAGCGGCGCTGCATCACCACGGTGTTCTCCAGCGCGAGACCCAGCGCCAGCTGTGAGATTCCGGTGCCGTGGAACGCCGGTGCGGCCATCAGAAGGGTCTGCTCGGGGCGCAAGGGGATTCGGTCGAGGAACTGTGCGGTGACGAACGGCGACATTCGACCGCGCGGCGCGCCCTTCGGGGTGCCGGTC
>NZ_JPOC01000161.1 GCF_000738775.1 Prescottella defluvii
TCTCGGTGAGGCCGCGATGGAGGTCGCCGATCAGTTCGACGGAGTCGCGGGCGAGGGCGCCGTAGAACAGGTCCGGATCGGTCTGTTCGTAGCGGAAGTCGCTGAGCAGTCCGACCGAGCGTTTCAGCGTCGCGCGGCGGGCGAAGTGGCGGGGCACGCGCGGGGGGCGGGCGGGGGGCACGGGGGGGAACCTAGCGGTCGGGCATACCGCGCCCCCGGTTGCCGGGTTTCGCCACTTTACGGTAGGGGGGGCGGGCTCGAGCCGGTAAAGGGGGTGGCCGGCAAACGGCCCGGGCGGGGAGGGGGGGCGCCACGGCGGGGGGGGTTCCTGCCGTGGTGGGGCGGCACCGGGGCACCCCCGGGGGGGGGGCG
>NZ_JPOC01000162.1 GCF_000738775.1 Prescottella defluvii
GATCGACGCATGCTTGAACTGAACCGTTGGTCCAGTTAAGGGGTGGTGTGATGCGTGGGGTCGTGTGGGCGCAGGTAGGCGGGCCGGACGAATTGGTGGCGCGCGACGTCGAGGAGGTGCACGCAGCCGCCGGGCACGTGCGGATCCGTGCCGAGGCCAGTCCGGTGTTGTGGATCGAGACGCGGATGCGCGCCGGACTGGTGCCGTCGCCGAGTTCGCCACCGGCGGTGTTCGGCTCCCAGGTGGTGGGCGTGGTCGACGAGGCCGGAGACGGCG
>NZ_JPOC01000163.1 GCF_000738775.1 Prescottella defluvii
GCGAGCACCGTGAACACCACTCCCGTGACGACGACCGTGCCGGCGGAGGCGCCGAGCTGGGCCACCGCGACCGCGGCGCCGACGATCATCAACAGGTTCTTCGGGTTGATCGCGGCCAGCGCGAAGCCGAGCCCGAGCGCCTTCACGGGTGTCACCTTGTCGATCGCGGCCAGCCACCCCGGCATCGACGGTTCCTCGCCCGGCGTCGGCCGTCCGCGCCACTGCTTCACCGCCAAGCCCAGCAGCAGGACGCCGAGGACGATCCGGATGGTCGCGGTCACGGCATTGCCGTCCGAGTTCGACGACAGGTCCATCGCGCTGCCGAGCAGAGCGAACAGTGTGTACGCCACCGCGATCCCGAGAATCCAACCCGCGAGGAACGACGTCGCGGTGCTACCCGCCCGGGGCGTGAGCAGCATGAGGATCGTCGCGATGATCGGTATCGGACTGACGGCGAGGGGGAGCACGGCCCCGATGGCGGTACCCATCCCCGAATGCTGGCAGCACACACCCGCCGCGACACCACCCGCGGTGGGTGAATCGCGGGACGGGACTCCCACTTTCGCGGTGGCCGAACGGATGGAAAGCTCATCGTCCATGCAGCCGATTGCGTCCGTCCCCGCCCCGTCCTCCCGCGCGCCGAAGAACATGAAGAACATGGTGTGGGTTCCCGGAGGCACGTTCTGGATGGGCTCCGAGGACTTCTACCCGGAGGAGCGTCCGGTCCACCAGGTGAGCGTCGACGGCTTCTGGATGGACACCCACCAGGTGACGGTCGCCGAGTTCCGGCGTTTCGTGAAAGAGACCGGCCATGTGACGACCGCGGAGATCGCGCCCGATCCGGCCGATTACCCGGATGCCGATCCCGCGCTGCTCGTTCCCGGTTCGCTGGTGTTCACC
>NZ_JPOC01000164.1 GCF_000738775.1 Prescottella defluvii
CCGCCCACCCTTCGGCGCGGCCGCCGAGCAGCCACGGATGCCAGTACTGGTTGAGCGCGGGCACGGTGTGGAACACGCTCGAACCACCGAGACGCCGGCGCGGCCACGGCACGGGAGCGGTGATCCGGACGTCGAGACGGGCGTCCGGGGCGAGATCGACGCGGACCCGGTCACCGCTGCCCGCGAACGCGTCACCCGCGATGGCGCCGAGCCGGACCGGGTCGGCCCGGCCGTCGGGATGGGCGGCGGTGCGCAGGAATCCGCCGGGATGCGCGGCGAACCCGAGCGTGGCCCAGTGCCCGTCGTCGGCGCGGTTGATCCCGGCGAGCGCGATCAGCACCCGGCCCGTCTCGCGTTGCGTGAACCGCCAGAAGTAGCCCTCCATCGCGACGTCGTGCGCGGCCAGCGGATTCCCGAACGGCACGTCGGCGCCGGTGCTGCGGTAGCGCGCGAGGAGACCGGGCATGCCGCGATGCTAGGTCGGTC
>NZ_JPOC01000165.1 GCF_000738775.1 Prescottella defluvii
CGCGCGGAGGTATCCGGACGACCACGACTGGGAGTCCCGGATCGATCAACATCGCAGCAGGCGTCCGACGTCCTGGACCACGGTCGAGACCGGCGCCGACGGCGACCTGATCGACGTCCTGAGCGATCGCGACCACCAGCCACCGACGCTCGTGGACGACCTGGGCACGTGGCTTACCGGTGAACTCGACGACGCCAACGCCTGGGATGCCCCCCGCGGCACCGTCGAACCGAACATCGAGGCGCTCGTCCGGGCGGTCGAGACGTATCCGGGCCGCCTGCTGCTCGTGAGTCCCGAGGTGGGATTGGGTGTGATCCCCGAGACCCGCGCAGGCCGGTTGTTCCGCGACGAGATCGGCGCCCTCAATTCTCGACTGGCCACAGTGTGCGACGACGTGATCCTCGTCGTCGCGGGCATCGCCCTGACGCTCAAATGAACGGCGCTCAAATGAAAGGTCTAGCGTGACAAGCGAATCCGTGAGTCCATCCGCCTACCACTTCGAACCTCCCGTCCCACCGGACGCGGAGATCCGGACTCAGGCCCAGGCTCGCCAGTTGCTGCTGACCAAGCCGACCGGCTCCCTCGGCCGGCTCGAGGAACTGTCCGTGTGGGCGGCCGCCTGCCAGGGTGTCTGCCCGCCGCACGTCTTCGCCGATCCCCGCGTCGTCGTCTTCGCCGGCGACCACGGCATCGCCCGAGACGGCGTTTCGGCGTATCCGCCGGAGGTCACCGCGCAGATGGTCGCGAACTTCCGCGACGGCGGCGCCGCCGTCAACGTCCTCGCCTCGATCGCCGGCGCCGCGGTGCGCGTGGTGGACCTGTCCGTGGACGCCGACACCGATCCGTCGGTCTCGGCGTACAAGATCCGCAGGTCGTCGGGATCGATCGACCGCGAGGACGCGTTGACGCACGAGGAGACGCTGCGCGCGATCGCCGCGGGGCGCGCCATCGCGGACGAGGAGGTCGATTCGGGTGCCGACCTGCTGATCGCGGGTGAGATGGGGATCGGGAACACCACCCCCGCGACGGTCCTCGTCGCCGCCCTCACCGACACCGAACCGGTCGCTGCCGTCGGGCGCGGCACCGGCATCGACGACGCCGGCTGGATGCGCAAGACCGCCGCCGTCCGCGACGCCCTGCGCCGGGCCCGGCCGCACGTGCGGGACGCGATCGGACTGCTGCGCACCGTCTCGGGCGCCGACCTGGCCGCGATGGCCGGTTTCCTCGCGCAGGCCGCGGTCCGTCGGACTCCTGTGATCGTCGACGGCCTCGTGGTGACGTCGTCGGCCCTGGTCGCGGAGGAACTCGCCCCCGGCTCCCGGGAGTGGTGGGTGGCCGGCCACCGGTCCACCGAACCCGCGCACACGATCGCGCTGCGGCACCTGGGTCTCGACCCGATCCTCGGCCTGAACATGCGCCTCGGTGAGGGTTCCGGCGCCGTCGCGGCGCTGCCGATCCTGCAGGGCGCGGTCGCGACGCTCGCCCACATGGCCACCTTCGACCAGGCCGGCGTGAGCAACAACACCGAACCCGAACCCGAACCCGAACCGACGGAATCGAACTGATCGTGCGCGCCGCGGTGACCGGCCTGTCGCTGGGGCTGTCGTGGCTGACGGTGCTGCCGGTCCGCGGCCCGCAGGACATCGGCCGCCGCGAGGGCCGGCAGGCGATCGGCGCGGCACCGGTCGTCGGGGCGCTGCTCGGCGCGGCCGCGGCGGGCGTGCTGTGGCTGCTGCTGGAGGCCGGGCTCGATCCCGCGCTCGCCGGACTGCTGACCGTCGGCGCGCTGGCCCTGGCGACCCGCGGCATGCACGTCGACGGGCTGGCCGACACCGCGGACGGCCTCGGCTGCTACGGCGACCCGGAGCGGGCCCGCGAGGTGATGCGCAGCGGCGGCGCCGGACCGTTCGGCGTGGCCGCTCTCGTCGTGACGATCGGTGCGCAGGCCCTCGCCTTCGGCGCGCTGGGCGCGAGCGGCGCCGTCGCCGCGGTGGCCATCGCCGTCGCGGCCGGACGGGTGTCCGCCGTGTTCGCCTGTCGCCGAGGCATTCCCGCGTCGAGCCCGACCGGATTCGGCGCACTGGTCGCGGATTCGCAGCCGCGGTGGGTGGCCGCGCTGTGGGGTCTGGCTCTGACGCTCGCGTCCCTCTGGGCGGTGCCCGACCGGTGGTGGCAGGGACCGCTGGTGATCGTCGCGGTGCTCGCCGCGGCCGCACTGCTGGTCCGGCACTGCGTCCGCCGCTTCGACGGCATCAACGGTGACGTGCTCGGAGCGGCCATCGAATTCACCGTCGCCGCGACGGCCGTCGGGTTCCTACTCGGAGGCTGATCCCGAGTAGCGACCCGACGACCTACCGGGGCCCGATCGGTCGGCCCATCAAGATGTCTCCCGTCCCCAGGTTCGTCGAGACGTAGGTCTCTGCGGCACCCGGCACCTGCAGGGTCGAGGTCAAGGTTTGTGTGTCGCAACCCGGGGCGCTCGGCTCGCCACCGATCCTGTCCCCCAGCCAGTTCAGTGCGTCTGCAGCGCCGGTCACGATGAGCGTGGCATGCAGGCTCACCTCGTCTCGACGGTAGGTGACCGGAGTGCCGCCCGCGCAATAGGCGGCGGCCAGGCGATCGACGGTGCCGATCCGGATGACCTCGTCGTTTACGCCGCTGTACAGATAGACCGGGGCCGCGGGTGCACTGCCGCCGAGCCTTGTCTCTGCCATGGCTGCGGCGACCGCCGGCACCTGCACCAGTTCTGCGAACGGGACCGTCCAGTAGCCGGTGTTGTCGCGAAAGGCGCTGGTGCCGATCGTCGACGCCACACATTGATCAGCTGGAGCGATCAATGCTGCGCGCCCCTCCGGCGTGAGGCGTGCATCGATCTCACGTGCGGCGTCGGGGAACATTCGCCATGCCGACGCGATACCCAATACCTGAGCCCCAGCCCAGAACGTTCCGCTCACATGGTTGAGTGCGAGCGAATCCGACAGCGGGGAGCCAACCGCGATTCCCCGGACGTTCAACTCCGGCGCGTACGACGGCTGCACTTCCGCAGCCCATCCGGTTGCCAGTCCGCCGCCCGAGTAGCCCCACAGTCCGACCGGCGTCTGCGCCCCGGACAGTCCCAGCGGAGCGAACCGCTCCGCGGCCCGGATGCCGTCGAGCGCCACGTAGCCGGGCTCTCGTGGAGCGCCGAGACGCGCCGAAGGCCCCTGGTGATCAGGAACCGATACCGCCCAGCCCCGTTGGAGAGCCTGACCGACGAAGGTCATCTCGCCCTGGCTTGCGAACGCCTCGAGTCCGGACCCCGGCTGCATGGCGATCGAGGGCGCACACGCGGGATCGATACTGTCCGTGGCCATCTGATACGACAGCAACGGACGCCCACCCGCGGGCGGTGCACCCGCAGGCAGGATCACGGTGGTCACGGACGCCATGGGCTTGCCCGCGAGATCCGTTGTCCGATAGAGCAATTGCCAGGCCTGTGCATTGAACGGCAAGGCGGAGTAGGACGCCAGCTGTACCGGCCGCTCGCGCAGAATGGCGCCGGGGGCCGTCGACTCGAATCCGTCCGGCGCACGGTAGAAATCGTCGACACTCGGCTGCCCCGGAGCGGCACCCGCGTGCACAGGAGGCGCGACGGCACCACCCCACACCGCCACCAAAGTTGAAAACGCCCCCAATGCCGCCAAGATCCTCGATCTGCGCATGGATCGCAGGCTAGCCACCCGCAGACCGGTTGTGAGGCGTTTCACCCGACAATCACCCTCGCGCTGACACGCGATCGAACGCGATCGGGCCCTCCCGCCGAAGCGGAAGGGCCCGTTGTCAGTTCGTCTGCGCGCTCAGCGCAGCTTGGTCATCCAGCCGTGGGTGTCGGCGAAGGTGCCGCGCTGGATGCCGGTGAGGGTGTCGCGCAGCGCCATCGTGATCTTGCCCGGTTCGCCGTCTGCGATGGTGAACTCGCCCTCCGCGGACTTGACGCGGCCGACCGGGGTGATGACGGCGGCGGTGCCGCACGCGAACACCTCGGTGATCTCGCCCGACGCGGCCTTCTCGCGCCACTCGTCGGTGCTGATCTTGCGCTCCTCGACGGAGAAGCCGGCGTCGGCGGCCAGCGCGAGCAGCGAGTCGCGGGTGATGCCCGGCAGCAGCGAACCGGACAGCGACGGCGTCACCAGGCGCGCGTCGGGGCCGGAGCCGAAGACGAAGAACAGGTTCATCCCGCCCATCTCCTCGACGTACTTGCGCTCGATCGCGTCGAGCCACACCACCTGGTCGCAGCCCTCGTCCGACGCCTGCGCCTGCGCGAGCAGCGACGCGGCGTAGTTGCCGGCGAACTTCGCGGCGCCGGTGCCGCCCGGTGCGGCGCGCACGTACTCACGCGAGAGCCACACGCTCACCGGCTTGACCCCGCGCGGGAAGTACGCGCCCGCCGGCGACGCGATCAGCAGGTAGCGGTACTCCTTGGCCGGGCGCACCCCCAGTCCGGCCTCGGTGGAGAACATGAACGGACGCAGGTACAGCGAATCCTCGCCGCCGGCAGCGGGGACCCACGCCTCGTCGACGTCGAGCAGGGCGTCGATGGAGCGGACGAACAGGTCGTCGGGCAGTTCCGGCATCGCGAGACGACGGGCGGACTGCCGCAGACGCTCGGCGTTCGCGGTCAGACGGAACGACGAGATGCCGCCGCCCGGCTGCCGGTAGGCCTTGAGTCCCTCGAAGATCGCCTGGCCGTAGTGCAGGACCATGCCGGCCGGATCGAGTTCGATCGGCGTGTAGGGCAGCACCTCGGCGTCGTGCCAGCCGCGACCCTCGGTGTACATGATCGAGACCATGTGATCGGTGAAGTACCGACCGAATCCGGGCGCCTCCAGAATCTCGCGCCGCGCCTCGTCGGTCGCGGGAGAAGGATGCTGGGTACGCGCGAATTCGAGGCCGTCTGTCATAAGCCGTGATCCTATCTAACTGAGTTTCGCCGCTTTTTCCCTGGTATCGAGCGTTACTTGGTGTGGACCGGCACGAACGGCGGCGTGACGACCTCGCACCGCAGGCTACGCCCGCGCACGTCGACGGCGATCTCGTCGCCGGCCGCCACACCGGACGCGGTGTCCAGCAGTGCCAGCGCAATACCGACCTTGAGCGTCGGAGAGAAGGTGCCCGACGTGGTCTCGCCGATCGTCGCGCCGTCCTTCGTCACGGTCTGTCCCTGACGCAGGACACCGCGGTCGAGTGCCTTGATGCCCCACACCCGGCGGGCCGGGCCGGCGGCCTTCTCCGCGGTGAGCGCGTCGCGGCCCCAGAACTGCGGCTTGGCCCAGCCGATGGCCCACCCGCAGCGCGCCTGCAGCGGCGAGATGTCCAGCGAGAGTTCGTGACCGTGCAGCGGATAGCCGGCCTCGGTGCGCAGCGTGTCGCGGGCGCCCAGGCCTGCGACCTCGCCGCCCTCCGCGCGGACCGCGTCGAGCAGGGCCCGGAACAGCGCCTCGGCATCGGCCCAGCGGGGCAGCACCTCGAAGCCGCGCTCACCGGTGTAGCCGCTGCGGCACACCCGCACCGGGACACCGTTCCAGTCGGCGTCCACGAAGCCCATGTACTCGATGTCCGACGGCAGTCCCAGCGCGCCCAGGACGTCGGCGGACTTCGGACCCTGCACGGCGAACACGGCGTAGTCGCGATGCTGGTCGATGATCTCGACCCCGGCCGGTGCCGCGGCCCGCAGTCGCGCGACGACGTCGGCGGTGTTCGCGGCGTTCGGCACCAGGAACACCTCGTCGTCTGCGACGTAGTAGGCGATCAGATCGTCGACGACGCCGCCGGTCTCGGTGCAGCACAACGTGTACTGGGCCTGTCCGGGGCCCACCTTGGTGAGGTCCGCGGTGAGCGTCGCGTTGACGAAGTCGGCCGCGCCGGCGCCGCGCACCAGGGCCTTGCCCAGGTGGCTGACGTCGAACAGGCCCACCGACTCCCGGACCGCGGTGTGCTCGGCGACCGTGCCGGCGTACGAGACGGGCATCTCCCACCCGCCGAACGGTGCGAACGTGGCACCGAGGTCGGCGTGGACGGAATGGATGGGGCCCTGCAGCAGGCTCGCGTCGCTCATGAGGGACAACGCTAGCCCACGCCGTCGGCGAACTAACATCGGAATTCGGCCGTCGACTTCCCCCGCGACACACCGGCCGGTCGCACCCGGACGTTCGCAGTGCGACCGTCCCAACCAACCAATCTGGAGATGCCCGTCTCGTACG
>NZ_JPOC01000166.1 GCF_000738775.1 Prescottella defluvii
AGGGTGGCGGCGCCGTCGTCACGAGCCGCGCCAACATCGCGACCGTGATCCACGACTTCGCCAAGTGGTTCAACGAGCGGATCGAGTTCTACCGCGCGAAGGGCCAGTACCCGCTGAACGGTCCGGTCGAGATCCGTTGCTGCGGCCTCGACAAGGCGAGCGAGGTGCTGGTGGACTCCGCGGGCGCACCGACCATCGCGGCGACCCGTCCGCGACCCGACCATCCCGAGTGGGA
>NZ_JPOC01000167.1 GCF_000738775.1 Prescottella defluvii
TCGCGGTGAGTTACGGCACCGCCAAGGTGTTTCACGACGTGAATCTGCGTGTCGAGGACGGGCAGATCGTGGCGTTGATCGGGAATAACGGCGCAGGGAAAACCACGCTCCTGCGGGCGCTTTCGGGAATCCTCGGGGGCCAGGACGGGCGCGTGGTGGCCGGGACGGTACGCGGCGAGGGGCTCGACCTCAATCGGAGCAA
>NZ_JPOC01000168.1 GCF_000738775.1 Prescottella defluvii
CTCGACCTCAATCGGAGCAAGGCGGACAGAATCGTCCGGCACGGCATCGTCCAGGTGCCGGAAGGACGCCGGGTCTTCGACCAGTTGACCGTCCAGGAGAACCTCATGGCCGGCGCCCTCTCGGTGCGGTCCCGATCCCGGGTGGCGGCGAGCTTGCGCCGAGTGCGCGATCTCTTCCCGATCCTCATGGATCGGGCCGGGCAACCCGCCGGCCTGCTGTCCGGAGGGGAGCAGCAGATGCTCGCGATC
>NZ_JPOC01000169.1 GCF_000738775.1 Prescottella defluvii
AGTCACCGGGGGCTTCTCCCGTTCCGGGCCCTGCCCACGAGCCGTTTCCCCGGCTAGGGACCTACGTCCCACCAGGTCGACCACGGATGTGACCGCCACCACCCGCGGTGTAAGTTGCTTAGCCATACCTCATCGGAGGTGCCGGTGAGAGCAACGAGAGGTCCGACATGGCAAGAACGTGGAAGAGGATTGTGGGTGCGGCGTTCCTCGCGTCGGCGCTGGTTGGCATCACCGCATGCTCGAACGATTCGGACTCCGACACCTCGAACACCCCCGGCACCGCGTCCGGCGCACCGTCCGGCGAGATCACCGTCTACAACGCGCAGCACGAGTCCCTCACGCAGGAATGGGTCGACGGCTTCACCGCCGAGTCGGGCGTGAAGGTCACCCTGCGCAACGGCAAGGACACCGAACTCGCCAACCAGATCGTCGCGGAGGGTGCCGCGTCGCCCGCAGACGTGTTCCTCACCGAGAACTCGCCGGCGATGGCACTGGTCGAGAACGCCGGACAGTTCGCCGACCTCGACGCCGCGACCCTCGAGCAGGTGCCCGCGCAGTTCCGGCCGTCCACCGGCAAGTGGACCGGCATCGCCGCCCGCTCGACGGTGTTCGTCTACAACAAGGACAAGCTCGCCGCGGACCAGCTGCCGAAGTCGCTGCTGGACCTGCAGAATCCGGAGTGGAAGGGCCGTTGGGGCGCGTCGCCGTCCGGCGCCGACTTCCAGGCCAT
>NZ_JPOC01000170.1 GCF_000738775.1 Prescottella defluvii
GCGACGCAGATCGGGATGGTGACAACCACGAGGGAGACCGTGTTGACCATCAGTTCGCCGACGCGGGGGCGGAAGATCAGGGCGGACGCCGTCTCCCACCCGGTCGAGATGGTGGTGGTGACGACGTAGCCGAGAGGAATCAGTGTGACGGCCACGAGCGCCGCCACGATCAGAACGAGAACCAGCGGGGGGCGGGGCCGTGCCCGCCCCCCGATCCGGTCAGAGGAGACCGGCATCCGTCATCAGCTGGGTGACCTTCTCGCTGTTGAGCTTCGACGGATCCACGACGGGAGCCTGCAGGTCCGCGAGCGGGACCAGTTCGGGGTTGGCGGCGACACCGCTGCCGACCGGGTACTCGAACGACGTACCGGTCTGCAGGATCTCCTGGCCGGCCTTGCCGGTGATGTACTTCAGGAACGCCTGCGCGGCAGCCGCATTCTTGCTGGACTGCAGCACGCCACCACCGGAGATGCTGACGAAGGCACCCGGATCCTCGTTCTTGAAGTAGTGCAGCTCGGTGTTCTTGCTGTTCTCACCGGTCTTGGCCTGGTCGCCGAACCAGTAGTAGTTGTAGATGATGCCGCCGTCGATCTCGCCGGCG
>NZ_JPOC01000171.1 GCF_000738775.1 Prescottella defluvii
TCGTCGCCGAGACGCTCACGGACGATCACCGTCGCCAGATCCAGTGCGGCACCGAACGCCGCCGTCGTGGTGATGCGGTCGTCGTCGACGATCAGTGCTTCGCCCCGGACCCGCGCGTGCGGATACCGTTGGGCGAGTTGTGAAGCGAACAACCACGACGTGGTACACCGACGTCCGTCCAACAGGCCGGCCTCCCCGAGCAGGAACGCGCCGACGCATACCGAGGCGATCCGGGTGCCCCGGGCCTCGGCGGCGCGCAGGAACGCGGCCTCGCCGCCCCGGCCGGACAGCGCGCCGTCGAGATCCGCCGACGGTGCGAACTCGAAACCGGGCACCAGCAGCAGATCGAAATCGTGGTGGAGCGCTTGCGCGCCGATCGGGAATCCGCCGGCCGCGGCGA
>NZ_JPOC01000172.1 GCF_000738775.1 Prescottella defluvii
CAGGGAATCCTGGAGGTCGGCGGTCTTGGCCATCTCCTTCTTCTGGCGCCGGATGCCGAGGAACATCGGCACCAGCAGAGCGAGAAGCAGAAGGGGAAACAGCAGCTCGAGCATCGGAAAGTCAGTCCTCAGGGTTGTCACACACGTCTATGGCACGGATCCGGGTCGGCGCCGCGCCACCCACCAGTGTGCCATTAGCAGGCCCACCGAAAGGGAATTCGGCACCGATCCCATTTCGCTCATATCGAACACACCTCGCCGCGACGTCCGGCGAAGCAGCGTCAGAATTCTCCGGATTCGGGTTCCGCCGGGCCGAACAGCCCCAGTTGCGGCTCCCTGGCACGCACCTCGATCCCGCCGACGGCGGCATCGGGAGGCGGAGATCAGCCCCAGTCTGCGGCCCAAGAGCCTGAGCGATTTCATCGGCCAGCCCCGGGTGCGCGAACAGCTCCAACTGGTACTCACCGGCGCGAAGAT
>NZ_JPOC01000173.1 GCF_000738775.1 Prescottella defluvii
CGCGGACGCGCCGCAGCAGGCGGTTCGCGATGCGCGGCGTGCCCCGTGAACGTCCGGCGATCTCCGCGCTCGCGTCCGGCCCGAGATCGACGCCGAGGATGCCGGCCGACCGCAGCAGGATCTGCTCCAACTCCGCCGGCTCGTAGAAGTCCATGTGCGCGGTGAACCCGAATCGGTCGCGCAGCGGCCCGGTGAGCGCGCCGGACCGGGTCGTGGCGCCGA
>NZ_JPOC01000174.1 GCF_000738775.1 Prescottella defluvii
CCCAGCGGCGGGTCCACGCCGCGAGCGCGGACGCCCCGATCCCGAACACCACCACGAACCAGGTGAACAGCCGGGCCAGCGCCGCGACCTCGTCGTGCCCGCCCCCGAGCACGTGCCACGCTCGCAACCCGTCGACCTGCGGGGCGGCAAGCGCGATCAGGAGGATCAGCACGGCGGCCGCGATGAACGGTCCGCGACCACGCGGATCGACCTCGCGGGCGACCCGCGCCTCGATCATCGACAGCTCACGCCGCAGCAGCGACAGGTCCTCACTCACCGGGTCACCCCGGCCGATGCTCGTCTGCGTTGAAACACGCCGACGACGATATCGACGACGACAAAAGCAAGGAGGCTCAGCCCCAGCAGCGGCACGAACCAGCCGACGAGTACGGTGCCCGCCATCAGCGCGACCGCGGTAGCCGGGTGCAGGCCTCGCAGTGTGCCACGGGCAGGCGGGCGCCCCCACCGCCGCGCGCCACGGGTCGGACGACGCCGCCACCACATGATGTACCCGAGCACGATCATCACCAGCAGCGCGATCGCCAACGCCGCCAGCGCGATCTGGTTGAGCAGACCGAACAGGATGCCCATGTGCAGCGCAATGCCCCAGTTGGTCAGTTTCGCGGCGAGCGGCCAGTCGGCAAAGCGGGA
>NZ_JPOC01000175.1 GCF_000738775.1 Prescottella defluvii
GGCCGGGTACTGCGAGACTGCGCCCTTGAGCATGGACAGCACTTCGAACAGCACCATCAGTCCGGCGACGACGGTCAACGGTGCGGCCGCGAACTTGCGGATCCGTCGGCCCTTGACGCTGGTGGGTTTCTCAGGTGGGGGCGCGTAGCCCTCGCGCAGGTACTGCCATGCGATCAGTGCGACGGCGAGGCCGAACAGCGCCAGGAACAGGGTGGACGATTCGCGGCCGTCGAACTGCACGGTCTTGTCGAACCACGGCACGCCGTAGCTGGAGACGTACCAGTAGCCGTTGATGCCGGAGAACGACAGTGCGAGCACGAACAGCAGTCCGGCGAGGAACATGCCCGAAGTGGTGGGTCCACTTCGTGGGGTTGAACATCATGAAGAAGATCGTTCCGAAGACGATGCCCATGAGGCGCCACGACGGTCCGGCGGCGACGCCGGGGATCCGCTTGCGGCGCAGGAACACGAACAGCACCGTGAACAGGCACAGCAGCATCGTGAGG
>NZ_JPOC01000176.1 GCF_000738775.1 Prescottella defluvii
GGACCGGACGGTCGCCGTCGTACTCGATCGTGACCTGCGTCT
Organism: Prescottella defluvii; assembly: GCF_000738775.1. Lineage (GTDB taxonomy): Bacteria > Actinomycetota > Actinomycetes > Mycobacteriales > Mycobacteriaceae > Prescottella > Prescottella defluvii. The sequence continues at coordinate 43 of NZ_JPOC01000176.1, forward strand.
TGCCGTCCGGACGCAGGTACGGCAGCACTCCGGTCTTGCGGACCTCGGTGAGGCGACGCGACAGGCGGTGCGCGAGCGCGATCGGCAGCGGCATCAGTTCCGGGGTGTCGGTGCAGGCGTACCCGAACATCAGGCCCTGGTCACCGGCGCCCTGCCGGTCGATCTCGTCGTCGGTGGCGCCGCCGACCCGCGCCTCGTGCGAGTGATCGACACCCTGCGCGATCTCCGGCGACTGCGCACCGATCGCGATGTTGACGCCGCACGAGTTGCCGTCGAAGCCCTTCGCCGACGAGTCGTAACCGATCTCGAGCACCTTGTCCCGCACGATCTTCGGGATGTCGACGTACGCCGACGTGGTCACCTCACCGGCGACGTGGACCTGCCCGGTCGTGACCAGGGTCTCGACCGCGACGCGGCTACGAGCATTGCTCGAGAATGGAGTCACTGATCGCATCACAGATCTTGTCCGGATGCCCTTCGGTCACGGACTCACTGGTGAATAGCCGCTTGCCGGACGTGCTCACAGATCTCCCTCTCGACGTTCTGTCCAGGGTCCGTGTCCCTCGAATCCGACGACGCGAATTCGGTTGGCCCCGATACGACACCTGAGCTGATTTTCGTTTCTACTTCTATTCAATACCGCGCTCGACCCTAGTGCCAGAAAGCGGGTCCGGGCGGCGATCGCCGACAGAGTGTGTCACTCGGGGGCGAACAGGTCCGCGAGTGCATCGAGCACCCGACTCGCCATTCGAGACTTGGAACCCGGCTCGATCGCGGACTCGGATCCGTCGGCGCCGAGCAGCCA
>NZ_JPOC01000177.1 GCF_000738775.1 Prescottella defluvii
TCCCGATCCCGGGTGGCGGCGAGCTTGCGCCGAGTGCGCGATCTCTTCCCGATCCTCATGGATCGGGCCGGGCAACCCGCCGGCCTGCTGTCCGGAGGGGAGCAGCAGATGCTCGCGATCGGGCGGGCGCTGATGAGCGAGCCGAAGGTGCTGCTGTTGGACGAACCGTCGCTGGGGCTGGCGCCCCTCATCGCTCGGCAGATCATGGAGACGATCGAACAAGTGAACGCAAACGGAACGAGTGTCCTACTGGTCGAACAGAATACGCGGCTCGCGCTCTCGATCGCGCACTATGCGTACGTCCTCAACGGCGGGACGGTGGCGGCCGAG
>NZ_JPOC01000178.1 GCF_000738775.1 Prescottella defluvii
CCCGAAGGCCGGTGACGTCACCCACACGTGGCACGTCATCGACGCCACCGATGTGGTGCTCGGTCGCCTTGCCGTGCAGGCAGCGAACCTGCTCCGTGGCAAGCACAAGCCCACCTTTGCGCCGCACATCGACGGTGGCGACTTCGTCGTCATCATCAACGCTGACAAGGTTGCCATCAGCGGCAACAAGCGTACGGACAAGTTCCTGTACCACCACTCCGGACACCCGGGTGGCCTCAAGTCCCGTTCGGTCGGCGAGGTTCTCGAGAAGAACCCCGATCGCCTGGTGGAGAAGGCCGTCACCGGCATGCTCCCGAAGAACAAGCTGGGCCGCGCTATCGCGGGCAAGCTGAAGGTCTACGCAGGCCCGACCCACCCCCACACCGCGCAGCAGCCGGTGCCGTTCGAGATCAAG
>NZ_JPOC01000179.1 GCF_000738775.1 Prescottella defluvii
GGGTGCCCTGTCGTTCGCTCTGCACTACCTGGCACGCAACCCCGACGTCCTGGCGAAGGCCCGCGCCGAGGTGGACGCGGTGTGGGGCGACGAGGCACCACCGTTCGAGAAGGTCGCGAAGCTGCGCTACGTGCGGCGCGTGCTCGACGAGACGCTGCGCCTGTGGCCGACGGCACCCGCCTACGCGCGCGAGGCCCGGGAGGACACCGTGCTCGGCGGCCGGTATCCGATGCGGGCCGGCGACTGGGTGCTGGTGCTGATCCCGTCGCTGCACCGAGATCCCGCGTGGGGTTCCGATCCGGAACGCTTCGATCCCGACCGCTTCGCCCCCGAGCACGTGCGAGGCCGGGCGCCGCACATCTACAAGCCGTTCGGCACCGGCGAACGCGCCTGCATCGGACG
>NZ_JPOC01000180.1 GCF_000738775.1 Prescottella defluvii
CCACCCCCCCGCCTCCCCCCCCCCCCGCCCCCCCCCCCCCCCCCCCCCCCCCCCCCCCCCCCCCCCCCCCCCCCCCCCCCCCCCCCCCCCCCCCCCCCCCGCCCCCCGCCCCCCCCCCCCCCCCCCCCCCCCCCCCCCCCCCCCCCCCCCCCGCCCCCCCCCCCGCCCCCCCCCCCCCCCCCCCGCCCCCCGCACCCCCCCCCCCCCCCCCACCCCCCCCCCCCCCCCAACCCCCCCCGCCACCCACCCCCCCCCCCGCCCGCCCGGCCCCCCCCCCCCCCCCCCCCCGCCCCCCCCCCGCCCCCCCCCCCCCCCCCCGCCCCCCGCCCCCCGCCCGGGGAACCGCCCACCCCCCCCCCCCCCACCACCCCCGCCACCCCCCACCCCCGCGCCCCCTCCCCCCCCGCCCCCCCCCCCGCCAATCCCCCCCATCCCCCCCTGCACCACCCCCCCCCCCCCCCACAGACCCACCCACACCACCCCCGCCCCCCCCCCGGCCCCCGCCCCCCCCCCCGCCCCCCCGCCCCTGCCGCCCCCCGCCCCCCCACCCCCCCCGCCCG
>NZ_JPOC01000181.1 GCF_000738775.1 Prescottella defluvii
CGCCGAGATACTTGACGAAGTAGTTTGGGCACGGCCGACCCCTGCGAGATCCCCCGGAAGTCCACACGGGCCGCGCCGATCGCCGCGAGCACCTCGTCCACGAAGTCGCCGATCTGGGCAGCGCTGTCCTCTGCGCGGGCCATGCCCCCGATCGCGCTGATCGGATAGGGCTGGTCTGTGTAATTGCCGAAGGTCGGGGCGAAGACGCAGTACCCCTCGTTGGC
>NZ_JPOC01000182.1 GCF_000738775.1 Prescottella defluvii
ACGCAGTACCCCTCGTTGGCGAGCAGGGGCGCGAACGTGGTCCACATGTTCAGGCGGTTGGCGCCGGCGCCGTGCACGAGCACGACGGGGTTCGGTTGCTCCGGGGTGGGCTTGCACGACCAGTCGTTGGATCCTGCGGCCGAGCCGCCCGGACTGGTGAACTCGTCCTGGACGAAGAGGAAGTACTGCACCGGGTACGGTTCCTGGGCGCTCGCGGTCGCGGGTGTCGCAACGACGGCGATGGCGGCGGAGGCGATCGCGACGGTCTGGGTGTGGTGTTCATCCGGTCTCCCCCTCCTGGAATGGCTCCGATGGGGCGAGACGCTACGGGAACCGGGTGTTTCGGGGAGTTGTTCGGCTGTTTCGACGT
>NZ_JPOC01000183.1 GCF_000738775.1 Prescottella defluvii
CTTGCCGGGTCCGGCCTCGGCGGCGACCGCGCCGAACCAGCCGGTGCCGAGGACGTCGGACGCGGTCAGGAGGCTGGGGATCAGGTCGGCGTCGGGCATTCCCGGGGTCGCGACCAGGGTGCCGTCGGCGAGGGGGATGCGCGCGAACTGCGCCTGGGTGCCGATCGCGCCCATCGGGGCCGGCCCCCGGACATCCTCTATGCCCCGATAGGGCCACAGGTCCGATCCGCACACGCACGTCGCAGCGGTCCGGATGACAGCGTCGGTGGGGGCGAGGACGACGGGGTCGGGCCGGTCCTCGACCCGGATGTCGCCGGGGGCGTAAATGACGGCTCCACGCATGAGCGGATCCTTTCGAGCGACGGTCTGCTCGTGATC
>NZ_JPOC01000184.1 GCF_000738775.1 Prescottella defluvii
AACGGGATGGCGTGGATCGGCCTGTATCGCCCCGATCACGCCGAAGTCCAGTCACTGGCACACGAATTCGACCTGCACCATCTCGCCGTCGAGGACACGATCGCGGCCCATCAACGCTCCAAGCTCGAGCGGTACGACCAGACGCTGTTCGTGGTCCTCCGGCCCGCTCGCTACCTCGACGACGTCGAGAAGGTCGAGTTCGGTGAGGTGCACGTCTTCGTGGGGCCGGACGACCACGAACAGCGTCTGGTCGTACCGCTCGAGCTTGGAGCGTTGATGGGCCGCGATCGTGTCCTCGACGGCGAGATGGTGCAGGTCGAATTCGTGTGCCAGTGACTGGACTTCGGCGTGATCGGGGCGATACAGGCCGATCCACGCCATCCCGTTCAGGCGGCGCATCGTGCGGTAGGTGTTGTCCAGCGACGTCGG
>NZ_JPOC01000185.1 GCF_000738775.1 Prescottella defluvii
GGATTGGGGCGAGCGGCGGCCGGGCGGCAGTGAAAGTCGTTCGCGCCCGGCGGCGCCGAGTCCGGGTGGCTCTCCGCGTATCGCAGGGCCGCGGCAGGCAGGGTCGGAACCGGGCCCGGGTGGGCGGGCACCACGAACGTCCGTGCCGAGCCGTCCCCACCCGCCGCCGGGACCGCCTGCACGCCCGGCACCGCGAAAACCGCGGTCGCCGCCATCGCCGCCATCGCCGCGCCGGCAACCAGCACTCTCCCGGACATCTTCACCGCACACCTCGTTTCGCCGGAGACACCGGCCTTGTCACGTGCAGAGTGTGTAGCAAGATCACGACGGCTCCGCACGACGGGCAGTCACCCGGCCGGGTCACGGTCACGCAATGGCGCACGATTCCGCGTCCGCATGATGGAATCGAGGTCCGACGTCG
>NZ_JPOC01000186.1 GCF_000738775.1 Prescottella defluvii
CGGTGCCGTTCGAGATCAAGCAGGTCGCCCAGTGAGCAACGAAGACTTCAACGAGGCCGTCGAGGCTGTCGAGGCTGCGGACACCGCGGCTGAGGAGTACACGGAGTACTCCACCGAGACCGAGGTCGTCGAGTCGTACGAGGCTGCTCCGCAGGCCCCGATCGTCATCGATCGTCCGGTCCAGACCGTCGGTCGTCGCAAGGAGGCGGTCGTCCGCGTCCGCCTGACCCCCGGCACCGGTGAGTTCAAGCTCAACGGCCGCACCATGGAGGATTACTTCCCCAACAAGGTGCACCAGCAGCTGATCAAGGCTCCGCTGGTCCTGGTCGAGCGCACCGAGTCGTTCGACATCACCGCTCTGCTGACCGGTGGCGGCC
>NZ_JPOC01000187.1 GCF_000738775.1 Prescottella defluvii
CGCGTTCATCGGCCTGGTCGTACCGCACGTCGCCCGCGCGATCACCGGCCCCGACTACCGCTGGCTGGTCCCCTACGCCGGACTGCTCGGCGGCGTGATGCTGGTGATGTCCGACGTCATCGGCCGGGTCGTGGTCCGTCCCGGGGAACTGCAGGTCGGCATCGTGCTGGCCGTCGTCGGTGCCCCGTTCTTCATCGCGCTCGTGCGGCGCAGGAAGCTGGCCAGCCTGTGAGCGTCCCGAACGCCCTCCCCCGTCCCACCGAGGACGCCGCCCCCGCGACGGT
>NZ_JPOC01000188.1 GCF_000738775.1 Prescottella defluvii
GCTCGTTGTCGCCGCCCTCCGGTTTCTGGTTCGGGTCCTGTCCACCACTGGTCATGCGCGCACCTGGTTCTCGTCGTCGGGGTACTGCTCACGGCGAAGATGTCTTCTCGCCCGTGACCCTACGTCGCGGGTGGTCGGTTTGTGCGATCCATCGGTGGAGATTCACATGCCGTAAATCCAGGGATCGAGGGGTAGGGATTTCGGATCCCATCGATCGAGCAGCGTCGGCAGCGTGACCGTCTCGTCGTCGCCCGCCATCCCCAGCGACCGGGCGAGCATGCCGAGCACGTCCCGGGGAGTGCGCCCGAGGGCGGCCTGGTCGGCGAGGGTGACGGCGCCGTCACGCTTGGCCAGCCGCTTGCCTTCCGTGTTCAGTGCCAGCGGCACGTGGGCGTACTCGGGTGTGGGCAGCCCCAGCAGACCTGCGAGGTACGCCTGGCGTGGCGCCGACGACAACAGGTCGTCGCCGCGCACCACCTGGTCGATGCCCTCCGCGGCGTAGGGGCCGTGCAGGACGTCGTCGACGGTGTAGGAGTCCGAGCCGGCCCGCAGCCGGAGCGCCGGTGAGCGTCCGGTCGCTCGCCGTTCGTCGCGTTCGGCCTCGCTCAGGTGGCGGCAC
>NZ_JPOC01000189.1 GCF_000738775.1 Prescottella defluvii
ACGTAGACGACGTCGTCGTCGTCGAGGATCGACACCGACGTCGACTCGTGGACGCGATCGGACAGTGCCTCGAGATGCGGTCGGGCGATGTCGGGCAGCGACAGACTCGACAGGTAGCTGTAGCCGAGTTCGAGCACGCGCGGGGTCAGCCAGAACACGGAACCGTCGGTGCGGACGTACCCGAGTTCGACCAGGGTGAGCAGGAACCGGCGGGCCGGTGCCCGGGGGGGGGCGGGGGGCCGGGCAACGGCGCTGGGCGGGCGCTGCGGGTTCTCGGGGTCGGACGCCCGGGTGACGGACAGGCCTCGTGCGAGGGGCTGGCCGGAATCGGTCGAGGGCCCGGGCGGCGCGGGCCCGCTCGAAGTCGGCACCGTCCGGGACTCCCCCCGGGGGCACCCCCCCGGGCGGGCGGCGGCCCCG
>NZ_JPOC01000190.1 GCF_000738775.1 Prescottella defluvii
ACCCCCACGCGTGGGTGCCGCGGGGTGTGTACTCGAACGTCGCGGGAATGCCGAGGCTGTCGAGGCGGTATTGGAACGACCGCGTGTTCGCGAGTGCGATCGTCTCGAGGCCCATGGCATTGGACGTGTTGAACGAGGTCACCGATCCGGACGACCCCAGCGAGCCCGACAGGTCGGACGAGCCGAGCGAGCCCAGCAGGGCGCCCGGTGCGTCGTACTGGCCGGGCAGCCCGTTGCCCGACGCGATGTACATCGACAGCCCGCGCAGCTGTGGTGCGAACACGAACGGGTCGTTGCGCATCCACGCCGGATTCCAGGGCGGACCCCACATCGAGTCGGAGTTGAAGCCGCCCGAGTCGAGCATCGCGATGCGGA
>NZ_JPOC01000191.1 GCF_000738775.1 Prescottella defluvii
CAGGGCGAGGCCGAGTGCGGTGGTCACTCCCCCGCTCGCGTCGTCGACGCCGCCGAGGACGTCGGCGAAGGACACCGACCCGAACGTCGCGAACATGATCATCAGGCCGACCATCAGGCCCATGTCGCCGACACGGTTGACCACGAACGCCTTCTTCGCGGCGGTCGCGGCGGTCGGCTTGAACTGCCAGAACCCGATCAGCAGGTACGACGCGAGACCGACACCCTCCCAGCCGACGTAGAGGCCCAGGTAGTTGTCGGCGAGCACCAGCAGCAGCATCGCGGCGAGGAACAGGTTGAGGTACGCGAAGAAACGTCGGCGCGCGACGTCGTCGCGCATG
>NZ_JPOC01000192.1 GCF_000738775.1 Prescottella defluvii
CGTCGCGCATGTATCCGACCGAGTAGATGTGGATGAGCGACCCGACGCCGGTGATCAGCAGCACGAAGCACATCGACAGTTGGTCGAGGCGGAGCCCGAAGTCGACCTGCAACCCGGCGACGGGCAGCCACGTGAACAGATCCTGCTGCGCCACCCGGTCCGACGCGTCCCGGCCGATCATGTCGACGAACAACGCCACCGCGATCACGAACGATGCGACTGCCGCGGCACATCCGAGAAGGTGCCCCCAGCGGTCG
>NZ_JPOC01000193.1 GCF_000738775.1 Prescottella defluvii
ATGGTGGTCGCCGCGGCCGAGGTCGTCATCGGCCTCGCGATCATCATGACCATCTTCCGCGCCCGACGGTCGGCCTCGGTCGACGGCGCCGACCTGCTGAAGTACTGACGTGAACGGGGGGACGGGCATTCAATCACTCATCTGGCTCCTGCCGGCGATTCCGCTGCTCGGGGCCGCCGTCCTGCTGCTCGCCGGTCGGCGCAGCGACCGCT
>NZ_JPOC01000194.1 GCF_000738775.1 Prescottella defluvii
GGGCTCGGCGGTGTACCGACAACTCGGACGGGTGCCCGGCGACGTCGTGCGTCTCCGCCGCGCGGAGGCACCGCGATGACGGGCCCGGATGTCCTTGCCGCCGCCGACCTGTCGATGTTCGGCCACGACCCGTGGTGGCTGGTCGTCGCGAAGGCGTTGGGCATCTTCGTGTTCCTGGTGCTCACGGTGCTGATCGCGATCTACGCCGAACGCAAGGTGCTCGCGTGGATGCAGATGCGGATCGGCCCC
>NZ_JPOC01000195.1 GCF_000738775.1 Prescottella defluvii
GCGACGACGAAGTCGATCGGCGCAGGGTACGACCGCCGCACGTCAGCGATGACCACAACTGAAGCGAGGAGCGTCCCAGATGCCTGTGCCGTCGAGGGAGAGGGTCATCGAGCTTCTCGCCGAAGCTGTCGAGCGTGAGGGCTACGACCTCGAAGATGTGACGATCACACTCGCGGGCCGGCACAGCGCGGTTCGCGTCATGGTCGACAGCGATGCCGGTCTCGAACTCGACGAGGTCGCCCGGCTCAGCCACGTCATCTCCGACGTGAGCGACGCCGCCAGTGCCGCTCCTCGGTGAGCGGCCGGTCGATGCCCGGGGACGTCACCTCGAGCGTGTACGGCGACTCACCGAAATCCGAGGCGGCGTCGAACACGTCGGAGATGACGTGGCTGAGCCGGGCGACCTCGTCGAGTTCGAGACCGGCATCGCTGTCGACCATGACGCGAACCGCGCTGTGCCGGCCCGCGAGTGTGATCGTCACATCTTCGAGGTCGTAGCCCTCACGCTCGAC
>NZ_JPOC01000196.1 GCF_000738775.1 Prescottella defluvii
TGAGTCGCCGTACACGCTCGAGGTGACGTCCCCGGGCATCGACCGGCCGCTCACCGAGGAGCGGCACTGGCGGCGTGCTCAGGGGCGCAAGGCGCTGATCGAACTCGAATCCGAGTCCGTGACCGGTCGGATCGGGCAGCTCGCCGACGGTGCGGTCGACGTCGTCGTCAAGGCCAAGGGTGGTCCGGTCGTGCGCCGGGTGGAACTC
>NZ_JPOC01000197.1 GCF_000738775.1 Prescottella defluvii
GCGGATCGGCTAGGTGTGGGCCTGCGCGCCGGTGCGGGCCTCGCCGATGATGCGTCGCACGATCGTGAGTAGTTCGTCCATCTCGTCGTCGGTGACGATGCTCGGTGTGCCGGACATCGCCGCGTTGTAGTACAGGCCGTCGCCGATCAACATGACCGCGTGTGCGACCGCGCGGTCCGGGATCTCCGCCGCCATGGCGTCCATCCAGCAGTTGCGGATACGGAGCAGGGCGTCCTGGGCTCGGGTGTTGGCACC
>NZ_JPOC01000198.1 GCF_000738775.1 Prescottella defluvii
TGGGCTCGGGTGTTGGCACCCTGGCTCAGGCACATCGTCGCGATGATGGCGCGATCGAGTGCCTTGTCCTCGTAGTTGGAGGTGCGCACGTAGTAGGCGGCCGGCCCCTCGGGTGCGGTCCGCATGGCTTCCACGTCGGCGGCACCCAGCCCCTCGAGGTGCGCGATCAGTCCGTCGACCAATGCGTCCTTCGACCCGAAGTGGTAGAGCAGCCCGCCCTTGG
>NZ_JPOC01000199.1 GCF_000738775.1 Prescottella defluvii
ACGCGTGGGGGTACTGGTCGGAGGAGCTGTGGAAGTCCCGCCCCCAGATCCTCGACGCCCTGAACGCGTGGTGACAGCCTGTCGCCGGTGACCGTGGCGCGGAAGGTCAGTTCCCCCGCACCATGTCCACGAACAGCCCGTGCACACGCCGGTCACCGGTGACCTCCGGATGGAACGAGGTCGCCAGGACAGCGCCCTGCCGAACCGCGACGATGTGTCCGGCGGC
>NZ_JPOC01000200.1 GCF_000738775.1 Prescottella defluvii
GGCGCTGATCCACGCGGCGACGATGGTCACCGCCGGCGTCTACCTGATTGTGCGCTCCGGACCGATCTTCGAGGCGTCGCCCGGCGCACAGGCGGCGGTCGTGCTCGTCGGCGCGGTCACCCTGCTGTTCGGCGCGATCATCGGCTGCGCCAAGGACGACATCAAGAAGGCGCTCGCGGCCTCGACGATGAGCCAGATCGGCTACATGGTGATGGCCGCCGGGCTCGGTCCGGCG
>NZ_JPOC01000201.1 GCF_000738775.1 Prescottella defluvii
GCGCGGGCGACGGGCGGCGGTGGCATGAGACGAACGATAGCGCCTCGGTTACTGCACCGTCCGGCTGGTACAGTAACCAAGGATGTCCGCACACGACCAGGAAGCCAACATGTCGACCGACACACGTACCGAACCAGCTCAGACCCCGGCCCTGGCCGGACCGCGGGAGTGGATCGCGCTGGCCGTCCTGATGCTCCCGGTACTGCTGGTCTCCGTCGACAACACCGTGCTGGCCTTCGCGTTGCCGTCGATCACCGAGACGCTCGGTCCCTCCGGCGCACAGCAGTTGTGGATCATCGACATCTACCCGCTGGTCCTGGCCGGGCTGCTGGTGTCGATGGGCAGCCTGGGCGACCGGTTCGGTCGTCGACGGCTGCTGCTCATCGGCGCGACGGGCTTCGCCGCGGTGTCCACGTTCGCCGCCTACGCCCCCGACCCGCAGACCCTGATCGTGGCGCGGGCCGCGCTCGGCTTCTTCGGTGCCATGCTCATGCCCTCGACGCTGTCGTTGCTGCGCAACATCTTCGTCGACGCCACCCAGCGCCGACTCGCGATCGCCGTGTGGGCCGCGTGTTTCGCCGCCGGTGCCGCGCTCGGTCCGATCGTCGGCGGGTTCCTGCTCGAGCACTACTGGTGG
>NZ_JPOC01000202.1 GCF_000738775.1 Prescottella defluvii
GCGCGCACGAACGCGTACCAGCCCAGCTTGAACCCGCCGTCGGTGCTGTCGGGGAAGCGCTCGCGCACCCTGTTGTTGATCATGCGGCCGAGGACGTAGCCCTCGCCGGCCATGAACAGCATCATCACGAGCATCGCGAGGGTGACGTAGTTCTGGATCACCGGGCTCAGGAACATTGCCATGATCAGCACCAGCGCCAGGGGCATGAACAGCCCGACCAGATTGCGGCGGCTGTCGACGATGTCACGGACGTAGGCGCGG
>NZ_JPOC01000203.1 GCF_000738775.1 Prescottella defluvii
CGTAGTCGTAGTTGTCGAGCGGCTGGTACTCGATGTTCTGGTACTGGGCCGGGGGTTCGACCCAGTAGACCGGTTCCGGCTGTGCGGGGGTGGAGGTGACGCCGCCCTGGGTCGACGGTCCGGAGGTGACACCGCCCTGCGTCTGCGGAGCCGAGGTGACACCGCCCTGAGACGGCAGCTGGTCCGGCGCGGCCGATGCCGCACCCGATGCCGCCACGACCACTGCCGCCGCGGCGG
>NZ_JPOC01000204.1 GCF_000738775.1 Prescottella defluvii
CTACGCCCCCAACACCTACAACGCACCCGCCAACTACTACGTGGCGCCCGTCCAGTTCGAGGAACTGCACCTGCCGACGTACGTCGAGCCGACAGCGCCGATCATCGCGCCGAGGGAAACCCTGCGTGTCGGCACATACCATGCGCCGCAGCCCAACTGGATCACCGATGCGGACCTCGCCCGCACCAACAACACGTCCGCCGTCATCGAGGCCGAGGTGTCGACGTTCTGGCGTTCGCTGGGCGTCGAGACCACCCGCGCGAACCGGCTCGCGGCGGCACAGTTCGGCATGGGTGCCGTCGGTGCCGTCACCACGGCCGTCGCATGGGGTGTTCCGGCCGCGCTGGCCGGCGGCACCTACGGCGGGACATCACCGCCTTCAATCCTC
>NZ_JPOC01000205.1 GCF_000738775.1 Prescottella defluvii
CGCGGTGATCACGCTCCCCATCGTCACCAATTTCGCTCTCGGCTACTTCGATCCCGACGACTCCGGGACGTCGATGGGACTGCAGTTCGGCAAGATCCTGCAGGTGTTCGCGATCGTGCTGATCCCCGTCGCGATCGGCATGTTCGTGCGTGCGCGGTGGTCGGACTTCGCGCACCGCATGGACAAGCCCGTCCGGATCGCGTCGGCGGTCGTGCTGGTGCTCGTCATCGTCGGGACCATCGCC
>NZ_JPOC01000206.1 GCF_000738775.1 Prescottella defluvii
GGCAACGACCTGGCCGCCGCCGAGCAGGACGTCATCGCGGCCGCGCAGAACGCGGTGCCGTCCGACCTCGAGGTGCTGCCCGCCGGTCCGGGCGGTCTGCTGGTCGCGTTCATCGACGCGTTCGAGGGCCTCGACAGCACGCTGCTCGGCGTCGCGCTGCTGGTGGTGATCCTGATCCTGCTGGTGGTCTACCGGTCCCCGATCCTGTGGTTCTTCCCGCTGTTCTCGGCCCTGCTCGCGCTGGGGCTGTCGTCGATGGTGATCTACCTGCTCGCCGACCACGACATCCTCACCCTCACCGGCCAGAGTCAGGGCATCCTGTTCGTTCTCGTGATCGGTGCCGGCACCGA
>NZ_JPOC01000207.1 GCF_000738775.1 Prescottella defluvii
GGCGCCCTCGTGCACGCCGGGGTGGGATACGGCTCCTACCAACGACTTGCCGATCGACTCGAAACGTCCGTCAAGCTGATCCTGGAGTGACCCGATGACCTCAGTGCCCCCGACCGGAACGTCACTCGCCCCGGTGACCTTCAACCCGTACGACTACGACTTCCACGACGACCCGTACCCGGTCTACGCGCGACTGCGGGACGAGCAC
>NZ_JPOC01000208.1 GCF_000738775.1 Prescottella defluvii
GTCGGGATCGCTGATCGGATCGATGCCCACACGCGAAATCATCGACGTGACAGTGCCGTCCGCCTCCGCCTCCACCCACGCCGCACGGTGGTCGAGTCCGAGATGCGGCAGACCGGGAAGCAGCACACAGCCCGACGCCACCCCGGAGCACTCGGGAAGAGACGGGACGGTCTCGGCGGGCGGGTGCAGCACGAGCAGCGCCGGCGGCCGGGGGCCGGCGCAGCGCCCCCGGGGGACCGCGGGCCCGCCGCGCCCGGGGCCCCCCGCGAAGAGCAGACCCGCCCGCCCCGGGCGGGGGGCGGCCCGCCGCCCCCCCCGGGCCCCCGAGGCCCGCCGCGGCCGCCACAGCCCGGGGCGGGACCG
>NZ_JPOC01000209.1 GCF_000738775.1 Prescottella defluvii
GCGCGGCGCGGGCCGATGTGGGGAAGTAGGCGCCGAAACCGGCGTCACGCGGCAGTTCTGCGAGACGACCCGGCTGCGATTACTCTTGCCGGGGTGAGTGACGACCCGGAGGGCGACGCCACACCGGAACCGCCTCGAGTGGATTCCGGCACGGAGGGCGGATACGCCAAGGTCACCGGTTCGGTGGCGAAGTGGGTACGCGACGCGGACCGGCAACCCCAGCTGGTCGACGCCGTGCGGCGGATCAGGCGCTCACTGCCCGGTGATCCCGCATTCGGTGACCCCCTGTCGACC
>NZ_JPOC01000210.1 GCF_000738775.1 Prescottella defluvii
CGTCGGCGCCGAGCAGCCAACCGTCGTTGTGGTCGACCTCGAAGGCCTTGCCGTCACCGACCGCGTTGACGACCAGAAGATCGCAACCCTTGCGTGCCAACTTCGTTCGCGCATGGTCGAGAACACCGCCCGACGCGTCACCGGTCTCGGCCGCGAAACCGACGATCACGGTCGCGGCATCGACGGTTCCGTCCCGTCGAGCCTGCACGAGGCCCGCGAGAATGTCGTCGTTTCGGATCAGCGGGATCGAATCGGGTTCGTCGGCGCCCTTCTTGATCTTGCTGGTGGCGACGGTTGCCGGCCGGAAGTCCGCGACAGCGGCCGACATGATCACGGCATCCGCATCGACGGCGTGCTTCATGACCGCCTCGCGCATCTGCTCCGCGGTCCGGACATGGACG
>NZ_JPOC01000211.1 GCF_000738775.1 Prescottella defluvii
CGATGCCGGGTGTCGGGTGCCGGTCGCACCCGACACGGGGCGGCGTCGCCGTTTCACGTGGAACATCCCCGGCGATCGGCCGGCGTCACCGCCGCCGTTGTCGCGCGCGATGACTCGACGGCGGCGTGGCTCGGTCGGGCCCGCACGAGCGACGCCCGTCTTCCGTGCACCGAATCCACACGGGCGCGCCGGAGGACGCGATTGCGTGCACCGGCACTCCCGGCGCTCCGGCACTCCGTGCAAGCCGGTGAAACGGGATCGACCGATTCACGTGAAACATCGACTCTGCGGAGCGGACTCGCCTTCGGCGGGGTGGGGGAGACGCACGTGGCGCCACCGATCGCCGTCGATCATCCCGATCGGTACCGTTCACTCCACCCCCGCAGCGCTCCAATCCTCACAGGAACGACTTTTGCTGTCACAGTGACGAAATGGCCCGGTGTGGTGGGGTGG
>NZ_JPOC01000212.1 GCF_000738775.1 Prescottella defluvii
GCCGTTCACCTATCCGCCGCCCGCGGCAGCGGCGTTCAGCCCGATGTCGGCGCTCTCGCTCGAAGCCGCGGGCGCGGGGCCCGCGCGCCCCCCGCCGGTGGCGCGGTTCCCGCCGCCCGGGCCGCCGCCCCCCGCGCCCCGGCGCCCCCCGCCCCCCCCCCCCCCCCCCCCGGCGCCCGCCGCCGCCGCCCCCGCCCCCCCCCCCCCCCCCCGCCCCCCCCCCCCCCCCCCCCCCCCCCCCCCCCCCCCCGCCCCCCGCCCCCCCCCCCCCCCCCCCCACCCCCCCCCCCCCCCCCCCCCCCGCCCCCCCCCCCCCCGCGGCCCGCGCCCCCGCCGCCCCCCCCCCCCCCCCTCCCGCCGCCCCCCGCGCGCCCCGCCCGGCGCC
>NZ_JPOC01000213.1 GCF_000738775.1 Prescottella defluvii
GCGACGATGTGTCCGGCGGCAGGGCCTTCCGGCACCCGAGCCAGCACCTCGACTCCGGGGCCGACCCGTTCCACCCACGGCGCCCGGATGAACACCGCGCGCACCGGGTCGCCGTCGATACCGTCGAAGTCGAGATCGGCCTCGAACGAGTCCACCTGGCGACCGAAGGCATTGCGCCGCACCGTCATGTCGAGACCGTTGAGGTGCTCGGCGTCGGGTCGCGTGTCCAGAACCTCGCTGGCGAGCAGGATCATGCCCGCGCACGACCCGTAGGCGGGCATCCCGGCCTTCAGTCGGGCACGGAGCGGCTCGAGCAGTTCGAAGACGGTCAGCAACCGGCTCATCGTCGTCGACTCCCCGCCCGGAATGACCAGTCCATCCACGGATTCGAGTTCCGAGAGCCTGCGCACGCCGATCGCTCGCGCCCCGGTGGACTCGAGTGCCGCGAGGTGTTCGCGGACGTCGCCCTGTAGTGCGAGCACGCCGATCGTCGGTTGATTCGTCACGAGTGAAATTCCTGCACTGTTCGAGGCTGTTGACCCGGAAACGCTATCAGCCGCGCGGGATCGACAGCGCACACGGCGGACCCCGCGGTCAGTCCCGGCGCAGGAACCGGGTGAGCCCCTCCTGGACGACGGCGGCCACCAGAAGCCCCTCGCGGTTGAAGATGCGCCCCTGGGTGAGTGCGCGGCCGTAGAGGAGCCAGTCGTCGGCCCGGAACGGCCGCATGAACCACAAGGCGTGGTCGAGGGAGGCGCTCTGGATCTGAGTATCCGGGTGGGTGGTGCTCGCCGACGCGAGCAATGTCATGTCGCTCATGTACGCGAGGGTGCAGATGTGGAAGACCGGGTCGTCCGGCAGCGCCTCACGGGACCGGAACCAGACCTGCTGCTGGACGGGAACTCCCGGCCTGCGCTGGATCCGGTCGGCCGGCACG
>NZ_JPOC01000214.1 GCF_000738775.1 Prescottella defluvii
ACACCGACGCCGGTGACGGCGCCAGCGGAGGGTCCCACGCTGTCGACGGGCGAGTCGAGCATCGGCCAGATCGTGGTGGATGTCGACGGCATGACCGTGTACGCGTACGACCGTGACGAACCGGGCACCAACGCCAGTGCGTGCGACGCGGTCTGCCTGCAGATGTGGCCGCCCGTGACGAGCGATACCTCCAAGCCGGAGGTCGTGGGAGTGGCGGGGG
>NZ_JPOC01000215.1 GCF_000738775.1 Prescottella defluvii
CGTCCGAAGTGTCCGTACGCGGCGGTCGGCGCGTAGATCGGACGCAGCAGGTCCAGATCGCGGATGATCGCGCCGGGACGCAGATCGAAGACCTCGCTGATCGCGGTCTGGATCTTCTCCGGGTCCACCTTCTCGGTACCGAACGTCTCCACGAACAGGCCCACCGGCGCGGCCTTGCCGATCGCGTACGCGACCTGGACCTCGATGCGGTCGGCGAGGCCGGCCGCGACCGCGTTCTTGGCGACCCAGCGCATCGCGTAGGCGGCCGAGCGGTCGACCTTCGACGGATCCTTGCCGGAGAACGCGCCGCCACCGTGACGGGACATGCCGCCGTAGGTGTCGACGATGATCTTGCGGCCGGTCAGCCCGGCATCGCCCATCGGGCCACCGAGCACGAACTTCCCGGTGGGGTTGACGAGGAGACGGACATTCGAGGTGTCGAGCGGGATGTC
>NZ_JPOC01000216.1 GCF_000738775.1 Prescottella defluvii
ACCGTGTCGATCTCGATGTCGCGCCGGGTACCCCCGTCCGCGACATCGAGATCGACACGGTCTTCATCGGCTCGTGCACCCACGGCCGGCTCGAAGACCCTCGGGCCGCCGCCCGGGGACTGATCGGCCGTACCGTGGCCCCCCGCGTCCCGGGCCCCCTGGGTCCCCGCCCGCAGGCCCTCGCCGCCACCAGCCCGGGCCGGAGGGGTCGGCGGGGACCGAGCGCACGTTCGACGCGATCCTGCTGCAGTTGGGGATCTCGCCGGACGGTACGGACTTCGACGGGCGCTCCGACTACGGGCCGTTCATCGCGGTCGGTATCCCGGCCGGCGGACTGTTCACCGGCGCCGAGGAGAACAAAACCGCAGTTCAGGCCCGGCAGTGGGGCGGCGAGGGCGATGCGGCGTTCGATCCGAACTACCACACGGCGCAGGACACCTTCGCGAACGTGGACCGACAGGCGCTGGCGGTCAATGCCGAGGCGATCGGGTACGGCATCGGGCACTACGCGCAGTCGACCGACGGTGTGAACGGGGTGCCGGCGGCGGGCGACGCCCGGAGCGCGGCGCGGGCCGATGTG
>NZ_JPOC01000217.1 GCF_000738775.1 Prescottella defluvii
GCCCAGCCGAGGGCACGCTTGCTGAAGCTGACGTTGGTCATGCGGGGTGGATCCTCTCCTGCGCTGACGCGAGCGGCCTGCGGGTGACGTGGTCGTCTTCCCGGGCGTGCGATCTTTCGTGTCCCGATCCCGCGGGGGCAGAGCTGGCAGCGGCGGGTCGGTCCTCCACTCGAACATCACGAGCTGATCACGAACGTACGGCAGTGATTCGCGGCCAGTCACGTCGACGAAACAGGCCGGTCGACCTGTTTCATAATCGACCGTTCGGACGTTTCCGCAGGTCGGCGCGGCCTGTCGTCGTGACGATTGTGGAGCGTTACATACGCGTTACGTGAGATGGATTACCGAGTATTCGTGAACTGCGTCACGACCGTGCCGGCCTTCCTGGATCGGCGGCTGCTCGAATCGGCCCCGTCGCAGGCGATTTGCCTTCCGTTCCATCGCTCGTGTAACTTCGTTCATGCAACGCGGGGTGGAGCAGCTCGGTAGCTCGCTGGGCTCATAACCCAGAGGTCGCAGGTTCAAATCCTGTCCCCGCTACCAATGAAGAACCCCCGTCCTGATTC
>NZ_JPOC01000218.1 GCF_000738775.1 Prescottella defluvii
GCAGGCGGGAGCGGAGTTGCTGGCCGGGGTCGCTCGGACGGTGAGCGAGTGCGACTTCGGCTCCGCCGGTGGTGAATCGGCGAATCCCGCACGCGAGCAGGCCATCCGCGACGGGTATGCGCGTCTCGCGCGGGCGATCGGTGTGTGGGCCGTCGGTTCCGCCGACGGAGCCCGCGCCCTCGGCGAGACCGCGGGCGCGTACGAACGTCAGGAATCGGCGAACGTCGTCGCGTTGGGTGGGCGGTAGTGGACGCGATCCTCGAGGCCGGGGCGAGCGGTCTGCAGTACTTCGCGGTGTTCCTGCCTCGAGCTGCCCTGGTCGCGGACGTCACGGGCAGCGGTGAGCGGGCGACCTGTCGGCGACCGCGGAGCAGATGGAGGCCCGCTACTACGAGCAACGGGGCATCGACCTGACCGCGCTCGCCGCCGACATCGAGGCGATCGGGCGGGTCGGGGGCAACCTGGATCGGACGTTCGACGAGCAGACGCGGGCGGTCGGGGCACTGCGGGAGGTGTGGGCGGGCGACGACGCCGAACTGGCATGTCGGCACCTGGCCGGCACCCTTGCACGGGCGGACCGGTTGCGGAGCGGCACCCACGACGGAACGTGAACTGCGCGCGGTCGTGACCCGGAAGTCGGAGTGGGTGCGGAATCGGGACGCGACGCAGATCGACGGGCGCGGCGTCACCGAGATCGACCGGATGCTCGGGACATCCGGATTGCTGTCCGACGGCAGCTCGGTCGGTGCCGGACCGTTCGCGGAGGCGAGCCGCGAATGGCTCACCGGAGTCTTCCTGCCGCACGTTCGGGAGACGCTGCGCGAGTTCGTCGCGATCTGCGACGCGACGGAGACGACGGTCGACGACGTCTACTGCACGCTCGCCCGAGTGTTCGCGCAGATCGACGACAGTGCCCTTCCCACACCGGCCGCGCTCGATGCGGACTGTCGGCCGCGCCTTCCGGTTGCGACAGCGCAGTGCGGCGCTGCACCGGTGCCGGCGACCGCGCCACCGACGCAAGCAGCGACACCGACCCTGCCGGCGGCCGCGCTACCGGCACCGCTGGCGGCGTCGAGCCCGCTGCCGCACCGTCGGGTGCCGCGGCGCAGGGGTCGCTCGCGCTGGACGGTGCCGTCCGTGCGGTGGGTGCCGTCGTCGGGGTGGTGGCGGGGATTGCGCTCGACATCGTCGACGGCATCGTTCGCGCATCGGCGGAG
>NZ_JPOC01000219.1 GCF_000738775.1 Prescottella defluvii
GGGGCAGGGGAGATCGTCACGTCGGTGGTGCTGGAGTGCTTGGTGACGTCGACGGTGACCGGGGTGGAGGCGGGGCCGGTGCCGATGCTGTTGGTGGCGGCGGCGGTGGCGGTGAGGGTGCCGGCGGTGGTGGTGGTGATGTCGCAGGCGAAGGCGCCGGTGTTGTCGGCGGTGGTGGTGCAGGATTCGTCGCCTGCGGTGACCGTGACCGAGGAGTCGGCTTCGGCGTTGCCGGAGATGGTGACGGTGTCGCCGATGGTGACGGTGTTCGGGGTGGCGGTCAGGCCGGTCGGGGCCGCGGGTGCGGGCGG
>NZ_JPOC01000220.1 GCF_000738775.1 Prescottella defluvii
CAGTGGCGGGACCGCGCCGGTTTCACACCGGCTTCCTCTTTCGTCATCACCTGACCGGGGCATTGTTGCACGCGGTCGGTATCCGTCGGAAACGACGGTGGCGGATCAGGATGCCGGAGGCAGCAATTCGTGCCCGTCGGCCACCCAGGCCCGCATGCCGCCGTCGAGTTCGACGACGTCGGTGTATCCGAGGTCGGCGAGGTCCGTCGCGGCGGTGGCGCTCATGTTGCCCGACAGACAGTAGACGGCGATCGTGGTGCCGTGATCCGACGGTAGCGACGCGGTGGCCGACGACAGCACGTTCGTCCTGAACGTCCACGTGCCCGACGAGGGCACGATCGCCGGAACCGACGCCGCGATCGCGTTCGACGAGGTGTCCACGCACACCGCGTCGCTACCGTCGGATCACGGCACCACGATCGCCGTCTACTGTCTGTCGGGCAACATGAGCGCCACCGCCGCGACGGACCTCGCCGACCTCGGATACACCGACGTCGTCGAACTC
>NZ_JPOC01000221.1 GCF_000738775.1 Prescottella defluvii
CCGAGCACGCTCCCCCCCCGACCGCCGTGGCCGCCTGCCAGTCGGGCAGTGTGGGCGGACCGTCGCAGACGAGTAGCACCCGGTCGCGGCGCGGCAGTCGCGTCGCACACTCGCGCGCCGCGGCCGCGTCCACCACCACCAGACCGGCCCCCTCCCACACCCGGCGTGCGGGCAGACCCACGACCGCCTCAAATGTTTGTTCGGTTGCGGCCGCGACCGAACGCAGCGCCTGCACGACGCCGCGAGCACTCACCAGCGCGAGCACCCCGGGCCGCGCCGACGCCGCCGGTACGCGGGATTCGATGTCCATGACGGCAAGCCTGCGCAGTACCGGTCCGGCGGGGAACCCGATCTCGGGGAATGTGCACAGAATCAGGGGGTGTGGATCAATTCTGGTACCTACGTACGATTTTCTTGGATGGGCACGGACGGGACGGATCGACACCCGACGGGAACTGCCGAATCCCGCCGAGGCCGACGGAATCGCACTGGAGCGCTGCGGAAATGCCACAGAAAGGGCCGCAGACAGGGCCGCACGGAACCCGGTGGACCGGGGAAGGCAGACCGCGAACGGATCGCGTGCATGAGCGCCGCGCGTTCGAACGGGAAGGGGAGAATTTAGGGGACGACCCCCGCCAGGCGGGGAGGAGGCGGGGGTCGTCAGAGTTCAGCCCCGGGGGGTCGGGATGAACGCGCCTGGACCGCG
>NZ_JPOC01000222.1 GCF_000738775.1 Prescottella defluvii
CCCCCCCACCCCCCCCCGCGCCGACCACCATCTGCCCCCGGCGCAGGCCGCTCGTCCGACATCCACGACCTCCGCGCCGCCGGCGCGCACACCGAGCGCCCGGCCGCCGCGCCCGCCGCTGGCGCCGCTCTCGCCCCTCGCGGCCTGCCGCCACTCCTCGCGCGGCCCGCCCTCCCCCGCCGGCCCCCGCCCGGCCGCCCCCCCCCCCCCCGCCTCCCCCCCCCCCCGCCCCCCCCCCCCCCCCCCCCCCCCCCCCCCCCCCCCCCCCCCCCCCCCCCCCCCCCCCCCCCCCCCCCCCCCCGCCCCCCGCCCCCCCCCCCCCCCCCCCCCCCCCCCCCCCCCCCCCCCCCCCCGCCCCCCCCCCCGCCCCCCCCCCCCCCCCCCCGCCCCCCGCCCCCCCCCCCCCCCCACCCCCCCCGCCCCC
>NZ_JPOC01000223.1 GCF_000738775.1 Prescottella defluvii
AGCCGGACTGTTCCTCGGCGCCGGTTCGGTGATGCACGGGATGAACGAGGAAACCGACATGCGCCGCTACGGCGGGCTCCGGACACTGATGCCGATCACGTTCGTCACCTTCGGTTTCGGGTACCTCGCGATCATCGGGATTCCGCCGTTCTCGGGATTCTTCGCCAAGGACAAGATCATCGAGGCCGCGTTCGGATCGGGTGGAGTCGGTGGCGCTGCCCTCGGCGCCGTCGCGTTGCTCGGCG
>NZ_JPOC01000224.1 GCF_000738775.1 Prescottella defluvii
CGCGGTCAGCGTGATGTTGAGGGCGACGTCGCCGCGGTAGAGGTGGCTGAAGAGGTTGGCGGTGGTGCCGCCGGGAGAGGCGGCGAGGACCATCATGCCGACCGCGAGCAGCGGCGGCAGATCGAACAACAGCACCAGACCGAACGCGATCGCGGGCAGGATCAGGAGTTGGCAGGCGAGGGCGATCGTGACGACGCGGGGATGCCGTGCGACGCGGGCGAAGTCGGCG
>NZ_JPOC01000225.1 GCF_000738775.1 Prescottella defluvii
CTCCCGCCCGTCGATGAAGAAGCACATCGTCGAGCCGCCGGCCGCAGGCAGCGACAGTTTCGGGTCGAGGCTGTAGCCGCTCACCACAGCGGTGACGGCCGATCCGATGTCCGCACACGCCGGAACGCCACCCACGCTCTGCGCCGCTTTCGGCGACGGCGCCCCACTCGCCGGTGTCGCGCTGCCCTGTGCGTGCGGCGTCCCCTCGACCGTGTTCGCACATGCCGAACCCGACATCACCACTGCCGCAAGACATGCGGCAGCCCCCACTGCTCTCCCCCAATTCATGCCGAGAGCGTAGCCGAGCCCGGAAACGACAGAATCCCCGGCGGTGCCA
>NZ_JPOC01000226.1 GCF_000738775.1 Prescottella defluvii
CGGCACCGCGCGCGCGGGCGTCGAGTTCGTGGTTCCGTCGGTCACGTCCACCAACACGGGGGACGGCGGATACAGCATCGGGAGCAGTGGCGGCGACCTGATCGCGGCGGCACGAGCCGAGGAAGTCAACCGGCGCGCCCACAATCCACACATCAAGCACGCCGACATGGTCGACCACGGCTACGGAGTGCTCGACGTCGACGCCGGTGAGGCGCGCTTCAGTTTCCGCTCCGTCGACAAGCGGAATCCGAATGCCGATGTGACGACGTCGAAGTCGTACCGCTCCGCAGCCGTGGTCGACCATGTCGGCGTGCTTGATGTGTGGCTTGTGGGCGCGCCGGACGACAGACTCGGCTGCTGCCGACGCGATCAGGGCGCCGACACTGCGCACCGAT
>NZ_JPOC01000227.1 GCF_000738775.1 Prescottella defluvii
CATGCTGCAGCGCATCGTCGACCTCGGCCCCGAAGTCCTGTCGAAGTACGACACCTCCTCACTGAAGGTCATCTTCGCGGCGGGCTCGGCCATCGCCCCCGACCTGTCCATCCGCACGCAGCAGGCGTTCGGGAAGGTGCTCTACAACTTCTACGGATCCACCGAGGTCGCCGCCGTCACCATCGCCACCCCCGACGACCTCGAACGCGCCCCCGGCACCGCCGGACGTGCGCCGGCCACCTGCCACATCGCCCTCATCGACGACG
>NZ_JPOC01000228.1 GCF_000738775.1 Prescottella defluvii
AGGAGGAGCGGTGGCAACCGTCGCGTCGAAACCCGTTGCCGTCAGGCCGTATCCGGCCAGGTTCGCCCGCAAGGGCTCGATCATCTATCGCGTGATCACGACGACGGATCCCAAGGTGATCGGGATCATGTATCTGATCACGTCGTTCGCGTTCTTCATGTTCGGCGGGCTGCTGGCACTGCTGATGCGCGCCGAACTCGCCCTGCCGGGCCTGCAGTT
>NZ_JPOC01000229.1 GCF_000738775.1 Prescottella defluvii
CTGGTGGACCGGATCCGGGACGGCCGCTCGTTCGCGACCCGGCGGGTGACGGCAGTACAGGACGGTCAGGCGATCTTCACGATGTCGGCGTCGTTCCACGTCCTCGACGAGGGTCTCGAGCACCGTGACGAGATGCCGCCGGTGCCCGATCCCGAGGAATTGCCCGACGCCTCGACGCTGGCTTCGGAGGAACTGTCGTGGGAGTTCCGGGAGTGGGCCGACTGGGATCTGCGGTACGTGCCGGCCGACCGGATCC
>NZ_JPOC01000230.1 GCF_000738775.1 Prescottella defluvii
GGGCGGGGGGGGGCGTGGGGGGGGGGGCGCGGGCGGGGGGGTGGGGGCCGGGGGGCCGAGTCTGGCGCGCGGGCGACTGAAAGCGGCGGGCAGCGCGGCGCGGCGCGGGAGCCGCGGGGGGGCGGTGCGGGGTGGGCGGGGGGGGCGGGGGGGGCGTGGGGGCGGCCACGCGGTGGGCCCGGCGGGGCGCGCCGGCTGCGGCGGCCGGCGGGGCGGGCGGGGGGTGGGGGGGGGGGGGCGGGGCGCGGGGGGGGGGGGCAGGAGGGGGTCGGGGCGCGGGCCCGGCTGTTCCCCTGGTTGGTGGTGGTGTTGGGGATGGGGGCGTCCGCGCTCGCGGCGTGGACCCGCCGCTGGGTGTTCGCGTGGATCGCGATGGCCGGCGTCACGGTCGGCACGGCACTCGGGGTGCTGATGTACTGGTCGCAGC
>NZ_JPOC01000231.1 GCF_000738775.1 Prescottella defluvii
CGGGAAGCCCACCTCGGCACGCTCGGCGAGCTGAGCCTGGGCGTGCCACAACGGATCCCAGCGGACCAGCGCCTGCACGGTCGGGATCCCCGAGTCTGCCACCACCACCACCGCGCCGCCGTCCCGATGCGATCGCACGAGCGCCGACGCGGTCATCCAGCGCCGCAACGTCTCCTCCGCGGCCCGGAGGTCGGCGCGGCCGAGCAGCGCCCAACCGTCGAGCAGAAGAGCCGCACCGTACCCGCCGGGCATCACCGGTTCCGCGCCGACGGTGGAGACGACCAGCTTGGCGCCCGGCTCGATCTCCGACTTCACGTCGGTACCCCCCGACGTGTGCACCGCGACACCGGGAAACGCTCGACCGAGTTCCTCGGCGGTTCGGCCGGCACCCACCACCACCGCCCGCAGCGCCCGCGCCCCACACGCATGGCAGCGATGGTTGGCACCCGCCACTCACGGGCCAGTGCGTGGTCACTGTCGGCGAGGGCCGTGACCTTGGGCGCGTGGGCGCGCACCACGTCACGGGGCGCGACCAGATCGTGCGCCCACCCCGAATCCACCAGAGCCTGGCCCTCCGCGGTACGCGAATGCCCGGCGAGCACCAATGCGCAACCGGTTCCGTGTGCCCGCAGCAACGCGACCTCGCGTGCGTGCGGGTACGGCGAGCGCGGCTCCGCCAGATTGTCGTCACCGTCGTCCCACACGATCATCAGACCGAGTTCCGGTGTCGGGGCGAACACCGACGCGCGGGTGCCGACGACCACACGGGCGGTGCCGCGCAGCGCAGCCAGCCATCGCCGATACCGGGCGGACGGACCCAACCCGGCCGCGAGACCGACCACGTCGTCCTTGCCGATCCCCGCCTGGGGAGGACTGGAGCACCCGGATCGCGGAACTGGCCGGTCTCGTCGCGGCGTCGGATCGAGGCGTGGTGCTGGTGGTGCCCGATCAACGCGACCTCGACCGGGTGCTCGCGGCCTGCGAGTCGGTGATCGGCAAGGACGACGTGGTCGGTCTCGCGGCCGGGTTGGGTCCGTCCGCCCGGTATCGGCGATGGCTGGCTGCGCTGCGCGGCACCGCCCGTGTGGTCGTCGGCACCCGCGCGTCGG
>NZ_JPOC01000232.1 GCF_000738775.1 Prescottella defluvii
CCGCCGGCCGCGGCGACGGGCGACGACGATGCCATGACCGACACCCGGAACGGATCCTCCTTCGCGACACCCGTTTCCCGCGCCACCCGGTTCGCGATGAGCAGCAGATCGGTGAAGAGGAAGATCTCGGCCGCGAGGCAGCCGTCGTAGGCGAGGATCCCGATCCGCATGCGTGCCGTCCCGTCTCCAGGGGTGCGCCGAAGTAGCCCCTGACCCCTGTTATATTGCCCAATGCAAAGGACCGACC
>NZ_JPOC01000233.1 GCF_000738775.1 Prescottella defluvii
GGCGGCGATGATCGTCGGCCAGCAGTACGGCTTCGCACCCCGACCGCCGAGTCCAAGGGCTGGGCCGAGCGCTACGGCGACGAGGAGGTGTCGCAGTTCCGCGGCGCCGAGATGATCGCCGACAAGTGGGACATCAGCCGCGAGGAGCTCGAGAAGTGGGCTCTGCAGAGCCACGAGCGCGCCAAGGCCGCGATCGCCGAGGGCCGCTTCGACAACGAGGTCGTCCCCTTCGGTGAGTGCACCACCGACGAGGGCCCGCGCGAGACCAGCCTCGAGAAGATGGCCAGCCTGAACGTGCTCGTCGAGGGTGGTCGCCTGACCGCTGCCGTCGCCAGCCAGATCTCCGACGGTTCGAGCGCGCTGCTGCTCGCG
>NZ_JPOC01000234.1 GCF_000738775.1 Prescottella defluvii
GCGGCGGCCGAGGCCGCCGCTGCCGAACAGAAGCGTCGGTACGAACTGCGGCTCAAGGAAGTTGCCGCGAGGAAGGCAGGAACACGGTGATCGCTTCGGTGCGAGGTGAGGTCCTCGAGATCGGGTTGGACCACGCGGTGATCGAGGCCGCGGGCGTCGGCTATCGCGTCAACGCCACGCCGGCCACGTTGGCGACGTTGCGCCGCGGCGACGACGCGCGACTGCTGACCGCGATGATCGTGCGCGAGGACTCGATGACGCTGTACGGCTTCGCCGACACGGAATCACGGGATCTGTTCGGCCTGCTGCAGACGGTGTCCGGTGTCGGTCCCCGCCTGGCGATGGCGATCCTCGCGGTGCTCGAGCCGGAGGCGCTGCGCAAGGCGCTCGCCGAGGGCAATGTCACGGCCCTGACGAGGGTTCCCGGCATCGGCAAGCGCGGCGCCGAGCGGATGGTCGTCG
>NZ_JPOC01000235.1 GCF_000738775.1 Prescottella defluvii
CCGCCCCACCCGTGGCTCATGCCTGGATGCCGTCCCCGACGGCTCCGCTGATCATGTTCGTGGCGACACCGAGGGACGATTCGACGACGAACGCGTTGATCGCCCCGTCGATCTGGTCCAGGATCTGCGTACCGCCCGGCTGCGCCGACACGAAATCACGTGCCTGACGGTCGATTCCGGGTGCAGCATCGACTGCATCGCGCACTGCCGATGCCGCCACGCCGCCGACCGGGGT
>NZ_JPOC01000236.1 GCF_000738775.1 Prescottella defluvii
GCGTGGTGAGGGCATCGACTTCGGCCGGAGTGTCGGCCTGTCCGGAATCCGAGCAACCCGTCGTCGCCGCCAGCGCTGTCGTCCCGAGCGCGGCGCTGCCGACGACGCGCAGTGCAGCACGTCGGGAGAGCGGGTGGGTGAGGAAGGGCGTTCGCACTCGATCATGGTGCCAGGAATCGGTCGGATAGTCGGCACCGCGCAGGTCGTGGCGAACTGCCCGGCCGCCGCATCGGACCGGTCGGTCGGGTCGTCGCGCCGGA
>NZ_JPOC01000237.1 GCF_000738775.1 Prescottella defluvii
GCGGTCTGCGGGCCACCACCGTTCGTGACATCGCCGATGCGGCGGGCATCCTGTCCGGCAGCCTCTACCACCACTTCGACTCCAAGGAGTCCATGGTCGACGAGATTCTGCGCGGATTCCAGGACGATCTGTTCGGGCGCTACCACGAGATCGTCGCCGCCGGCATGGGATCGCGGGAGACCTTCGAGGCCCTCGTGGTCGCCTCGTTCGAGGCGATCGACACCCGGCACAGCGCGGTCGCGATCTACCAGGACGAG
>NZ_JPOC01000238.1 GCF_000738775.1 Prescottella defluvii
CACCTCGATCCCGCCGACGGCGGCATCGGGAGGCGGAGTCAGCCCCAGCTGCGCCCACGCCGCCGCAGTCGCGACACGCCCCCGTGGAGTCCGTGCGATCATCCCGGCCCGCACCAGGAACGGCTCACAGACCTCCTCGACGGTCGTCGGCTCCTCCCCCACCGCGACGGCGAGAGTGGAGACGCCGACCGGTCCGCCGCC
>NZ_JPOC01000239.1 GCF_000738775.1 Prescottella defluvii
GCGCGGCCGGTCGGCGAACTCGTCGTCTACGGCAGCAGCAGCTCGCTGCCGGTGCGGACGTGGATCTCGCAGTTGCACCGACACCTGCACCTGGGCGAGCCGGGGCGTGTGTACAGCGAACTGGCAGCGTCGTGGCTGTGGGTGATCGCGCTCGGCGGCGTCTACCTGTGGGTGCGCCGGTACCGGACGGCGCGGGTGCGTTCCGGAGCGGGCGCACCCCGGCTGTGGACGGTGAAACGTGTTGCGCGCGGACGCAATCGTGCACTGGGCCGGCACAGT
>NZ_JPOC01000240.1 GCF_000738775.1 Prescottella defluvii
GGGCTCGGGTGTGGCCGGGGTGAGCAGCAGTGGCATGCCACGCCGCTCCGGGTCCGAGTCCATGGACTGCTCGAGCATCCGGATGCCCGACATCCCGTCGAGCGTGGCGTGGTGGATCTTCCCGTACAGCGCGAATCCGCCGCCCGCGAGGCCTTCGACGAGATAGCCCTCCCACATGGGCCGGGAGCGGTCGAGGCGGGGCTCGTGCAGGCGCGCGGCCAGCGCGGACAGGTCGTCGTCGTCGCCCGGGGGCGGGGGCGCGGGCCGCCGCCGGGGGCGGGCCCTGCGGGGTCGCCGGGGGGGGTGGCCGGCGGGCGGGGCGCCGGGGGGCGGCGGGGGGACAGGGCGCGGCCCGGGGGGGGGGCCGGCGCGGCGGCGGGACCGGCGCGGCCGAGGGGGGCGGGAGCGGTGGGGGCGGGTG
>NZ_JPOC01000241.1 GCF_000738775.1 Prescottella defluvii
CCGCCGCGGCCCCGGCCACCTTCAGTGCCAACTCCGCGGTCAACTCGGCATTCGCCAAGCCGCGCACGCCGTCCGTGCCGAACATACGACCCATAGAACCGATCCCTCGCAATCCGGTTGTGCAATCCGGGTGAGTATCCAGGTAAAACACAAGAGCAGGCGTCCGGTAGCGAAAGAACTCTACGAACGCCTGCTCTCGTGGTTGAACAGGTGCCGGAGCCGACACGAATGTCGGCTCCGGCGACACATCAGCGCTTGGAGTACTGAGATGCCTTGCGGGCCTTCTTCAGGCCGTACTTCTTGCGCTCGACGGCGCGAGCGTCACGCGTGAGGAAGCCGGCGCGCTTGAGCGCGGGGCGATCCTCGGCGGTGACCTCGAT
>NZ_JPOC01000242.1 GCF_000738775.1 Prescottella defluvii
GCGGCTGGGGCCGGCCGCGGTGCGGCGGGCCCGGCTGACGTCTGTCGTGGGTCTCGCCGTTCACGGTCCGAGAATACGTGCGATCCCGACAGTTGCGGTCACGGCAGCCAGGACAGGTGCCCGCGTAACAGCGCGTAGCCGACGAACGCGACGGTGTCGATCAGCGCGTGCGCGATCACCAGCGGCCACAACTTGCCGGTGCGCTGCCAGTAGCGTCCGAAGATCAGCCCCATCAGCACGTTGCCGAGCCC
>NZ_JPOC01000243.1 GCF_000738775.1 Prescottella defluvii
TCGGAGATCGTCCTCGGCGGCGGGCTTCGCCCCGCGATACCCCGCGCAGACCGCCTCCGCGCCCGGGGGCCCCCGCCCGCCCCCCCCGGACCAACCGGTCTCGGCGCAAACCCGGGCACACACGCCCAGTCCACCGCCGCGCCCCCCCACGACCCCGCGCCACCGACCCAGGGGGCCCTTTGCGCGGCCCCGCCGCCCCGCCCCCCCCCCCCCCCGCACACCCCCCCCCCGCCGCCCCCCCCCCCCCCCCCCCCCCCCCCCCCCCCCCCCCCCCCCCCCCCGCCCCCCCCCCCCCCCGCCCCCCCCCCCCCCCCCCCCCCCCCCCCCCCCCCCCCCCCCCCCCCCCCCCCCCCCCCCCCCCCCCCCCCCCCGCCCCCCGCCCCCCCCCCCCCCCCCCCCCCCCCCCCCCCCCCCCCCCCCCCCGCCCCCCCCCCCGCCCCCCCCCCCCCCCCCCCGCCCCCCGCACCCCCCCCCCCCCCGCCCCCCCCGCCCCCCC
>NZ_JPOC01000244.1 GCF_000738775.1 Prescottella defluvii
ACCCCCCCGGGGCCCGCGCCGGGCCACAGGAACCCCCGGCCCCTCCACGAAAAGGGGGGGGGGGGCCCGGGGGGGGGCCCCCCGCCTGAACCGCCCCCGGGACGGCCCTCTGCTCGTCGGTGGGGGCGATTGTCACAACGTCTACCCGCCTCTCATGGATGACATTTTCATCTAGAACGTGTTCTAATATGCTCGCCCGTCAAGAGTCAAGGCGAGAAGGAAACTGTCGATGACCACCTCATCCCGATCCCGTTCCACTGGGGGAACGGTCTCGACCCTCAGCGATGACGACCTCAGCTCC
>NZ_JPOC01000245.1 GCF_000738775.1 Prescottella defluvii
CCGGCCCCCCGCGCCGCCCCCGGGCCCGGGCGGGGGCCCGGCGCGCCCGGGCGGGCGGCACGGCGCGGGCGGCGCCCAGCCGAGACCCCCCCCCCCCGGTGCCGGGAGCGGCCCGACGCCCCCGCATCCGCCGGCCGGGGGGGCGCCCCCCGGGGCGGGCGGCGAACCGGGACGCCCCGCCCCGGGGGGGGGACCCGGGGGGGGCGGGGCGGGGGCGGCCCCCGCCAACCCCCCCCCCCCCCGGCGGGGGCCCCCGCCCCGCCGGGGGGGCGCCCGCGCCCCCGCGGCCCGCCGCTCGCATCCCCTGGATCTCGGATTCGGTCTTGAGTTCGACCACTGCACACCTCCGGCTCGAATAACTATACCGGTATTACTATATGC
>NZ_JPOC01000246.1 GCF_000738775.1 Prescottella defluvii
GCGAGACTCGTCGACCTCGAACTCCTCGACGCGGTCGGCGAACTCCGCCAGGGCGATGTTGGCCTCGAGCCGCGCGAGATGCGCGCCCAGGCAGAAATGGGTGCCGCTGCCGAAGCTCGCCAGCTTGTTGCTGCTGTCGCGGGAGATGCGGAACTCGTCGGCGTCCTCGAACGCCCGGGGATCCCGATTGGCGGATCCGACGAGCAGTAGGACGCGGTCCCCCGCGGAGATGGTCTGCCCGTGGTACTCGAGGTCGACG
>NZ_JPOC01000247.1 GCF_000738775.1 Prescottella defluvii
GGGGGGCGGGCGGTGGAGCGCGCGGGCGCCGGGCCGCACGCGCGCGCGCGCCGGCGCGGGCGCCCGCGCCGCCGGGGGGGGGGGGCGGGGGGGGGGGCGGGGGCGGGGGGGCGGGCGGCCCGCCACTTCCGCAGCACCAGGTAGTAAAGGACGAAGTAGGCCGGTGTCAGTTTGATCCCGGCGGCGATGCCGACGCCGACGCCCTTGATCCTGCTGCCGTCGGCGCGGGAGACGTCCCACAGCACCAGTGCCATCAGGACCAGGTTGATCTGCCCGTAGAACAGGGTGGTGCGGACCGGTTCGAGGAACGTGCACGCCACCGCCAGCAGCACCGAGACCACCACGACGCGG
>NZ_JPOC01000248.1 GCF_000738775.1 Prescottella defluvii
CCGCGCTGCTGACCGCCGGACGCGCGGTGAGCATCGACTACCTCGGCGAGGACACGCTCGACGTCGGCCGGGCCCGGGACACCGTCGTCGCCTATCTCGAGCTGCTGGCCGAACTCGCGCGGATGCCGCAGGCCGACGCGACCGGGGTGCGTCCGATCGAGGTGTCGGTGAAGCTGTCGGCGCTGGGGCAGGGGCTGCCGGGGG
>NZ_JPOC01000249.1 GCF_000738775.1 Prescottella defluvii
CGATGCCGGACTCGTACCGGTGACGGCTGCGACGCGCCGCGAACTCGACCGCGCCGACGCGCACAGCGCCCACAACTACAGTCCGCTGCCGGTGATCGTCGAATCCGGATCGGGGGCGTGGGTCCGGGGTATCGACGGGGTCGAGTACCTCGATGTCCTGGCCGGCTACTCGGCGTTGAACTTCGGGCACGCGCACCCCGAACTGGTCGAGATCGCGCGGGAACAGCTCGGCCGGCTCACGCTGACCAGTCGCGCGTTCCAGCACGACCGGTTCGCGCAGTTCTGCGCCGACGTCGCGCGGCTGTGCCGCAAGGACGCGGTCCTGCCGATGAACACCGGTGCCGAGGCGGTGGAGACCGCACTGAAACTGGCCCGCAAGTGGGGGTACGACGTCAAGGGCGTCCCGCGCGATCGTGCCGAGATCATCACCTGCGCGGGCAACTTCCACGGGCGCACCATCGGCATCGTCGGGTTCTCGTCCGATCCGGACGCCCGCGGGGGATTCGGGCCGTTCCCTCCAGGCTTTCCGTCCGTCGAGTACGGCAGCGTCGACGCACTGGCGGACGCGATCACCGAGAACACTGTCGCCGTCCTCGTCGAACCGATCCAGGGTGAGGCGGGCGTGCTGGTGCCGCCCGACGGCTATCTGGCGGGCGTGCGACGGCTGTGCGACGACCGCGGCATCCTGCTGCTCGCCGACGAGATCCAGAGCGGTCTGGGGCGGACGGGGGAGACCTTCGCGTGCGACCACGAGGGGGTGGTCCCCGACGTCTACATCCTGGGCAAGGCGCTCGGCGGTGGGCTGGT
>NZ_JPOC01000250.1 GCF_000738775.1 Prescottella defluvii
CCCCCCCCACCACCCCCCCCCCCCCCGCCCCGATCCCCGCGCACCCCCCCCCCTGCCCCCTCCGCCCCCCACCCTCCCGCCCCTACGACGCCTCCCCCCCCCCCCCCGCCGCCACCCCCGCCCCCTCCCCCCCCCCCCCCCCCCCCCCCCCCCCCCCCCCCCCCCCCCCCCCCCCCCCCACCCCCCCCCCCCCCCCCCCCCCGCCCCCCCCCCCCCCCCCTCCCCCCCCCCCCCCCCCCCCCCCCCCCCCCCCCCCCCCCCCCCCCCCCCTCCCACCCCCCCCCGCCCCCCCACCCCCCCCCCTCCCCCCCCCCCCACCCCCACCCCCCCCCCCCCCCCCCTCCCTCCCCCCCCCCGCCCCCGCCCCCCCCCCTCCCTCCCCCCACACCCTCCCCCCGCCCCCCCCCCTCCACCACCC
>NZ_JPOC01000251.1 GCF_000738775.1 Prescottella defluvii
CCCCTCGTGCCCGCGCCGCCGCCGCGTCCACCACCCCCCCCGCCCCCCCACCCGCCCCCTCAGCCCCGCCCCGCGCCCGCCTCCGCCCACCGGCGCAGCCCAGGCCGCCCCACGGGCCCCACGGGGGGTCTCCCTGCCCCCGCGGGGGGGGGCGGGCGGCGGCGGCGGGGGGGGGGGGGGTGGGGGGGGGGGGCGCGCCGGGGGGGGCTCGGGCCGGGGGGGGGGGGGTGGGGGGGGGCGGGCGGCGCCGCGGCCCCCCCGACCCCGCGCGGGGGGGGGGGGGGGGCCGGCGGGGCCCCCGTGCCCGCGCCGCCCCCCTGCCACTCGGCGTAGGCGGCCGCGGCCAGTGGGTGGTGCGCGTCGTCGACGACGGTGAACCAGGTGCCCTTCTCGGCGAGGCCGGCCTCGGCGACGTCATCGGGCGGGCAGAGGTTCTGCAGCTCGACGACGTGTGCCAGGT
>NZ_JPOC01000252.1 GCF_000738775.1 Prescottella defluvii
GGGGGGGCGCGCTGCGGTGACCGGGGGCGGGCGGGGGGGGGCGGGGGGGGGCGCGGGGCGGGGGGGGGGGCGGGGCGGGGCGCGGCGTGGGCGCGGCGGTGGGGGGGGGGGGGCGCGCGCGGGGGTGGTGGGGGGGGGGGGCGGGGGGGGGGGGGGGGGGGGGCGGGGGGGGGGGGGGCGGCGGGGGCGGGCGCGGGGCGGGGCGGCCGGGGGGGGCGGGGGGGGGGGCGGGGGGGGGGGCGGGCGGGCGGGGGGGGGGGGGGGGGGGGGGGGGGGGGGGGGGGGGAGGGGGGGGGGGGGGGGGGGGGGGGGGGGGGGGGGGGGGGGGGGTGGGGGGGGGGGGGGGGGGGCGGGCGCGGGGGGGGGGGGGGGGGGGGGGGGGCGGGGGGTGTGGGGGG
>NZ_JPOC01000253.1 GCF_000738775.1 Prescottella defluvii
CCCCCCCCCCGCCCGCCACAGCCCCCCCCCCCACCCCCCCGCCCCCCCCCCCACCCCCGCCCCCCCCCCCCCCCCCCCACACCCTCCCCCACCCCCGCCCCACCCCCCACCCCCCCCCCCCCCCCCACCCCCCCCCCCCCCCCCCCCCCCGCTCCCCCCCCCCCCCCCTCCCCCACCCCCCCCCCCCCCCCCCCCTCCCCCTCCACCCCCCCCCCCCCCCCCCCCCCCCCCCCCCCCCCCCCCCCCCCCCCCCCCCCCCCCCCCCCCCCCCCACCCCCCGCCCCCCCCGCCCCCCCCCACCCCCTCGCCCCCCCCCCCACCCCCCCCCCGCCCGCCCCCCCCGCCCCGCCCCCCCCCCCCCCCCCCCCCCCCCCCCACCCCCCCCCCGCCCCCCCCCGCCCCCCCCCCCCGCCGCCCCCCCCCCACC
>NZ_JPOC01000254.1 GCF_000738775.1 Prescottella defluvii
GGGCTGGGCGGTCATGGTCTCGAATGTAGCCGGAACCGAGACGGGCGCCGGGGGCGCCGACCGAGCCGTCAGCGGAACTCGATGATCAGCTGGGGTGGTTCCTCGACGGTGACGACCTCGAACGGCACAGGCCCGGGACGGAGACCGATGAAGGACTGGGTGATTCCATTCGCGTCCCGCACGTCCGGTAGCACGAAGAGCTGGGTCACGCGGGACCCGTCCGGCGTCACCACGGGTACCGCGGCGTCGGAGGGGTGACGTGCCGGTGGCGCCGTGCCCATGATGTCCACCTGCATGATCGCCCTGCCCGGGACCGGAAGGGTGGGACCACCGCGGTACGGGACGGCCTCGGCGACGTACCCCGCCTTCCAGAACGGGATTCCCGAGCCGGCGAACACGTAGACGACCCTCTCGGCGCCGGTATCGGCGTCGATCTCGACCCGCACGTCGTCCACGGCGGCAGTGGAGACCGCACCGGCCGGATCCATTTCGGGACTACGCCGGGGCACCCCTCCGTGGTCGAACCCGCGCCGCTGACCGACGCCCCGGCCGAGTCC
>NZ_JPOC01000255.1 GCF_000738775.1 Prescottella defluvii
CACCCCCTCCCCCGCCCCCCCCACCCCCCCCCCCCCCCCCCCCCCCCCCCCCCCCCCCCGCCCCCCCCCCCCCCCGCCCCCCCCCCCCCCCCCCCCCCCCCCCCCCCCCCCCCCGCCCCCCCCCCCCCCCCCCCCCCCCCCCCCCCCCCCCCCCCCCCGCCCCGCCCCCCCCGCCCCCCCCCCCCCCCCCCTCCCCCCCCCGCCCCCCCCCCCCCCCCCCCCCCCCCCCCCACCCCCCCCCGCCCTCCCCTCCCACACCCCCCCCGCCCCCCAACCCCCCGCCCCCACCCCC
>NZ_JPOC01000256.1 GCF_000738775.1 Prescottella defluvii
CCCCCCTCCGCCCCCCCCCCGCCACCAGCTCTCCCCCCCCGGGCCGCGGCGACGGACCCCCGCCCCCTCGCCCCGCGGGTGGCGGGTGGGCCCGAGATAGTCCCCCGCGACCGACAGCGGCGCGTCCCCGCCGATCAGGTGCGTCGGTTTCACCAGCACCCGGGTGAGCGAATTGTGGATACCGCCGCGCCGGCCGTCGGTCTCCGACTTCGGCACGTTGATCAGGCGTTCCTGTGCGTGGTGCACGAACACCGTGCCCGGCGGCATCCGGTGCGTGACGACCGCGCGGGCGACGACGATGCCGTTGCGGTTGACCGCCTCCACCCAGTCGTTGT
>NZ_JPOC01000258.1 GCF_000738775.1 Prescottella defluvii
GATCAAGTCGGTGCCCGCCCTGGGCGATACGGGTTCGTAGTGGTCGCGGGTCGAGGTGGCCACGACGACGAATCCGCACGCCGCGACGACGGCCGTCGACAGCCCGACGACCCAGCGAGTACCCGGCGTGGGTGACACGGTCACCGCCCTCCGGCCGGAAAGACGTCGACGATCGTGCCGTCGAGGCGGGGATCCACCGATCCCGTTTTCTTCTCGGGATCCTCGAACAGGACGGAGATCAGCGGGTCGTCGGCCGTTCGATCCGGGCGCACGAAGATGTGCGACACCTCGGCCGACAGGAGTCCGACACGGCGCGGGCCGTCCGCGGTCACCCCGGGGAGGCGGGCGGCGGCGGGGGGCGCCGGGGCGGCCGCGGGCGGGTGCCGGGGGGGGGGAAGCGCGG
>NZ_JPOC01000259.1 GCF_000738775.1 Prescottella defluvii
CCCCGGCCCCCCCCCCCCCCCCCCCCCCCCCCCCCCCCCCCCCCCCCCCCCCCCCCCCCCCCCCCCCCCCCCCCCCCCCCCCCCCCCCCCCCCCCCCCCCGCCCCCCCCCCCCCCCCCCCCCCCCCCCCCCCCCCCCCCCCCCCCCCCCCCCCGGCCGCCCCCCCCCAGCCCCGCCCCCCCCCCCCCCCCCCCCCGCCGGCCCTCCCCCCCGCCGCCCCCCCCCCGCCCCCGCCCCCCCCCGCCCACCCCCCGGCCCCGCACCCCCCCCCGCCGCGCTAGCGCACCCCCCCCCCCACCCCACCCCCCCCCCACCGCGTCCCCAGCCGCGCGGAGCCCGGCCGCCGCGGCCCGCACGCGGGCGCGCCCCCCCGCCCCCA
>NZ_JPOC01000260.1 GCF_000738775.1 Prescottella defluvii
CCCGGCGCAGCCGCCGCCCGCCCCGCGTGCCTCGCTCCCCCCGCCGCCCGCGGCACGCGCGCCCCCCTCCCCCCACCCCCGCCCCCCCCCCCGCCCCGCCCCCCCCCCCCCCCCCCCCCCCCCCCCCCCCCCCCCCCCCCCCCCCCCCCCCCCCCCCCCCCCCCCCCCCCCCCCCCCCCCCCCCCCCCCCCCCCCCCCCCCCCCCCCCCCCCCCCCCCCCCCCCCCCCCCCCCCCCCCCCCCCCCGCCCCCCCCCCCCACCCCCCCCGCCCCACCCCACCCCCCCCCCCCCCCACCCCCCCCCCCCCCCCCCCCCCCCCCCCCCCCCCCCCCCCCCCCCCCCCCCCCCCCCCCCCCCCCCCCCCCCCACCCCCCCCCCCCCCCCGCCCCCCCCCCCCCCCCCCCCCCCCCCCCCCCCCCCCCCCCCCCCCCCCCCCCCCCCCCCCCCCCCGCCACCCCCCCCCCCCCCCCCCCCCCCCACCCCCCCCCCCCCACCCACCCCCC
>NZ_JPOC01000261.1 GCF_000738775.1 Prescottella defluvii
CGCCCTCCCTCCCCCCGCCCCCCCGACCACCCCGCCCCCCCCCCGCCCCCCCCCCCCCCCCCCCCCCCCCCCCCCCCCCGCCACCCCCCCACCACCCCCCCCCCCCCTCCCCCCCCCCCCCCCCCCCCCCCCCCCCACCCCCCCCCCCCCCCCCCCCCACCCCCTCCCCCCCCCCCCCCCCCCCCCACCCCCCCCCCCCCCCCTCCCCGCCCCCCCCCCCCCCCCTCCCCCCCCCCCCCCCACCCCCCCCCCCCCCCCCCCCCCCCCCCCCCCCCCCCCCCCCCCCCGCCCCCCGCCCCTCCCCTCGCCGCCCGCCCCCCTGCGCCGCCCCTGCCCCCCCAACCCCCCCCCCCCGCACGCCCCCCCCCACCCCCCCACCCCCCTCCCACGACCCGCCCCCCCCACCCACCCCCCCTCCCCCCCCTC
>NZ_JPOC01000262.1 GCF_000738775.1 Prescottella defluvii
GGGGGGGCCGCGCGCGGGGGGGGGGGGGGGGGGTGTGGGGCGTGGGAGGTGGGGGGCGGGGGGGGGGTGCGTGGGGGTGGGGTGGGGGTGGGGGGGGGGGGGGGTGGGGGGGGGGGGGGGGGGGGTGAGGGGGGGGGGGGGGCGGGGGGGGGGGGGGGGGGGGGGGGGGGGGGGGGGGGGGGGGGGGGGGGGGGGGGGGGGGGGGGGGGGGGGGGGGGGGGGGGGGGGGGGGGGGGGGGGGGGGGGGGGGGGGGGGGGGGGGGGGGGGGGGGGGGGGGGGGGGGGGGGGGGGGGGGGGGGGGGGGGCGCGCCCTCCCCCGCGGCCGGGGGGCGCTTCGTCGCTCCCTGCCCCGCCCCACCGCCCCGCCGCGGGCGGGCCTGGAACACGGCGCCGAGCCAGCGAGCAGAGCCGCAGTGAC
>NZ_JPOC01000263.1 GCF_000738775.1 Prescottella defluvii
GTGCGCGGGCGCGGGCGGGTGGGGTGGGTGTGGTGTGGGGGGGTGGGGGTGGGCGGGAGTGCGGGGTGGTCGGGGGGGGTGCGGCGTGGGGGGGGGGGGGGGGGGGGGGGGGGGGGGGGGGGGGGGGGGGGGGGGGGGGGGGGTGGGGGGGGGGGGGGGGGGGGGGGGGGGGGGGGGGGGGGGGGGGGGGGGGGGGGGGGGGGGGGGGGGGGGGGGGGGGGGGGGGGGGGGGGGGGGGGGGGGGGGGGGGGGGGGGGGGGGGGGGGGGGTGGGGGGGGGGGGGGGGGGGGGGGGGGGGGGGGGGGGGGGGGGGGGGGGGGGGGGGGGGTGGGGTGGGTGGGGGGGTGCGGCGAG
>NZ_JPOC01000264.1 GCF_000738775.1 Prescottella defluvii
CTCCCACTCGTCCTCGACGCGCTCACCGGTGACGAAGTTGACGCCGCCACCGAGCACGCGCCACCAGTCCTCGTGCCGCCACATGACGCCCTTCGGCATACCGGTGGTGCCGCCG
Organism: Prescottella defluvii; assembly: GCF_000738775.1. Lineage (GTDB taxonomy): Bacteria > Actinomycetota > Actinomycetes > Mycobacteriales > Mycobacteriaceae > Prescottella > Prescottella defluvii. The sequence continues at coordinate 116 of NZ_JPOC01000264.1, forward strand.
GTGTAGAGGATGAAGATGTCGTCGGGGCTGCGCTCACCGAAGTTGCGCTCGGGAGAGCCCTGCGACAGCGCCGCCTCGAACTCGACGCCGCCGTACGACGAGTAATCGAGATCGGTGCCGTCCTCGACGACGATGGCCGTCTTCACCTGCGGCGTGTTGGGCAGGACGCCCTCCACCCGGTCGCTGTAGCGACGCTCGTGGACGAGCGCGACCATGTCCGAATTCTCGAAGATGTACTGCAACTCGTTCTCGACATAGCGGTAGTTGACGTTGACCATGATGGCGCGAGCCTTGAAGACTGCGACCATCGAGACGATGGCCT
>NZ_JPOC01000265.1 GCF_000738775.1 Prescottella defluvii
TGTGATGCCCGGGCACGTTGGTCAGTCGGGTGACTGGCGACCGGCCGCCGATTGCGGAGTGGGGTCGGTGGTGATTGTAGAAGTGCAGCCAGCCAGGCAGGGCGGCGTTGCGTTGCGTGGTTGATTCGTAGAAGCGGGCGTAGGCCCATCCGTCGGCCAGGGTGCGGTGGAAGCGTTCGATCTTCCCGTTGGTCTGGGGGCGGTAGGGGCGAGTTCGTTTGTGCGTGATGCCGAGTTCGGCGCAGGCATCGCGCCAGGCGTAGGACTTGTAGGCCGAGCCGTTGTCGGACAGTACGCGCTCGACGACGACGACGTGGTCGGCGAACCAGGCGACCGAGCGGTGCAGGACGCCGATGGCGGTGTCTGCCTTCTCGTCGGTGCAGATCTCGGCGGAGGCGAGACGGGAGTGGGG
>NZ_JPOC01000267.1 GCF_000738775.1 Prescottella defluvii
CCCACCCCCCCCCCCCCCCCCCCCCCCCCCCCCCCCCCCCCCCCCCCCCCCCCCCCCCCCCCCCCCCCCCCCCCCCCCCCCCCCCCCCCCCCCCCCCCCCCCCCCCCCCCCCCCCCCCCCCCCCCCCCCCCCCCCCCCCCCCCCCCCCCCCCCCCCCCCCCCCCCCCCCCCCCCCCCCCCCCCCCCCCCCCCCCCCCCCCCCCCCCCCCCCCCCCCCCCCCCCCCCCCCCCCCCCCCCCCCCCCCCCCCCCCCCCCCCCCCCCCCCCCCCCCCCCCCCCCCCCCCCACGCCGCACCCCCCCCGACCACCCCGCACTCCCGCCCACCCCCACCCCCCCCCAACCCACCCACCCCACCCGCCCGCCCCACCCCCC